>CAZFPK010000019.1:0-55753 GCA_964521025.1 uncultured Candidatus Cloacimonadota bacterium | reverse complement strand
TTTAGTTTTTTTTAGAATTTTAGATATTTAGTTTCCGGTTTATCCGGGTTAGGATAACCTTGAAGGTTGGAAAATGATTGAAATTCCAATATAAAAAATAACTCAAAAATGATAATTTTATTGACGGAAAAAGAACTAAAAGTATTTAAGTTCGCAAAATTTTGGAAAAAGAATTGATAAATAAATTCGGGAGGATTGGATGTTAATATTAAAAAAACTATCATACTTGTTCATCGCTATAATCGGGTTACTTCTAATATTAAATGCTTGCGGTAGAAAAGGTGAATTAAACATTAATTTATTGCCTATTATCACGATCACTTCTTATGAAGGAGTTGAAGATCCTGATCAAATCGGTGATTCTATTTTATTCCAACAAAAAATATACTGGGACGCTTATGATCCTGATGGAACTGTAACATCTTATGCTTTCAGGGTTGTTGATTCTCTTGGGGTGCCCTACAAAGATGAAAATGGTGCTCCCACGGGAACTCCTGGTTATGAGTATGTCGATGATCAAGGTTGGGTTTATCATTATCAACCTGGTGCTGATGAAACAATTCCCATGGATGATCCGGCAGCGAATATCTCGATCTGGACAACTCAAGTTTATGCCGAGATAAATTTTCCGGCAAATGGAGAACAACTCTTCGATAACGGAGAACCGGTTATAGACGATTTCGGGAATCCGGTTTATGCACCTTTAACAAGTATTTTTGAGATAAAATGTATCGATAATGATGAAGATGAAAGCGAGATCGTTAGAAAATATTTTTATTCGTTTTCTGCCGCACCTTCGGTCGTTATTGAGTCGACTCAAGGTGATATATCTCAGAGAACAATCGGAACCGGAATTTATTTCCAATTTAGAATACGCGATAATGATCAGTACGTGGGAGAAATTTCCTACTACTTCTTATTCAAATTGGAAAAACGCGATCTCGACGGAAATATCATTCCATATGCAAACGGCGGCTATGATACAACATGGATAAGTACAAAAGGGCAAACAGATGTAACTCGCTATTTGATGACCCAGAAAACCGATCCTGCTTTAATCCCAAACTTTTCCCAAGATGATCCTGTAATCAATGATTCGACATATATAATTGCCAAAGGTGTCGATATTGCCGGAATTGTTTCAGATCCTGATACAGTCTCATTCCTGATCTATGACGGATATCATCCGGGAACTCTGATCTATCAAGGAAACGACAGTGGTGATGGCTGTGATATCTGGATATTAGGAGAAAACCATTTTACTAAATATCTGGATGGACAAATCACAAAAGTTATCGAAGAAGAAAATACATCCGACGGAACTCATTTTTCAACTCCCTTCTGGATCAATAAGGAAGGAGAATTTGCAGTTTTGGGAAGCAGCGATCTAAAAATTTTTGCTCATTGGGGCTGGCATGGTGAATATGGTCAGACAACCCAGGGAGAACCGAACATCACAGATAATCCTTTCGATCTTGTAGTTGGTACTTTAAAAGATGAGGACACAGATGCAACTTATTATAGCGAAATGCAATACTTTGATTTGCGGTTAGATGGAGAACCTTATTATTATCCACCTCTTCCACCGGAAGGAGATAATCTGCAAATCGATGATAATGGCAAGGAATGGCTGCGGATCCCAATTCATCACAGTATTGCTCAACATTCTGTACTTACATCATTAGAAGAAGGTTTACATCGCTTGGAAGTGCGCGCAGTTGATCTGCAGGACGCTGGTGACCCAACTCCTGCTTCAATGATATTTAGAATTGTCAATAGAGTTCCAAAAGATGAGAAAGAAGGGATATTGATAATAGATGACAGTCAGGATAATAATAATTTCGCACCTGAAGCTTTATTAGACTCTTTATATTTCGAAGAATTCTTGGCAGGATATAGCGGAACCATTGATATGATAGACAGGGAAGAATTGAAAGAAACAGTATGGAGAAATCAATTGCATTTTGCCAGAGATGTTTTTTCACCAACCGATTTAGAGAGATATAAATGGGTAATTTATCATTCCGATCAAATTACTGTTGATAGTAATTTCCAGAAAGAATTCGAAATTTTTAGCTTATATCTAAGGGGTGGCGGTAATCTCATTATGTCAGGTGGTTTAAATTTCAGAAACACACTGAATACTCTTGAAGATTATCTTATAGACGATAATGTCTTCTTAAACTTTTTTGGTTTATCTACTGAAGATGGAGATGTCATCAAAGCAATTTCTAAAAACGGATCAGAAGCAATCGGATTTACTCCAGATAAACTTGCTTTAGCATATTTTAATAAAGCGACGGCTGATAATGGATTTTCGCAAGACATCGATCTTCAAATACCAAGCTTTAATCCTTTCGTCAATTATTCACCAGTTGTTCAAGATTCGGTTAAAGGTTTAGGTCCTATAGCGATTTTTGAAGAATCACTTCTACCGGCTGATGTTGAAGTTATCTACCGTTTTGGTTGTAAAGAACCTGGAGACGGTCCGCTCGATCCGACCTTTGATGAATATGAAGAATTTACAGGTCAACCTGTTGCGATCAGGAGAGTTACCGAAGACAATAGTTGTTATATCTTTGGATTTCCACTTTCTTATATGAAGCCGGAACAGGTCAATGTGATGATGTTAGAGATCATAAATGGTAATTAATTCAGGGAGACGATCATGAAGAATATAAATAAACACGCACTCTTAGTTATCCTGCTTTTAGCAGTTTTTGTGATTTTCAGTTGTACTAAAGATGAACAAGGTCCGGTTACACCACCTGATGAAACCGGTAATGACAATGTTAGCGTTTTATTGATAGATAGTTGGGATTACTATCAGGTGGAAAGCGATACTTCTGCAGTTCGCGATGATTATCCAATTTTGATCACCGAAAACTACCTGAAAATAATGACTCATCAAGTCATTATGAACGAAGAAACATTAGGTGGTGAAGATAATAATGGTATCATTGTCGATGATAATCAAATCTTTTATCTGGATGAAAACGATCAAGCGAATTATGTCTATGATTATTATCATAACATAGACTCCGAAGCATTATGGCTGAAAAATGATACTTCGGATACATTAGCTTTTAATTATGATCCGTTTGAACTTCCCGATACTCTAGAAGTGAATTTTGCTGATTTTATGCTTTTCTATCGTAATCTGCAAGGTCCGAGATTGACCTTGCTCGAACCGGAAAATGATTTTATCATTCCCGATGAAGATGACGATGACCTGAATGATCTTACTCCTTTGTTCAAATGGCGACTCTATCCTGAAGCAGCTGATTATATGATCCAAGTTCGAAATGATTCTGTATTTACAGATGCTGATCCGGAAACATTCATCATCGATGAAACTGTAACGGGAACTTCCTATGAAGCAAGTGAAGATCTGGAGAATTTCCAGACTTTTTATTGGCGTGTCAAAGCAGATAATTCGGATTGGAGCACTATTTGGGCTTTTGTAACCCGGAAAGTAGTAGAGCAAATAGAACCCAATAATAATAGTGTTGTATGTTTGAAACCAAACATAACATGGGAAGAATTTGATGGAGCTGTCAGCTACCATCTGCAAATTGCTACTGATGATGATTTTTCAGCAGGAGAAATTGTGATCGATATCGAACAATCTGGAACCGAATATATTCCAGCTGACAACCTTCCTGAAAATGTTCAGTATTACTGGCGAGTGAAAGCAGATAATACGCAAGGATTCTGGAGTGATGTCAGGAATTTCAAAACTGAGAAAAGAGTAAGCCTTTCTTATCCTGAAGAAGATGATACAGATATTTCTAACCCTATCAATTTTGAATGGGAAGAATTGGATAATGCAACTTCCTATACTATTCAGGTTGGTCTCGATAACGAATTCAACAATCTTGTGATCGATGAAGAATTAGGAATAAGTAATGAATATGAGACAGATCTGGATGTGAATAACACTTTTTATTGGAGAGTGAATTGTGATGTTGCAGCAGGATGGAGTGATACACTCAACTTCCAGACAAATAATTATGTATTTCTGTCATCTCCGGAAGATGAAAGCACAGATGTTGGTGTTATTCCTGATTTTGAATGGGTAGTATTCGAAGGAGCTGCTACTTATGCGTTGCAAGTAGCTAACGATGAGAATTTCACAGATCTGATCATAGATGAGATCGAAATAGAAAATACAACCTATACGCACGAGTCGGATTTGGATGGAAATCAAATGTATTATTGGCGTGTCCAACCTGAAGGTATCAGGGATTGGTCTGAAACCTGGAGTTTTACAACTTTCGATATTGTCGATCCTGTTATTTTGCTGACGCCTGATGAAAATCAAACAGGTGTAAACCAGCTTCCGGATTTTACCTGGGGACCATTTACTGGTACGGATTTATACAGGATCCAGATTTCCGATATTGATGATTTTTCAAACCTTTTGGTCAATAAAACGACTTCCGGAGCTTCTTATGGTTTGGATATCGAAGATATGCCGGAAGATCAGGAAATGCTTGTTCTGGGTGGGAGTTACTATTTCAAAGTCAGAAGTGATCATAGTATTTGGAGTGATATTTGGATGTTTACTGTGAGAAGCGGAATCCCTTATGATGTAGAAGCTGAAGCATTGTCTGTCCTAAAAGTTGATTTAAGTTGGAGGGATGCAACCATAGAAGAAACTGAGTTCCTGATCGAAGTTGCTGATGATCCCGAAGGAGAATGGATCGAGATCGGGAATTTGGAACAGAATGCAACCGAGTTTGTCGATTTTGATAAGGAACCGAATACAACTTATTATTACCGCATCAGAGTCAACACTCCGGTCGGATACAGCGATTATTGTGAACCTGTTTCTGTTACTACACTCGATTTTTCCTTTGATTCCTTTCCGGAACTAGTGGCAACTCCAGCTGGAAGTTTTAATATGGGCAGTGATAATGGTGAAGATGATGAACAACCTGTACACAATGTGCAGTTGACTCATGATTTTGAGATCGGAAAATACGAGGTCACGATCGGACAGTATGTCGATATTTTGAACTGGGCTTTAGGTAAAGGTAAGATCAAAGAATTATATGAAGGAAATTTGAATTATGCGGATGATGCTGTTAATATCAGTGATATTTTGAAAGAAGATACAGAGCTTGAATGTGGTGTCTGCTTTGATGAAGATGCTAAATATTTTATTTACCCGAGCGGAACTGATAACAAACCAATGACAGATATGCAATGGAACGGAGCAGCTGCCTACGCAAATTGGCTCGGGCAGATCGAGGGTATTAACACTCTTTATAATACGACGAACTGGAGTTGCAGTGTTTATGATGGAGGAAATGGTTATCGATTACCAACTGAAGCAGAATGGGAATATTTTGCTCGTTATGACAATGCTGATAATAACAGGACCTATCCTTGGGGAGAAGATATACCAACCGGAGATTTGGCAAACTACTTTGATTCCGGAAACGGAAATATAACTTTAGAGGTCGGTTCCTTGCCTTCAGGAAATAGTTACGGAGGTGCGAGCGATGTCGCTGGAAATGTCTGGGAATGGTGTAATGACAAGTACGAAAGCGATTATTACCTGGAAAGTCCGGAAGTAGATCCAACTGGACCAGCTGGTAACATCAGCGGAGCTACAAGAGCTGTGATCAGAGGAAGTAGTTGGGAATTCGGACCCGATTATTTGAGAAATGCCAACCGCAGCAATTGTAAAGCGAACTTAATTATCGGAAGAGTTACAACAGCCATCGGCTTTAGGATCGTAAAAATAAATCCTTAATACGAACAAGATAAACAACGAATACAAACGAATTAAATTGGAAGCATCCGGTATTTCCGGATGCTTTCTTTTATTATTTCAAGAAAAATTTTACACAGAATTGAAAATAAATTATTTATGAAATACACAAATAGAAAAATATTTCTTTATTCGACAATTTGTGCTTTATGCTTTAATCATCCGATCGTATCATTTTTTATTTGACACCAGAAACCATCATATAATCAATAACCGGAAAAATAATATGGGAGGAAAATAATGATTGATTTTTCATTAAGCAGTAAACAACAGGAAATTAAGGAAAAGTATCACTCTTTTGTGCAGGAATGGATCGTTCCGAACCGGATGAAATATGATGAATCGTGCGAATTTCCCTGGGAGATCGTGAAAGCGGCTTACAAAGCGGGTTTAATGAACGGACCTATCCCGGAAAAATTTGGCGGGAACGGTTATGGTATTCTGGATGGTTCGCTTGCTTCGGAAGAACTGGGAGCAGGTTGTATCGGGATCGGGATTTGTATCGATGCCAACACTCTGGCGCTGACACCATTGTTATTAGCAGGAAATGACGAGCAGCAAAAGAAATTCTTCGGATTTATCAAGGAACAGCAGGGAGTGGCTGCATATTGTCTAACCGAACCGAATGCAGGTTCGGATGTGGCAAGTATCAAATCCACTGCTATCAAAAAAGGTGATAAATATATTTTGAACGGACATAAAAGGTTCATTACAAATGGAGAAGTCGCTTGTTTCCATACGGTTTTTGCTCTCACGAATCCAGAAAAAGGAGCCAGAAGCCTGACTGCTTTTATCGTTCCTACAGATTTTCCCGGAATCGAAATCATTTCTAAAATGGAAAAAATGGGTCAGCGAGCTTCCGTGCAAAATGAGATCAAATATCATGATGTGGAAGTTTCGGTTGAGAATATGTTGGGTAAAGAAGGTCGCGGCTTTATAGTTGCCATGAAAACCTTTGATCGAACCAGAACAGGTGTTGCAGCTTTAAGTCTGGGAGCAGCCAGAACTGCTTTTGAGATCTCGAAGGATTGGGCAAAGAACAGGATTCAATTCGGTAAACCGATCGCAGCAAACCAGGCTGTTGCCTTTATGCTGGCAGATATGGCAACGGAAATCGAAACAGCCAGAATGCTGACTTGGAGAGCAGCCTGGGCGTATGATTCCGGGCAGAAAGATGTTTCGATTTTATCTGCAATGTCCAAGATGTATGCTTCCGATGTCGCGATGAAAGTAGCGACAAACGCGGTACAGGTGATGGCTGGAGAAGGTTATTCCAAAGATTACCCTGTCGAGAAAATTATGCGGGATGTGAAACTATGTCAAATCTATGAAGGTACTAACCAGGTGCAGAGACTTGTTATTTCCAAAGGGATATTGAAGTAAAGGATTTATTCAATACTGACAAGAAATTTCATTAAAAGCGGGAATATTCCCGCTTTTTCATTGTTTATCGAGATGCTAAATTATTCATTGTCAATGTTGTCGATCTCCTATAAAATCAAAAATCATTGAAATCTGTCATCGTGAGTCACGATTTATCGGGAAAGGATCAATATTTCCAACAAGTTATAATCGACTATGTTTTCATCCGTCGCAGATTGCTTCCGAGAATGGATAGAATAACAATATATGACTTTTTATAAAACCATTAATGTTGATTTATCAGCAACAAAATATAAATGATATCAAAAAACTAATTACATTTTGTCTTGAACTCGATCCTTTTTTTCAATTTGTTTTTTTAGTTTTTAAGATGTTTAAATTCCAAATTTCAAATAAATCGAAAACGAATAATAGTCAAATTCAAATTTGCATAAATAAATCTTGCTTAAATAAACTTATATTATTTTTCCTGCACGAAAATAAAAAATGAGGATAATTATGAACGCAGATATGATCATTTTTAATGCAAAGGAATTGCTGACATTAAAAGGAAAAAACCAGCCGCGAGCAGGAAAAGAAATGGACGATTTATTCATTCTCGACAATGGAACGATCGCTGTAAAGGACGGGAAGATCATCGCAGTTGGGAAAAACTCCGAGATTTTATCGAAATTTGATTCCAATCAAAAAATCGATGCTTCGGATAAAGTCGTGATGCCGGGTTTTATCGATCCGCATACACATCCTGTATTTGTGCATACCCGTGAAAATGAATTCGAGATGAGGATAAAAGGAAAATCTTATGTAGAAATATCGCAAAGCGGAGGTGGAATCAGATCGAGCGTTCAAGCAGTTCGGGAAGCATCGGAAGAAGAACTTTTTACTCTATCCAAAAAAAGAATTCAAAAAATTATTTCAACCGGAACCACAACTCTCGAAGCAAAAAGCGGTTACGGACTTTCACTTGAAAGTGAGATCAAAATGTTGAAAGTCATCAGGAGATTGAACGAGGATTTTCCTATCGATATTGTTCCAACATTTCTGGGAGCGCATGAATTTCCAGGCGAATATAAAGATAACCGGGAAGAATATATCAGGATTTTGAAAGAGGAGATGTTACCGGAAGTCAGAAAGCAGAATCTGGCGAAATATTGCGATATCTTCACAGAAAAGCATGTTTACTCGATAGAACAGTCACGGGACATTCTCGAATGTGCAAAAAAACTCGGATTTAAGATCAGGATGCATGCGGATGAGATCGAACCGATCGAGGGAGCGGTATTAGCAGCTGAGATTGGAGCTGTTTCAGCTGATCATCTGGGAGCAATATCCGACAAAGGAATCGAAGAAATGCGGAATGCTGGAGTTTTAGCGACACTACTACCGGGAACGATATTCAGTTTAGGAATGAAAAGTTACGCTCGAGCCAGAAATATGATCGATTCAGGATTGCCGGTTGCTTTAGCGACAGATTTTAATCCCGGAAGCTGCCATTGCGACAGTATGCAGTTCGTCATTACTCTTGCCTGTCTGCAAATGAAGATGACAGTTGCGGAAGCGATCACAGCCGCGACGATCAATGCTGCTTATGCGTTAGAAATGGGTGATAAAACCGGAAGTCTGGAAGTTGGAAAAAATGCAGATATTCTAATTATGGATATGCCTTCTTATAAATATTTACCTTATCATTTTGGTTCGAATAATGTGGAGATAGTAATTAAAAATGGTGAGATTATTTGGAAAAATTAATTCGAGTCATAAGGACGAAGGACGAGTACTGGGAACAGATTATTCTTGTTTTCTTTTTCGACTCGTCGCTTTGCTTACGAGTCGAATAGATAAAAACCGGTTATGAATTACTCTATTCTTTCCCATAACTGAGTTCTTCCTAACAAAGAAAAACCGATAAATCCTCTTACTTCCAACTTTTTGCCGTCCTCAATTACTTTTATTTTGCATTTATAAATTTTTCCGTTTTCAGGATCGAGGATCTTCCCGCCGGACCAAACTCCTTTTTTCTCAGTTAGATCCCAGAGAATTGTCATTCCCAGAACAGGTTTGTTTTTCTTCTCACCTTTACATTTATCACAGATTGGATCAGGATCTTCGTTGGGCAGCCGGAAAAGTTTGGTGATCTTTCCGTAAAGAATTCCATCTTCTTTCCAGATCTCGACTATTGATTTAATTCTTGCGGTTTTATCATCGACGGTTCGCCAATATCCTAGAGGAGAATCATTTTCTGCCTGGATAAAATTATATAAAAATATTATGATCAGGAAAGCAATTATAAGTTTAAAATTCATTTTTTTCAAATTGGAGTTTAAATCATCATCCCAATCGGGGATTGGGAACGATGATTTATCTTATGCTATCGAACTCAGCGCAGTTTTGTCAGATTCTTTTCGATTAATTCGATGTATTTTAATGGTCCGCCTTTCTCATAACCCATTTGAGCTATTTGCGAACCTTCTTTATCGAGAAGCAGGATAGTTGGAAAACCTTTGATCTTGAACTTCCCGGCGATTTTCTGGTTATATGCTTTCATTCCCGGGGATTGTTCTTTTGCTCTGGGATAATCAAATTGGAGGAGCACCAGATTTTTCCTGGCATATTCGACGAATTCTTTCTGATAAAAAATTTCATCCCGGATTTTAAAGCACCAGGAGCACCAATCCGAACCGGTAAAATTGACCAGAATGGGTTTTTCTTCTTTTTGCGAAATTTCTTTGGCTTTCTCTAATAGAAGATACCATTCCAATCCCGCTTTATCAGTATAAGTATCGTTTTTGTGATCTTTTATATAGGATATCGATCCTTCGATCGTTTTGATGAACGCAGAAGGACCTCCGGGTTGATAACCGGCTTGCGAGAGAACTTCACCCTCCGCATTTAAGATCAGAATTGTGGGAAATCCCTGCACCCCATATTTTTCGATTAATTTTTGATTATATTTTTTAACTGTATCAGATTGAGGGATATTTTTTGGAAAATCAAGTTTGACCAAAACGAGATTTTCTCCGGCAAAATCCAGAAATTCCTTTGTGGAAAAAATCTCGTCCCTGATCTTAAAACACCATGTGCACCAATCGGAACCGGTGAAATTCACCAGGATCAGAACATCTTTTTCTTTGGCAATTTTTTGTGCATCCTCTAAATTAGTAAGCCAGGTATTTTTATCCTGCCCTTTTAACTCGGCTTTTTCACCGGAACAGGCAGATGAAAAAAGGACAGACATCAGCATAATAGTTAGTAAAATTCTTTTCATTAAACTTCTTCTCCATTCAGCAATATTTTTGTTTTGATCTCAGCAGCTTTGCGCAGCATTTCTGAGACACCGCAATATCTTGTTTCCGAAAGTTCGACTGCTCTTTTCACTTTTGAAACCGGTAAATCTTCACCTGAAAAAAGGTATTCGAGTTCGATTTTATCATAGATTTTTGGATGTTCATCCGTAAGTTCTGCAGCTACATTTATCTCAAATTTGTAATTTTCGACTTTCATTTTTTTGAGGATAGAAACGACATCCATTCCCGTGCAGCCGGCTAATCCGCTCAAAAGTAAACCTTTCGGTCTGGGTCCGCGGTTTTTTCCACCAACTTTCTCATTAGCATCGATCAGGAAATGATGTCCGTTCAATTCGACATCGAAAGCCATTTTGTCGAGCCATTTAGCAGTAGTTATTTTTCTCATAAAGTTGCTTCCTTTTCATCCAGAACCAGGTTATAATACTTCAGATATTCCCTGATGTTGTCATAGATTTCAACAACCTTAGTTTCCGGTAATTTCTTTATCAGAGCTTCTTGAATTTCAACAAAATCCTTAAAAGTTTTATGAGATAATTCTTTTCCTCTTGTCGATATTTCTGCCAGCCAGCTTCTTCTATCTCTTTTGGAAGGAAATCTTTTCACGAGTTTTTTCTTAACCAAAGTATCGATGATGCGAGTTATCCTGCTGTGAGAGACTTTCATTTCTTTTGAAAGATCGTTCATGCAGACTGCTTTATTGATTTTATCAAGATAATGAAGCAGGTTGCATTCCATTCTACCAATTTTTGAACATTGTCTTTGGATCATCTCTTTTCGTGAGCAAAGTTTATATAAATCATTGCTCAGATTAACATAATTTTCAGTTTTTTTTTCCATTTTTGCTCCTATTTAATGTTCAATGAACTATTGATTTTAGCTTTATCAAATCCGACTACAGGATGATTATTTATCCACATTTGCGGAACACCTTGTTGTCCGGTTTTTCTAACCATGTCCTGAGCGGCTTTCTTATCTCTGGAAACATCTACATCTTTGAAACGAATTTTGTTTTGTTTAAGATAATTTTTCAATTTTATGCACCAGGAACAGGTTGGCGTGCTGAAAACAATAACATTTTTATTCGCCATATTCAATCTCCAATAAACTTTAATACTATCAAATTTTAGGAAAGTATAATTATTTTTTTGGAGAGAACAACAATTATTTTAATTCCCGGAGCAATTTTTTGATCACACCTTTTGATTTGAGTCCTTCCGCTTCAGCAGCAAAGGAAACTAAAACCCGGTGTTGAAGCACAATTTCTGCGATCCGGATAATATCATCGATGGACGGAGAAAGTCTATTATCGAGAGCGGCTCGTGTTTTGGCAGCTAAAACCAGATACTGAGAAGCACGCGGTCCTGCTCCCCAGGTAACCCATTTTTTGATGAATTCCGGGGAATCTGGGTAATGCGGTCTGGTTGCGCGCGCGAGTTTGACAGCAAAATCGAGAACATGTTCGCTGACCGGGATCTGCCTGATAGCTTTTTGGATTTCAATTATTTCCAGAGCATTTAGAACAGGTTCTACATCTCCGAGGAGATCCATTGTTGTTTTGGTTACGATTTCCTTTTCCTCGTCATAAGCAGGATAATCAATATAAATATTGAACATAAAACGGTCTAATTGCGCTTCCGGTAAGGGATAAGTTCCTTCCTGCTCGATCGGGTTCTGGGTTGCAAAAACAAGGAAAGGCTGATCGAGTTCAAAGGTTTTGTTTCCGGCAGTAACCTGATATTCCTGCATCGCCTGCAGAAGTGCGGATTGAGTTTTAGGTGGTGTCCGATTTATTTCGTCCGCCAAAATAATATTGGAGAAAATCGGTCCTCTGATATATTCAAAATAGCGTTTTCCATCTGCTTTGTTTTCCGCTAAAATATCAGTTCCCGTTATATCGGAAGGCATCAAATCCGGCGTGAACTGAATGCGGTTGAATTTCATACTCAAAACATCCGACATGGTCGAGACCAGCAGAGTTTTTGCCAATCCGGGAACACCTTCGAGCAGACAATGACCGTTAGCAAATAAGGCGATCAAAAATTCTTCGACGATCTTGTCCTGCCCGATAATAACTTTCCTGATCTCTTTCAATATCTTCTCTTTTGCAGAAGTTAAACTTTCTAAAATTTCTAAATTCTTACTGCTCATTTTTTCCTCTATTCATAATATTTTGCCCGGAAACCAGATCTCCAAATCTTATTTTTAGGGCAAGTAAAGAAATTCCTCCTACCAGGAAAATCCAGATCGAAGTCAATAAATGGGAGAAAGTTACGGCTGCGCTGGTCAAATTTTCATCGATCCCCAATGCAAAAGAGAAGATCAAAACCCACATAAATTGGTTGGAACCGATTTGAGCGGGCGGAGTCGGGAGAATATAAGTCAGGTTCATCAAAGTATATCCAAAGAGGATTTTGGGATAACTTACATCCGCTCCAAAAGCTCGGAAAACAGCATAAATATAAACTGCTTCGGAAAATACGGCAAGGATGGTCAAAGCATATACAAGGATAAAATCCTTCTTGCGGTTTTTCATAATTGCCATACCGTCCACAAAATTGGAGAAAAAATCTTCGAATTTATTCCTGTATTTCGGAGGAATTATTTTCAGGAAAAAGTTCAATATTTTTACTGCTTTAGTACGATGATTGACTGCAAAAAAAAGAAAACTCAAAAATAATAAGAAAACAAAAAAAAGCAGGAAAACGATGATATACAAAGTCAAATTCAGTTTGATCGAGATGAGCGGAATTAAGATCATGATCAAAATGATGGGAAAAAGATCTGTAATTTTATCGATGAAAATGGATGGAAGACTGTGTGAGATTCTGACATTTTTTTTTGCTTTTAAAATAACGGATTTGGCGATTTCACCGGCCCGAACCGGAATTATATAATTGATGAACAATCCGCTCATAAAGATTGAAAAACTTTCGGAAATTCGCATTTTATAGATCGGATCGAGGATCATTTTCCAGCGCAAACTCCTGATAAAATACGCAAGAATATAAAACAGGGAAAAGAAAAGAACCATCCTCAAATCAAATTTATGAAAATAACCGATAAATTCCTGCCAATCGACGATCCTGAACCAGGCGATGAGGAAGATGATTCCGAGTAGGATACCGGAAATCCAGTTAAGATGATTTTTTTTCATTTTTCATTGTTTCGGAATAAAAAGAAAATAGCGATGATGCGCCCAGAAAAACTTGATAAAACCGGGTGCATTTTTTTCAAACCGGGAATAAGAAAGCATTTGTTCTTCAAAATTATCATCTTCCCCGGAATAAAGATCCATAATGGAAACCGGCTGGTGAGTTTTATTTTTGAGCAGCCATTCCAGTTTGAGAATTTCCAGGAATTTTTCTTTCGGCATCCCGATATCGGGCCAGGGAGGACAATCGATATAATTTTTATCGAGCAGCATCCAGCCGAGTTCTTTCATAATATTTATAAAATTGCCGGGGATAATATTATCTTCGATCAGGAATTTCCTGAGGTTTTCTTTTCCCAGGAATTTCTGGGATAAATATCCAATTCCATTTCGATTGGGAACGCATAATAAAATCGCTCCGGAAGTAACTCTCGTTAGTTCTTTCAAAAAAATTGAAAGATCTTGAACGAACCACAAAGCGGAAAAATTCCAGCTGAAATCAAAATTTTCATCACTAAAAGGTAATTTCCGGTAATCTTTGGAAAAATGAATATCACTTTTTAAATCCGTTTCTTTCCAGATTTTCCTGATCGATTCGATCCGCTCTCGATCATGATCGATAAGCGAAACAGAATAACCTTCCCGGGCAAGACCCATACTATTGATCCCGGAAATTCCGGTAAAACCGAAAGCAGGAGCTTCCAAAACTGTTCTTATGCGGAAATGTTTACAGACGGATGCGAGTTTTTTATTGAGAATAATGCGCTCGTAAGAAGAACCGAGTCCCTCATCATGATCTGTAAAATAATTTTTCCAGCTGTGCAAGATCGGGATCGCCATAATTTATAACTTGCTCTTTTTCAGACTTTTATACCAGTTTGTTACGACTTTAAAATCCGGAATTGTATTGATTTTTTTAAGAGAAAGTTCGTGATAGGAATTATTCGTATCATAAAACCAGCTTTTGGAGATCAATTCAAAACGGGAAATCCAGGTTTCATTTTTCAGGATGCGGGAAATGGTTTCTCCATACTGGAAAAACTTCTTAGCGATGATCTTCTTTTTGGGAAATTCCTTACCTCTGATTTCATTGCTGATGAAATTAGCCAACTCCAGTAATTTAACCGGTTTTTCATCGGCGATATTGTAAGCACATCCGGGAGTAAAGCCGGTTTCGACCAATTTTGCGAAAGCAAGAGAAAGCAGTTCGACATTCGTTAAATGGATCATTACTTCTTTATCAGGGAGATACATCAGGTTTTTATCGATCAATTTTGTCAGGGTAAAAGGAAAACCGAAATCTCCGATCCCGTAAGTTATCGCAGGTCGGATAATAACTCCGTTCAGTCCCTGCAGAACATATTTCTGGAGAAGGATTTCTGCCTGGATCTTTGTATAATGATAATAATTGTCATTCTTTCGTTTTGTCTGATTATTTGCAGGAAGTTCGCTCGGGATCGCTCCGAAAACTCCGACAGAAGAACAGAAAAGAAACCTGGAATTATTTTCCAGTGCATTGATCAGAAGCTGTTCCGTGGCATTGACATTGACATCGAAATAAGTTTGTCCGGGAAATTTCCTGCCGCCGCGGATTGCCCCGATATGAACGATACAATCAAAAGAATTTTGCTTGAGATAATTCCTCAATGTTGGAATATCAGCCAGGTCGATCTCAATAAAATCGATTTTATTTTCAAATTCTTCGATTCTTTCGAGATCGGTTGAAGGTCTGATCAGGGCTGTGATCTTCCTGTTTTTCCTGAGTAAACGGCGGGTAACATTTTTCCCAATAAAACCGCTGATTCCGGTTATTAGTATATTTTCACTCATTTAAAATTTTATATCTTCCCTAAAATTCCCTCTTTATAAGAGGAAATCGGGATGAGTTAATTGGCACTCATTTGAATATTTTTTTTAATACCTTTTCAAAAAAATTGAGTTCTTCCGGATAATTTCTTTCCTGCTTCTCCATATAAAAAATATCGATCTTTTCGTTGTTCAACATTTTTCGGGGATTGATCTCTGTCAGGAGAGTTGTTAGAGATTCATCGAATTCCTCATTTATTTCCGTAATAGCTGCTGGTAGAGTATATTCATCGGACCGGCAATGATTATCCGAAGCGAGAAAATGGACAAACCCGTTCTCCAGCATCTGCCAGGCTGTATCCTGAACCTGCTTTCCATTATTCCCGAGAATACTTCCAGCATTCAGCTGCAGGTAAACATTACGGAACATCAGGTCTTCAGCAATCCCGATATTCCTGATGATATTATTATATCTTTCGGGATGAGCCATGATCGGTCGGTAACCTTTTCTGACAAGGTGATACAATGTTTCCAGAAGATCATCGGGGAAAATAGTCATACTCGTTTCGACCAGGATATATTTTGTGTCCCTGATAAAAAGATTTTCTTTTTCAATATCGTCGATGATCTTGCCATCTAAATAAACTTCAGCTGCTTTGTGCAAATTTATTTTCAAATTTTCTTTGAGAACGGCTTTTTGCAGAAGATCGAACCTGTTCTCGATAATATCTGCGGAATTATGATATAAATTCCGTAAAAAATGAGGAGTCAGGACAACATCGCTGACACCTGCATCCTGAATTATTTTCAGTTTTTTAACGGATGTTTGAAGATCTGGAGAGCCGTCGTCGCAATCGGGGAGAATGTGAGTATGAATATCGATCATTTTCTTCCGTTTTTCCGAACAGCATCTGCAAATTCTTTGATCAGACTCGGTTCAGGATTTTTTTCCAAAACATTTCCTGTGACCACAAAATCTGCTCCTGCTTTTGCTTTATGAGCAGCTGTTTCAGGGTCTTTAATTCCGCCCCCGACGATCAACGGCAAGGAAACATTTTCTTTGATCGCAGAGATCATTTCGTTGCTGATGGAGTTTTTCGCTCCGCTTCCCGAATCCGTGTAGATCAGTTTCATTCCGAGATATTGTCCGGCGAGAGCATGCGCTACTGCAATATCGTTTTTGGTATCCGGAATAGGAAAACTGTTACTCATAAATTGAACAGAAGTGCTGTTCCCGGATTCGATCAACATATAAGCAGTTCCGATCGCTTCCAAACCATAATGTTTGATCAAAGGAGCAGCACGCACATGTTCCCCGATCAGGAGCTGCGGGTTGCGGCTGGTTATCAGAGATAAATATAATATGGCATCGGCATAAGGAGAAATACATTGGAAAATTCCGGGAAAGATGATCACCGGGATCTGCACATTTTCTTTGATCGCTTTCAAATTCTCATCAAAATTGTTGTTGATCATCAAACTGCCGCCGACAAGAATACCATCGACACCATTTTCCTCGAAAAGCTTCGCATTTGAAATGGCGGTTTTTTTATCTAATTTATCCGGATCCATCAAGCAAAAATAATTTGCTCTTTGCTCGGACATTTGAATAAGTTTTTCATAAGTTTTCATAATTATTCCCTGAACTTTTCCTTCCAAAGTTTTCTTTCATTTGTTCTGACTTTAAGATTCGGAATTTTCCAAACCGTTCTTCGTTAATTTTTTGACCTGTAACCCGGATTTTGGTTTCATATTGCATTCCCAATCGGGGGATTGGGAATAATGGCAATTATTTCCGATTTTGAAATGAGTTTACCAATTTACGAAGTTATGTTCCATTATATCGATTTCCCAATCCGAATATAAAAAGCAGGATCAACATATCAATTTTCATCCAGATAGAAATCCTGGAAAAGTTTTTTTGAGAACAGTTGTTCCATAAAAAAAAAATGAAAAAGATCAAAGGTAGAGAACCGGTCAAATTCAGCAGGAGAAAAGTCTGCAGAGATAATTCCTGCTTCAGAAATAGCAACAGGATAAGAGAGATGATCAAGAGGATCGGAAAAAGAGAGGAAAGAACAGTTTTTTTGCTGCCGAATTTAACTGCCAGCGTGTTTGCTGCTGACCTCCTGTCTCCTTCGATATCTTCCGCATCTTTGATCAATTCCCTGGCAAAAGTATAAAGAAAAGCAAAGATCGTGATGACCAGACTGTTTTTTAGATTGTGATTGCTGAAACCGCCGAATAAAAAAGTTGAAGCGGCTGCCCAGGAAACGACGAGGTTTCCAAGCAGGATTTTTTTTTTGAAATATTTAGCATAAAAAAAGAGAAGCAAGCTGTTCGAGACAGCGATCAAAATACAAAAAAAAATTGCTGTAAAAAAACTGGATAGAATTCCGGTTATGAGTAGAATAACGGCAAAGTTCAGGGCGATTTTCGGTTTCATGCGACCTGAGGGAAGCATTCGTTTTGGTTTGTTGATAAGATCGATCTTATGATCAAAAAAATCATTGATGACATAACCTCCCGCAGCAATCATAAAAGCTGATAAGACAGCAAAAAAAACAGGATCGTAAGAAATACCGGAACTTTTGTAATATGCTCCGAAAATAACGGTTATGGCTACAAAAAGGCAGTTAAAAGGTCGGATTATCTTAAAAAAAGGCATGGAAAAAATTAAGGTAACCTGTCTTTGATCATATTGACATATTCGATCAAGATGTCGTTATTTTTCATATTTTTAATCAAATTATTGGAATCTCTGAGAAGTTTTTCAGCTAATTTTTTTGATTTTTCCAAACCGATCAGAGAAGGATAAGTTGCTTTGTAGTTTCTTCTATCACTTCCGGGAGTTTTTCCTAAAACATCGAAACTTCCTACTTCATCCAGGATATCATCGACGATCTGGTAAGCCAAACCGATATTTAGAGCAAAATTTCCCAAAGTAATTGTTACATTTTCTTCTGCTCCAAAAAGAACACAAGCAAGTTCCATCGAAGCTTGTAATAGTGCTCCGGTTTTTTTAAGATGGATATAGCGCAGGACATTAATATTGATTTTCTTTTTTGCTGAAAGAATATCGACTGCCTGACCTCCGATCATACCACGGGTTGAAATTGCATGAGTCAGGATGTATATACAATTCAAGGCATCTTTTTTATTTCTTATTAATGTCAGAATTTCGAAAGCTTTGGTGATCAGAGCATCGCCGGTCAGGATTGCTGTCGGAACTCCGAATTTGATATGGCAGCTCGGTTTTCCTCTTCTTTCGCTGGAATTATCGATGCTGGGAAGATCATCATGAACAAGCGAAGCAGCGTGTACTAATTCAATAGCGCAAGCTGCGGGGAGTAATCTTTCAAGTCTGTTAATGTTTTTTCTTCCAATTAACATTTCATAGGTGGCGAAAAATAATAGAGGTCTTAGCCGTTTTCCACCATTGAATACAGAATATCTCATTGCTTCATGTAATGAAGTAGGATATTGATTAGCCGGAGCTAATAATTTTTCCAGAGTTTCTTCGAGCATTTCTTTTCTACTTTTAAAATATTCCTGAACTAACAAATTAGACCTCGTTTTTATTTCCTTAACGGAAGAGCAATTCTTTTTCCGGTTCTTGAAGATTCATACATTGCCAGTATTAATTCCAGCGATTTCCTGCCCTCTCTACCATCAGTATTTGCTTCTGCTTTCCCCTGCAGGGAATCTATGACATTTTTCAAAAAACCCGTATGACCGAATCCATAAATGTTTTCCGGGTTTGTTGCTGCTTCTTCAATTAATTTATCGTCATCGTCGTAATCCTTGAATTCCCAGTGTTCGATCTTATTTACGGCAATTCCACCGATTTTTACTGTTCCGGATTCTCCCATGATTGTGATCGAACCTTCAAAATTTCGAGGGAAAATATTCATACTGACTTCGATTGTACCGAGGGCTCCATTACGAAAGTGAATTATTCCGGTTCCCTGGTCTTCTGTTTCGATGGAATGATTTATTGTATTGGTAAAAGCCATGACAGATTCAATAGGACCCATCAACCATTGGATCAGGTCAAAATAATGCGATGCCTGATTCATGAATGCTCCTCCGTCGAATTCCCAGGTTCCCCGCCATTTTGCCAGATCATAATAGCTTTGAGGACGAGACCAGCGAACTGTTGCATTAGCACTGAAAAGTCGTCCGAACCTGTTTTTATCGATTGCTCTTTTTAACAACCGGATAGTCGGATTCAACCGGTTTTGTTTAACCACGAATAATTGGACATTATTTCTGTCGCATGCTTTTACCAGAGCATCGGCAGATTTTAAGTTGATTGCCATCGGTTTTTCTGTGATCACATGTAATTTTTTCTCGGCAGCCTGAATTCCCATTTCGGGATGTAAACCACTCGGAGTACAAATCAAGACAGCATCCAGATTTTCATCAGCCAGCAATTTTTCATAACTGCTGTAAACTGATTTGATGTTATATTTAGCAGCTGCACCGACAGCTCTCTGTTTGATAATATCAACACAGGCAACAACTTCTGCATTTTCCAATTTGGACACAGCATCAAAATGTTTGGAAGAAATTCTTCCGCAACCGACTAAACCGAATTTTATGATATTATCCATTTATCCTCCAAAAAATACAAATCCAAATAATAAACAGCATATTAGCTGTCAATATATTATTTGCTTGCATTTCAGGGATTAATTCATAAAATCGGTACAAAAATAAACCTTGAGAATTTCCTGAAAGAGGGAAATAAGACCGGTATTATTCCTCGAAAATGCAGATATACATCATTTTAGATTGTAAGATATTATTTTTCTATCAGTTACAGAAAAAGTGCTTGACAGGAAAAAGTGGTTTTTAAATTGAGAACAAAAATTTAGGGAGTAAGATATTATGACAAAAGCAGATTTAGTCAGGATAGTTTCAGCGGAAACTGGTATTATACGCAAAGATGTCGCTTTAGCAATCGACGCCTTTTTAGAATCAGTTAAAGATTCTATGAAAGATGGAAAACACATTGAGATCAGGGGATTCGGGACTTTCAAATTGAAACTTCGCAAAGAAAGGATAGGCAGAAATCCCAAAACTGAAGAAAAAGTAGTTGTTCCCAAAAGAGTTGTTCCGACTTTTAAATTCTCAAGAGCATTCAAGGACGAAGTAAATGAATCTAACAAAAGCATTCTCAAATAGAAAGTTGGAGGTTTAATGCCCTGCGGGAAAAAAAAGAAAAGATACAAAATAAGTAATCACAAACGAAAAAAACGACTCAGAAAAAACAGGCATAAGAAGAAAAATAAGTAATCCTCAAATTTTCTGTTAAGGGTTTAGTAACCTGCTGTTCTTAACACAGCAGGTTTTTTTTTGGTAAATTCCAAATCACAAAAAACAAATCCCAAAGAAAAATATAACACCAGACTTTTCTGAATTCATCAAGCGTATTTCCAATAAGGATCAATATTCACAGGAAAAATCGAGTATTATATTTCAATATTCGATCTATTACGCACTTTCCGTTTGATAACTTTAGATTTCATTTTCCGTAACAACAACGATATTGTGGTTTTTAAGAATTTGAGCACAAATACCATTACCATCGATCAATTTTCCCGAAAAGGTCCCGTTGTAAATTTTTCCTGAACCGCAGGAGGGTGAATGTGATTTTAAGATCGCTTTTCGGCATTTTACCATTTTTGCGATTTTCAGTGTTTCCAAGGCTCCCTTCAGAAAATAATCCGTAACATCTTTACCATTTTTAGTGATGATTTTTTGTCCGCTAATTTCCGCAGCAAAACGAGGAGTCGGCAATCCGCCTAATTGTTCCGGGCAAACCGGAATCGCTTTACCGTTCCTGACCATTTCTATAATTCTTTGTTCCGAATTATTCTTACCGTCGTATCTGCAGTTTATTCCGGCTAAACAAGCGCTGACAATGATCATATTATTAAATTTGTCGATTTGTTGACCAATAGATATTCGCTTATTTGATCTTTTTCTACATATAAAAGAATTTTTTAACGAGTGAAAATTGGTGATTTATTGATTTAATTTTGAATCCCATATTTCTTAAAAAAATTTTTCAGGAAATTTCCTTAACTCCCAGATTACTGATTTTTGTTTTGATAATTCTGATAAAATGAAAATTTTTTGATAATTCTTTCTCCATAATTTGAACTATCTTTTCGATTTTTTTTTCAGGACAGATCGCAAACACAGATGAGCCGCCACCACTGATATTTACACCAAAAGCACCGGAATCGAGAAGATTATTTTTTATCTGAAAGTAATCAGGAATAGCTGTACTTCTTATCGGTTCCGCAATATGGTCGGTATTAATTGCTTTCCCGAATTCCTTGATATTGTTCGTGTGGATGGAATGAATTACAGCGGAACAATGAGCGATCTGTTCTTTTAATTTTGCTTCTCCAATATCGTAAGAGATGAATCCTCTCGTCGTCCGCTGACTTTTCCTGATAACAGCGAGAATTATCGGAAATTCCGGTATTTCTAATTTCAAAGCATCGATAGGATCATAACTTTTGATGAGGATGAATCCACCGAGAAGAGCAGCAGCTACATTATCGGCGTGAGGAGAACCTCCGGAAGCGATTTCTCCGAAACGGGCGATATCTATCATTTCATTATTGGAAAGACCCAAATCCAATAATTTGTTCAGTCCAAAAACACAAGCAGAGGCAGCAGCACCAGTCGTTCCCAATCCACAACCGGAAGGAACTTTTTTGATGATTCGAACATCGATTCCCTGCTTGATTTTTTTCCTTTTTAGAAGTTCCTGAATAGAAAGACCGGCTGTATTATCGTTTGGGTTAATTGGAATATCCTGCTTTTCTCCTGCTAACTTGATCCTGATTTTTCCGGAAGTATTTAATTTGAGTTTGATCTCATCGAAAGGTTCTTCCAATGCTAAAGCGAAGATATCGTATCCGGGACCGACATTGGCAGTTGTAGCAGGCGCTCGTAGATAGATTTCTTTCAAATCAAACCCCGTTTTTTCATGATCGATTTTAATCTTTCAGTTTTTGCTTCACTCAATTCGGTTAACGGCAATCGCAAACTTCCGGCAGGAAGATCCATCAAATTCAATGCTCTTTTGGCAGCCATCGGATTAGTTTCAAAACGGATCGCTTCGAAAAGACCATAATATTCGAGATGTATTTTTTTTGCTTTATCAAAATTCCCGGAAAGGGCAAACTCCAGCATTTCCTTCATCACTTTGGGCACGACATTTCCCGAAACCGTGAATGAACCGCTTCCCCCGAAAGCAGCGAAAGGAAAAGCTGTTGTATCTTTTCCTGTGAATACTTCAAAATCCTCGTCTTTCGTCAGATAAAGAACTTTTGCCAGATGATCGAGTTTCTTGTTACCGTCTTTAATTCCGGTAATATTCGGATGCATAGCCAGCTGCGCAGTTGTTTCAGGAGTCAGATCTATTCCTGTTCTCGCTTGGGCATTGTGCAGCATTATCGGAACTGCGGAAGCATCTGCGAGTTTTTCATAAAATTCGATTACTCCAGCCGGTTTCGGCAGCACAAAATACGGAGCAAAAACACAGATAAAATCCGCTCCCAGATCTGCGAATTGTTTTGCTCTTTCGATCGCTTTCCATAAACTCATCACGCAGAGATCGGGAACTATTCGAGTTTTTCCTTTTGCTTCATTGACAACGATCTGCAGAACTTTATTTACTTCATCGTCTGTTAACAAAGTATTTTCCCCGGTAACACCGAGAGGTGCGATGCCGTGGATTCCTGCTTCGATCTGCCTTTGTACAAGTAATTTCAGACCATCTTCATCGATCGACAAATCCTCTTTGAATGGTGTTATTAATAATGTGTAGGCACCTTTTTGCATTTTTGTCTCCAATCAAATTTTGAATGAATGAAACTCTTCCGAATATTGATCCAACTCACTTCGAGAATATTCGGATGTTATACGGAAACCTGACAATCAGAAGTCCTTTATCTTATAAACCGTATTCTTTTATCGTTTCTTCAGTCGGTTCACCCTTCTCATCCCAACCGCGAATTTCATAAACTTTTCTGATGAGACCTTTGAAGAAATCTTTATCCAGAACTCTTCCTTTCATAAATCCGGATTGTGATTCTTCTTTGAAGAATCTTTCCGGTATGATGTCATCTTCATAAGTTCTTCCGTTTCTTAAATTATATCTGCGAGCCAGATGAGTGATCCGTCTTCCAATCTTTTTTAATGAATCTTCAGTAAAATCCAATCCGGTAGCTGCATTCAAAAGGGGAGCCATGCGATCCAGTCCGAGAGGTACAAAATCGCAGATAGTCAGACTATTACGCGTATTTATCTCATCTTGACCATCGACAACGGTTTGCGGAATATCCTCGATCCTGAAATCCGGTCCCATTTCTGCTTCCGTACACCAAAGCCGGGTGTGACTGGCAAAATCCGAAATGGATAGTGAAACTCCCATCGTTAAACTTCCGAGCGGATTCACACCGGAAATTTCCATTCCGAAAACATTGATCGCAAATTCTTCGCTTCCTTTTCCAATCTTTTGAGCAGCGATTCGTGTTCCGTCGGAAAAAATACTTCCGACACCTTTTCGCATTGCCATTAATTTAAGTAACTTCTGTTGAGCTTCGGCATTTCCCCATTTCAAATCCAATCCGTTCCAATCTCCGAGCAATCCTCTATCGAAACATTCCATCGCAAATGAGCAGGTTACTCCGGCACTGATCGTATCGAAACCGAGATCATTGCAGATTTCGTTCGAGATCGTTACTTTTTTAATATCGGAAATTTCACAACCGGATCCGAGAAAAGCAGTAGTTTCATATTCGGGACCTTCGATTTCGTGTCCGTTCCATCTCGCCCATTTTGAACATCGGATCGCACAATTGAAGCAACTCGTATCTTCCCAATTTAGTTCTTTGCGAGCAGTTTCGGAAGAAATTCCTTCGAAATCGTCAAAAGTGCATTTCTGAAAATTTTTCGTAGGAAGAAATTCGTATTCCTGACCGCTGCGCACACATTTCATCGTTCCCTTTACACGCCGGAATTTCACACCATCATTAGCGAGAATATCTTTTGTGAATTGGGAATTGGTCTTTTTGAACCGCTCTTCATCATCATATTCGATGGGAACATTTCCGTCCACGACAATTGCTTTTAATTTCTTGGAACCCATCACTGCACCGAGTCCACCTCTGCCGAATTGACGATGCTTATCGACTCCGATACAGGCGATTTTGGATAGATTTTCTCCAGCAGGTCCGATAGCAGCAATTCTTGGATCTTTTCCTCTATGAGTTTCTAATAATTCGTCATTCATTTGGAAAATCCCTTTTCCCCAAAATTCAGAAGCATCTTTGATCTCGATCTGATCTTCATATATATAAACATAAACCGGTTTTTCAGATTTTCCCGTAATTATCAGAAAATCATAACCTGCTCGCTTTAAAGCAGGACCGAAATTCCCTCCGCAATTGCAATCATGGATCGAACCGGTTAACGGCGATTTACTGACTAAAACTGTTCTGGCGCTGGTTTGGATTTTTGTTCCGGTGAAAGGTCCGTTGACGAAGATCAAAGGATTTTCTGTTGAGAAAGGATCCGGATTGGGAGCAATTTTATCCAATAATGCAAAACCGAGCCCCTTCCCGCCAATATATTTTTCCAATAAAGTTCTATCTGTTTTTCCTATTTCAGATTTCCCTGTTGAAAGATCGATCTTCAACCATTTTCCTGTGTACGACATTTATTTCCTCCAAAATTATTTTCTGCTCACCCTCACTCCCTCTCTTCAAAGAGAGGGATGACTTCAGTTTCCCTTCTCTTCCAAAGAAAAGGGATAAAGTGATGAGTTGAACTAAAAAAGATTCTTCGCAAGAAAAACCGGAAGATTACTCTAAATGACGATATCAGTGTTCTTCAGTGCTTTTCAGTGTTTAATCTATCCTCGATGAATCCTGATAATATCAGTCAAAATTGAAAACCCGGTTTCGATCCTTCCCGCTCCCGGACCGACGATCGTTACATCACCGAGTAGATCGGTCGTGAAGGTAAGAGCATTCGTCGCTCCCATCACACCTGCAAGAGGGTGCGAAAGATCGACCATTTCCGGAGCAACCGAACCGATCACTTTGCCGTCTTTTTTTTCGACCGCACCGATCAATTTCCAGCGTGCGTTTTTATCCTTTGCTTTTTGGATATCGTCAGAAGTTATTTTTGTGATCCCTTCACAGGAAACATCGGAGATATCGAGTTCTGCTCCCATCACGATATTCGCCAGGATCGTTACTTTTCCCCTCGCATCATGACCTTCCACATCTCCAGTCGGATCTGCTTCCGCATAACCAAGTTCCTGAGCAACTTTAAGGACTTCATCATAATCCATTCCTTTTTCCATCTCGGAAAGCATATAATTCGTTGTTCCGTTCAGGATACCGCGAATCCTGGAAATCTCACAACCTGCAAGAGGTCCATCGGTTAAATTGATGACCGGAGTTCCGGCACAGACAGTTCCTTCGATCAGGAATTTCACACTGTTTTTATCAGCAAGTTTTTTTAGTTCCGGGTATTTCAGTGCTGCTGGTCCTTTATTGCTGGTAACAACATTTTTTCCGGTTTCGAGAGCCGCTTTACAGTGATCGATTGCCGGTCCGCCGGTATTCAAATCCGTAAAGGTGAGTTCGCAGAGAACATCGGCATTACATTCTCTGATGAGTTTGAGATTATCCCAAACGACAACATCTTTGCTGAATTTCTTTTTTGCTTTTGCTTCTTCGAGCATTAGTGAAATGTCCAATCCATCAGGATTATAGACATTTCCGTAAGCAAAATCGGCAACTGCCACAATCTCGAAATCGAAATCGTATTTTTCCTTCAAATAATTTTTCTTTTCCAGCAGGATTTCACAAATTCCCTGTCCTACAGTTCCGAATCCTAATAAGGCTAATTTCATTTAATTTTCTCCTTTATCACGGCGTAGTATTGACAAAGCCGGATTTTTTTACCGCTAATCTTCGCTAATGGACGCGAACATGAACAGTCTTTACTCATTCCCAAATTGCATTTGGGAAAGAAATCGTTTGAGAAGTTCTACTTCGATCCATTTTTGATGGATAAGAGATCGAAATGGAATTTCTTGTCCAATTGTGTTCCTAAATGGAATTCAGGAACAAGAAGGAGCACTCATTTCTTATCCGTGAAATCCGGGAGCATTTTTTTTATATTTTACTTTTTATACAATTTGATAATCGTTTCACAGCTTCTGCGAGTTGCTCTTTCGAAGCATACGAAAAATTAATCCTCATATTGTTCCTATCGGGATTTTCTCCATAAAAAACTTCTCCCGGAACGAAAGCAACCTTGTATTCGATCGCTTCATAAAATAATTCATAAGTATCGATATGCTTTGGAACAGAGACCCATAAGAAAAGCCCGCCTTCGGGTTTTGTCCAGGTTACTCCCATTTCGGGAGGAAAATATTCTTCCATCGTATTTAAAAACAGGTCTAACTTTTCGCTGTAGTATTTCCTGCATTTCTTGATATGTTCTTCCAAACCCATTTCCGACAAAAATGCCGTGCACATATCTTGATTGAACTTTGGAGTATTTAAAACATTTCCCTCTTTGATATTCATCATTTTTTGGATCACATCTTTTGGTCCGATATTGAATCCAACCCGCATTCCCGGACAGAATAATTTGGAAAAAGTATAAAGACCGATGACATTCCCGCCTTTTCTTTTTTGATCGAGAGCGAAGATCGAGGGAATCGTCTCTCCGGAATATCTAAGATCACGATACGGACTGTCCTCTATGATCGGAATTTCATATTCGTTACTCAAATCGAGAAGTGCTTCTCTTTTTTTATAACTCATCGTAATTCCGGAAGGATTTTGAAAATCAGGAACAACATAGATGAATTTCGGTTTTTTATCCTGCATTTGGAGTTCTCCGATCTGCAAACGAAATCCTTCGATATCGGAACCGTCATTTTGGATATTCACTCCGGAAAATCTTGCTTGTTCCATTTGATAAGCAACTATCGCTCCGGCAAAGGTCGGTCTGTCAACTAATACATGATCACCGGCATCAAGGAATAACCTTCCTACCAGATCGAGTCCGTGCTGACCGGAAGTTGTGATCAGTAAATTATCTTCGGTGATCGTAATGTTATCTTTTTCCAGGAATTTTATCACTTCCTCGAGTAAACGACTATCACCTTTGATAGCAGAATACTGCATGATTGCATTCGCATCTTCTTCCAGTCTTTTTTTGGAAACATCTTTCATTTTCGCTTTAAGGAACATATCCGGTGAGGGAAGTCCTCCTGCTAATGAAATGATGGAGGGATCTTTTAAATATTTAAGTGTTTTACCGATGGAATAACCTCCGAAATTTCTGATATTATCGGAAAACCTTGATTCCCAGTTTTTGATCATTAATTTATCTCCTTTTGAAAGTTACAATTCTTTGACCCATTTATGACCCGATTATGAACCATTTGACCCACTTATCTAAATATCTAAAATAATTTTTATTCTTTAAGCACATAAGATACTGACCTGCCATCACCAATCCTTAATAAAAATCCCTTTTCCACCATTTCCGCTAAATCTCTTTTTGAAGTTTCTCTTGTTAAATTATTTATTTCCTGATAGATTTTATTGGAAATTCGTCCTTCTTTTATCAGGTAATCAACTGCTTTCTTCTGTCGTTCATTTAAATTTTCAATATCAGGAAGTTCTTCCTTTTTATTAAATTGCAGAATAAAACCCGAATTATCTATCGATATCTCGGGATCCGGCAAATCCTGTTCTTTGAAAGCATTTTTGATTCTCTCGAAACCGGAACCATATTCTTCCACAAATCCTGCCAAATAGAAGACATTCATGATCAGGGGATTGCGAGTAATGGAAGGATGAACTCCATTCAGTTTCTCGACAGTCAATCCTTCCGGCAGAATTCCCGGGTTATAAAACCAGATGAAATCATCGAAGATCTTGATTTGGATTTGAATATTAGATTTGAAATAATCTCGATGGATGATGGCATTGAACAGCGCTTCACGGATCGCCGTTAATGGATAATCCCAGATCTCTTTACGCAAATGAATCTTTGATCTCGTATCTGACATTGATGAATTGTTTGATCGTATTTTCCGCTTCCTCTACAATTTTAAACAGGTTTCCTTCGATTTTTTTATCTCCAATAATTGTAGCTTGATCTTTGAAACGACCGATCCGCACAACCGCATTGATGAAATATTTTTGCGGATCTTTTCCAAACAGGATAAGAGCCGCATTGGTAATCCTGCCTGAATCGGTCAATTTCAACCGTTCGAGAATATTCTTTGGATCATCCTGTTCTCGGGCAGAACTCAATCTTCCGTTATAAATTGCTAAACGCAGGAATTTTCTTATAGACTCTTCATCGATCTCATCAAAAGAATAATTTCCGGTAAAACTATCCCAATTCACTCCTTTGATAAAAAAATCGCGCAGTTCTTTATCTTTCATCAACCGGGTCGTGTTTCCAACCCGTTTGTAATATTTTCCTCGAAAAGAGATCGGCTGATTGGATTTCCGTATATGGATCTTCATCACTGTTTTATCTTCAAGTTCGGACAATTTCATTTCCGGATGAATTCCCAGCAGGTGAACAACCCTGTTCGTAAAATCTTCAAATTCCTTGTTCGTGATGTTTAGACCTTTTACTTCCTCCTTGTTTGAGATTCCAACAATTATTTCTCCACCATTAGTATTAGCAAAAGCAGAGATTGTTTTAAAAACTCCGTCGTTGAGTTCTTCTCTATATTCGAATGTTTGGTTTTCGGGTTTCATCTGTTAATCAGAGAATTAACTGTTGCAATTTTGGCGCAATTTCTTGTATCTTTTTCGAGCATTCTCAATTTCAATTTTATGACGATGTTCATTTGCTTCCTTAATCGATTTGAATTTGAAAATACCGGAAGGATAATTTATGGGAGAAAGTTCATTGGCAAAATCCCATAATTGAACAACTCTTTTGAAATATTCCTCGTCAGGATGGAAATTCCATAAAGACTTTTCTGCTTCTTCGAATGTTTTGTATTTGAAAACTGGCATTTTTTTTTATTTTATATTCTTAAGATTTCATTCTAAAATGGACACAATAATTCTACTTATCAGGATTTCCTTTTTTCTTTTGTAATTCTTTTAAGAACAAATAATCTGCCCGATCTTTATACCTCATTGTATCCTTCTTCATCTTGATTAGGGTTTCCAGAGTTCCAAGTTTAATTTTTATTCCTTCATATTCAATAGTTTCATATTCCAGATCATCATACGAAAATATCTCTCCAATATTCGTCATAATATCTATATTGAATCCGTTCGGAGTTCCATATCTGATTACAGGGTATTTATTTAACTCCTCTGATGATATTTCTTCAATAGATGGATCATCAAAAATCGATTCTAATGCTTTCTTTAATTTCTTAATATTTTCTTTTTTATTTTCCAGAAACAGATCAATATCAGTTGTTAATCTTTCATAACCGTGTAGAATAACTGCTATTCCACCGATCAAGATATAATCAACATTTTGATCATCTAATGCTTTTAAGACATTGATGAATTCCTTGAATCGATTTACCATTTTTATCAACCTTAAAGGTGATTTTGCGAAAGTTATCATCTACACATTCTATTAGATGAACTTCCGCAGCATTCCTTTCATTCCTAATCATGAGTTCAGCTATTTCAACCAGTTCATCTAATAAGAACTCCCACCAAATACCGGTTTGATCCCTTTCTTCATCATCTCGATCCCGTCTCTTGTTGCCTGCAGAGATTTGTAAAAGATTACATCACCGATCTTTTCAGCGCTTGCATCTCGGTCCTCTTCGGAAAGAAAATACGCTTCCATAGTATCCATTTCCCTGGCAGTTCCGTCGCTTTCGTATTTGTAGGTCATATCTGTTCCGTTTTCCAGAACTTGATACATATATTTCGTCCAGTTAAAGTCTGCCATTCCCAGGTCGGGATTGATATAAATATGAGCAGCGAGACTTACACCTCTGATACCGCTTGCTTTCAGTTCTTTTGCAGCCTGGATGAAAGTTTCCGCAGTTGCTCCGTTCCCGATGTTGATCTCATAAAGAGGAGAAGTGTTGTCATCTCTTAGATATTCTTTCATTATGTTCAGGAGCATCCGGAACTGCATCATATTTTGGGTCGAGAGCAGCATCGAAATTTTAATATCGAGATTAGGAATATCCCTGCCGTAATAACAAACAGCGACGATCGTGCTCCAGCTTGGATTCAGGAAAAAATCGTTTCCTGTAGATAACGCAGTCCGTGTAATTCCATCGAGGTAAAACAGGTGATTGTCGTTCGCAACTTCGATCCCGCCGAAATTTCCAAAAAAAGTTCCCTGGTTTTTGAGAAGTAAAGCCGACATTCCGTTTCCCAGGTCTGCTCGTTCGAATTTTTTACCGGTTACTTTTTCCAAATCTTTGAAACGGGATTCCGGATGCGGAATACCGATCAAATTTGTGCTGCAGAATTTCGAAGCTTTCATGATGTTTTCGCTCATCGTCAATGTTGCCATCAAGTCCCCGTTATAGATATAATTATCAGTAAGAGCGACAACTGAAATGAATTCCGATGGTACAAAACAAGGAACATCCTCATTTGCACTTTGAGCAATTCTTTTCATGGCGTGATGAGTTACTTTTGCTCCCTGCCAGCCGGAAACCTGGGAGGTTGCAATTCCCATTTTGTCATGATAAGAAATATTGTTCTCTTTCTCAAAATCAGTAATTTTGGGGAATTTTTTAACCAGTTCTTCCGCTTCCTCGATCATTTTGCCAAAACCTTTGTTAGCAAGGATTTTTTTCCGGTTTTCAAAATCTCTCATCCCTTTGATCGTTTTGACGATATGATTTGCTCCTCCGTGAAATTCTTTTAAAGTATCGATCGCTTTCATATCTTCATTTGATAATAATTTAAAATGCATGATTCCTCCTGTATTTGTTTAAAACTTGCCAAATTTTAAAATTTAGCAAGTTTTCATTACAATCTCTCCTGCAACTCAAACAATTTCTGAATTGCCTGTCTCGGAGTCAAGTTCTCTATATCGAGTTTTTTAATTTCTTCCAGGATCTCGTTTTTCTTTTCCGCTTTATCGATGATGGCATCGAAAATATCGAGTTGATTGGATTCCCTGACAAGTTGTTTTTTCGAGATTGCAGTCAAACCTTGCGGACTCAATTCGTGTTCTTCCAGGTTGGATAAGATCTCTTTTGCCCGTTTGATTACTTTGTTTGGAATGCCGGCGAGTCTGGCTACTTGAATTCCATAACTTTGGTCTGCACTTCCTCTTTCGATCTTCCTGATAAAAATAACTTTGTCATTCCATTCTTTCACGGCGATGTTGAAATTTTTAACTCCGGGCAGGATATTTTCCAGCTCCGTAAGTTCGTGATAATGAGTCGCAAAAAGGGTTTTCGCAGAGATTTTCGGATTATTATGAATATGTTCGACAATAGACCAGGCAAGACTCAAACCGTCGAAAGTGCTGGTTCCTCGTCCGATTTCATCGAGGAGAATAAGAGATTCTGGAGTTGCCGTATTAAGGATATTAGCGGTTTCGATCATTTCCACGAGGAAGGTGCTCTGTCCCATTGCCAGGTTATCGGATGCTCCGACACGCGTGAAGATCTTATCAAAGATCGGAAGATCCGCGAATTCTGCCGGGACAAAACTTCCCATTTGAGCCAAAATCGCGATCAAGCCAATCTGTCGCAAATAAGTCGATTTTCCTGCCATATTCGGACCGGTGATCAGAGCGATCTTATTTTCCATATCGTCGAGATCGACATTGTTGGGAATGAATTCTTCATTTTCCAGTAATTTCTCGATTACCGGATGACGGCACTCACGAATCTGAACAATTCCTTCATCATTGAAAACCGGCTTCGCATAATTATTATGATAAGCGATAAAAGCCAGGTTGGAAAGCACATCGAGATGAGCGACAACCTCAACGAAATGCTGCATCTGCTCGACTTTCCTGAAAAGTTGTTCCCGGATTTTCCGGAAGAGTTCGTATTCCAGGTTTTTTATCCGCTCTTCCGCACCCAGCACTTTTGATTCATATTCCTTCAGTTGCGGACTGATAAAGCGTTCGGAATTGACCAGGGTTTGTTTTGGAATATAATAATCGGGAACTTTTTTCCGGTGTGTATTCGTAACTTCGATAAAATATCCGAAAACACGATTATAATTGACTTTCAGGTTTGGAATCCCGGTTTTTTTTCGCTCATAATCTTCCAATTTTGCGATCCAGCCTTTACCGCTTTTGCTGATCTCCCGCAATTCATCGAGATATTCGTTATAACCGTCTTTGATGATTTTTCCTTCAGTGATCAGGAGTGGAGGATTTTCGATGATGGAAGTTTCTATGATCTTGATGATCTCTGCGTAATCTCCTATTTTTTCCTGCCAGAATTTTATAAAAGTATTATCAAATTCGTTCAATATTTCTGCTAATAACGGAGCAGTTGACAGGAAATTTTTCAAAGAGATCAGATCACGCGGGTTAACGCGCAGAGTTCCGACTTTACTGATCAACCTGCTGAGATCCCCGATCGTATGCAGCAGTTTTCTCAAATCATTTGTATAAGCGATATTATCCTTAAAATTTTCGACTGCATCGAGTCTCTGTTTGATCTTACCTTTATCGATCAGGGGATTCAACATCCAATCCAGGAGTTTTCTTGCTCCCATCGGGGTTTGCGTCTTGTCCAGAATGGAGATCAAAGTTCCGAACCGGGTTTGAGAGCGCATCGATCTTGTTAATTCCAGGTTGCGGCGGGAAATTTCATCGAGCTGCAGGAAATCTTCTAAAAAATAATAACGGAGTTGGTAAATATGTTTCAGGTTTTCATTTTTCAAAGAACGAATATAAGCGAGAGCTACTCCGGCAGCCGTGATTCCCAAAGGTTTATTTGTCGCTCCAAATCCTTCCAAAGTCGAGACATTGAAGTGATCTTTCAGGAGCCGTTCTGCTTCTTCATGATCGAAATACCAGCTTTCAAAAATAGTGATCGTCGGTTCATATTCGAAACCCAGGTTTTTTATTTCTGTTTCGATTCTCTCGTTTTCCACGATAATTTCAGTCGGTTTTAACCGCATGATCTCGTTTTTCAGTTGTTCTTGAGTTATTTCGGAAAAAAGAAAATCAGCAGTGGAAACATCGATCACGGAAAATCCGATCATTTTCTCTTTTTTGGTTTTATAGACGGCTGCCAGGAAATTATTCTCGATCTTATCGATGAATTTACCGTCGATGATCGATCCCGGCGTGATGATATCGACAACATCCCGCTTAACCAGACCTTTTGCCAGTTTCGGATCTTCGACCTGTTCACAAATGACTATCTTCAGACCGTTTTTAACTAATTTATCAAGATAATTATCGAGAGCGTGATATGGAAATCCGGCAAGCGGAACCGGATTTTTAGCATTTTTATCGCGGGTCGTGAGTGTTATTCCCAGAACTTTGGAAGCTGTTTTTGCATCCTCGAAAAAGGTTTCATAAAAATCACCCATCCTGAAAAGCAGCAACTTGTCCGGATGCTGGTTCTTGATGTCCATAAATTGTTTTAACATCGGGGTGAGTTTCTTTTTTTCAACCATTTTATTTACTCACTGATTTCCAGGGATTTAATTGCCACGAAGAAGCACTAAAGACACAAAACGGAACAGAGGAAATAATAAAATCAAATACATTTGTTTCGCAAACTTTCACAATTATTTGATGATTCCTCTCCCCTTTCATTCCCAAATTTCATTTAATCTCAAATAACTCTTAATTTCTATCTTTACGAAATTAGTTGGTAGAAAACAATTGGGGGAAATTTTCTCATCGCAATCATTTATTTACCTTTTAATTACGAACGAATCGATATTATTCGTTTCTAAAGTTTTTTTTGCTTTCTGCAGTTTATCATTATTTTCAAAAGGACCGGCAGCAACAACGAATAAAATTTTCCCGTTCTTATTTTTAGTGAAAATTATCGATCCAAATCCCAAACTCTCGATCGTTGCCCTAAAATTTTCAGCATTTTTTTCAGAACCGAATGCACCCGCCTGCAAATAAGAATTAGTTTTTCCGATTATATTATTTGTTTCTTTTTTTGTCTGCACAATTTCGAAACCGTTCAAATCGATCTCGAACTGATTTCCTCGGATCAGGTTATTGATCCTGTCCTCTGCTAAATAACTGTATTGATCATAAGGAAAATCCATTTTTAGTTTCTGATAAGAACGCAGGGCATTCTCGTGTTTGCCCATTTGTTCATTACAAAATCCGATCTTATAATGCAAAAGAGGAATATGGTTAGCAATATATTTGGAAGTTCGTAAAGATTCGAGGGTGTTCAAAGCTCGCTGGTAAATTTTATCGTTCAGATAGGCTTCGGCAATAATGAAATAGGATTCTTCGATCTTCTGATTGTCCCTCGCAGTGAAAATGAAATTCTGGGCAGCAACGATAGCATTATCATTTTCATTATTTTTCAGATATGCTTTTGCCATCCAAAACTCTTTATCTTCGATCTCAGAGTGACGGATCTTTTTCAGATGCATTAAAGCATCTTCATATTTCCTTTCCAATAATTTGACTTTTGCGAGTTCTAAAAATGATAATTGACCATAAAAATGATCCGGATATTTTTCTGCCAGGTATTCAAATGTCTGGACAAAATCCTTTCTAATAAATTCAGATTTTGCTCGTTTGAATATCTCTTCCGGATTTTCCTCCGAAAAAAGAAAGCAATTTAATATGAGTAAAAATAGAAATAATATTTTTTTTACCATTTTATTTTTTTTCTAACAATTCCATACTCAAAACAATCGAGATTTTTAAAATCCCTCAAATTTAATTTTATGATTTCATTTGGTTTGGAAAATTCTACAGGTTCATTTTCTTCATTCAGAATTTCTTCAACTTTGATGATCAGATCTTGTTCTCTATTAGGAAAAATGATCTCGATCTCGTCTCTCACACTGAATTTTGCCTTGCAGTCGATTTCGATAAACGAATCGGATACTTTGCTGATCTCTCCGATAAATTGGAAATTTCTGATGTAGGATGATGAAGCGTAATTCTGGGTTTGAATCGAATCGAAATGTTCGAAAAAGGCTTCCGAATAAATGCGGTGACTGACTTTATCGAGTTCGGCTTTTAAATCATCGGAAAGTGTTTTTCCATTATCTATCAAATCCAGTGCTTCCCGGTAAGTTCGGGTTAGATTTGCTGTATAATAAAGGCTTTTCATCCGACCTTCGATCTTGATACAATCGACCCCTGCATTTTTGATTTCTGCCAACCTGTCGAATAAACAAAGGTCTTTGGAATTCAGGATGTAAGTCCCGTTCTTATCTTCTTCCAATGGAAAAAATTGTCCGGGTCTCGTTTCTTCCGTGAGCGCATATTTCCAACGACAGGGTTGGGTACAATTTCCTCTATTCGCACTTCGATTGTTCAGGTATGAACTTAACAAACAGCGTCCCGAATAGGACATACACATTGCTCCGTGCACGAATATTTCCAATTCGATTTCCGGTACTTTTTGTTTGATCTCCTTGATTTCATTTATGGTTAATTCACGAGCTGTAATTATTCGTTTTGCTCCTTGTTTAAACCAGAATTCAGCAGATTTCCAGGAGGTTACATTCGCTTGCGTGCTGATATGAATTGGAAGATCAGGAGCATTTTCGATGGCTGAAATGAAAACTCCGGGATCGGAAACGATCACAGCATCGATATTTATTGTTTGGAGAAAATTCAGATGTTCTGCGATTTTTTTCAGGTCGGAATTATGCGCGAAGATATTAACAGTTACAAAGATTTTTCTATTCAGGGAATGACAGAACGCAGCTGCTTCTTCCAATTCCCTGTCGGAAAGATTTGTGCTTTTTGCTCTTAACCCGAAATCTTTCCCGCTGCAATAAACAGCATCGGCTCCGTAATAGATCGCATATTTCAGTTTTTGCAGACTTCCGGCAGGGGAAAGCAATTCCATTTGTTCACTCGAATGATTAAAAATTTATTCCATATTATTCCCTTTTATAAGGGGAAATTCAAAGTGGTTTAAATTTTTTTTCCAGAATTAAACCTATTTGCTCATGATTTGCAGGAGTTCGGAATTATTCTTTGTTTTCAGCATTTTTGATCTGAGCAGTTCGATTCCCTGGATAGGACTCATTCCCTTGAGGAATTTTCGTAAGACGAACATGCGGTTTACTTCTTCTTCTTTCAAGAGCAGTTCTTCCCTTCGTGTCCCTGATTTGACCAGGTCGATGGCAGGAAACAGCCGCAAGTCGCTGATCGAACGATCCAATACCAGCTCCATATTACCGGTTCCTTTGAATTCTTCAAAAATGACCTGATCCATTCTGCTTCCCGTATCGACAAGAGCAGTCGCAATAATTGTTAAACTCCCCTGTTCGAGTGTATTTCGTGCAGAACCGAAGAATTTTTTGGGACGGTGAATGGAATTGGAATCCAGACCGCCGGAGAGAACTTTTCCGCTGGAAGGAGTTACCATATTGTACGCCCGGGCAAGCCGGGTGATGCTGTCGAGCATTATAACTACATCCTGTCCGAGTTCGACCATTCTTTTTGCTTTTGCCAGAGCCATTTCCGCAACCTGGATATGATTCCTGGGAGTTTCATCGAAAGTGGAACTGATCACTTCGGAATTTTCAGGGATGAGGATATTTCTCATTTCCGTTACTTCTTCCGGTCGTTCATCGACCAGCAGCACGATCACATAAACTTCTTTATGGTTCGTCAGGATGGAATTCGCGATCTCCTGCATGATAACTGTTTTTCCGGTTCTCGGAGCAGCCACGATTATTCCTCTCTGACCTTTCCCAACCGGAGTAAAAAGATTGATAATCCGGGTAGTAACATTGGTCGGTTTGGTTTCCAGGTCCAGTTTCTTCTGCGGATAATAAGGTGTTAATTTATCAAAGTATTTTGCTTCCCTGGCTATTTGCGGAGTATCCTTGTTAATAGAATCCACCCTGATCAATGCAAAGTATTTTTCTTCTTCTTTGGGTGCGCGCACCGGACCGCAGACAACATGACCTTTATGCAGACCGAATTTTTTGATCTGGGAACTGGAAACATAAATATCGTTCCTGCCGTGAGTATAATTATTGTGCTTGAAGCGTAAGAAACCGTATCCGTCATCCGTAACTTCCAGGATTCCTTTGACAAAAGCGAGACCTTCCTGCATTGCCTGCATCTCGAAGATCTTATGGATCAATTCGTTTTTCTTCAAACCTTTATAATCCTCTATCTCGAGTTCTTTTGCCATTTTTGTGAGTTGAGTCATATTATGATCAAACAGGTTGATTTCTTCGACATTATTTTCTTCCATGATTGCTCCTTTATAAAATTGTTATCCTTTCAGTTGATTTTCATCAAAACCGGAAGCAAAATCTTTTTTATCGATGCAGGTGTCAAGCAATTTATCGAGAGAATATTATATACCAAAAAAGTACTGAAGAAATTGGAAATATACACATGAAAAAATTATTCCCTGAAAATTGTATCCGGAACGGAAACAATTATCAAGCCGGGAGAGTAAAAAATCTGATAATTTTATTGACGGGAATTCTTCTCTAAAAAAATCAATTGCAAAAATATATAGGAAGTGAGAAAAATATGAAAATTTCAAGATTATTTCCGGTATTTCTTTTTTTAATGCCTTTGATCCTCTCTGCTGCGGATCTTCAACTCGGTCATCTCGCAGGCAGAATTACCGATGAACTGACCCAAAAACCAATCGAGAATGTCTCCATAACGATCGATGGAGAAGTTAAGGGAATTTGTGATCAGGAAGGAACATACATCGTCAAGAATATTCCTGTCGGTTCTCATAAGATAGATTATGCGCGGATCGGATATGAAACCCGTACCAAACCGAATTTTATCATTAAAGCGAATCAAACCGTTATTTCCAATATCGAGATGAAAGTGCAGACGATCAAGATCGAAGGTATTTCGGTGACGGAAGAAGTTTATTTCCGGGAAACCTCGAATGCTCCGGTCAGTTCCAAAACTCTCGATATCGAGGAGATCCGCTCGCAGCCTTCCGGAGTTTATGATATTCAACGCTCGATCCAGGCGATTCCTGCCGTCGTTTCCGGTTCGGATGCGGAAAATGAGATCATCGTTCGCGGCGGGAATTACGGGGAAAATCTTTTTGTGCTGGATAATATCGAGATGGAGAATCCCAATCATTTCGCTTTCCCCGGAACAGGCGGAGGTCCGATCAGTATTCTCACTCCCGAGTTCGTAAAAGAAATCGATTTTTATGCCGGAGCGTTTCCTGCTCGTTATGGAGATCGAGCTTCTTCGGTTCTGGATATTACTACTCGTGATGGAAATGAGAACAGGCTGGAAGCAAAAGTCGATGTCGGCATGGCTGGTTACGGCGGTAATTTCGAGGGTCCGTTATTTTCCAAAAAAGGGAATTTCATTGTTTCCTATCACCGCAGTTTTATGAGTTTGATCAGTGAAAGCATCGGTCTGGCTGCTGTTCCAAACTATCATTCCATCTTTGCCAAACAGGTTTATAATTTCTCTCCCTTTACGAAACTGACCTTTAACCAGGTCTGGGGAAATGACTGGATCGACATTATTCACGAGGAAGGAACTTCCGGTTATTCCGCCGATGCAGGAGAAGTCGATATTTATTCCAAATCAGGGCAATATACTCTGGGAGCAACTCTCAAGAAGATATATGAGAACAGTTATTCGCTGCTCACGATTTCCAGGAATTATCATTGGTGGGATCAGAATTTATATGAAGCAGGTTCGGCAAAAACCGAAGAAACCAGAACCTGGAAAGAAGATACTTCCAAAGCACATAATAAGCTGAAATACTCACATAATTTTCCAAATACAAAACTGGGAAACTGGGAAGCAGGAATTTACGGAAATCTCGACCGGGCAGCGACCGACAAGTTCATGCGTCCTGATACGGTTTTTGTTTACATTCCTCAAACTGATGAAATAATCGATACTTTGGAAGTTTACACGATCAGTGAAAGCAACGAGGTCAGCAGAACTATTTATCCAAAAAAATACGGAACATATTTGCAGTGGGAAGATCATTATGGGAAATTCACTCTCAACGCCGGAGTTCGCTTCGATCATTTTGATCATACGAAAGAAAGCTCTCTCGCTCCCAGGTTCGGAGCAAAATATAAACTGACCAAAAATAAAAATTTAAGTTGCGGAGCAGGCAGACAATTCCAGAATCCTGATTATTACTCTCTTTCTTATAATGAAGAAAATAAGAACCTGAAACCGAAATATGCGGATCAGGTCGTTTTTGGGATCGATAAACTTTTTGCGGAAGATATTAAAGCAAGTGTCGAAACTTATTACAAAAAATATTATGATGTGCCGACCGGGATCGGAGCAACGACCGGCGATACTCTCGATTGGTCAACACAGCAGGTAAATGTCGGAAAAGGTTATGCCAAAGGAATCGAATTTTTCTTGCAGAAGAAGGTGAAGGACAATTTCTGGGGAACGCTCAGTTATGCATATTCCATTGCCAATGCGTATGATCCTCGCGATGAGGAAAAAGAATTCAGCTGGGATTTTGATTACCGGCATGTATTCACCGGCATTCTCGGTTATAAACTGGAATTCATGAAATTCGACTGGTATGAAAAACATCGCAAATGGATGCGCTTTCTCGGCTGGACAGGACTCTTCCCGTCCGATGAAACGGAGATTTCCGTCAAATATCGTTACCTCGGAGGAAAACCTTATACGGAAATGACTTATTATGATACTCTAAAAAGATGGTTACTTTCTGAAAATACGGAAATCAATGCTCAACGCTTCCCTGCTTACCGGCGATTCGACCTGCATATCAAACACCGCTGGTTCGAGAATAAGATCAATATCATCAGTTACCTGGAGATCGATAATATGTTCAATACGAAAAATATCTGGAGTTATAATTATCTGGATAACGGTGAGATCGAAGAGATCTATCAATGGGGAAGGATGGTTATTGGGGGTGTGATGGTGGAGTTTTAGGGAAGTTGATAATGATAGCGGAATATTACTTTCTCGTTTCCTCGCTCCAAAGCAACAATAATCCTGTAGAAATATTCTTGCTGCATTTAATTCCGAACAAGTCTGATTTCCAGGTGATAACCCAAAACCTCTACATATTTCCTCAAAGTAGCAAGAGATGGAGAATGTTTACCGCTCGTTAATGAGGACTCGAGACGAGAAATCGCAGGTGCTTTTGTACCCATAAGTTTTGCCATTTTTACTTGGCTAAAACCTGCTTTTTTGCGAGCTGAAAGCAAGTTTTTCAAAAGAATGAAATCTGGCTCGAGAGCTTCATATTCCGCTTTAACACCTTTTTTATTTAACGCTTTCCTTTTTAATTCGTTATGATTCATGTTTTTTTACCTCTTTCATTCGCGTATAAGCAATTTTAAATTCCTTTCTGGGAATTTTCTGTGATTTCTTAATAAACGCATGGAGTATAATAATCACTTTTCCGATTTTTGTACATTAAAAAATTCTCGCGATTCCTTCTTTACTTTTTACACGAAGTTCGAAAAGATCCTCTTTAATTGCTTTTGTATGTGGCAAACCTAAATTTATACCAAATTCGAGCATCAGATCTGTCAATCGTAAATAACGAGCTAATAAGCCATCCGGTAAATTTAGAATGGCTTCTTCAACATCTTCATTATAATATTCTATGCTCCATTTCATAATATTAATATAACAAATATGTTAACACAAGCAAATGAAAAATTATTTAGTTTCGTTGGAAATACAAAAATATCCGGAGTTATAATTATCTCTCAGACGGAGATGTGGAAGATATCTATTAGTGGGGACGAATGATCGTTGGTGGAGTGATGGTGGAGTTTTAAAAGATTTTTTTTTTAAACTAATTTGAAACTGGTAATTTCAAGATCATATTTTTTCCCAAATCCATATCATCGATATGACCTGCCAGAGAATTATCATTTTTTTTAAAATGCATGTGCAGGTTAGAAGTATGATGCGTGAAAATTGTTTTATGTTTATTTGAATAAAACCCTAAAACGACAACTTCTGCATCTGTGATTCTACCATTTAGACCTGAATTCATATGTTTTTCATGTGTATGAACTGGATCATTTATGTTCCAATCGATAACATGCCAGTCGATATAATTGATCTTACCTTCAATTAAAAAAGAGAATGGTTTCTCAATATCTAAGCTTTTGTCAATTGCAGCCTTTTGGATATATTCTTCAAACTGATTTCGAGTTATGATATTTTCCGGAATCTGGATGTTTTCCCATTCCGAAACTTGTGCATAAACAATCAAAGATGCATTTTTTTTGAGAGTATTGTCGAACATAACATTACCGTTTTCAGCATAAGATATAATTGGCTCACTATCAAATATCTGGATCTCTCCTTTCAACTTCTCAACCGCACCCAGAGCATAGATGTGTTCTTTTCCAACAAATTCGGAGAGTGAGAATTCTGCAGAAATATCTCCTTTATGCATAAAATTCTTCAATGCTCCAGCGTATCCGACTTCTGCTTGTTCTGTTGGATTAATAGATGTAAAAATGGTCAAAATAATAATTGTTAAAGTTAATTTTTTCATAAACTTTTTTCCTTTATTGCTATTTTATTCACTTAATACCCATGAATTTTCTTCTTTTCTTTTAGTGATTTTGAAATATCACTTTATTGTTTCTTTAAATATTCCGATATTTGTGTCAAATGATTTCTCCACCACTTAATCATAATTTCATAAAACATAACAAATTATCAAACGCACTCAAATCTGCTAATCTTGACAAAATAAACCCTGAAAATTTTTTAACACAATTAAAACTTTTTGGAGGATAATTTATGATACCTGTAATCTGGTATGTTGCTCCTGCCGGAGCAATTATCGCGTTGATCTTTTCATATATTTTGTTTCGGAGTGTTAAAAGGTCCGATCCCGGAACAGAGCAGATGCAGACGATTGCGCAGCATGTTCGGGACGGTGCTTTTGCTTATTTGAAACAGCAATATAAAGGAGTTGCACTTTTCTTTGTTATTGCTTTCATCGTTTTTAATATCATGGCTCATGTGCTGCATGTCTTGCACTGGCTGATTCCCTGGGCTTTTTTGACCGGAGGATTTTTCAGCGGACTTGCCGGTTGGATCGGGATGAACACCGCGACTCTTGCTTCCAATAGAACTACACAAGCCGCGACCGTAAGTTTGAATAGAGGTTTGAAAGTCGCATTCAGAGCCGGTGGTGTGATGGGACTGGTTGTGGTCGGACTTGCTCTTGTCGATATTTCCGGCTGGTTTTTTGCTTTGAATCATTTTAAATATGATCTGCATACGATCACTGTCATTATGCTGAGTTTCGGTATGGGAGCTTCGACGCAGGCACTTTTTGCCCGTCTTGGCGGAGGAATTTATACCAAAGCCGCGGATGTAGGAGCAGACCTGGTTGGAAAAGTAGAAGCCGGAATTCCCGAAGATGATCCGAGAAATCCCGCCACAATTGCCGATAATGTCGGAGATAATGTCGGGGATGTTGCCGGTATGGGAGCAGACCTGTATGAATCTTACGCAGGTTCGATCCTGGCAACAGCTGCTCTCGGAATGGCAGCTTTTACGCAACTTGCCGGAATAAACGGTTGGGCTCATGATATTGCCATCAAGTTCGTAACAGCTCCAATGGTTCTGGCTGGAGTGGGAGCATTTCTTTCCATTTTGGGAATTTACATGGCTTCCACGAAAGAAGACGCGGATACAAAAGATCTGATGTTCGCATTGAACAAAGGAGTTTACGGCAGTTCCATCCTGATCGCGATCGTTGCCTTTTTCGTAACCAAATTCATGCTTCCTGCCGAATATTCTCTCGGAGTTTTCCTAGCGAGTATTATCGGGTTATTTGCCGGAATTTTGATCGGGTATTTTACGGAGCGTTCGACTTCTCATAGTTATAAACCGACGCAGGGAATTGCTGAGCAGGCGGAATTCGGTCCGGCAACCGTGATCATCGACGGACTGGCAGTCGGGATGAAATCGGTAGCAGCTCCGGTGATCATTATCGGGATCGGGATTTTAGCTGCTTTCAGTGTGAGCAAAGGTTTCCAGACTCCGGCAATGGGTCTGTACGGAATAGGTTTCGGAGCTGTCGGCATGCTGGCAACTCTCGGGGTGACATTAGCAATGGACGCTTTCGGTCCGATCGCTGATAATGCCGGTGGAAATGCGGAAATGAGTAAACTTCCCAAAAATGTCAGGGAAAGAACCGATGCTCTCGATTCTGTTGGAAATACAACTGCAGCAACAGGGAAAGGTTTTGCTATCGGTTCCGCAGCTTTGACAGCGATGGCTCTGCTGGCAGCATATTTGGAAGAAGTTCGAACCGGTTTACACTTGCTGGGCGAGAAATTCCTGAATATCCAATATACTTCCGAATTTATGGAAAAAATTCCCCTGCACGAAGCATCGATCAATGATTTTATCAATTACTTTCAAATAAATTTAATGAACCCGAAATTCCTCATCGGCATTTTCGTAGGATCAATGGTAACCTTTGTTTTCGCCGCTTTTACGATCAAAGCGGTTGGTCGGGCAGCCGGAGCAATGGTTGCAGAAGTGCGGCGGCAATTCAAAGAAATTCCCGGAATCCTGGAGGGAACATCCGAACCTGAATATGCAAAATGCGTTACTATCTCGACCCAAGGAGCGCAAAAAGAGATGGTTGCACCGGCTCTGATCGGAATCCTGACACCTGTTTTGATTGGTTTGATTTTAGGAGTTGCTGGAGTGATGGGACTTCTTGCCGGAGGTCTGGCAACCGGGTTTGTCCTCGCCATTATGATGAACAATTCCGGCGGTGCCTGGGATAATGCGAAAAAATATATCGAGACCGGCGCTCACGGCGGTAAAGGTTCCGATTATCATAAAGCATGTGTTGTGGGCGATACGGTTGGAGATCCTTTCAAAGATACGGCAGGTCCTTCCATCAATATCCTGATCAAATTGATGAGTATGGTCAGTATTGTTTTTGCCGGACTGATCGTTGCTTATTCTCCATTCGTAGAATCAATTTACAGCGGAAAGAAAGAGATAATCGTCGAAAAATCTGAAATTATAGAAGATAAAAAAGATGTCGTTTCTCAGGAAGATCTCGATTTTCAGAAAGAAATGCAACTAATGAGAGACCAGCAACTGCAAACAGAAAAGGAACTGGAAAACCTGAAAAATCAACTCGATGAAAAAGCTGTGGTAAGTACGGAACGAGAAAATAAATTAATGCAGGAGTTGAAAGACCTGCAAACAAAAAGAGAGCAGGAAAAGAAACAGACTGAAGTTGTTCCTGAAAAAGAAATAGTATTCAAAGAAGAAACTGTTCCGGTTAAACAGGATCACCAGTTTAGCGAGGAATTCCGACAAGTCAATGATATGAGAATGCAAGCTGAATCCGAACTGGCAAAGCTGATGAAACAACTCGAGGAAATGGATTCGATCCGACCTGGTGATGTAGAAGGTCTTTTCACCAAGTTTCAATTGATCAATGATATTTTAATGCGAGCCCAGAAATACCTGGAAGATGTACGCAGAAACTTCGTGGAAAAAAATGTGATCAGAACTTTAAAACAGAATCAACTTCAGGATGATTTTGATAATGTCAGCGGGATCAAGAAAAAAGCAGAGAAGGAAATCAACAGCATAAACAGGGAACTGGCAGCTAAAGATCAAGACACAGAAAGTACGAATAAATTGAAATATGAACTTCAGCAGAATTACCAGGTTAAACTGCAAGCTGAAAAAGATATCATCATTATCAGGAAAAATATGAATGATAATAATTACATTCTTTCACAGTGGGAAAAGCAATTAACCTACGAACAGAAACAAATCGATAATATCAAGAAAAGAGCAGACTATCAACTAAATAGAGTTAAACATAAAATATCCGGTCTGGACGATGAATAAAGAAAATCTGTAACATAAATAAATAAAGACGGGATCAGGTGATCTCGTCTTTTTATCTTTTACGGATCGTAACTCAACTTGCCAAGTTGAGAGTAGTTCGGAACTTGTTCCGAAACCTTTTGTAATCAAACCAACAAGTTTGGTTTTATAATTCTCAAACAAGATGTTTGAGTTCCTGAACAATTCAGGCGAATTGTTTTACGGATCGTAACTCAACTTGCCAAGTTGAGAAATAGATACATCGCGAAATCTGAAAGTTTGGGAATGAAAATATAATGAAAAAACTCATCAAATTTTTTTTTAGAATTTGTCACAAGACTTTGCTTGTTTTGATTTTAATAAATTTCTTTTTTTTTACTTGCAAGGAATTAGAGTCAGAAATTTTTATCAACTTATCGAAATAAGCAATATTCAGGATAGAATTGAGAATTTAGGTTATTTTGGGAGTTTTTTTTTGAAAGGGATTTCTGGAAGTTTATCAGAGAAAGAGTAGTATTTCAAGAAGGAAATAGAAAAAAAATTAACAAAATATTCAAGAGGAGAATATAATGTGTAAATTTAAAAAAATAGTACTTTGCATTCTATGCATAATTTTATTCACTTCAACTGTTTATGGGAAAAAGAAGAATGATAATGAACTTTTAAAAGTCTTTGTATCAAAAGAAAAATTGGATCTTTCTGGTATTAGGAATAAGAACCTCGCTGGTTTATTTACTAATATTGGTAACTGGGAAAATAAACTCGTTTATTCACAGCTAAAAAAATTAAAAAAACCTTTTAAGTTAATTAAGAAAAATGAAAATTGTGATATAAAAATAATACCCAAAACATTTAACCCAACTAAAAAAAAGATTGATTTATATAAAATAAAGGATGGTTCATATAGTGATGGGTATATGTTCGTTGCTACATACGATTTAGCTTTTTCAGTAGAATTAAGAGTATTGGATTCAAACGATTATGAACTTGCATTTATTGCAGAAAAGTTTATAGAGAGAGGTGAGGGTACGTCATCATCAAGTGTTGAAACTGCGATAGATCGTGCAGAGAGAGAAGCAATAAAAAATATAAAAAAGGAATTCTTACCAATAATATACAAAGAACTTTCTAATAATAAAAAAATTAGACAATATGCAATGTATATAGCTAAAACCAACTCATTAAGTAACGATAGTATGAAAAAAACATTAAATAATATAATTTGGTCGGGTTATTTATGCAAAGAAAATACCCATTCAAATACACCTTTTAAAACAATAAAAGAAATTATACAAAATAGTATTAATACCTTTCTATTACCCAGAAATGCAATAGATATAAATCCAAAAATTCCACCGGTTATAAAAAAACCAGAACTTCCTTCTCTTCCTACTTTAGTTAAAAGTCAATTTGAGAAAAAAGAAATGTTTGATAAAAGAGTACAGGAAGCAATGGACAAAAGGCAATTACAAATAAATGTTCTTCAAGAGACATATAGAAAAGATGTGGAAGAAAGAAACATAATAATCGAACAACTAACATTGGAATATGAGAATGACATAGAAAAAATAAAAGAGGAACAGAAACAAAAGAAGGAAAAACTTCCAGAAAAAGTAATGGAATTTACCAGAAATGCATTTTTTGAAGTAATGGGTGAACCCATTTTAGAAAATCCGGTTTATGATGCGGAAACAGAAATAATGTATGTCGATTTAAAAGCTTCTAATTCAGATTATCAAAAAAGAATATCATTGAATATACCCTTATCGATAGCAGAAGAATTTTATTCAAAAATAAATGAGGTCGATCCCATTGCAATTTATTCAATTGAAGATAATTCAATAAATCTCAATCAGATAAAAGTTAATTATAATAATGAACAATATATTGCTACATTAACAGATGAAGACTTCAAACCGGAAACGATAGAAGTAGCATTAGAAGATAAAAAAATAGATTTTGATTCAGAACAACAAATGAACCTGGAGTTACAAAATCCAAATCTTATCGATACTTATCGGGTAAGTGCTATTCATTACGGAGAATCTCCGGATGCAAAAGGATTAACTTATAATGATGATATAACACCTCTTGTTGAGAAATTAGAGAGTAAACCTGAGGATCCCAAGAAGTGGCTTTTTATTATTGCAGTTGAAGATTATGATGAAACGGATCCTGTAGTTTTTTCTAAAAACAGTGCTGTACTTTTTAAAGAAACAGCTCAGAAAGTATTTGGAATTAAAGACAGGAATACTTATGCATTGATAGAAAACGAAGCCACCAGCGGAAAAATTAAAGATAACCTGCAAAGGTTGATTGATAATGTCAAAGAAGGAGATATAATTTATTTTTATTATAGCGGACACGGTGTTCCGGTTCCAAAAAGTCAGGAATCTTTTATTCTACCCAAAGATAAAATTGTAGATTACATTTCCAAAGAATCTGAATTTAACCTATCTAATATTTATAAAAAACTTTCCGATTCAAAAGCAGAAAAAGTTTTTGCTTTTATCGATGCTTGTTTTAGTGGAAAAACCGATAATATTCCTTTATTTAAAGGTGTTGCTCCCGGTTTGATCAAAACTAAGGAAATTCAATTCAATATAGAAAAAATGGTAATCCTCACAGCAGGAAAAGATAATCAATTCTCCAATAGTTTTGATGAAAAAGGACATCGAATGTTTTCCTATTATTTAATCAAAAGCTTAATTGATAGCAAGAAACATGATTTGAATTTGATTTATAAAGATATTAGTGTTCAAGTTCATGATGCTTCATTTGAAAAAGGTGATGCTTATATTCAAGATCCTCAAATTTATGGTAATAAAAATTTAAAGTTATTTAGTGAGGAAGAATAATGAATAAAATAACTTTATCCTTTGTCTTAATTTTTTTTATATTTTCAAATTTTTTAAATGCTTCCCCGCCGGAATGGTTTCGCAAATTATCTCACAAAGACTATGAAATTATCGGATATGGTAGCAGTAAAAACTTGGAAGAAGCAAGAACTATGGCAAAAAAGGAAATTGCGAATTCAATCCAAACTCAAATTATATCCGAAAACATTTTTGAAACTTCTGAAATTAATGATATCGTAAGTGAAAAGGTAAATTTATATTTAGAAGCCAAAACCGATGTTGTGTTAAGTGACCTAAAAACTATAAAAGAAGAAAAAAAGAAAAAAATATGGTATGTTGCTTTAATTTATGAAAATCTTCCCATCGAGAATAAATTCGCAAAAAGAGTTTCTATATTGGATCATAAAACAGAAAAGCAAAATAAATATTTATGGAATTCTCCTTTAATACAAGCGATCAATGAAGAATTAAATTGTAAGTTGAATATTAAATTAAAAAGAAAGAACAAATTGTGGTATTTAGCTTATGAAAATGTTATGTTGCCATTAAGTCCTGATGAATTTGAAAAATTATTTATTAGCACTGTTTCAGATAAAATCTCCATAAATCCATCTAAATCTTCTTTACTTACCGTAGATGATGTTTTTTCGTTTTCTGTTGAATCAAAGCAAGATGGTTATGTTTCCATTATAAATGTTTATGAAAATGGTGAATGTTTTATTATTACTTATAATCAATCTTTAAAAGCAAATGATCCTGTCAGAATTCCTGATGAATCATCGGATAAGGAATTGATTGCAGGATTGTTTACAAAAAATCAACCGACTTACGATTTGTATGTAACTTTGTTTGATATAGAAGAAATTAATTTAAGTAGAGTCCAAACAGCAGGAGAAAAAATAGAAAAGGAAGAAAGGCATTTTAAATTTGATGAAGTATTAAAAATGATGGATGAACATGAGTTTTGTACGATTTTGATTAGGACCAGACCTAAATAAATATATTTGTTATTTTTTATTTAAGGAATTGCAAAAAATATTTACATTTAACATTTAGATAAGTTGATATGTGATAATATTGTAATTAAATAATCTGATTAAAAATTTGCTAATAAGTCACTCCCCGCTTGATTTCGTATAAAAGATTTGTAGTAAATCGAAGTTGGGATTTTCGTTCATAGTTTTGAATGTAATTTCGGGAAGCGGGGCTGTGACCAAACATTTGAGTTACTGGACAATTCAGGCGAATTGTTTTACGCGGTGTAATTCAAAATGACAAAATTGAGAATAAGTTATAAAATGAATATAAAATGAAAAAAACAGTTCTTCTCGTTTCGATTTTATTTCTTTCCAACCTTTTTTCGCAGCAGAAAATCGGTCTTGCTTTGAGTGGTGGAGGTGCAAGAGGTTTAGCTCATATCGGAGTCCTCAAAGTGATCGATGAAATGAACATTCCCCTCAGTTACATTTCAGGAACAAGTATTGGAGCATTGATTGGAGCACTTTATGCGATTGGATATTCTGCTGAAGAAATCGAAGATATTTTCCTGAAAACGGATTGGAAAGATATCCTTAATGATAATATTTGTAGAGAAGATGTTTATATCGGACAAAAGCGTTGGAAACCTTATGCTAACTATTTTTTTGATCTTGATCAGAATTTCCTGCCGAAATTACCATTGGCGATTTCATCAGGAAACGAGATCATAAATAAAATGTTTGAGCTGACTTATCAGGTTTCACACCTGGATAATTTCAACCATTTTGAAATACCTTTTCGATGTCTGGCGACCAATATCCTTAACGGTGAAATGAAAGTCCTTGATTCAGGTTCTTTACATGAAGCATTAAGAGCGTCCATGTCTATTCCATCTTTATTTAAACCTTTCAAAATGGGAAATGAATTGTTTATCGATGGCGGAGTAAAATCTAATCTGCCGGTTGAGACAACCAGAGAAATGGGAGCTGAATATGTTATCGCATCTCAAGTAAATTCCGGGTTGAGAACAAAAGAAGAACTACAAAATCTGATCCACATGCTCGATCAAACGATCAATCTCGGTATCACCGGGAATGTCGAACAATCTGCTGAGACCAGTGACCTGCTGATCAAACCGGAATTGGGAGATATTTCCTTTCTTGATTTCGGGAAAGCAAAAGAAGTAATTAATTTAGGAGAAGATGAAGCATGGAAAATTCTTTCTCAAATAGATTTTTCTTCAGCATCTAAAGGGAATCAAGACGAACCTGAATTATTGACTGAAAATATCAGTTTTTCGAAAATATCGGTATCCGGGAATAAATATCTGCATCAATCAAAAATCCTGGAATATGTGGAGTTGAGTAAAGGAATTTCTTACATCGAAAAAGATATTATCAGGGCGATCAAACATGCTTATAATTCTGAATTATTTTCCTTTATCTATCCTGTTATTAAAGAAAAAGACGACCAATATGAACTAATTATCAAAGTTGTAGAAAAGGATAGGAAACGATATGGAATCAATCTTAACTATAATAATAATAACGAGATCGTTGCCGGTTTGACTCTGGATTTGAACAATGTTCTGCAGAAAAATTCCAAATTCATCTGTAATTTACAATTAGGAACAAGACACGAACTGAACCTCGATTATGTGAAGAATTTCGGTAAACACTGGGGTGTTTATTTTCGCATTTTTCCCTATTTGAGAGAACAGAAATTATTCTCATACAATGATGATCACGAAAAAATGAACAGTGTGAAATCATTGGAAACAGGAGGAACTCTCGGAATTGGACTTTTTGCGAGGGAAATCGTCATTGCCGAACTTTTCGGGTATTCTTTTAAAACAAGAATGTATCGCGATATTGCTGATTTTGAAGACACGGATTTTACTGCAACCGGGCTTGGATTCAAACTTTATCATGAAAGCCTGGATGACTATGTTTTTCCCATGCGCGGAAGTCAATTCCTGATAAAATTGACAGGAGCAAGAAAAGTTTTTTTCAGTGATGAGGGTTACAAAAAAATGTTTGTCAGGATCAGGATGTTCCTGCCTTTCGCGAAGAATATTTCATTTAAGTACCAGTTTGAATACGGTTCTTATTTTGAAAAATATGACATCGATTTCGATCCTTTTTATATTGGAGGATTCGACAGTTTTATGGGCTTATATGCCGGAGAAAGAAGTGCTCCCATTTACCAGATAAATACTTTAGCGTTAAGAACTGAACTTTATCATCACTTTTTTGGTGATCTGCATTTTAATTTTCTCAATCTGGGAAATACTGAAATCTGGTTACCCGAGAAAAATACATATTACGGAGCAGGGATAAAATTAGGTTATAAAACTTATTTCGGACCGCTCCGGATCGGAATGGCTATCGACCAAGACCGGAAATCATATTATTATCTTTCCCTAGGTTATGAATTCGATGCTTTCGAATTTTCCAGGAAATAAAGTTAAAATAAATTATTAGAATTGACATGAAAATCAGGAAAAAAAATTTATCAAACACATGAGGTAAAAATGGCAAAAAATAATAACGAATTTGGAATTTACCCGGTAATTCCATTAAGAAATACACTGGTTGTTCCCAATACGATCACACCATTGCTTGTTGGTCGAGGAGCTTCCGTAAAAGCTGCTGAAAGTGCTCTTGTCGAAGATAAGAAAATAATTTGTGTTACTCAGAAAACTAATTCGGATTTCGAAGCAGACCCAAAAGCAAAATTTTTGTATCGAGCCGGCACTCTATGCTCAATCCTGCAAGTACTTAAATTACCAGACGGCACGATAAGACTTTTGGTCGAAGGAGAACATAGGATTTTCATAGAACGATATTATCGGAACAAGGAGTATTTGAGTGCCTATTTTCAAAGAAATGATAAGACCTTGACAAAAAATAAAGTGGAGATCGAAGCATTACTTCGTTCCTTCAAAAAAATATTTGTCCAGTATGTAAATCTGAATAAATCACTACCCGAAGAAGCAATGGTTCCTTTTGGCGACACTTCAAAACCTGTTGAGTTTTTCTATTTTGCTTTGGCTAATATCCAGATAGATATCAGAAAAAAGCAGCGCATCTTTGAAATCGACGACCTTTATGATTCCATAAACAGCATATATAAATTTGTTAATGAAGAAGTTGAGATATTGAAGTTGGAACATAAAATCGATGTAAAGGTTAAAAGCCGGTTGAATAAGGTTCAGAAGGAATATTACCTGACCGAGCAGTTGAAACAGATCAATAAAGAACTGGGTGTATCTAAAGAAGAAAAGGCTGATCTGATCGATTTTCAAAAAAAGGTCAAAGAAGCAAATCTAAGCGAAGAAGCAAAGAAAAAAGCCGATGATGAATTAAAAAGGTTTTCCCGCATGAATCCGTATTCACCTGAATATTCTGTTGTTCATACATATTTGAGCTGGATCCTGGAATTACCCTGGGAAGAACCTAAATTAAAAGAATTCAAATTGGAAGATGCTCACAATATTCTCGATCAAGATCATTACGGACTGGAAAAAGTTAAAGAAAGAATCCTTGAATACCTGGCTGTTGTTAAATTGGCAAATAAAGTAAAAGGGCAAATAATGTGTTTTGTTGGACCTCCCGGAGTTGGAAAGACTTCTCTGGGAAAATCAATCGCGCGGGCAATGGACAGGAAATTTGTCCGGCTTTCGCTGGGCGGAGTCCGCGATGAAGCAGAAATACGAGGACATCGCCGCACTTATATCGGAGCATTACCTGGAGTTATCATCCAGAGTATGAAAAAAGCCGGTACCCGCAATCCACTCATCATGATGGACGAAGTCGATAAAATGAGCATGGATTTCCGGGGAGATCCTTCAGCTGCTTTATTGGAAGTTCTCGATCCGGAGCAGAACAATTCTTTTCGTGATCATTATCTCGATTTTAATTATGATCTTTCTCAGGTTATTTTTATAACCACCGCTAATACTTTAAATTCCATTCCCAGACCGCTTCTCGATAGAATGGAAATTATCGAAATTCCCGGTTATACGGCTTTTGAAAAAGTAAATATTGCTACCAAGCATTTGATCCCGAAAGTAATGAGAGAGCATGATGTAGAAGATAAAATAAAATTGGATTTACCGGAAAAATCTTTGGTAAAAATTATCGAGCTTTATACAAGAGAAGCCGGAGTGCGTGAGTTGGAGCGGCAAATTTCCAAGATCCTGCGAAAAGTTGTAAAAAAATTCGTTGAAGGAAAATCGAAAAATCATGAAACGATCAAAAATAAACAACTGGAAGAATATCTCGGAGTGCCCAAACATCTTTATTCTGAAGTAAACAGGAAAGATGCGGTCGGAGTCGTAACCGGACTTGCCTGGACATCCTTCGGCGGAGAAACACTTCAGATCGAAGTCGTTAAAATGAAAGGTGAAGGGAAATTGAAACTGACCGGGCAACTCGGAGAAGTAATGCAGGAATCCGCACAAGCGGCATTCAGTTATGCTCGTTTACATACCAGGAATTTCGGTTTGAAAGAAGATTTTTATAAGAAGAACGACCTGCATCTGCATATCCCGGAAGGTTCTATTCCCAAAGATGGTCCTTCTGCCGGAGTAACGATCGTAACTGCGATAATTTCCATTCTGTCTGGTAAAAAAGTGAAGCACAACCTGGCTATGACCGGTGAAATCACTTTAGCCGGAAATGTCTTACCAATTGGAGGATTAGCAGAGAAATTGATCGCTGCCAAAAGAGCGAAACTTGAAAATATCATTATTCCCAAAAAGAACGAACCGAACCTGACGGAAGTGAACGAGATTGTCAAAAAAGGACTGAATATAATTTTGGTAGACCGGGTCGAGGATGTTTTGGAAAATGCCTTGATTGGTTAGAGAATATCCACGAATTACACGAATTTCAAGAAAAAATTTTATAATAGAGACCTTGCGGAAATTCCTTACAGAATTTTTTATGTAAGAATTTTCGCAAAGATTAGAGATTACATTAAAACATCGGGTACATGTTAACCATTCAAATCAGAAGTTATGTGAAAATTATTATTTATGGACAAATTACACAAAACTGTCATCCTGAGCGCAGTCGAAGGATTTTGTTTAATTTGCTGCTGTACAAAGAATTTTGAGTCTTCGACTACGCTCAGACTGACAATTATCTTTCACAAAATACTGTTCTTACACAACCTCTGAATTCATGATTAATGTTTTAAGTATTCTAAAAAATAATTCGAATGAATATTACTATCTTGCAAGAATCCAATTTAAAAGATAAAACCAAACGAATCTCGATCCGAATCCCATCCCACGAACTGATGTATTTTGGATACTTCATCGAAGGTTTTGAAGGTTGGTGTAATTACACTACTCCGGATAAAAATGAACCTGTTCTGCAGGTAGATGTTGTTCCGGATTTTGTGGAGGAGTTTGAGAAGGTTTTGATGTTTTTGCGGGATTGGGAATTAAAATAAATTAAAAATAAAACTTGCCGGAGTAAAAAAATTGGATAAATTATTTAAGTATTTGCTTAAATACTAATTGAGAATGGAGAATTAATGAAGTGTAAACCGTCGGAAATGTTTAAGGTTTTAGGAGTTAATACCCGCCTGAAAATAATCGAATTGTTGAAATCGAAAGGTTCGCTCGGAGCAAAAGATATTGCGGAAAAACTGGGTTTAACAGTCGCTGCCGTATCCCAACATCTGAAAATCCTGAAACAAGCAGGTCTGGTCAGCAGCGAAAGAAAAGGATATTGGATTCCTTATTCACTCGATGAGAAGAAACTCGAAGATTGCCGTTCAGTTTTGAACGATGTTTGTTCCTGCGGATGTCAGCATGCGGTAAGATTTGTGAAACATAAATTGGATAACCTGGAACTGGAAACACTGCAAAACTATAAAAATGAACTGGATCGTGAATTAACAAAAGTTCAAAAGAAAATTAATCAGATCAAAGACAAAATGAAGTAGAAATTTTTTTAAGCAAAAAGTTAAGTGGTCGCTTAAATACTTAATTAGTCAAAGACCATAAATGAAATAAATCATGAAAGGAGGTGATAAAAATGTGCTGCAGTCCGAAAAAAAATCATAAAACGGAAACAGGTTTTGGAAATTGCTGTTGCGGTTTTACAAGAAGGTTCATCACAAAAAAAGAGAAATTGCAGAGATTGGAAGATTACAAAGAGCAATTGAGTAAAGAACTTGCCGGAGTGAACGAACATCTTCAGGAAATGAAAGGGGAATAGAATTATTCTTCAAGAAAGGAGTGGAAGTTTTTTCGGAACTTTCACTCCTTTTAATAATGAGGGTGTGTGAAAATTATAATTTATGGACAAATTACACAAAAATGTCATCCTGAGCGTAGTCGAAGGATTTTGTTTAATTTGTTGCTATCTAAAGAACTAACATTTCCCACTTCAAATTAAGACGACTTGCTCATCGAATTTGTTGATAT
>CAZFPK010000018.1:0-56326 GCA_964521025.1 uncultured Candidatus Cloacimonadota bacterium | reverse complement strand
CTAAAAAAGAGGGACGTCTTTTAATTAGAAAGATACTTTAGATATTTAGGTATAAGTTGAATATAACAATTTCATAAAAAAACCATTAAAATGGTTCAGGATATTTTGTTATCTTTGTCCCACCACAATGAATTGTGGTGTTATTTTGATAGACTTTTATTGGAATTTATTTTTTTTTCAGAGTAACACCCTGATTCATCAGGCTGAAAAATTTATACAATTCAAAATAGACGAAAGATAATTCAATAAATGTCTTTTAAATTATCGATATTTATTTCAAACATATTTTCATTTTGGTTATGATTCCATAACTTTATCGAATTCTATCCAATAATATTTTTCTCATATCATCCTGATCCAGTTTTACCGGATTATTCTTAATTCCGCTACTTTTTATAATTTTTTTTATATCAGATTCTTTGATACCGAATTCAGATAGTTTCGGGATAGGCAAAATCTCTATCCATTCAGAGATTTTTTCACCTATAAATTTATTATTTTCTTCGATATTGTCTTGTTGATTCCCGGAAATCATTTTTCCGATTTCAGCATATTTTTTCAGATAAATCATATTTTTAGAATCTGATTTCATTAATTTTTGAATATTGATTTTAGTTGCTGCACCAACCAAAGTTCCGCAAATAACTCCATGCGGAATATTGAAAAATCCTCCGATTGCCGAAGCCAGACCATGTACAATTCCCAAACCTGCATTTGCCAGAGTTATTCCTGAGATCAAGGAAGCGTATGCCATCGCCGAACGAACATTTATATCATTCACCCCAATTGAACAAGCAGGAATTAAACTGTTTTTCAGAGATTCGATACCGCTTAAAACCAGAGTATCTGTAACTGGTGATGATTTTACGGAAACATAAGATTCGAGGAGTTGGGTAAAAGCATCCATTCCGCAGGCAGCAGAAATATCCGCAGGACAGGAAAGCATTAATTCCGGATCGATCAAAGCAATATCCGGAATGAAATTAGCATGACGCAAAGATTTTTTGAAACCATTGTGACCAACCTTGCTTAAAACTGCGTTTTTGGTCGCTTCACTGCCGGTTCCGGCTGTTGTCGGTACTGCGATAAAAGGAAGTTTTTTCCCATTATGAGAAATCCCTTTTCCAATTCCTTACAGAAAATCGAGAACTGAACATTCTTGAGTCAACATGGCAGAAATCGCTTTGCCTGCATCGATCACACTTCCACCTCCAATCGATACAACAACCTCGATCTTTTTATCTTTAAATGCAGTTACATTTTCATCGACAAAATCAGGAGACGGTTCACCTTTAACTGAAATAATGAAAAAATTCAGAGATTTTTTTTTGAGAAGATTTAAAATAATATCTAATTTCCCGGAAGATCTGAAAGAGCTCGAACCTGTTACAATCAAAGCAGTTTTACCAAATCCGGAAATTTTTTCACACAAGTTGTTAAGTTCTCCTTTTCCAAAAGATATTTTCGGAATTCGGGAAAAGGAAAATTTGTTAATATATTTTTTTTTATTCATTTCTTATGCAGCACAAAAATTTTTTCAATAGAAAATCCTTCGACTCCAAACACAGAAAGGATTTGATGAATTTCAAATCATAAATTTCATGTCTATTTATTTCAAGTCCTTTTTATCCTGCTCCTTAGAACTCGGAATCAATCACATTCTGATTAATTTCCAACCACACAGTTTTTCCCACCATTTTTCCCTTGATATAATGCTTGATCAGCATTTTTTATACAATCGTCAATATCCATTGATTTAGTAAAAACGCTAACTCCAAAAGTCATTGTTATTTTAAGTTCAATATCCTTAAATCTAAAGAAAGAAGTATCAAGTTTTTTCCTGATTTTCTCAGCAATGATCTTCCCGCCTTTTAGGTCTGTATTCGGTAAGAGGAAAAGAAATTCCTCTCCTCCCCAGCGCGCCACAATATCGATTTTTCTGATAATATTTTTGAGGAGTCCGGCAGCCGAAGAGAGTACAAAATCCCCGCAATCATGTCCATATTTATCATTGAAATTTTTAAAGTTATCGATATCGGAAATAATTAAAACAAAAGTTTCCCTGAATCGCTCAAAACGGGTTTTTTCATCTTCGATTTTCTCCAGAATATGCCTGCGGTTGGGAAGTCCGGTCAATGTATCAATCCGGGAAAGTTTATCCATTTTTTTGTACGCTTCTGTTAATTGCATGTTCTTGTTTTTGATTTCTCTGTTTGCCCTTATTTTGATGCGATAACGATTAAAGATTACAAAAAAGAGGATCAAAATTAAAATAAAGCCGATCAGTAAAGAATTCCTTTGAAATCTTTGCCTGGAAACTATGAGTTCATGAATTTCTTTGTCTTTTTTTAAAATTTCAATTTCCTGTTCTTTTTTTTCCACTGCCTGTTTAATTTCTAATTTTGCTATTTTATCGAGTTTTTCTTCACTGAAAATACTGTCTTTCAATTCTGCATATAATTTGAAATATTCGTAGGCTTTTTGATAATTATTTCTTCTTTTATAAAGATCAGAAAAATTATAATCAGTAGTCATTATTAAGTTTTTAATCTGCTTTTCTTGAGCCATTCTACCGGCTTTTTCCAAAAAAGTAGATGCTTTTTCCAGGTTTTTTAATTCCAGGTATGATGAACCTATATTATTTAGTATAAGAACGACACCATATTCATCACCGATATTTTCTGAAATTTTTAGTGATTTATGATAATTTTCCAGTGCTTTTTCATGATTCCCCTGATTGCTGTAAACAATACCGATATTGTTTAAATAAGAAGCAATCCCGTTTTTATCATCGAGTTCTTCGGCAATTTCCAATGCTTTGAGATAATACTCGAGTGCTTTATTTTCATCACCATCGTCAGAATAAACATTTCCAATATTGTTCAAAGCATTAGCTATATTTATTTTGTCTTGAAATTTTTCAAAAATAACCAGAGCTTTTTGAAAACATTTTAATGAATTATCATTGTAACGCAGTTCGGAATAAACTACTCCAATACTAATTAAAACGCTGGAAATACCATTCTTATCTTGAAGTTCTTCAAACAATCTTAAAGATCTCAGGTAATGCTCCAGAGCATTTTCATAACTGCTCAGAGTCTGGTAAACATCTCCAATAATACTTGATGATACTGCAATTTCAGATTTATCATCGATCTCTTCATGGATTTTCAGCATCATTAGATAGTTTTCCAGGGCATCTTTATAATTATTAAGCCCAAGGAAACAATTTCCAATATTATTCAAAGAATGTGAAATATCTCTTTTATTTCCGATTTCTTCCCGAATTTTTTTTGATTTTTGAAAATATTCCAAAGCTTTCCGATATTCATCAGAATAAATATAACCACCGCCAATATTGTTCAGAGCATCTGCTTTTCCTTTTATATTTTTGGATTCCTCTGCTAAATGTAAAGCTTGTTCGGCAAATTCGATACTTTTTTCAGGTAATACATCCCAATATGCTTTTGCTAATTTATTCAGGATTTCTATTTTTTCTTCACTTTGAAGAATACTATTTTTTAACCTGAATTCCAGACTGTCGATGCTGCTCTCCGAGTATAAGTTCAGGAGAGAAAAAAACATGATTAAAAAAGGGAATTTTATTTTTTTCATTTTCTCAAAAGCGGAGAATTATTTTCTATGAAAAATCCATCGACTCCTAAACGAAGCGAGGAATTGATAGATTTTTTTGAATTCAAATCCTTACCGTTTAACTTCATATATCTCGAAATCAATTACATCAAGCTAAATTTTTTAACTTACCATTTTGTTCTATCTAACGGGCAAATAACATCATGGTGAATTCCTTCGCGGGGTTTTGCCATCCATCCGGCAACTTTTTTTCGCCACTTTAAATAATGTTTTGTGGTTTTATGAGCAGCAGCGGGTTCTTCCGATTCATAAGCTTCATAAAGAGTGAATCGCGACGGATCGGTTTTGTTCTGCAGAACATCGAATCTCATATTACCGGGTTCTTGTACGGAATGGAGATGATTTTCAGTCGTTGCTTCGATGAAGTCTTCAATAAAATCCGGTTTTACATTCACTAAAACGCAGGTTACTATCATTTTTATTTCCTCCCTTGGAGTATAATACTTATGGAGTACAATAAGCGTGTTATTGTTAAGCAACGCAGTTGTTTCCATTTGGAGTACATTAACCGCGTTAATGTTAAGCGACAAAGTCGCTTCTAAAAATGATGAGTTGTAAATAACTCAAAAACAACACTGTTGATTTACTCCAAAATTGTTTTACTCTAAAATTAACTTGATCAAATTTCTAACGGATTAACAACATTTTTTTTGTAACTTTGAAATTGCCTGCATTGAATTTATATAAATAAATTCCGGAAGCAACGGGTTTCTGATTCTCATCGTTACCATTCCAGGTAATTTTATGATCTGCTGACCTGTTGATTTGTTGATTTGAGAAAGTTTTCACTTTTTGTCCTTTTAGATTGTAAATAATTATTTCGGTGTTTTTCTCGGTGTTTTCGGTGTTAAAATAAATTGTTGTGGTTTGCTTGAACGGATTCGGATATGTAATCACAAAGAATTTTTCTGCTTCTATTATTTGATCATCGCTCCCTGTTTCCCCGATTTCAGCGAGAAGTTGTGTCAGAAAACCGTTTACTTCATCTTCAGAAAAGAAATATAGCGGGAATCCCAGAAGAACGAATATTCCGTTTGGTTGGGATTTTAATCCGCATATTTCTCCTTCATATTCGCTGCCTTCAGTTCCGATAAAATTAAAAATCCCGTTTTCTGCTTCAGGAAAAATGCAGGAATACGGAAGTGTTCCCTCAAATGCCGGATTTAATTTATCAGGATCGATGTTCAAATCATTATAATCTTCGGAAGAAGCCCCGATAAATTCCCAGGCTGCAACAACCTGAACCTGTTCACAAGCTGAGAAATTATTGATAAAACTGAGTGGAATTTCATACGCGGTTTTCCACCCGGAGATGATTAAATTTCCTCCTCCAGCCAGGTAACATCCCAGATCATCTATATTATCGGAAATATAATGCTGGGAAAGATCGTCATCGTGCCAGATGATGGTCGAATAATTTATCAGAAATTCAAGACCCGGTTCTCCTTCAGCCTCATAATCATAAACCGTAAAATCCGGCTCGATCACACTTTGGTAGAAACTATCGACCATCTCATCATCGGGATTTCCCTGTCCCCCGGTTCCGTCTCGCGTTTCATCGATCACCAAAATTCCCTGATCGAGGGGAAAATCGATGGGAGTTACGCCAACAATAGGTGAAAACGGTGATTGAAAATCCTCATATTTCACAGCATTTACTTTGTAATAATATGTTGTTCCATTAATAACTTCATTATCCGAATAGGAATTTTCAGCAATTAATTCCGAATTTATTATTTCAAAAGGTTCATAAATTGATTCGCTTCTATATAAATTGTAACCATCAACTGTGAAATCTTCCCACAAATCGTTCCAGTAAATAACCACCATATTATCTAAACCGTAAACGCCGGTAATTTCCATACACTTAAAAGTTTCACCTCTGGAAAGAATCCAGCTATTGGGATCAAATTCAATTTCTTCAAATCCTGTTGTAAACGGACCGGCTATCGTTTCTGCAGGAATGTTCGGAGCTGAGTCAACAATTATAGAATCTGTGCGTGTTCGATAATTTACTTGGAACGGTACTGGTTGATAAAATTCTGTATCGGTATTTGAAATAGTTTTTACACAAAACAGAATTTCGGGATTAGTATCATAATCTTTGACAAAACAAGTATATTCAAATGCTGGAAGACCCTGTTCAAAGATCCACTGCTGGAAAAATTGCTCGAGATCCAATCCGCTGACTTGTTCGCAAACTTCTCTAAATTCGGATGTGATCACATTTTGATTATAATATGTTTGGAAATAAGTCTGCATGATCTCGAAAAATGTTTCATTTCCCACCAATAATCTTAACATGTGCAAAACTGAAGCAGGTTTTTCATAAGTTGCCGGAGTGAAATAATTGTTATAATCCGGATCATAAACAGTATAAGAATTCCCGGCAGCCCAGTTTTTATAGTAATTCTGGATGTTTACGATCATATAATTTATCATTGCCTGAAATCCCTGCCATTCTTCCATATAAAGCGCTTCCGAGTAAGTTGCAAATCCTTCCGAAAGCCAGACATCCACCCAGGTCAGCGGAGTCAGGCAATTTCCAAACCATTGATGAGACAGTTCATGAGCAATGGTTGTTTCTCCACCATGATTGCCATCGATGAACGAAACTCCGAGAGTTGTCATGGTTTGATGTTCCATTGCTCCGAATGTTACCATCGGAACGATCGCATTTCCGTATTTTTCAAAAGGGTAATCTCCATATTTTTCTGAAAAAACTTCCATCATAAAAGGTAAATTGCTGAGATCTTCAAAAGCATCGTCATAATATGCTCCGGTCACAAAATTCTGGATTGGAATCTCATTAAAATCCTGGTTTATTTCCAAAAAATTCGCGGCGGTTATACACGGTAAAAATGTTACCATCGGGTTTTCTCCTTCCCAATGATGTGTTTTCGTTCCGTTACCGTTATCTTCGATTCCTGTTCTGATACCGTTACAAGCGACCAGCCAGTCATCCCGCATCGTAACATGAAAATCAACTTCCGCTTTATCCCAGGGATGATCATAAGCAGGAAACCACCAGCGGCAGCCGCTCGGATCGGAAAGAGTGAAAACATAATTGTTCCCGAAGATCATCCCGAGATGGTAAATATCGTTGCTCAAGACCGGATAACCGGAATAATTGACAGAAGTTGAAAATTCCTCTCCCGGATTTATCGTTCCCAGCTCGATCGTGATCAAACCGTTTGTGTGTGTGAAAGTCACAATTTCATCATTCACCAGAACTTCATTCACATTTAGACTTTCCAATTCATATTGGATTTGCGTCAGAGTTTCCTCAGCTATCACATCAGCAATCACAGTTCCTTCAATATAATGGGTTTGATCATCTATCTCGAGAGTAATATCATATTTTTGGACATCGAAACCGTGAGCAGAATCTGCTCGGATATGTTCAAAATCAACAGTTTCAACGAATTTGTTTGATGGGAATTTGGGATGTCCCGATAATAATATACCATAAGAAATTAACACAATAAATATAATAGTTTTTTTCATAAGATTAACCTCCGTTTGCATAAGACTTTTTCAAAAACGAATGTATTTAGGCAACTAATTTTTCAAAAAAAATATTTTTGTTTGACAGAAAATAGATTAATTTTTTTTTAGCACTCATTAATAGCGATTGCTAAAAATAAAAAATACAGGAGGTTGAATTATGGCAAAGCAAATGAAATTCAGTCATGATTCGAGAACTATTCTCAAAAAAGGTGTCGATACATTAACCGATGCCGTAAAAGTAACATTAGGTCCAAGAGGAAGAAATGTTGTCCTCGATAAGAAATTCGGATCTCCAACTATTACAAAAGACGGAGTAACTGTTGCTAAAGAAATCGAGTTGGAAGAACCGTTTGAAAACATGGGAGCGCAGCTGGTCAAAGAAGTTGCTGAAAAAACTCATGATGTTGCAGGTGATGGAACGACAACTGCTACGATCCTGACGCAAGCGATCATCGAAGAAGGATTGAAACATGTTACGGCAGGTGTTAATCCGATGTACCTGAAAAGGGGAATTGAAAAAGCTACAAAAGTCGTGGTCAAAAAGATCCATGAATTCAGTAAAGAAGTAAAGAGCAATGATGAGATCGCTCAAATAGCAGCAATTTCTGCCAATAATGATATGGAAATCGGGAAATTAATTGCGGAAGCAATGAATCAAGTTGGCAGAACTGACGGAATCATCAATGTGGAAGAAGCAAAATCCATTGAAACATCATTGGAAAAAGTCGAAGGTATGCAGTTTGATCGCGGTTACCTTTCTCCGTATTTTGTTACGGATGCGGACAAAATGATCACCGAATTTGAAGATCCTTACATTCTTCTTTTTGATAAGAAGATCAGTGTTATGAAAGATCTTTTACCTATTTTACAGGAAGTTGCTCAAACCGGAAAACCAATGTTGATCATCGCTGAAGATATCGAAGGTGAAGCTCTGGCAACTCTTGTTGTCAACAAACTACGAGGAACATTGAATGTTGCTGCTGTGAAAGCACCGGGATTTGGAGATCGCCGAAAAGCCATGATGGAAGATATCGCAATCCTGACAGGTGGAACCGTGATTTCCGAAGAATTAGGAAGAAAACTCGATTCGTCCAAAATCGATGATCTCGGATCAGCCAAGAAAGTAATTATTGATAAAGAAAATACTACCATCAGAGAAGGGTATGGAGAAAAAGCAGATCTCGAAGGCAGGATCAAACAGATCAAAGCACAGATCGAAGAAACAACATCCGATTATGACAAAGAAAAACTGCAGGAAAGATTAGCTAAACTTTCGAGTGGAGTTGCTGTTATTAAAATTGGAGCTGCCACGGAAACAGAAATGAAAGAGAAAAAAGCTCGCGTTGACGATGCTCTGCATGCTACACGCGCCGCAGTTGAAGAAGGAATGGTAACCGGTGGAGGAGCAACATTGATCTATGCAGCAAAGGTTATCGACAATATGAAACTCAAATCTCATGAGGAAAAAGTAGGTGCGGATATTCTAAAAAAAGCTCTTTCCACTCCTGCTTATTTTATTGCATCCAATGCCGGAGAAGAAGGTGCTTTGATCGTTGAGAAAATCAAAAATTCCAAAGATTACCACTTTGGATATAATGCCGACACCGATACATTTGAAGACCTTTTTAAAAGTGGTGTCATCGATCCGGCGAAAGTTGTAAGGAGTGCCTTACAGAACGCAACCAGTATTTCAGGCTTATTCCTGACTACCGAATGTATCGTTACGGATATTCCGGAAGAAGAAAAAATGCCTCCGATGCCTCCTGGTGGTGGCGGTGGTATGCCGGGAATGTATTAATAGTTTTTTTGCCGGTTTTGGAATCTGATTTTTCGCGTAGTTCTTTAGTTTTATAGTCATTAGTTTTATAGTCATTCTTTAAAACCGAAAATCAATCAATAATTCTAAACCTGTCGTTTATCAAAATAACGGCAGGTTTTATTTATCCAAAAAATCCTTGACACCAAAAACCAGTCTTAATTTTGTTCCTTGTGATTATGCCGAAGTGGTGAAATTGGTAGACGCAGTGGACTCAAAATCCTCCGAACTTTTGTTCGTGCCGGTTCGAGTCCGGCCTTCGGCATTATTGAAAATTCTGGAGGTCTTAAACATTAATTGTTAGGGCGACAACTTTCTTTACTTACTGTTTTTCAACAAAAAAAATAATTTTAAATTGGAGGATATTATGAAGACAAGACTTTTTTATCTCGCTCTCATCGTAACTATTTTATTACCCGTAACTATAAATGCAATTTCCGAAGCTGCTTGTATATTTTTGTTGATCGAACCGGGTTCGAGACCGGGTGCATTAGGTTCTGCTTATGTCGCTCAAGTCGATGATGCTTTTGCCGGATACTGGAATACGGGAGCATTAGCTTTTAACAGGAAAACTCAATTTGCCGGAATGCATACAAATTGGTTTGGTCAGGTTGCCGGTTTGGGAGATATGTATTATGAATATCTCGCCTGGAATCAATACTTCGAAGAAGTAGGTAACCTGGGGTTCAATATCTTATACTTTACTGCCGGTACACAGGAAGCATTTGATGGTGAGGGAAATTCACAAGGTACCTTTACAACCTATGAATTTTCTGTTTCTCCGTCCTACAGTTTCCAGTTAAATGAGAATACGGGGCTTGGTTTAGCTTTCAAATTTATCTATAGCAATCTTGTTCCTGCAAGTATTACTCAGGGTCTCATAACTAAAGGTTATGGAATGAGTTATGCCTTTGATTTGGGTTGGAAACAAAAAAATCTGTTTATTGATGATCTTGATTTTGGTTTGAATTTTCAGAATATAGGACCGAACATCATTTATGAAAATGAAGCTCAAGCCGAACCACTCCCGATGAACTGGAGGATGGGATTATCTTATAAAATTTTAAATTCTGCTTATAATAAATTGACGGTAAATACCGATATGAACAAACTCCTGGCAAATGATGATGCTCTTTACAAAAGAATTTTCACTGCCTGGATAGATGATGCTAAAAAAGACGAATGGGAAGCGATCATCTTTAATGCCGGAGCGGAATATGTTTACCTGGACTTGCTCTCTTTAAGAGTCGGGTATATTTCCGATAGAGCTGGTTCCATCGTCGATGTCTCATTTGGAGCAGGTATTCATTATACTTTTTCAAACAAGTATAATGTTGCCTTTGATTTTGCTATGCAACCGGGTGGAGATCTCCAAAGACACAACCAGACTTTCTCTGTAAAAGTTGAATTTTAGAACATGAAGAGAGTCATAATAAATGTATTGATTATTGCCGGATTACTCGTACCACAACTGGCAATAGCAAAAAAATTACATTTCGCCAAAGGAAAACCGCCAACCAACCTCGAGCTAAAAACCCATCCGGTAGAAGAATATTTATCTTCAAGAAGAGCATTTGATCTCCGAAAGCGGAACTCGAATAAACTCCTGGTTTTGATGATCGAATTCCAGGTCGATGACGATCCGCAAACAACCGGTGACGGCACATTTCTCGATTCTACAGATGCTTCCGATTATCCAATCTCATTAGGAAAACCACCTCATGATCAATATTTTTTTGATGATCAACTTACGGCTCTACGGTACTATTATTTAGCAGCCAGCTATGAACATTTCGAATTGAAGTATGATATTTTCCCTGAACCCTCGAAGGATGCAGCAATTAATGCTTATACTTTACCAAACCTGATGAGTTATTATAATCCTCCCGGTGCTTCATCTGACTTAATGGTTCAGAGATTCGAGCAGTATTTCCTGGATTGTTTCGCTGTTGCGGACGAAGATGATAATATTGATTTCAGCGAATATGAACACTTTATGTTCATTCACGCAGGTTCTGATTGGCAGCACGATGTTTTCGGAGATACTCCTGCAGATATTCCATCTTTTTTTATTAATGTTAAAGAAGAAGAAAAAATGGCTTATGTCGATGAGGGAACAGTTGTCATCGATAATGCCTGCAATGTTCCGGAAACTATCACGCAGGATATCATAACCCAGGAAAATGAATTATATTCCGAGGTCTATGGCTACGGATTAGTTAATGCTGTTTTTGCTCATGAATTCGGTCATTCTTTAGGTTTTATTGATCTCTATAATGTCAGGACATTCACTCCCGAAGTAGGATATTATGATATTATGGACAGCGGAGGATTTGGTTCAGGAGTCCACCCTGTTGATGAAGATGATGATGGGGAATATGATATCTACTATTTTCTCGAAGGCGGATTCCCTGTATTTCCCGGGATCTGGTCGCGATTAATTGCCTGGGAAAATGAATTCCGGCAAGAAGGTATATTAAAGGATATTTCCGAAATAAATTTCGGCGAATCTATTGAAATTTTTCCCTGTGAAACCAGGCTCAATCCATTCCCAAATGACGAAATATATTTTATCAAAATCCCTCTTAATGAAACCGAATATGTCTTACTTGAAAACAGACAAGTCGATCCGGACGGAGATAGCGGAACTCGTTTCAAGGTTACGGATGATGAAAGGATCATACTTTATCCGACAGTTATGGATACATTATTAGGTGAACCATTTACTTACGAATATGATTATATGCTTCCCGGATGGGTGAGTTTCGACGGGAGGAATTATGGTGGTGGAATCATTGCCTGGCATATCGATGAAGATAGACTTTATGAAAACGAGAACTTTGATAATAATTCCGTAAATACAAGCCATTCCAGAAGAGCCGTCAGGATTATCGAAGCAGATGGTATCGAAGATATCGGTAATCTCTATTCTTATAACTGGCGGGGAACAGAATACGAACCATTTTATCGATACATGCCGAAATTTGACATATACGGATATTTCAATGGTTGGGATGATCAATATTTACCCGACGGTTCATTTTTGGGTCATCTCCATAATGATTCTCTTTCTGCCAGAACCGAACCTGCATTCTTAACCAATGACGGCAATCCTTCCATCTTTACAATTTATGAGATCAGCGATTATCTGCTCACACAGAATACGGAAAGAATCATGAGTTTCAAGATTGGAACACATCTTTTTGATTTCACTGAAAAACTATCCAATGACATTATTGCAGATTTTCCTTATGATTCTCTTTATTCAATCGGAAATTTAGGAAACCTTTTTGAATTTGCCAGCTTTCCTGTTTATACTGATTCGATAATCAGCTATTTTTCCAATGTTTCCGGAACCTGGAATTATCTCGGTGATGATCTCTACAATACTTATAATCGGGGAATAACCCAACCAATTCTTTCCGTAAATTATATCGATGATCGTTACGACGAATTCATGTTTGTTTCCGATAGCATCCTCAGCTTTATCTCTCCCACAATTTCGGAAGAAATCATTTTCTCATCAGAAATCACAGAATCTCCTCTTTTCATCGAAGAATTGTCGCTTCTAATTGTTCCGACCTTAGAAAAATTATTTATCGGTTCGGATTCCCTCGATATTTCCGTAAAAAAATTAGCTTATGACGGGACAAACATCATCGCTGCTTCCAATGGAAAACTCAATTTCATCGATCCTGATGATATTTCCGGTAACACAAGTATCGAAATACCCGGTTATGAAAGCGATTTTTCTCCGGTCTGTTTCATTGATTCTTTGAATACCGGTAACAACGCTACTTTTATCCAGAATAAAAAAGGTGATATCTTCAAAATCCAAAATGGTTCCATCATAAAAATATTCAGTTTGTATTCCTATACAAATAAAATTCCAACACAACTGGCAATCGGGAAAATTTTTAATGACGGTCTGATCTACCTCGCTTTTGGAGCTGGAAACAGGATTTTTGCGATCACTCCCGACGGAACGATGGCTTCGGGTTTTCCGGCTTACCTGGAATATAAGAATTTACTTCCATACAGTTATCCGCGGATCATTGAATTCGATAATGAAGCGATGATCATCCTCGAAGAAGAAAACCAGGGATTTTTTGCTATAAATAACGATGCTGATATCCGTTTTGAATATTCTTATTTCTGGAACAAGACCGATAATTTTAATTATTTCTATTGGGATGAATATTCCAATCGCTTTTTCTTTATCTATACAGATGTTTCAAATATCCTTTATTCTTCCTATATTGAAGGAATATACGAAGACCCGATTATCTGGGATGGTTACAGGAACGGCGGTTATTCTCTATATAAAAACTTCATTGATTATCAACCGGTTACCAATCAAAAACTTACGGCTTTTGCTTATCCGAATCCTGCCAAAAATGGTGAGGTAAGGATCAAGATCAATAATGCGCAAAATAATATAGACTTGAAAATATTTGATATTGCCGGGAATATCGTTCACCATGTTTTACAACCAAAAGAAAATAATGACGACCAGGATATTGTCTGGGATACCCGGAAAATAGCATCCGGACTATATTTCGGAATAGTTAAATCCAATGGCTCTGTAAAAAAAATACCGATAGCCATTGAAAAGTAATGTATCAAAATGTCTTAAAGATTATGGATTAGCCACGAAGGACACAAAGAAGTACTTAGAAAACAAACAACGAAAATTTGTATTCATGGAGGTAAATCCGAACAAATTTAAGGAGCAAAAAAATGGAAAAAAAAATAACTATTATCCTCATTATAACAAGTATCTTTTTTGTTTCTTTTGCAGAAGAAACCGAAAATAATGAATTCGGAAAAGAAATTAATACGGAAGAAGATGATCTTTTTAGAATTGAATACACCAAGAAATCAGCAGCAAAAGCAATGTTACTTTCTGCTCTGTTTCCCGGAGCAGGTAATTTTTATGCAAATCCCAAAAGTATTACGACATACATTTTTCCTTTAATAGAAATCGGTCTCTGGTACGGATATATTCATTACAACAAAATGGGAGATGACAAAACTAAAGATTATGAATATTATGCAAATAAAGAAGTGGTCGGTTATTATGACGGAAATCCGGATAATAATAATCCTGCCAATTTAATATACCGTTATAATAGAGATGACCAATACCAAACGGAACATTACTTGATCGAAGTCAATCCCGATGACAGTTATGATGAAAACTTATTCATCCTCGATGACCATGACTCTCAAGAATTCTATGAAGATATCGGAAAACACAATATTTATCTTTTCGGTTGGAATGATTGGTATAATATTTATGCTGTTCATCCCGATGGTTATTTCACCAATCCTGCCTGGATCTTCGACGCAAATACATGGAACGGAGTCGAACCTGCTAACGAAAATGCAAGCAATTACCTGGAATACCAAACTGCTTACGATAGCCATACCGGGAAATATAGTGTCTATCGGGAAAAATATGTTAAAATGCGGGAAGATGCGGAAAAATTGTATGGCAATGCTGTTTCCTGCAGTTTCGGGATCGTTTTCAATCATATCCTGGCAAGTTTGGATGCATTGAGATTAACTCGCAAAAGAAATGTGCAATATACTAATAATCTGAAGATCAAAGTTGCTCCTGTATTTGTAAATAATAAACTTTCTCCTTCAATTATGCTCACGAAAAGGTTCTGATTATGAAGAAATTTACTCTGATCCTATTAGTTCTCCTTTTATCGATAAGTATCTATGGTCAGCAGGTTTCAACGCTAAAAGCGATGTTGTTTTCTGCTATTGTTCCCGGATTGGGCGAACTTTATACAAAAAATTATACAAAAACCGGGATTTTTTTTAGTTCGGAAATAGCAATAATCGCTTCCTATTTTCGTTTAAAAGCAGAAGCCAAATGGGCAGATAATAATCTCCGGCAATTCGCTTATGAAAATGCCGGAGTTCCGAAAAATAGTTCTGACCAGCATTATCTACTGATAAAAAACTTTCGAAGTAGCGATGATGTGAACGAATTTTATTATCGCTACGCACTTGCTGCTTATATACCGTATTCAGAGGATTATGATAAATATCTCGATGAACATCTGATCACAGATGAAAATACCTGGAATTGGAATACGGAAGAAAATTGGTTTTATTTCGGTAGATTACGCATCAAGAAACAGGATTTTGAAACATACACTCAATTTGCAGTAGCAGCCGGAATTTTGAACAGGATCATCAGTATTATAGATTCTGCAATTTCTGCAAAACGCTTCAATAAAAGTGCAAAACTATTGAGTAATTTATCCATTAGACCGGACTGGCAGAAGAAAGGTTTGCAACTGAATTACGAATTCCGTTTTTAGATTCGAATACTGCATTAAAGAAAAATAGTAAATCCGGTTTAGATCTGACTATAAATGAGTCATGAATAACTTTTTGAATTAACTAATAAATATCGCAATTCTTAGCTCGCATTAAATATATTTATGCAAGTTGAGTTTTGCTTGAAATTATAAAATCATTAATTGAGGAAAAAATGTCAGTCATTATTACCGGAAAAGATCTTACGATCGAACAGGTTTATAAAGTGGCTTTTGGGTTGGAAAATATAGAACTTCATCCAGATGCGCTGGAAAGAATCAAGCACTGCCGTTCATTTATCGAGAAAAAAATCGATGAAAAAGAGATCATGTACGGAGTAAATACCGGGATTGGAGAATTTTCCGAAATTGTTTTAAATGAAGAGCAGATCAAACAATTCCAGAAATATCTGATCTATAATCATTCTGCCGGGATCGGAGAACCTTGTCCTGTCGAACATGTTCGAGCGGCTATGTTATCAAGGATCAATGTTCATGCAAATGGTCATTCCGGAATCAGACCGATCGTAACTCAAACCTATGTCGAGATGTTGAACAAAGGCGTAACTCCTGTTGTCTGTGAAAAAGGAAGTGTCGGAGCTTGCGGTGACCTTTCACCCATGAGTCAGATCGCTTTACTTTTAATGGGTGAAGGTGAAGCATTTTACAAAGGTGAAAGATTGCCCGGAAAAGCAGCTCTGAATAAAGCCGGAATAAAAATTCCCGGACTGAAGGCAAGAGATGGATTAGGCTCGATCAATGGAAGTAATTTAACCACAGGAATGGCAGCTATCCAGGTCTATGAAGCGGAAAGATTTATCAAACAAGCCGAGATTGCTGCTGCGATGACTTTGGAAGCCCTCATGGCAAATCTGAAACCGTATGATGAACGCCTGCATAAACTCAGGGGTTTTCAGGGTGCGGTTACATCTGCTCGTAATATCAAAAAAATGATAACTGGTTCAGAACTGCTGAAAGGAATGAAAGTTCGCGTTCAGGATGCTTATAGTATGCGTTCTACTCCTCAGGTTTTAGGTGCTGCCAGAGATCAGTTGCGTTGGACCAGAGAACAACTCGAAATCGAATTGAACGGAGTGGGCGACAACCCGATTTTCCTTACCGATGACGGTATCGTATTAACCGGTGCAAATTTCCAGGGAAGTCCGATCAGTGTTCCTCTGGATATGCTGGGAGCAGCTCTAACGATGGTTTGCGTTATTTCCGAACGCAGACTGAATCGTTTGCTGAATCCTGCACTCAGCGTGGGATTACCCGCTTTTCTCACTAAAGGTGCGGGTATGTTTTCCGGCCTTATGCTCAGTCAATATACTGCTGATATGATGATCGTTGAACAGAGAATACTTTCTGCTCCGGCTTCGGTGCAATCCATTCCGGCAGCTGCCGACCAGGAAGATTTTGTCAGTATGGGAATGAACACAGCTTTGAAAACCAGGAAGATAATAGACAATGCTTACGGAATTTTAGGAATCGAGTTTATCGCTGCTGCTCAAGCTCTCGATTTCAGGAAATTCAAACCTGGAATAGGGACACAAATCGCACACGCAGAAATCAGAAAAGTAGTCGATCATCTTGATGTCGACAGACCTTTATACAATGATCATAATAATATGATGAATAAGGTGAAAAGCAGGGAAATCCTCCATGCTGTGGAAAATTCAATCGGGGAATTTGACACTTATTAACGATTTTGCATTTCTCGCTAAATATTAAACCTTAAATGACTCTATTCAGCGTATTCTAAAATTATAATTTTATGAAAACTAAATCTATATCTTTTTTAATTCTTTTCCTGATATTCTCAAACTGCGCCTATTTCAATACTTTTTATAATGCCAAAAAATTCTTTAAATCTGCCCAGGATCAACCTTTAAAAGAAAATGGAAAACCCAATTCTTCTGCCATCCAGAATTATACAAAAGCAATGAAAAAGTGCGGTCTTGTCATAACAAATTATAAAAAAAGCAAATATGTGGATGATGCCCTTTTCATGCTTGCTCAATGCTTGTTTTATAAAACTACTAATTACAGCCAGTCTATAGAAAAATTCAAAGACCTGATCAAGTTTTATCCGGAAAGCGAATTTATTCCTCAGGCTCACCTTTATATTGCAAAAGCAAATTACCTGTCCAATAACAAAGATGATGCTTACGGGATACTCAAAGATTATTCCTTAAATCCTGATTTTAAGGAAAACCATCCTCAGGCAATTCTTCTTTTAGCAAATTACTATCTGGCAGATGAAGATTATATCGAAGCCGAATATTATTTTCATAAGATCATCGATGAATACGAGAAATCCGAAGAATATGAAGCAGCATTCCTTGCTTTAGGTAAAAGTTACCACAATTCTAAAAAATATGAAAAATCAAACGAAGTTTTTTTCTCGCTTTTAGAATCGAAATTATCCAGAAGTCTGAAAATGGATGCTCGTTATTATATAGCCTATAATTATCTGCTGTTAGAGGAATTTGAAAAAGCTCTCGCATCTTCTACCGATTTGATTAAGAAGGAATATAGAGAAGATAAAATATCCAGAGTCCAGCTAATAAAAGCTCGTTGCTTAGCAAATCTTGAGCAAACGGATGATGCTATTACGCTTTTTGATATGATCATGCAGGATAATAATAAGTCATTGCTATCTGCTGAAGCGGCTTTTTATACAGCCGAAACATATTTCAGGATAATCCATGATTATCCAAAAGCAATCGAATTTTATAACCTGGTATCCAAAGAAAACAGGAATTCGGAATTTATTGAAACTGCTATTTCCAAAGGTGTTGTTGCCAGCCAGATCATACAGTATTATGATCCAAGCCAGGATATAACTCCGGAAGAACTGGTTGATCAGCAATTCAAATTAGCGGAATTTTACCTGGAATCTCTGGGAATGCCCGATTCTGCTCTATTTGTTTATGATAATATTATAGATTATAAGAACAAACTTATCGCTGACCTCGATTCTTTGAATTTGGAATTAACCGCCCAGCAAACCGGAAATGATTCGATCGTTGTCATCGCGGATTCTGTAGTAGCGCTTTATAACAATCTGATCGGTCAAAAAGACAACATCGGTTCTGAAATCGATCTATTGGCAGCTCGGATCATAGAATCTTCTCAACAAGATTCTCTCTCAAAATCAGATTCCTTGAAAATTAAAAGCCAAAAAATGCCTGAAACAGATGTTTTGCAATTGATTGAACAGAAGAATAAAACAACAGCAAATTATGATTCTATTGTTGAAAAAATCGATAGTCTGCTTGTTTTAAATCCTTTTCTACTTGCAGATTCTCTCTATATTCCGGAATCTCAAAAAACAAGTCAAAATCAGCAGCTACAAACAAAGATATCAAGAGCTCGGGAAGTTTTAGTAAAATATGAACAAGAGTTTATCCCGTTTGCTCACTTCGTTAAAACTTGGATTTATAAATTCATTTATCATGATAGTCTGCAAGCTAATGAAACATTGAACATATTGAAAGAAGAGTCTCCTCAAAACAAATACACTTATGCTGCGGTTTCTCTCTTGAATGAAGAAGAAATTGAATTTATTTCACCCGAGGAAAAACAGGAAAAAATCGATTATCAAATCGCTCTTGATCAACTTTCGGGTGATCCTGAAAAAACAGTTCAACAATTATCGATAATCGCAGATAATCAGGATCATAAATTCTCTGAGCAAGCTACCTATACTCTCGGTTATATTCACTATTTTATTTTAAATGACAGTATTTCTGCAAAATCTTATTTTGATAAAGTTCTGGAAGAAAATGATACAAGTCTGTTTAGCAACAATATCAAAACCTTTTATGACGGTGTAAATTTCATTAAATTGCAGCAACTTCCGTACCTGGCAGAATTGGCAGAAACAGAAGAAATAAAAGAATTAGAGAATGCAGAAGAAAATACAAAAGAACAAGCAGAAAAAAATAATGAATTAATTGAAGAAATCGAGAGAACTCCGCTCGTGGGGGAAGAAGCCGATCAAGATACGGAATATGACATTCCTCCCGGAATCATCAAAAAAGAAGATCCTGTATTTCCGGAAGGAATTCAGAAAACAGGGGAACTAATTCTCGAAGTCGAGATTCTCGATGATGGAAAGACCGGTGAGATCAAAGTTCTGAAATCGTTGATGGCAGGTCCGGGTGGATTAGATGAAATTGCCATTGAAGTTGTGCAGCAGGAATGGGAATTCAAACCTGCGGAAAAAAATGGGAAACCCGTTACAAGCCGGCTCGAAATACCTATCGAGTTCAAAGATAAATAACTAATACACGCATGATTAAACATGCTTTTTTTCAGAGACAAAATGCTCTCCTGAAAATAATCGTAGTTTTTGCCGGTTTGGTAATTTCCATAACTGTTCAATTTCGATTATTCCTCACTATTTTTTTATTAACTCTCCTTTATATTGCCGGTTCTCCACTTCTAATATTAGTCTGGCTTAAAACTATTCTGAAACTTATACCTTTCTTCTTCTCCTTTTTCCTGCTGGGAATAATTTTCAATATCCCATTTGACGAACAAATTGCCGTAAGTCTGCGGGTTTTATTTATTCTACTTTTTTCAGTTTTTCTGGTAAATACTAATTCAATAGAGAGTATCCTGAGTTGCTTCCCTCCCAAAAAAGGAAATAATAATTTTCTTTATTTCCTGGTAGCAACAATAACATTTGTCCCGATTTTTATCAGCCGATATCAAATTGAAATAAAAAAAGAAAAAAATATATTTCGCATCCTGGAAAATACTTTTCTTTCTTGTTTTCAGAAAATACACGAAGTTGAAATCAACTCTCAAAATAAAATCAATACTTCTTTTCAGAAACCGGATTTTTGGAACATTCCTAATTTAAGCTTGCTTTTTTTACTGACAATTTATATCCTTTTATTATCAGTTTAGAATCGGATTTCTACTTCACCAAAACATTCTTTCAAAAACCGGACATGGTTTTCTTTGATGTCAGAGAGAAAAAAAATGAAACGATATCTTTTAAGAATTTCTTATGACGGAACGAACTTCTGCGGTTGGCAATCTCAGAAAAACGAAAATACAATCCAACAAGCTATCGAATATGCTTTATCGGTGATCGCAAAAACCAAAATCTCGATCATTGGAGCAGGTAGAACCGATTCCGGGGTTCATGCTTTCAGGCAATATGCCCATTTTGATTTCCCTCTGAAAATGTCTCCGGAACAGATTTTATTAGCAATTTTATCAAAACTTCCGCCTGATATCAGGATCCTGAAAGTATTTCCTGTTAAAAATAATTTCCATGCCAGGTTCGATGCTGTTTCCAGGAAATATATTTATATTATCACAAAAGAAAGGACGCCTTTTAACCGCTTTTATAAAACTCATTTTCCCGGGAAAAACATTTCCTTCCGGTCAATGAAAAAAACTATCACCTATTTTGAAGGGAAAAATGATTTCACTTCTTTTTCAAAACTAAATCCTGAACTCAAACACAATTTTTGTACAATTCAAAAAATATCTTTGGCAAAGGATGAACAAGATTTTGTGCTGGAAATTACAGCCAATCGTTTCCTGCATAACATGGTTAGAAGGATTGTCGGTGCGATGATCAACATTTCCCACACAAATCAAAATCCTGAGATCGTTAAAGAACTCATAGACAATAAAGATCCAAATCATAAATTGATCTCAACAGCTCCTCCGGAAGGACTCTATCTGGCTGATGTTTATTATCCGCAAGATTCGTTTTTATAAAAGAAGTAAATACATATTCGAATGAAAAATTTTATTTTTTCTTGGGATTGACTCACAACCAAATTTTGTTATCCTTCGACGAGGCTCGGGATGACAAAATTCTCGAGATCACGCAATAGGATCAAGATTTGGAGTTCGATTTTCACAGCAAGAACTTTTATGGGAGTTGAGGGAAAAACCTTAGTGTTTGAGATTTGGATGTATTTTATGATTTAGAAATTATCTTAAATTACTCACAAAATTCCAACGAGAACCAAATGATAAAAGGCGGTTATCATAAATAACCGCCTTTTAATATTCGCTTGCAGATATTATTTCAACAAGATTTTTCCGGAGAAGTGTGAAGTTACTTCATCAGGATCATTTTCTTGGTTGAAGTATATCTACCACCATGTTTCAATTTGTAGAAATAAACTCCGGTTGCAGCATCCTGTCCGGAATCATCTTTTCCGTCCCAGGTTATATTGTATGTATCGGGAGCTTTGTCGGCATCGACCAAAGTTCGGACTTTCTGTCCGGATGCATTGTAAACATCTATTTTAACATGACCTTGTTTGCCTATATTGAAACTAATGTTAGTTGTCTGGTTGAACGGATTTGGATAATTACCGGTAAGAGCAGAAGCTTTTAAGGAAAATTCATCATCCTCTGCTGAAGTGGTAATTTCCAAAGTTACCGGAATAATGGTTTCTTCTCTGTCATCGTTAATCACGATATCACATTCGTATTCACCGGTAGCCATTCCGCTTGTATCAAAAGTAAGTTCGATTATATCCGTTTCGGTAGAAACATCGCCTGTAGTAGGATCGATAGTTAACCAATCTTCTACCGGATCCAGGGCAATTGTATAATTAATTGCCCCGCTTCCGCTGTTAGAAAGCTCCAAATTATGAACTGCTACTTCATTTGATCCCATGATCACATCAAAAGAGTCAGGATCATATACCAGATTTGGAGGTTGTTCTCCCGGAGGAGGAAATTCGATCCTCAACGATGCATATTTCATGGTTCCGCCGTTATTTAAGCCATAACCCTGGATGCTCGAGCCAAAGCTGTTATCATCCATGAACATCAAATGGATGGTTCCCCATTCATTTTCAGTATCATAAGCGATATCTTCGATTTCATCACCCGGATAGAAATAAACCGGGATCATATCTGCCAGTTCAGGAGTATCGAGTGCATTCAAATACAGAACATCAGACCAGTCTGCACCACCATTCATCGAAGTCGAGAAGCAGACTTCAGGGACTTCCAGCCATTCTTCAAAACCGGGTTCACCGGCATTGGCATATTTACAATTCAGACCATCCTGCCAGGTGGCGACCATATAATCACCGGTACTTATGATCTTGAAATTATTTTCATGGAAAGCAGTATCATTATCATAGAACCAGATGGGCCAGCCGGAATACCAGAGTACATAACCTTCTTCATCATATTCGTCAACTACTCCGTCATTATCCGTATCCCAGGGAAGATAAATCTCATCTCTTCCCCAGACATAATCCGGATTAGCAGCATTAGGATTTATTTCAGGATTGAGAACCTGGAAATGAAATTCATTATTAGCTATGTCATATTCAAACATATAGGAGAAAATGCAGTAGGGCCAATAAACACCATCACCGCCATCGGGATCCTCACCGTTTAATCCTAAAGCACCATTAAAAAAAATCTTGGAGCCATCATCGGAAAAAATGGCATTCAAATGACCGGAATTTGTGAAAGCAAAATAAGTGTCGTAGCAATTTTCATTATCGTTTTGAAAATAACAGGAACCATCTTGATTTTGAGGATTATCTACCCATAATTGGTAATCCTCATCATAATATGTGAATTCTCCTTCACCGTAATTGTCATTATAAAAAACCATGATTTTTTCGTTATAAACATCACCATCACCGATCACATAACCCATAACAGCAACCTGTCCGTCGTCGGAAACAGTCAGGCTATGAAATGGTCTTGTCCAGGGGTCTTCATTATGCCACTGATCCATTAACGGGAAAGTAAAATATGTCCAGTCAAGAGAGGACTGAGCATCAAAATCAGCAGTTGTGAAATCAGCATAACCGACATACATATTCTCGCTTGGATTGGATGAAGGTGTATTGTCAGCAGCATTATTTCCATTAACAAAAACTCTTCTATAATCCCCACCTAAAGGTGAAGGTCCGATGTGAGCATAGGGCCAGATGAATTCATCATCGGGATTTGTATCACCAGCAGGATTATCGATAACGAGAAAAGTTTCCCGCCACAATCCGGGTGCTCCCAACATGTGGAAAAGATCGTAAGACGCGATTGCATCATAATAAGTACCATCGTTTTGATGCCAGGCTGCAAAAGGATCGGCAGTTACAGGATCGATGGCGATTCCACCATATCCTTCCCAGATATTATTGTTGCCTATAACATTGGGAGAAGAAACCTCTCCGACATTATCAACATAGACATAATACTCTCTTCTCGTTCCTGCTGAAGAATCCAGACCGTGAAAGATCATATAAACACCACCAGCCGGATAACCGAAAGGTTGTGATGTTTCCGGTTGAACCCTGACCGGGAGTCCGTTATAACTTCCGGGCATGTAATCATAAAAGTTAGTGAACTGGCCTGTCGGAGTAGTTAAGAATTCATAACCGGGAACAACAGGTCTGTTGTTCCTTTGAGGTAGTTTACCGATTACATCTTCGCGTGCAATCTTGGTTGGAGTCGGTTGCATTATATCTGCAAATAAAGCACCGACACATAAAGTTGTTACTAAAAGAATAATGAGTTTTTTCATTTTTCTTCCTCCTTTTTTTGTTTTTTTTTTAGTTAATATAGAAACTTAATCGACAACCGATGTGGAGTTTTTAAAAAACTTTCGGTAAGATCATTCATATCGGTATAAGCATAGTCTATATCTATAACAGCAAAGCTGGTTGGAACAGTCCATCCAAAACCTGCAGATAATCCGGCAGCATCATAATTAAACTGATACCCGGATCTGATCTTGAATGTTCCCAGCTTATATTCAAATCCTAAATTATAAGTTTCCATTCTATCAATACAATTATCTAACTGGGCTGAAGCCAGTAAAGCCTGACCCTCGCTTCGCAGCAGATCACCTGAAATTCCTAAAGAAAAATTCATCGGAATTTTGAAAGGGAGTTCTTCTCTATCCTCATCGATCAAACCGTCTCCGTCATTATCAAGGAGATCAAAAGGGTCTTCATCGATTTGATTATCGGAATCATCATTCAGTTTATATTGTAGATTTGGACCAAAATTCCTCAGAGACATCCCGATCGTTATATTCCTCCAACCTGTATTGTATAAAGAACCAATATCTACCGAAACACCATTTACACCATATTCATCCAAATCTTCTCTCAAATATTTGGTAGTAAATCCAAAAGAAAATTTGTCCGTAAACATGCTGGCATAAGATAAGCCGACAGAAAAATCACTGCATGTAAATTTTTCACCGGTTGGACCAAAAAGTTCTTCTGTTGTAACTTCCATCCAGCCCATATGAAGAGCAGCTGCACTCAAAGCAAAAGTTCCTAAACCCGTGATCTTGGAAGCAGCAAAATATTCATACCTGATCCCGGCTAACCATTCCGTATGTGAGAATAAGAATTGGTTTTGGGATTTAATGGCTAATCCTGCCGGATTCCAATAAACCGAAGAAATATCGTCTGTAACAGCCGTATAGGCTTCTCCCATTCCAATCGCCCGGGCATCGATACCGAGCTTCAGGAACTGCAGACCGGCTGTACCTGTTTTAGGGAAGATATCGGCTGATAGCATAGCGGGAATAAGGATTATAACTAACAAAATTCCAATATATTTTCTCATTTGTACCTCTTTTCTACTTGATAATCACGAATTTACCAACTTTGATATCACCGGAATTTTTATCTTTTACAGAAAAGAGATAAACTCCCGGTGCTATGATCTGGTTATGCATGGATAGAAGATCCCAAGGTTCTATTCCACTGGCTGAAAGCCCGGAATATGAGGCTTTACTTACGGAGATAACATCCTGGTGTTCAGCTCCGTCATGATCGAATTCATCTACCAGGTCACCGGCAAGTGTGAATACTTTGATCTTACAATGTTCGGGCAGGTTAACAAACCAGATCCTGCGGCTTTTATCACCTTTTTCGTCCTTTTCTCTTCTTCCATCAAATTTACTATGACCGATATAAGGATTTGGAACTACATAAATATTATCCATTTTTGAGCTTGCTGTTGGTCCTGGGAAAATTACTTTCATATTAGCATCTGCATCTCTTCCGGATTCCAGAGATTGCAGGTCAACTTGCGGCATTCCCCGATCCCAGGAAGTGGCAGCAATATAATATTCGATACCTTTTGGTGGATGCATAATTTTATGAGTGTAATATCTCCGAGCCAAACGGTTTTTGCGTAGTTCTTCCAGAACTTCCAGGTTATTGATCGTCGATTGTGCACCATGCCCAACGAGAGGAATCAATTTATCATCATAGAGTTCGAGATAGATATCGTCCCTGAGAGCAGGATGTTTAAATAATAAAGCCTGTTCATCAAAACTAAGGCTATAGGAATATTGCTGCAGGCTATCGGAATAATCTACTGCATAATTGTAAATCGGTTTACCGTAAATTGTATCTCCGACTTCATATTGAACCAGGTCATAGAAAGAATTAAAATGATAATAATCAGTATCGTCTTCTGTAGCAAAGTTCAAATCGGGAAGTCCGTTATCATTATTAATGTTTCCCCCGAAATCATTGTAGAATTCACCTTGATCAATGTTTACAACATAATCTAATTTGTCTTGTTCCGTATCAACTTTAGCCCATTCCTGTTTTTTTATCCAATCTTCTTGAGAACCGCTTCCTGACCTCCCCCAAAGAGAATATCCCTGAAAATCATGTCTTAATCTGTAAGCAGTCCAGGGATTGACCGTAGCATTATCATTAAGTTCTCCGTTCATCCAAACTCCAGGTTTAAATGCTTCCGGCATGCCAACGGTATCCGCACCGACAATATAACTGTCTAATCCGAAATTAATGTCCTGCCAGCCCATTACTGCCGTATTGACAACTTCCGTATCGATATTGTCAATTTCCGGTTTGTTATCCCAGTAAACATCGATTGTATTTCCGTTATCAACTAATTCTGCAAACATCCTTGGAATAGCAGGTGGTTCCGGACCTACATAATGAATAAAGGTATCAGGGAGGACAACAGTTGTCAGAGTTTGTGCTTGTCCGTAAATATCCTTTGCCCATCTGGCAGATTGTTTCAAATCCTCCAGATCGTCTCCGGGAAAGATAGCAATAACAATTTTCATTGTTTTACCTGGAGCAAGATTCCAGGAACCATCGGTTGGAGCTATCATGCCTTGCATATCACCAAAGAATGCAAACAGGTACCTCGTATCCCCGGGATTACCTTCCTGATGACCTGGAAATTCTCTCAGAGAGGTAAAATCGTCAACATTAGGATTTCTACCCGTCAGAAGCCAATATTTCTCATTAGCTGTTCTTTCACTTACTCCTACTCCTCCGGGCCAGGTATTTAAAGGATCAGCATCTTCGGGTCCGACATAACCGTCTTCACCCCAGGTCCAACAAGCAAAGACCAACTCTTCGGGATCGGGAGTACAAACACGAGAACCAACTTTACCTGTCGTCAGACCTCCATCGCCGTCCCAATCATAAGTATAGGCAAATTCATAATTTTCTCCGGAAACATAACTGCTGACATCATCTGTGTAAACTTCGCTCCAGGCTTGGGGACCAACATCTGAGTCCATATACACACCCATGGTACAATCATAAAGAGTATCAACTGCATTCATGTTAGTGATATCAAATTCCACATAACATAAGTTTTTTATATGTTCGTAACTCCATTGGTAGCTCATTTGACGAACTCGAACATTCAATGGTTCATGTGTATTGGTGGAGGAACCCCATGCTCTATTACCCGATGTATTGAACGGACTGTAATCATAATAATAAGATACAAAATCCTGCTCGGAAACAGGATAACCATCTTCATCATAGAGACCATCATAATCGTCATCGTAATCATCAGTTAAAATATATTTTGAAAAATAGTCGTCTAAAGGATCTTCATAACCTAAATTTACAAACCCGAGAGGAAACCAGATATACTCATATTCGGTTATTATACCTGCATCCTCTACTTCGAGATTATGTAACCACTTTCCCCCGAATCCGCTAAAAACATCGGGAAGTTCGTCAGCATCTCTGAATGGAAAGGAATAACCGATAGGATCTTCATCTATTAGTCCGTCTCCATCGTCATCGATTCCTTTTCTGTGTTCCCTGATAGATGTGTACATTATTCTATCGATAGTATTGTATTGACTGTATTGTGTGCCTAAAGCTACATTTTCTTTGGGATTATATGCAGGCAGGAATTCATAAACATCATGGTCACCGTCAAAACCGACAGTAACCAGAGTATCGATAACAGGAAGCAAGCCCTCTTCCCAATCAGGATGACTTTCCGAGATATAATCATATCGGTCATCAGCGTCGTCTAACCAGTATAGTTTTTCTCCTATGGTATTTCTGCGCTGCTTTTTTGCACCGAACCAGAGAGCTCCCTGATATAAATAATCGATAGCGCTTCCACCGGGATATTCGAGCGAGGGCCAGCGCGGAGAAATGTCATCTCCGGAACCGAAAAATCCGTAATTACTAACTCTTAACCAGATATTTCCAACATTATGATACCTGACCAGATCCAGTTTTTTATCTGCACCTTCGTTATTGTCAACAGGTCTGGCAATAAGAGAAGAACAGACCGGGATTAGAAGAATCAAGACAAGCAGATATCTAAAAATCAATTTCATTTATTAATCCTCCGATTTATTATTATTCGAGAATAAAGTCGACCGGGAAAGTAACCCAGCAAGCAACCGGTTTACCGCCGCTTTTGGCTGGAGTAAATTCCCATTGTTTGACAGCATTTATCGCGGCTTCATCCAGACCGCCGGGACCGGAAACAAGAGATTGTTTAACTTCAATAGCACCGACTTTGCCGTCGATCAGCACCTCGACTTCCAGCCAGACCTGACCCTGTATATCCATCCTGCGAAAATGATCGGCATATACGGGCGGAACTTGTTTAATAGGTTGAGGAGGGTCTTCATAAACAGCAAATTTTGGGGTTTTCCCGATTTGAGGAACATTAACAGGTTCATACGGATCGAGAGAAGTGCTTTCTATTGTTTCAATTATTTCAATATCTTCTTCTTCTTCATCCGAAGCTTCATCATCGACAATGATCTCGATCACCGGTTTAACAGTCTGTTCCGGTGGTTTTATTTTTTCCTTGATCTCGGGCGGGATATCGATTGCTTCTGTTACTTTGACAGTTCTCTCAAATGGTTTTACTTCGATTTTAGGAGAGACCAGGAAAGCAAAAAGCAGGATCAAGATTGCTAGGCTCAAGGCTTTTTCAAAATAACTGTCAGCAACATCTTTCCAATCAGAAAATTTCTTACCTGTCATAGCCACCTACCTCTTCAGTTTTGCTTCAAACGAAACCCGCAAAACATCCGCTAACCTGAGTTGATTCATAATATCGGACATGATACCGTAATTGGTATCTTTATCTGTTCTGAAACAGGCGATCGTATTAAAATTTTCTGCTTTCTTTTGGTACATTTTATATTGCACATCGGGAATGCTGACATTAAAATCATCGATGGAAATGGTACCGCTTTTGCTGACATAAATCGTGGCAGCATTATTCCTCGGGATTTTCTTGATGGTAACTGCCTGCGGTAAATGAACGCCTTTAATTCCTCGTTCTTTGACAAATACGGTCGAAACCATAAAAAAGAGCAAAAGCAGGAAAGCAATATCGGACATGGAAGCAGTCGGAATCGATGTTTCAGGTTTCTTTTTCTTTAATAATTTTGCCATAATTCCTTCCTAATTCGTGGACAGAGAGATTTTCTCAGCACCTGCTGCCTGCAATTTATCCAGAACCTGAACCATGTATTTATATTTACTTTTTCTATCGGTTTTTAGTGAAATTACCATATCGGGGTTAGAAGTTACGATTTCTCTAATTACCGGTTTGATATTTTTCATGGAGATTTCTTCAACTTCAGGCATGGCTGAAGTTTTATACCTGACGACTCCTTCTTTATCGATCGAGATTTTGGTGATATTTTCATCTTTGAGTTTAACTTTTTTATCTGCTAATTCCGAAGCAGCAGGAAGATTTATCCCCAAACCCTTTTTTATGTCGAATTTAGTTGTGGAAAGAAAGAAAACTAAAAGCAGAAAAGCTACATCAGACATAGATGCAGTTGGGATGCCACCCAAATTTTTTCTTTTTCTGCGGACTTCCATTATTTCCCCCTATTTCTGTTCGACCAGGGTTTCTATAACTTTTTCGGAACCTCTCTGCATATTCATGACCAGTCCATCGACCATGCCCAAGAACATATTATTGAAGAACTGAACCGGAATGGCAACAGCGAGACCGGCGGCAGTAGTGATCAAAGCGATCTCGATACCGGCTGCAACTATTGTCGGTTCGACTTCTCCGGCAGCAGCGATATCTCTAAATGCACGAATCATACCAACGATTGTGCCAAAGAATCCGAACATCGGAGCAAGATTGATCGTCGTGGAAAGCGGGATAAAACCTTTTTCCAGGAATGCCATCTCGATCACACCTGCATTTTCAATCGCTTTTTCCACAGCATCCACACCTTTGTCTGCTTTAACCAACCCGGCATGAACGACTGCTGCGATCGGACCTTTTGTCTGTTCGCATAAAGCAGCAGCATCTTCATATTTCTTTTCTTTGATCAAGGGAATAATTTTATCGAGAAAATCATTAAGATTGATCTTGGCATAACTTAAGGAAATTATTTTCCAGATAATAACAGAAAGCCCCCAGATCACGAGAATAAGAATGGGCCACATAACAAAACCTCCCTGGATAAAGAGGTCAACCAGTCCGCTCCCGACGATTTTTCGGGCAAACATTTCCAGTCCGCCGGATGCAGGAGATTCTTCAAATGGTATTTCTTCTTCGACAACAGCTCCCGTAGTTGCTTCTTCTTCTGTTACTGTTTTATCTTGAGCAAAGGCAGCACTTACAATGAACAAATTCACCATCATCATAATTATAAATAAGGTGAAGAGATTTCTTCTCATATTCCATCCTCCTAGATTATGTCTTTTTTATTTTAAAAATTAAAGGTCATACCAAATGTAAAAGTTCTGCCTTGAGAAATATTACTTGGATCTTGCGTGTGCAAATCGTGAACATATTGTATTTCCTCAGCAGTATAATCATTTTCATCACTAAGGTCGGCTCCGTCAAAATAGGGAGAAGCTGTCTTGGGGTAAACATAGTTGATATTTTTTTTATCAAATACATTATCTATATTAAGATATAGTTTCATATATACTTTTTCACTAAAACGGAAATTTTTTGTAACTCTCAGATCAGCATTTTCAGTATAAGGTTGAGTAGAGCTATACAAATCGAGTGCATGATCAAATTCATTGACCGGAGTAAATCTTCTTCCGGAAGCGATATTATAAAGGAAGTTTATGCTGAAATCATCTAATGGAAGGATAAAATTAGTAAATGGAAGTTCGTATTCTTCATCATTTTGAATTCTAAAAGTAAAATTAAAACTAAAATTGTTTCTCAAATCCCATGGTAGGGGAAATTCCCTGAGTTGAGTAGCCTCATCCTGCACGACCAGACCGGGATTGTTACCTTCTGCCCAGGCAAGAGAATAGGATGCAGAACCTGAAAAGAAATTTGTAAGATCCTTTTGCAGGTTAAAATCGATACCTCTGGCACTGCCGTAATCTTCAGAAGCTAACTTGAACCAGGAAACTGTTTCATCGGTAGCATCGTATTCTTTGTATTGCATGATATAATTATAGAAGTTCTTATAATATGTAGTTATATCCAGGACATAAGGCGAATCTTCCCCGAGTTGTTTTTGTAATCCGACTTCATAAGTAACAGTGATCTGAGGTTCAAGAGTAGGATCACCAACAAGAGTATTTGGATCTGAAAATGCGTCTTCTTCTGTTTTAGTTGTAAAAATATATTTCATTTGCGGCAGCTGGTTCTGGTAATTGTATGCAAAGTGCAGCACACTTGTTTCCGAGATTGGATGTGAAATACCGAATCTTGGAGAAATCATCATCTGGAATCTATCTTTCTTATCAAAATATTTCCATCTATAATAACCTGCATCCTGCAGGATTTTGTATTTTTCTCCCAGATACCAGAAATCAAATCTCAGACCGGCATTAACGATCATTCCTTCCCATTCCATTTTATCCTGGATATAATAAGCAGCTTGCAGCGGGTTAGCTTCATATCCTTCTGTGTCTCCGGAGGCTGCTAATGTTGCGGCAAATAGATCTTCTACTGTATAAAGATAAACCCAAAAATCTTCTGTTGAATTATATATCGAGTCGATAGGTGTTGTTTCATCATCGATGTATTTTTGGAATCGATATTCTTCTATGTTCCAGGGATAAGACCATTGATCTTTTTTTATTTTATGCTGAATAAACTCAAAACCGGTTTTAAAGCCATGTATCTGGTTAAGCTGATATTCAAAATCGGATCTAATAGAAGCTTGAGATGACTCATCGTTGACATTTATTCCCGATATCATTCCGGGTGTTACGAAATTTGGTATGAATCGGTATTCGGCATTCACATCATAAAGCCATTGATTAATGTTAATATTTTCATACAAACCGGTAGTAGTTAAATAATCGATATACCATTGATTATCCAGATCTTCGGGAATCGAGCTGATCCAGGTTATTTCATCATCAGAAAACACAGCTTGATTGAAATAATCATCTCGGGAAATTCCTTTTGGTCCTTGAACAGTTTCTTTGATAAAATAACTCCCCTTTATTTTAAGGTTCATTTGTGGGTTAAAAAGGTGATCGTAAGTTGTTACAAATTGTTTCTGATTTATTTCGGTACGATTAAAATATTCCAATGCATATTTCCATGCATGGCTGTATTCAAGATCATCATCTAAATTATCATAAGAATTTTTATCACCCCGAACCGCAAAAGTAAGGTTTTGTTTTGCATTAAATTTATATTTTAATTTCAGATTAGCATTATAGAGATTAATGTTCCTGTCACCCAGGTCAAATCCAACTACATCATTCCTGTTTTCATAAGGATTAAAAGTGGTAACTTCATTCCAATACGAAGAAAGAAGTTGTTTTCCATCCGGCATTGTAAAATCAGCTAACAAATCGGGATTAAATTCGTCTTTGTAACGAGTATCAAACCAGTTACCGGTGCCATTTAAAAAGAAAGTGAATTTTTCTCTCATACCCTGGACTAACGGTGTTAGAACCGGACCTCCGATAGCAAACTTGATCTCATCGGAATTCGAATTATTTGTTCCTTCGATAAGATGGTCTGAAATGAGCTCGACTTTCCCTGAATAATCTTTGCTACCACTCTTGGTAACAATATTGATTATTCCAGATTGAGCATTGCCGTATTCTGCTGGAAATCCGCCAAATTTAGGGTCCATGACTTCGACAGCATCCGTATCGATCGAGAGGGCAGATCCTCCATCGACCGGATCTGAAACCGACATACCGTCGATCATGTAAACGACTTCATTGACTCGTCCTCCTCTCACAATTAATTCTCCCCCGGTAACGGTGGCACCAGCTTGCACGGAAATAACATCTTCTATTTCAGATACAGCCATATCCTCGATAGCATCTCCCGTAATTTTATTTCCGGAAGTGGTCGAACTTTTACTGATTCTTTCGATTTTTCTTTCACTGACTACATAACCATCGATAGTAACTGCTGAGGTTGTCATAGTAACATTTTGCACTGTCGTTTCATCGAGATTTATTTGAACATTCGTAATTTTTTGAGTTTGAAAACCCATCTGGCTGAAAATCGCTGTATATGTTCCGGGCGGAATATTAATGATGATATAAGTTCCGTTTGTTTTTGTTTGAGCCCCGATAGTGGTTCCTTCCAGAATAATGTTCACAAAAGGAACCGGTTTGTTATCTTCGTCCGTAACTTTTCCAGCCAGTTTTCCGGTCGTTCCTGCAAATAAGGAAAAAGTTGTAAATATCGTTAATATGAGTAATATAAATATTTTTCTAAACATTAAATAACCCTCCTCCTGTATCGGATTTTTAATTTCAGACAAAAACCTTAATAATTGCTTTCGTGTCAAATGTTTTTTAAGCAGATCCATTAAAATCTCTGTTCTTCTTTTTTTTATTCCACCTGTTTGTAGAATATTTACTATTTATGAGAAAATCAATCTTATCATTTTCAACTGTCAGTAAGTTTTCTGATCGGTAAAATTCTTCTGATCTCCATGTTTTTTCAAAACCTTTTATTAATGTATTTACGGCTTTCTCAAAGGATACAGGTTTTTCCAGGATCTGATTAACGGCAGTTGTTTTTTGGGAAAGATGAAAAGCCAGTTTTCTTTTTTGGATTAAAGTCAGGTTCGGGATAATATGTGCAATTTTACTTTGGTCATGTTCGAGCAGGATCGATCCATGTTGAAGAAGAACATTTTTTTTTCTAACTTGTGCGCTACCCACAATTTTTTTCCCATAACATGTCAGTTCAAACCTGGAACTACTGGAAAAACAGGGATTCGATGATCTTCTCTGATAATCCGACGAGAGTGAACCTTTTTCAAATTCTATATTTATCCCGAGAATATCCAGTCCGTTTGCTAATGCTTTACTGATCTCCGAGTAGGAATCTGTAATAGTCCCTTTTAGAATTCCTCTGATCGGTGCAATCACAGCATAAGTTATTTCATCATAATGGAGCACTAATCTTCCTCCTGTTGGTCTTCGCACAAATCCGAATCCGAATTTATCCAGAAGCTCGAAATCAACTTCTTTTTCAGCATCCTGGTTATAACCGCAGGAAACAGAGGGAGGATTCCAGCTGTAAAACCTAATAGTCGGATCAGATTTTCCAACGATAATTCCTTCAAATATAGCTTCGTCTGTCGCCATATTTTCCGCAGGATCCATTTTTCCGGACTTAATAATTCTCCATCTCATTATATTCATTTGAATTATTTATTGCAATTCAAAATCCAAACCTCGAAGTAAATATTTGGTGCTTGGCTTTTATGCTATTTTAAAAGTCTTATATAAGAAAAATACAGCAAGAAGCTTTTGGAACAGCTAATTCTAAAAATTAATGTGCAAAATTCAGCACAGTTGAGTAAAATTGCTCACAGTTTTTTATATTATTCCGTCCATTCTCCATAACTTAATACGAACGGTGAAAAAGATGAAAGATCTCTTAATACTTTTTTTTCGAGGAATCAACATTTTCCATAATGTTATAGGTTACAGACATTTCATGAGAATTCCTTTATTCGAAAATTCAAGATGACAATATTAAAAAACAACACTTTTTCGAATTTTCGCTTTTCTTGCTTCAATTTGAGTACTGCTGACATTTTTCAATTTTTCCAGACTGAAAGATTCAATATCGAAAGAAGCCATTATTGTTCCATAGATCATTGCCTGCTTGATCGTCTCTTCATTGATATTTTTTTGAGCAGTCAGATAACCCATAAATCCACCAGCGAAACTGTCACCGGCTCCGGTTGGATCGATTACTTTTTTAACCCGATGGATGGGAGCAAAAAACAAAAGATCTTTACCGTAAATGAACGATCCATACTCTCCTCTTTTAACAATCACAAATTCAGGTCCATATTTGAGTATTATATCCGCAGCAAGGAATATATTCCTCTCGCCAGTCAGCATTCTTATTTCATCTTCATTTATAAGTAAGATATTTACTCCTTTGATCACTTTCAGTAGTTCTTTTTTTTTACCGGAAATCCAGAAATTCATTGTATCGCAGGCAACGACTTCGGGATTATCTATTTGCTCCAAAACCTGTAATTGCAAAACCGGGTCGATATTACCGAGAAAAACGAATTTACAATTTCGATAACTCTCCGGGAGGACAGGATTGAAATCCGCAAAAACATTCAATTGTGTATCGATAGTTTCAGCTCGATTAAGATCATTATAACGACCTATCCAGCGAAATGTCTTGCCGGAAACAGTTTTTAATCCTTCCGTACCGATATTATTTTCTTTTAATAATTCTATATGCTCCGGAGGAAAATCATCTCCCACAATTCCAACAACTTTTGTTTTACAGAAATTCTTACTCGACAGGGAAGCATACATAACGGAACCACCGAGAACATTTTCAACTTTTGTAAATGGTGTTATAATGCTATCTAACGCAACTGAACCAACAATAACAAGACTCATTTTGGTTCTTCCGTTAACTCTGTTTTTTGGCTGTCCGGAGAGTTAAAAAAATCATTTATCCTGTTTGCTTTGATGCTGCTCAAATACCGGATTATAAGAACGACACCAACCAGGAGAAGAATCCTGAAAATTAGACTTTTCCAGGTTGATAATGTTTTATTTCTTCTCTCTTCTTTTCTTCTTTCGAGTTCTTCTTTGAATTTATTCATCACATTTTTTAGTTTTTCAGCAGACAATATTTCAGTCCTTTCTCAAATCTTTTCAAACCCTTTTTGATGTTATCCAGACTATTTGCATAAGAAAAACGGACATAATCCTCTTTCCCGAAAGCAGAACCCGGAACAAGAGCTATCTGAAAATTTTCCAGAAGATATTCACATAATTCTGCTGAATTCTTTATCCCTTTTTTATTATTTTTTAGATAATATGAAATATCCGGAAAGGCATAAAACGCACCTTTGGGTTTCATAGATTCGACATTTTCCATCTTATTTAAAGAAGCGACCAGGAAATTTCTCCGCTTCTCGAATTCTTTTCTCATTCTTTCAACATTCCCATTGTCTTCAGAGATAGCGACGATCGCTGCTTTTTGGGTCATGGAATTCACGCAGGAAGTCGTATGACTCTGGATAATACTCGCTCTTTTGATCACTTCTGTCGGACCGGCAGCATATCCGAGCCTCCAACCTGTCATTGCAAAAGCTTTGGAAACACCGTTAATCAAGATGGTCATTTCCCGTACTTCATCTGAAATAGAAGCTATGGAAATGTGTTCTTCATCATCATAAATAAGTTTTTCATAGATCTCGTCAGAGATTATCAAAATATTATTTTCCAGGCAGACCTTGCTGATCTCCATCAATTCATTTTTTGAATAAACCGTTCCGGTCGGATTACTTGGTGAATTCAAGATCAATGCTTTCGGTTTGGAAACCGCTCTGATCGTTCTTTCGAGCTGCTGTGCAGAAATTTTGAAATCATTTTCTTTTCCGGTCGGAATAATAACAGTTTTGGAATTTACGATTTGAACTTGCGAGGGATAACTAACCCAATAAGGTGAAGGGATCAAAACTTCATCATCCGGTTCGCAAACAGCCATCAGCACAAAAACGATGGAAGCTTTTGCACCCGGAGAAACAAGAATATCATCAGTATTACAGATCAAATTGTTATCCAGTTTTAGTTTATACGCGATGGCTTCCCGCAATTCTTCGATACCCGCGGATTTTGTATATTTCGTAAAGTTATCATCGATGGCTTTTTTTGCTTCATCCTTAATATAATCCGGTGTGTTGAAATCTGGTTCTCCCACGCTGAAATCGATAACATCGATTCCTTCTGCTCTCATCTTCTTTGCTTTTGCAGTTATTTTCAAAGTCGATGAAGATTCGATCGGTTTTGCTCTTTGTGAAATTTTTATACTCATTTTTTGCTCCGATAAAATTAATTTTCTTTTATTTTCAAGGATTGATTTTCTTTTCAATATACTCTAAAATCTCAAATATAAATCGTTTTTTATCGGCTACAACCTGCTCTTTTCCGATATGTTTATGATAAGGGAAATTTCTTAATTCTTTATGGTGTTCAGCGTTATCCCAGGGGCTAATCAGGTTTTTATTAAACCAGTTATAGGAATAGCGGATCATTTTTATCCGGGAATTAAAACCGAGATAATTTACTACTTCCAAAAAAGATTTATCTATGAAAAAAAATTTTATCCTGAAATAGATTTCATTTCCCGTGATTTTTTTCTTTATTAGATTAAAAGTCTTAATTTTTTTAGAAAAGATCAATCTTTCTAAAACTGAATTAAAATATTTTTCGGCTTTTATCATAATAATTCGACTTTCTCTTTGTTTTTTAAATACATTTCATAAAGAGATGCCCATTCGATAAAATCAGTTTTACCCCCAAGTTTGCCGGCTCTAAAATCCTGATATGATTTTTCGCTTTTTTTGTCGTATTTATTTTCCAATTCTTCAATATCAGACATTAAACGCTTTAATTCAACTTTTATTTTTTATTTTTCATACGCGATTATTTTTTTGATAGCACTATCAACATAAAAATCTTCATCGTTGTATTTTTAAGGAAAAAACTTAATTTTTCGATATTTTGAACCAGCTGCATTGTTCCTCCAATAATATTACTTATTCTCTCCTTCCACCACGATTTTCGCCAGATCCGCTACTTTCAGGAAAAGTTTCCTGATTTTATGCAAAAAGTAATAGCGATTATGTCTTAAATCCCGATCCTCGACATTGACCATCACATCATCGAAGAAATCATCGATAAAAGAACTGAAATCGACCAGTCCGTTCAAAACGGATTCATAATCTTTTTGGGAAAGTTTGGTTTTGATAATTTCCGCTAAATACAGGAATTTCTCATACAATTTTTTTTCAGTTTCTTCGACCAGGAGAGCAGTATCGATCTCTTTGAATTCTTTCATGGCAGCAATGATATTGGAAACTCTCTTAAAGCCGAGAACAAGACGGATGAAATCTTCTTGTTGTTTGAATTTCCGGAGAACCTTTGCGCGTTTGATCAAATCCGGAATATTGGAAAAATCGATATGCATCACGCTGTCGATCACATCATAATCGATTTCTTTCTGCTGCAGCAGCCACTTGATCCGCTGCTTGAAAAATTCATAGACTTTTTCTTTGTTATTGCCGGGTTTCTCCAATTTATTTTTAAGATTTGAAAAAACTTCATCGAGCAGAGAAATCAAATTTATCTCGAAATTATTCTTATCGATGATCTGCATGATCCCGTTAGCTGCTCTCCGTAAAGCAAAAGGATCGTTCGAACCGGTCGGGATCATATCGACACCAAAAATACCGCAAACAGTATCTGCTTTATCGGCAATAGCGAGCAAGGAACCTAATTGAGTTTTCGGCAGGGAATCATTTTGCCCGCGCGGTAGATAATGTTCATAGATCGCTTCTGCAACCTGTTTGTCTTCACCGCATTTCAAAGCATAATACTTCCCGGTATAACCCTGCAGTTTGGTGAATTCTTTTTCTCCGAGCATCAAAGTTACGAGATCGGCTTTGCAGAGATGAGCTGCTCTTTTTAATTTTTGTTTTTCAATATCGGATAATTTCAAATGTGCTGAAAGAAAACCGGAAATATTTTCGATCCTTTTGGTTTTATCAAACAAACTTCCCAGATTTTCCTGGAAGGTAACATTTTTCAATCCAGGAACAAAAGTATCCAGGGACCGTTTTGTATCTTCCCGGAAATAAAATTCCGCATCTTCCAAACGGGCTTTGACAACCTTTTCATTTCCCGTTTTGATCAGTTCCGAATATTGTGGATTTCCGTTGGAAATAAACACGAATTTATGAACGAGTTGACCGTTTTTATCCTGAACTGCAAAGTATTTTTGATGCTCCGAAAGAGTCGAGACGATAACTTTTCCCGGAAGTTCCAGGTACTTCTCATCAAATTCAGCAAGAACAGCAGTTGGATATTCGACCAGATCCGTAACTGTTTCCAGGAGTTTATTATCTTCGATCAATCTTTCGCTGGAATTTTTAAAAAGACCTTTAAGTTGAGTTTGGATCGAGTTTTTTCTTTCTTTTCGATCAGGAAGCACAAATACCTTTTTCAATGCAGCTTCATAACCCCGGATCTTATCTATTTGAACCGGATTGGAAAGTTTTTGAAAGCGATTTCCAAAAGATATTTTCGAAGATTTTATTCCACCGATTTCTACCGGAATGACCTGCTCTCCGAAAACAGCGACCAGCCAGCGGATCGGTCTGGCAAAAGAGAGTTTTTTATCTTTCCATTTCATCGATTTGGGAAACACTATTTTTCCGACCAATTCAGGAATGAATGAAGCGAGTATTGTTTCTGTTTTTTCTCCTTTGATCTCGAGTTTAACAGCTATTTTTTCACCTTTGGGTGTTTGTTTGAAAAAAATGTCCTTTTCTGCTGCTTTTGCTCCCCGCAAAAATCCTGATGCTGCTTTGGTGAGGTTCCCGTTATCATCGAAGGAAACCGCTCTTGCCGGTCCGACTCTCTCGATCACTTCATCTTTTTGGAAAGACTGTAAATTCGATACAATAACAGCCAATCTTCTCGGTGTCGAATAAACATCCATATTTTCAAAAGAAAGTTTTTTTTCCTTTAAACGAGAACGAAAGAACTCCTCCACAATTTTCATCGCTCCGGAAATATAACCGGCAGGAATCTCTTCTACTCCGATTTCCAGCAAGAAATCTTTATACTCCATTATTCCACCTTTTAGGAGGTTCAAAATTTGAAAATCCGATTTTATTGTCTATTATTTCTTTTTGGAATAGCATAACTCAACTTGCCGAGTTGAAAAATCGGTTTTTGATAAATGACAAAGAAATGATAAATATCAACTCGTTGGTTTTTTAAAATAGCAGATTTTGTCATACTAATCGTAGTTGAAGAATTTCATAACATCCTGATACCGACTTTCTTTCGATGCAGTTTATCCTGAGCATGTCGAAGGACTCAAGATGATAGTTCTCGAAAATTTCTGACTTTTTACAAGTTCGTCAACCTTAATTCTTTTTTATACTTCGCTCTCATCTCAAGAAGAACCTGCTCATAAATTCCTTTCTTAAAATCCGGGAAAGCAAAATCAGATGGAACAAATTTCCCTTTTCGATAAAATAATGTCGGATCAGCATAAATGCCTTGATCGAGATATATTTTCTGAGCATTATATTTGGCAGAAGCGAGTACAACTTTGTCGTAATCGAGATAACCGGGATCGAGATTGACTCTTCTTTTTCCCGAAATAGCGAGTTCGTTTTCGATTTGATTACATTCGATCTTTATCTGCGCGAGATTTCCAGGGTTTATCAATTTTTCATAAGACAAAAAAATTCGAAAAATTAGTTTTCCCATTTCTGAGTTATAATAATCAGTGATCTCAAACGGAAAGGTTTTACTTTTATGATCTATGTTTCCATACATCCGGGTAAGTTTGTCCGCCGCTTTTTCAAATAATTTTTTATCTGAATAAAGTATTCCGCAGAAAAGTTTGACGGGTTCTGGTTCAATTGGTTTCATATATTATCTCTTTCCGAAGTTTCTTACAAAATTTTCTTTCTTTTAAAATTCGAAAAGTTTATTGTTGTTTTGCTTCTATTCGTCGTTCTTTATTACTCAAATTCAACAAAAGACTCAACTCGCACTCCCTACAGTCGCAGCAAGTCGAGTCTTGCTTTGAAAATCGAATTATTTTTTCTTCGGAAGCAAAGCCTGTGCCTGCTCGATCAATTCGGAAGTGATCCCGAAAATATTATGAACGGAAGCAATATAATTTTCTTTGATCCTGCTCTTTTCTTTTCCTTTCAGCGAAGTGATCTTGAAATAATCATTATGAACATACATCATCTTTCCGTCTTTGATTTGATTCAGACAAATTCCTTTCATAGTTCCTTTGAAAAAAGAAGCCTGCCAGTATTCCTGAAATTCTTCCTCCGAAAGCCTACTATCCTCGAAAGAATATCGCCATTTTTTGTAAATTCCATCGAAAGAATAAACATTATAAACTTCATCAAGGTCATCGTATTCTAATTCTATCGGATTGATCAAAGATTTGATGATATTCGATCCCCGGATCAGCTGCACAGGTTCGGTCAGCAGATAACCCGGATCGACCAGGAATTTATTATCATTCAGATTCACGATCAGGGCGCAATGTTCATTCGGTCTATTCAACATATCAGCAGTTATAGGATAACATTTAAAACCATTTTGAGTCAGGATCATCTGCAGGTAATAAGTAAGGGAAAAGCAAGTTCCTCCCAATCCGTATTTTTTATGATCCTCTATTATTTCTTCCGGTAAACGAACGCGCTCTTCAAAGTTAGCATATTTATTGAATTTGATGATCTTGCTGATGTTCTCATAAGGAATTTTGGAAAAATGGTGAAGGATTTCTCTTAAGAAAAGAATGTCGGATTTTTGTGAAATAAGTTTGAAATGAGATAAAAATTTTTTAGAACTATTTTGCTGGTAATGGGGAAATTGGATTTTGTTCAGCATAAATTTAATCGAACTTTTTACAAGCTTTCCCCAAATTCCTCTGCTTTTTTCAGAATTTCCGGTTTTTTCCCGAGCGTACCTTTTCCCATCATATCACCTTCATGGAACTGTCCTGCTTTTTCCATCTTGAAGAATTTGGTTAACCAATAATCCATGTATTCGGAAACTTTTTTAAATTGATCGGTGGGCGCTCCGGAAGTTACGACTGTAACAAATTTTTCCCCGGGCAAATGACGGATAGTGAAATCTTTTTTAATAAATGTACACCAGCGATCGAAGAAAGTTTTCGTGACGCCTGAGATATGTCCCATATAAACTGGTGAACTTATCAAAAGCAGATCGGAAGCGATCAGTTCGGGAAGAACCCGGTTTTTCAGATCATCTTCCTGGATACAAATTCTCTCTCGATGGATCTGGTCGGCATTTTCACAATCGGTGCAGCCTTTGAAATTCAGGTCATAAAGATGAACTTTTTCAATTTCATGTCCTGATTTTTCTGCACCTTTCAGGATCGAATCTGTGATGGTTGCCGAATTTCCTTTCTTGTTCGGACTTCCGTAAATTGCTAAGATCTTCATCTTAATCTCCTCCTTTTAACAGCGAACAATTACGAACAAAAACTAACAATTCATTAAAATCATACTTTTATTTCTTATAAATTTGAAAGATTCATCGATGTTTCTAACTTTTCCCTCTCTTAGATTTTTATTACTTAAAGCCAGGATTTTTAGTATATTCAAAGTTTCCTGCATCTGCTCATAGTCTTTTATATTCTGAACAATTATTTTAGCAATACCGTTTTCAGTTAAAATTAAAGACTGGTGAGAATTTACAATTTTATCAACTGCTTCCGAAGTATGAAATTTCAAATCTTCCAACGGTTTCAAGGATTCACTTGGTTTAATCATCACCTCCTCACTAACAAAAACTTAAGTCAAGATTCCATACCGGAACTTAACTCAAGTTTTCTAATATTTCTCCAGGTAATTATCGATCTCCCATTTCGAGACCTGGATGCTGAATTCATCCCATTCTTTTTTCTTTGCCTGGATGTATTTCTCAAAAGTATGTTTACCCAGAGTTTCTTTGATCACCTTATCTTTCTTCAATTCCTGCAGGCTTTCATACAGAGAATGCGGTATCATCTCCACTCCGGTTTCTTTTAATTTATCATCACTGAAATGATAAATATCTTCTTCCAGGGATTCCGGCGGAGTCAGATTTTTCTTGATCCCTTCCAAACCTGCCTTCAGCATCACGGCGAAAGCAAGGTAAATATTACAACTCGGATCCGCACTCCTGATCTCGACTCTTGTCGATTGCGGATTTCCTTTGAACGAACTGGGAACACGGATCAAAGCGGATCTGTTCGTTCTTCCCCAGCAAATATAAACCGGTGCTTCATAACCGGGAACTAACCTTTTGTAGGAATTTACCGTGGGTGAAAGAACTGCCGACATTCCTTTGATGTGAGACAGTTGTCCGGCAATATAATTATGAGCTATCGGTGAAAGTTTGTATTCATCATTTTTGTCATAAAAAGCATTCTTGCCGGTTTTTAGATCATACAAACTCTGATGAACATGCATTCCTGAGCCATTATCATTTGCCAAAGGTTTCGGCATGAAGGTAGCATGCAGGCTATTTTTTTGAGCGATCGCTTTCACGACAAAACGCATGGTAGTTGCGTTATCAGCTGTTTTTAGAACTTCCCCGTATTTGAAAGAAATCTCATGCTGCCCGATAGCAACTTCATGATGCGAGGTCTCGATCTCGATGCCGAATTCTTCGAGAGCAACACTCATTTCCCGCCTGATATTGTAGGCTTCATCTGTCGAAAGATCAAAATATCCACCTTTATCGTGCGGTAATGGAGTCAAGCCATTATCGGTCTTGAAAAGGAAAAATTCCAGCTCGGGACCGGTATTGAAAATGTATCCCATTTCTGCTGCTTCATTGATGACTTTTTTCAGGATAAATCTCGGATCACCTGCAAAAGGTTTTCCGTCCGGATTGAAGATATCACAGATAAATCGAGCCGTATTTCCATGCTCGGAATGCAGCCAGGGAATGACCGCATATGTCGAAATATCCGGTTTCAGATACATATCGCTTTCGCAGATGCGGGAAAATCCTTCGATCGATGAACCGTCGAACCAGACTCCGTTTTTGAAGGCATCCGGTAATTGTTTTACCGGAATGGTCAGACTTTTGACAATTCCGTACAGATCGGTAAATTGCAGTTGGATGAAATTTACTTCATCTTTTTTAATTTTTTCAATGATTTTTTTTGATTCCATTATTCTTCCTATCCTTTTTACAAAAATTTAAATTTTTTATTTCTTTTGTTAGGTATAATAATTAATGATTATACATGATCCTAAACCTTATCAAGGGAATTATCCCGGAATTCAAGTGAAGATTCGGGTGCTTTTAATAAATCCATATAGTCATCATCTTGTAATGGTAAGATAATTAATTCAGCTTTTGATGATTTTATCTGCGGAATATCCGGTAATTTAATGTGTCCGTTTTCATCAATATCCATGATGTATTTACAGGCTCGCATTTATTCCCCCTTAATTCTCAAAATCAAAAAAATCTTTTTACGAACATTAAGTCAATAAATTTTTATCTATTAAATATTTATCGGATTTCCTGAACTTTGTAGTTTATCCCTCTTTTTTTCTGGTATTCCAAAACCTGTTCGTAGCACATCTTTTCTGTTCCGACAAATTCCGGCGGACAAATTCCTTTTCTGAAGAAATCTCCATTCAAAACCAATTCTGCAACTGCTGTGCAGCAATAACCGGTTGTGCGAGCCATGGATGAACTTCCGGTTTTTTGATCATATTCATCGAAAAGAGTATAAATATATTTTTTGGATTTCCCGGTTTTCTTTCCAGAAATAACGATTTTCATTACAGTGAATTCCGGTTCGTTATCTTCCAATTTCCATTTTGGGAGAAGCAACTGAGTTGTCATGTCAATCGGTCTGATTTTTTTTCCCTTGATCTCGATTTCTTCTGTTTGGAAAAAACCGGTTTCTTTCAAAACTTTTATATATTCGATATGTCCGGGATAACGCATGGTTTTTTCTTTCATATTGGGAATATCCATCGTTTTCAGAAGCGAGCGTAAACCATCAGTATTGAATGCTTCCAGAGTTCCGATTTTCTCAAAATCTATAAATTCCGGTTCGGAAAGTGCTGGTTTTGTCACGATATTTCCATTTTCAACATACCTGGCAGGACGGATGTATTCTTCAATCACATCGACAGGGGAAAAAGGTGCTTTATATTGAAAGGGGAATTCTCTTTTGAATGGTAATCCTCCAACATAACACTCGAAATTTTCAACTTTTATTTTGGAATTGTGATATCCCAGAATAATATTGCTCATTCCCGGAGCAACTCCGCAATCGACAACAGCAATAACATTCTTCTTTTTTGCAGGTTCGTCGAGTTCGAGAGCATCTTCCGGGAAAAAGGAAATATCGACAATATTCTTACCGGATTCGATTACTGTCTGCAATGTCCGAAATCCCATAAAACCGGGAACTGCTCCAATCACAAGTTCGCAATCTTGAATTGTTTTAATTATATTTTCTTTATTTGAAAGATCTATTTTAGATGTTTCAGTATTAGAATTGCATCTAATTTTCTTTAAATTTTCGGAATTATTATCAACAGCCCGGATTTTATATTTGTCGGATAGATCCTCGATGATCGCTCTGCCGACCATTCCTGAACCCAGAACAACTATTTTTTTCATATTCCCTGATTATTCTGCAATGTAAAGACCTCTTCCAAAAAGTCCTTCTTCTTTATATTTCGCTGAAAGTTTTGCTGCCTTAAAAGAATACAGCATTTCTTCTTTAGTGAACAATCCCAGTTTATGAACTTCCTTTAAATGAGAAATCCCGTTTTTCGAACCTACTAAATATTCGAAGCGAACGATTGATATTTTTCCTTCTTTAGCGCTATAACTCATTCTGCAAACATTCAGTTCTTCGGTTTGAACGAAATCAGTATGGAATTTCCCAATGGTCCAATTTTCGGGACAAATCCAGGGTTCGATGATAATAATCCCATTCTCGTTCAAATGTTCCCTGAATAAGGTAAGTGTTTTTTCTAAATTATCAAGAATTCTAACATATCCGATCGAACTGAACAAACAAATGATCGCATCGTATTTTTCGGGAAGATCAAAATCAATCATATCCGACTGATAGAAATTACACTTCGGATTTTTCTGTTTGGCGATTTTTATAAACTCCGGATCAAGATCGATTCCGTCAACTTTAAATCCATAATTTTGAGTTAGAAGTCTAATATGTTCTCCAGTGCCGCAAGCAACATCGAGAATCGTTTTTGCCTGAGAATGAATTTGTTTGATCAAAGTTACAAGTTTTTGCGTTTCTTTCTCATAATCTTTGAATTGAGAATAGATCAGGTCATAATATTTGGCTGATTGAGAATACATCACTTACTCCAAAATAAATTTTAAAAAACTAAAATTTCTGAAAGTTTGGTGAAATTAAATTTCCGATCGGAAGTTACAGTAAGATTCAACTCGCACTCTCCGGCTGTTGCCGAATCATAGTAAGTCGAGTCTTGCTTAGATAAGTTCACCTGCAAACTCTTCACCATTTCTGACAAAGATTGTAGTTTTCAAACCCTCAGATAGCTCATCGAGTCTTTCAACATAACTTTTTTCCTCTCCCTCATCAGGTAATTTCAAACCCATGAAAACCAGGTCTGCTTCCCGGCTGTTTTCATAAATCATTTGTGTAACTGATTCTTCTTTAGGTTTTACGATCACATTAGGTTCAGCTTTGATCCTTACATCGTTGATCATTTTTTCCAAAATTAATCTCATGAAATCTCTATCTTCTTCTATTAGAATTATTGTATGAATGACGACTTTAGCATTTTTCCACTCTGTGTTCAGGTTTAACAAATGTGCCAGAAGCAGCATCAAATCACCATTGCTGTGTTTTCCACCCCACCAGATATCGATCCTATTTTTGGCTGCAGTGGTATCAAATTTATTGAATCTTGATATGATAGTACTTTTCCTGATCTTTGAAACAGCTCTCATAATACGAAGTTGAGATTCTAACCGTTCTTTTTTATCAGACCAACCAAACATTATTGTGTTGGATTGGAGTCCTGCAATGCCATTCGCTTGAGTTGTAGAAATCACTCCGTTTTCAAAGGAAGGAACAATATTGATATCACTGAAAGCGGTTATTCCAGCTTCTTCAAGAACATTGTCGATGTCCTGCTGCTCTTTGGAGACATCCGTTTTTGACTGTTTAAGATTTCCGATAATCAATTTACAGACAGTTAAGACTCCCCGCTTTTGGTTAAATGCATTCGCCAATTGTACGAGTTGAATTCGTTTTTTTGTATTTCCAGCAAAAACCAGGATATGCGGTCGCCAGTTTCGAGGATCCATTCCGTGATTTCGTAATTTGAGTAAAGCAAATCTCGCAAGAGTTCCCCAAAATCCGGCACGCACATCTCCCCATTCTTTACTCATCGAGTGTTTGCGTAAGATCAAATATAAGATAATCTCAAATGAAATCCCGAGCACGCAAGCCAGAGGATTGATCAGGAACATAACAACTATCGCACCAAACGAACCAAACAGAGAAACATACCAGGGAATATTTATTTTAGGACGGAAGGAAGGATCGCCAGCCAGTTTCTCGATAGCAGCGCTGAAATTGATCAAAACATAAAGAGTTAAAAAGAGGATCGTGACGAATTGAGCGACAGCATTCAAACCTCCCAGAGCAACTGCTGCTAAAGCAATAACTCCGCTCATCCAGGTCGCGATTGTCGGCTGACCTGTTTTGGAGAGTTTTCGCAGGAATCTTGGAGCCAATTTGTCCATTGCCAGAGACTGGAGAACTCGCGGACCTCCTAATACACTCCCAAATGCAGATGAAAGGATCGCTCCAAAAATCCCGGGGACTATCAACCAGGCTCCTAAAATAGCAATGGAAGTCCAGGTTCTGACGCCCAGATTTGCCAGTTCATCGAAACTTATTTTGTTAGTTATAGATAATAAAACCGGAATTGAAAGATAAATGAAACTTCCGGAAAGAACAGCCAGAATCGTACCTTTCGGGATGGATTTACGAGGATTTTTCAAATCACCGCTCATTCCTATTCCAGCCGTGAATCCGGTTACCGCGGGAAAAAATACTGCGAACACATACCAGAAACCTTTCGGTGCGGAACGATAAGTTGCGACCATTTCGGGACTTCGCAATTCATTGAAAAAAACTCCTATCAATAAAGCCAAAATGGATAAACCTACCAGCATCATGATGGGAATTTGCAGTTTGAGAACAAGACCGGCACTTTTCCCGGAAACAATCGTGATGATGATAATGATAACAGCAGTAATTATTTGGATAAATGCAGTTGAGGGAGGATTCGGTAAAAACATGGCAATTGCTTCTGCCAGTCCAAAACTGTAAAAAGTGATGCTCAAAGTCCGGCATAAGAAAAGAGGAATACCAATCGCTCCGCCCAGTTCCAATCCCAAACTGCGGGAAATCATGTAGTATTCACCGCCGACTCCAACCCGCATATTAGTTGCAATCGCGGAAGCACTCAAAGCAGTGATGAAAGTTATGGAACTTGCCATCAGAACAATGAGCAGAGTCAATCCCAGCCCGACATTGCCGACAACCCAGCCGAAACGGAGATACATGATCAGACCGAGAATGGTTAGAACGCTCGGAGTGTAAACACCGAGAAATGTTCCAAACTTTTCTACTGGTAATGACGATACTTCTTTTTTTTCCGTATCCATAAATCCACAAAAAGTAAACTTACCAAATCTTCCGGATTTGTGAAGTTTTTCTTCCAAAATTCTGAATTATAAATATCATTTTATTAAATTCTACAATAATGTTGTATATATATGATAAACTTTGTATGCTTCGAAGACTTCACAAGTTTTCACATTAAACTTACAAAATCTCCAAGATTTGTGAAGTTTTCAAAATGATTCTTACACTCAAATCTCATCAAAATCAATGGAAAGATCATCATCGTTGGAATGAGTAAATTCTAAAAAATCTACCAGAGATTCATAGTTAGCCAATAGAAACCGTTTATCAGGAATTTTCCAGTTTCTCAAATTAGTATAATCCGGAAAAGATGAAAACTCCCAATCTGCCAAATTATCGACGACTTTGTGTTTCAAAGGATTGCGATGAATATAACGAGACAGTCGTAATAGGTAATTTATTTCTAATACAGGTTTAGTCTTTGGTCTTTCCTGAAATAACGATCCTTTTCGATGATACTTCTTATTAATTGCTTTTGAATATGATATATGAAAATTTATTATTTGTCGGACTAAAAATTCATTCTGTTTTAATTCTTGTCCTGCAAATTTATAATTTTGTTTTTTTTGATATTCAAAAATCTTGTTTTGGTTTCGAACCTTGATCAAAAAATGATAATGATTGGGAATCAAGCAATAACAAATAGTGATGAAGACCGGATTTAAATATTTCGTAAATTGTCGCAGAAAATAAAGATAGTTATCCCTTTCAAAGAATAATTTATCTTCTTTTGCATTCGCTCTGGTATAAAAATGAAAAAAATTACCACATTCGAAATTCATTATTCCTCGTTTTAATTAAATGAAACTTACAAAGTTTTTGAAACTTGTGAAGTTTCATTTCAATGAGTGTTCTTATTATTAAAAACTTGGTAAGTCTCAAAGACTTCACAAGTTTTATCTTCCAAAACTTACCAAATCTCAAAGATTTGTGAAGTTTTATAAAACCGATAAATTATGTTGAACAATCTTATCCGTAAAATCTATGAGATCTTAATTCTCTTTCTCCTCAAGTATCTTAAAGGCTTTACAAACATTTTTTACTTTTAAAACTTCTTTGATCTGTTGAGCACATTCAAGAGGATTATTTTTAAAAGTATTTACTTCCATATCATAGATATTTTGAGAATGAACAAGGTCAAATTGGATACGAGCCATTCCTTTTTTTCTGTTTCCACGATTGTGCTCGCGTAGTTCAAGTTCTTCCAAAGGACAATGAACTCCGACAAAAAGAACTTGAAAATCAGATAGAACATTAACACATTCATTCAACCATTGCTTTTCTTGAAGAACATGATCGACTATGATGTTATTCCCCGATAAAGCCAGTGCAGGAATCGAATGATGCATACCGGAAATTATTTTTAGAATAGATTTTCCTAGAGTTTTCTGATCTTCACCCTTCAAATATTTTTGGGGTAACATAGAGATGAAATTATCGACAGAAACAAGAAGATACGGTTCTTCTAAAATCTGTTGTAATTCCTTTGCAATAGATGTTTTCCCTGAACTCGATGTACCATTTAAGAAAATAATATTCCCATTTTTCATTAATGACTTCCTGTTACAAGTTTACAATCCAAAACTTACCAAATCTCCGAGATTTGTGAAGTTTTTTTGAAACCAATAAATTTATCTTATCCGCTTGATCCGTGTTCACCCCGTTAGATAAAACCTTTTTAAGTTATTATCCAAAGAAAAATAAATAAATTATCTAACGGGGTAAATCCGTGAGCAATTAATTCTCTCTAATCCAATTCACCAAACCTTTTGCCTGGAAAATCGCCATTAATTCTTTTGGAAGTGGAGCAAATTTGAATTCCTTGTCATTCACTTTAATCGTTCCCTTTTCCAGACTCACATCAACTTTATCTCCAGCATTGTAAAAATCCACAACTTCCGGCAATACAATGATGGGTAAACCTTGATTAACAGATGAACGATAGAAAATGCGATTCACAGATTTCACGATAACCGCTTTCACTCCTGCATAAGCTAATCCAACGGCAGGATGTTCGCGCGAACTTCCGCAGCCAAAATTATCTCCGGCAATGATCACATCATCGCTTTTCACATTTTCCGCAAAATTATCATCGAATCCTTTGAAAAGATGCGGCATAATTGCTTTTGGATCGGAACTCAAAACCTGGTAAGTCAAATTCCCTGCAAACATCTGGTCTGTGTTCAAATTATCCACATCTGAATAATTCCAGACTTTATTTGCTCTACGATTGTCATCTGCTTTAATTTCAACAGTTGCACTTTGTTCTTTTTGATAAGGAAATTCGTCATTCACCGTTATTCCTCTCGGATCGGTTATTTCTCCTTTTATCGCTGAATAGGCAACACAAGCAGGAGAAGCAAGGTAAATGCTCGCTTCTTTATTTCCCATTCTTCCTTTGAAATTCCTGTTTGCTGTAGAAATGACCCTAAAATTATCAGCCGGAATTCCCTGTCCCGTTCCCAAGCACGGTCCACAAGAAACTGCTAAAACGCTTGCACCTGCTTTTATCAGTTTGGAAGTCAATCCTTCTTCGATCATCTGCAAATATATTTCTTTGGATGCAGGAATTACCAGAAGTTGGAAACCGTCAGCGATCTTCTTTCCATCGAGTATTTCAGCAGCGATCCGAATATCTTCCAATCTTCCGTTCGTGCAGGTTCCGATCAATCCTTGATTCAGTTTCGTTCCCTGAACTTCGGAAACTGCTTTCACATTATCAACATGATGCGGAGCAGCAACCAGCGGGACAATCTCATCCAGATTAATCTCGATCTCTTTTTCATAAACTGCATCTTCATCTGCCCAAACTTCCGAATGTTTCGACTCCGTCGAATCTTCGGAATGTTTAATCAGGAATGCTTCCAGAACTTCATCTGCTGGGAAAACCGCGTTTTTTGCTCCCATTTCGGAAGCAAGGTTAGTCAGAGTCATTCTCTCGGAAATGGAAAGAGTTCTCACACCTTCACCGTGAAATTCGATACTCATATAATTTGCTCCCGCAGAACCGATCATGCCGATGATCCAAAGCGAAATATCTTTGGCATAAACACCTTTTTTCAGTTTTCCTTCCAGTGTTATTTTCATCGTTTCCGGAACTCGGAACCAGGTTTCTCCTCTTTTCCAGATACCGGCAGATTCAGTTCTATCAATCCCGACAGCAAGTGTATTGAACGCACCGGCAGTGCAGGTATGACTGTCCGAACCGACAATGATATTTCCCGGTTTGGCATAATAACTCATGACTTGATGACATATCCCACCTCCCACATCATGAAACTTTTTGATTCCCTGCTCCTTAACAAAATCGCGGATCGTTTGATACTGATTTGCCAGTTTGGAATTTGTAGGTGGAGCATTATGATCGAGAACGACCAGCAGTTGATTTGGATCGGAAACCTTTTCTCCTCCCATTTTATTGAAAGTATTCTTTATGCTGGCTGTGTTATCGTGTGTGAGAACGATATCCGGTTTACGGAAAACGATCGCACCTTTTTTTACATTTAATATTTTTTCGACGAATGTTTTTCCCATTTTTTTCTCCTCTTTGGAGTGCAATAACCGTGTTATTGCAAAGCGACAAAGTCGCTTCAGGTGAGATGCAAGCATCTCAACAAAATATCACGGATATTTTACACCAAACTTATTTCAAAAGTCCGTCCTTCTTATAAATCTCCATCTGCACATTGGAAAATTTCTCAATCTCTACAGATTTATCATTTTCGAGATTTGTTAAAATTCCCTTCTCGAAATCTACTTTGATCTTATCTCTTTGTTTCAATTCCAAGTTGGAAATATCTTTGTATGTCAGGATTGGAAAGGCTGCATTGATCGCATTCCGTTCATAGATAGCACCAAATGATTCTGCCAGAATAGACTGCACTCCCAGAGATTTGAAGCAATCGACAGCCTGCTGACGGGAACTTCCTGCTCCGAAATTTTTGTTGGTAATGACGATATCTCCTTTTTCGGCTTTTTGGGAGAAATCTTCCCACCCTTTCAAATTATCGAAAGCATATTGACCCATCTCTGCAATGTCTGTGATCGTCAAATAACGATTATGGAAGATCATATCCGTATCGATATCGTCCTTTTCGATCAACCAGACTTTTCCTTCGATGACGGTCGGCTTTTCCGGAATTTCCTCTTTTGTGGAATCTGACGGTTTTTCAAATTCTCCGGTTGCTCTGAATACTGCCGGATTTTCAGGAATCATGTCAGGAGTCGTTATATATCCTGCAACTGCGGATGCGGCAACTTCTGCCGGAGATCCGAGATAGACTTTTCCTTTGCCCTGTTTTCCGGCAAAATTCCTGTTCCCGGTGCTGATCGTTATTTCTCCGGGACCATTCTGCCCGATCTGTCCGGCTGCACAACCGGCACAACCTGCATTTCCAACTAACGCTCCTGCTTTTTTAAAAATATCGATGAAACCTTCATGCAGACATTTATTCCAGATCTCATCTGTGGCAGGAACGATCTTCAAAACAACACCCGGAGCAATTTTCCGATTTTTCAGAATTTTTGCTGCTTCTCTCATATCTTCCAAACGTCCGTTGGTGCAACTTCCAATAAAGGCAGAATCGATCTTGGTTTGAATAACTTCATTTATATCGACAGAATCATCCGGATGTCCGGGACGGGAAACCATCGGTATGAATTTATTGAAATCCATCTCGAATTCTTCAGCATAAACAGCATCACCGTCTGCTGCAATTTTTTCGATCTTCTTGCCGGAACGCTCTTCACAATAAGATATTATCTCATCCGAAGGTGGGAAAAGAATGATGATCGCTCCCATTTCGGTTGCCATCGAAGAAATGGTGATCCTCTCATCGAGAGTAAATTTTTCGACTTCTTCTCCATAAATTTCTACTGCATATCCCAGAAGTTTATTCGCACCGAATTTATACAGCAGATTTAATACAATATCTTTGGCATAAATATTTTCCGGTCTTTTACCTTTTAAAGTAATTTTCATGGATTTCGGAACTTTGAACCAGCTTTTTCCATTTGCCCAGGCAGCAGCAATATCGCGATCTCCCATTCCCTGACCAAACGCTCCAATTGCTCCTAAAATATTGGCGTGAGAATCTGTTGAAACGATCGTTCCACCCGGAATTGCCAGACCTTTTTCGATAACCAGATGAGTTCCGATTCCTGAATTCACATCATAAACTTTGATATTGTTTTCGCGCGCAAACATCCGGCAATATTGTTGATTGGCTGCATATTTCTGATCCGAACCGGTCGGATTGCAGTCGAATGTGAAAAATGTCTTGGCTGGATTTTCGACTTCCAATCCGTTATTGACGAGATTTTTTACAACATTTGCTCCACCAAAATCACGCGCGGCTCGCACATCGATCTCGATGTCGATTATTTCTCCCGGTTTTACGATTCCCTGCTCGGAATGATTTGCCAGGATTTTTTCTATTAAGGTTAATCCCATAATTTTTTCTCCTTTATATTCAATTACGAATTACGAATTTAAATTCAACTTCCTTGACTTTTGAATTGAGCCGATAATTCTCAATAATTCTTCGCAATCTTGTAAGATAGAATCGTATTCGGTTTTATTTTTGATATTCACTTCGAATAAAAGCCTGATCCAATAATGGATTTCACGAGTTTCTTTGTAAGCAATTGATAGTTTCGCAAAAAAATCTTTTTTTGACTGTCCACCGATTGCTTCCTCAACATTTGCACCAATAGATGTTCCGCTTCGAAGAATTTGCTTTGAAAGAATATACTCCTTTTTTCTTCAATTAAGAATCTAGAGAGAAAGTATATGCGCTTCGCGAAATTAAAACTTTTATCAGCAACTAAATTCTTTTTTTCATTCGTCTTTTGTAATTTGAAATTCGTAATTATAATTTCAGCCCATTCTTAAACGGCAAATATGTCATAAAATCTGCATGATGAACGATGTATGCTTCGGTTGTTCGTTTGACCATATCGCCTTCACCGGCGTGAGTTGCGATGATATGACAGACTTCTGCCGGAATTCCACATTCTTCTGCGATCGCAACACCGCTGAACGGATGACGCAGCAGTTTTCCATAAGTTCCCTGAATCGCTTTTCCATTTTTCTCAAGAACATATTCCAATAATTTTCCAACATCCGCAAGAATTGCTCCGGAAATCAGAATATCCATATTTACGGGCAAATCGTTTTTGAAGAATTTGGTCATCAATATTCCGCTTTCCCGGGCAATATGAACTACTGCTCTTTTATGATCCATAAATGTTACTTTCAGATCCGGACCACAAAGTAGAGTGAATTGAATCACATTCAAATCTTCTGCTGAAAGAACGCTTCTTTCCAAAGCCAGTTCCCAGACTTTTGCTGTTTTTTCTCTTAAATCTTTATCTTGAATCCAGTCGAGTTCTGGCCATAGTTCTTTTATATTCATTGTTTTCTCCTTTTTTTGGAGTGCAATATCCGTGATATTGTAAAGCGACAAAGTCGCTTGATATTAAGACGCAAACATCTAACAAAATAACGATCTGAAAGTTTTGTATAAAAAACTTTTTAGAAAAATAACAGGGTTATTTTACTCCATATAATTTACAATTCCGCAATTATCGCATCCGTCATTTCAGAAGTAGAAGCAGCATCCTGCTGCAGGACTTCCTGGCTTCCCCGAAGTTTCAGCATATCGTATGCTCTGAACTTTCCTTCTTCAACGACTTTTGCAATTGCATTTCTGATTTTCTTTGCTTTCTCGATTTCTCCAAGATGTTCCAACATCATACAGGAAGAAAGGATCATCGCAATCGGATTGACGATGGAAGGTTCGAAATTTTCATATTTAGGAGCAGAACCGTGTGTGGGCTCAAAAATCGCGACTTCTTCTCCGATATTAGCACTATTGGCAAATCCAAGTCCGCCGACCAAACCGGCAAATCCATCGGAAACAATATCACCGAACATATTTCCGGCAACTATGATTCCGTAATCTTCCGGATTTTTAGTTAACCACATCATTTGCGCATCGATATTCGTATTCCAGAGTTCTATCCCCGGATATTCTGCTGCTACTTCTCTGCCCATATTCAGCATCATTCCCGATGTTTCGCGGATCACATTCGGTTTCTCACAAACTGTTACGGATTTATAACCGAATTTTTTGGCGTGTTCAAATGCGGCTCGCACAATTTTTTCCGTATATTTTCTGGTGAAAATCCTGGTTGAAACTGCAAGTTCGTCTTTTGAACACCACTCGAATTTTTTAAATTTAGGATGAGTTTGCAAAGCATCATAAACCTGTTCCGGTGGATTTGTCCATTCCACTCCGCCATAAAGTCCTTCCGTATTCTGACGAAAGATAACCACATCGAGTTCCGGTTCTTCGACAGTTCCCGCTTTTCCTTTCCTGATGAAATTGAGGGGATTTCCTTTGAAAGATTTACACGGTCGCTGGCAGATATAAAGGTCGAAATGTTGACGCAGTCCCACAATCGGGCTGTAATAAACATAACCTTTTCCCTGCAATTCGGGAGCGAGTTCTTTGGCTGCTTCTGTTTTCGGTTTGGAAGTTATCGCCCCAAATAATCCGATTTTGTGCTTTTCCAATAAATCCAGAGTCCTTTGCGGAAGCGGATTTCCTTCCTTACACCAGAATTCCCAACCGATATCTGCGTGCACATATTCGGCTTCGAATCCGACTGCATCGAGAACTCGAATTGCTTCTTTCAAAACAGTTTTTCCTATGCCGTCTCCGGGTATTGTAACGATTGTTCTTTTGCTCATTGTTTTTTCTCCTTTATATTTATTATTATTTTTTTGATATAATTTTCGGATTGAGATTGGAATTTCATAAAATAAATTCCTGAAGAAAAATCTGAAACATCTAACTCAAAATTGGAATTTGCATTAAAATTTGCATTATTTTTTTCAAGAACTTTTTGTCCTTTCAAATTATAAATGACTAACATTTCCCACTTCATTTTATGCTTCTAACTCCTTTAAAAATAAGTAAGA
>CAZFPK010000017.1:12908-56766 GCA_964521025.1 uncultured Candidatus Cloacimonadota bacterium | reverse complement strand
CATATTTCCTGTTGACCTAGTGGTGTGTCATTCTATTTTTTAAATTAATATATTTATTAATTTCTGGTATTAATGCAGATTTCCGGCTGAGCTAGGGTTGAGACCTTCTGGAGATCACATTATCAAACGCTTCATCGAAGGTATTAATGCAGATTTCCGGCTGAGCTAGGGTTGAGACTCGATTCTGGGCTTTTCAATAAAGATGGTATTTCTGGTATTAATGCAGATTTCCGGCTGAGCTAGGGTTGAGACATCCTTCTGATTTTGTTATGGCTTTTGTTTTTGATGTATTAATGCAGATTTCCGGCTGAGCTAGGGTATCTCTCGTTCCAACGCTCCTGCGCTGGAATGAATGTAGTGACGATCTGCGTCATGATGTTATCGCTCCCACGCAGAGCATTGAAGCGAGTATATTTTTCTATCTCAAAAAGCTTTTCCTGAAAACCAGCACATTATCTTTCCTTAAAGTAATTCCTTCCCCATCAAAAAACTCGAGTAATAATAACGAAGTTATCCGGTTGCTGTCGATCAGTTCGTTGAATTGAACTATAATAAGAGTTGAAAAGAAACAAATTAAATAATAGCTGCTTTGATTGATGTTGTTTCGTTATTAATCTCAATTATTTATTACTTTTTCTATAATTTTAAAATTTCTGTTTGACACTTATTGTAACTATTTTGTAATTACATCGGAGGTGAAAAATGAAAACAAGCCTTGTTGCAATAGGAAATTCAAAAGGGATAAGAATCCCAAAAATAATTTTGGAACAATGCCATATAAAGAAATTCGTCGATTTAGAAGTTCAGGAAGATAGAATCCTGATCAAATCCTATAATGAGATTCCCAGAAAAAACTGGGATAAGGAGTTTCACAAAATGCATAAAAATCAAGATGATAGATTATTCATATCTGATAGTATCGATGTTAACGATAAGGATTGGGTATGGTGATCGAACAGTACGATATCTACTTGATTTCTCTCGATCCTGCAATCGGACATGAAATTAAGAAATCAAGACCCTGTGTAATTATTTCTCCAAATGAAATGAATAGATATATTTCAACTGTGATCATTGCTCCAATGACAACAAAATCCCATGAATATCCAACCCGTGTCGGTTTGAAATTTCAGAACAAAAGAGGGTGGATTGTTCTGGATCAAATTAGAACTGTCGATAAAAAAAGATTAATAAAGAAACTTGGTCATCTTGTGAATCATACAATCCAGGATATTAAATACACGATTAATGAGATGTTAGTTAGATAAGTTTTTTTATTCCGATATTAAAGCTCTTCCTGAAAACCCTCACATTATCCTTACGCAAAGTTATTCCTTCATTATCAAAAAACTCGAGAAGTAATAAAGAAGTCACCCGGTTGCTGTCGATCAGATCGCGGAATCGAGCAACAGTAATTCCCTGCTCATTCTTTTTTAGGAAATCGATCAGGAGTTGTCTGGAATTTTCAACAAGATCGGCATGCAGGTAGATTTGTTTGATAAAATATATTTTTTTCTGGTCCATTAAATATTTAAGGATTTGTTTGAGTTTGTTTTCAGAAATTCCTTTTTCCGTCATCAAAGCAAACATTTCTTTCATATCCGCTAATTTGCTGCCGGCATTTTCCAGGAATTTCTCAACCAGATTTATCTGAGACAAAAACTTCTCATCTATCTTTATTTCATGCGTGGTCAGGATCCAGGTTTTCTTGATTTTCCTGATCTTATTTTTTTCTTCTAATTCTTTTAAAATCGCTGTTAAAACAAGTTTAGACATCTCATCCTGCTGCTTGCCGAAAACTCCTGTCAATTCCTGGAAAGTTTTCCCTTCCTCCATTAAAGGATTTTTTTTGTGATGTTCGGTGAGCATATTCAGGATTTTGTTTTGGATATCGATTTTCATCTTTTTCAGAAGCAGGAGAATATGTTCATTTTCCTGGAAAAAAACAACTCCTTTGGGAAGTTCATTGAAGATCGTGTTTATCATTTCATCGGGGTCGATGTCCAATTTTTCAGCGAGAGAAAGATGAGAAACCGGGGTAACGGATTTTTTTACTTCTGCTGCTATGCGTTCGGAAAGAATTCCGGAAGAAATTTTTTTTACGATCTCGATCTGTTCCTTTCGACGACGGCGATGATGCAGCGGATACGGATCGATGATCGTACCACCACCCAGGGTCAAATCACCGGAAGAATTGCGGATGATAAAATGATCTCCGATTTGCGCGATGACCGGTTTGGGAAGATAGATCTGCACAATACCCTGTTCTTCGCTTTTCAATTCATCTTTGTCGAGGAGGTGCATGCGAACCATAACTCTGACAGTGCCGAGAAGAAAAACAACCTGGCTCCATAAACCGATAGAACTTGCATTTTTGAAGATGAATAATTTTGCATCGAGCATTTTCGTTTCATTGATCTGCTTACCCGCAATGAGCATTCCTCGCTCGAAATCTTTGTGTTTGAGACCGATCAGGTTCAAGGAAGCCCGATCTCCTGCCTTTAACTGCCCGACTTCATTTCCATGTCTTTCTATTCGCCTGATCCGTAATTCTTTACTTCCCGGTAAAAGATAAACAGGCTGTTTTTTATTTAGAACTCCCGATAAAACAGAACCGTTGACGATCGTTCCGAAACCGGGTCTGGTAAAAAGGCGATCGATGTACATGCGGAAATCACCTTTGGAATTTCGGGACGGAATATTTTCAACGAGATTGGAAATTGCCGCTTTCAGATCATCCAGACCTTGCTTTGTCAGGCTCGAAACTTTATGGATTTGAGCATCATGCAGGAAAGTTCCTTCGACGAAATCTTTTGTCTCTTCTTCCGCCAGTTCTGCCAGTTCTTCATCTACGAGATCCAATTTTGTCAAAACGATCATTCCGTACCTGATCTCTAAAATTTTCATTATTTCCAGGTGTTCTCTCGTTTGCGGCATTATTCCTTCATCTGCAGATATGACCAGAAGAACGAAATCGATCCCGCAGGCTCCGGCAACCATGGTTTTGATGAAATCAGCATGACCGGGAACATCGACGATCCCGATACTGTTTCCATCTGCCAGATCGAAATGTGTAAAACCGAGATTTATGGTTATCCCGCGATCTTTTTCCTGTTTATGAGTATCGCAGTCAAAACCTGTTAATGCTTTTACCAAAGCGGTTTTGCCGTGATCGATATGACCCGCAGTTCCCATGATCAGATGTTTATTTTCCATTATTTACCTTTTTTAATTAGATTACTATGCTCGTTCCAACGCTCCTGCGTTGGAATGCAACTTGCAGAACGCTCCTGCGTTTCACTCGCTCCACCACTCCGCAAAAAGTATTTCCAGTCACAAATTGCCCCGCTGGTGTTTTTTATCCGATCGTGAACAAAAAACTTTACACATTTTTCGCATCCAGATTTTAGACTTTCATTTAGAGAGGACGGAACTGGTGTTTCAACCGGTCTTCAAAACCGGTAATGGGCAGCTAAAACTGTTCACGGCAGGTTCGATTCCTGCCCTCTCGGTTTTTTTTATTCAGCAGCGAATCGGTCAAAAGCCGGATAGCGAACAGAACATTCCGATGTTGTTTATTTGCTCCTATAAAAAATTTCAGCAAGATTTGTCTTGCATTGATCCGGAGAGTGCGAGTTGAGAATTGTGACAGCGTTTGACAGATAGGGGGAATTTTAACTCAAGTTCTCCAATCATTTCCGTTGATCTTCCAATTCCGGGAAAAGATCGTAAAGCCTTGTTTTATTATATTGATGAGCAGAGATTTCCCCGGTCAGACAGCAGCTGGAGGACGGATCCATGGCTCTGGAAACAATTTCCCGGCGACACTCTTTTACTCGTTCATCGATAATATCGACATACTTCTTTAATCTTTGTATGAAATTTTCATCCATCATTTATGTTCCCTGAAATAGAAAATAGGGATGATGCCACAATGTAGAGTGGCGCTCCTGAAAACAGGATTTAATGCTGAACTTTCAGCATGTCCAGACGCCCCAGACAAAGCTCTCTCAACCGGTACTTGGATAAGTAGTCATCATCCCTGAATATGATCTTATCTCTCTTTTAGCGGAAGATAAGTTTTCATCTCATCGAGATCTATACCCGTATAAACTTGAGTGGGTCGATAAAGCGGTGCTTTGGCATCTCTCTGTCTTTTCATATTTGCGATCCAGCCGAAATGCCTGCTTGCCTGGAAAATAGGTGTGTTGGTTTCTTCCGGAATACCGATGATCTTAAAAAGCACTGCTACCGGCAGATCGAGATTCGGAGCGCGACCTTTTTCCTTGATCATGGTTTCTTTGACAATATCATAAGTTTTCATAAGATCGGTAAATCCTCTTTGCTCAGCCAACGGACGGCAAATGCTTTCCGTAATGCGTACGCGGGATTCGACATTCCCTTTATAATGCGTCAAACGATGTCCGAATCCGAAAATGATCTCCTTATTTTTCAATTTATTGAGGATGTAATTTCTCGCATCGGCAGGTTTTTCTATTTCATCGAACATTTTGGCAGCCAGGTCATTCGCTCCTCCGTGCAGGACACCTTTCAAAGCAACCGAAGCAGCCAGGTGAGGACCGTAAGGATCGACCCCGGAAGATTCCGTAACTAACGATGTAAAAGTCGAACAATTTATAGTATGATCGAGATACAGGATCAGGACTTTATTGAGAGCATCGACAAATTCCTGTTCGAGTTCTATCCCCAACATCGAGAGAATATTAGCAGCAAATGTAAGGTTTTCATCAGGAGTAATAATTTTTTCGTTATTGATGATCCTGTAGCCGTAAGAAAAGATAGCGGGGATCTTTGCTCCAAACCTGATCCCGGCATCCAGTAAAAGATTACTCCTGGCGCTTTGTTCCGCTTTAATATTTCTCCAGATCTCATTTTCATAATCCTGATCGAACATTCTCTCATAAGATAAAGCAGTTAAGGTCAAATCCATTAGGTGAGCATTTTTGGGGAAAGATCTCAGCACTTCCAGAGTTTTCTCGTTCAAGTTCATATTTTTTTTCAATAGCAGGTCAAATTCCTCTAATTCATTCTGATCCGGTAAATTTCCATATAAAAGGGCATACACACTTTCTTCAAAAAGACCTTTTACTAGGTCATAAATACTATAACCGCGATAGAGTAAAATCGGAATACCGTCTTTTCCCATCGTTGTATAAGAAATGTTTGAAGTGCAGACGGGCACTTGCGCCAGACCAGTATCGATCGTGTTTAAAGGTTGTTCGTTCATAATTAATTCCTCCTTTTTGGAAAATAGTTTAATAATTCGTTGATCTCGTTTCTTTTCATCATCGCTTCGATCAAATTTTCCTGGTTTCCTTCTTCATTTAAGATATGCAAAGCATGCATGATCTTACCTGCAGAATACCGAAAAAGAGTAACCGGAAAAATCACGATATTATACCCGATTTCTTTAAACTCCCGGAATTTGATAAATGGTGTTTTCCCGAATTCCGTCATATTGGCAAAAAGCAAACCATCGACCTTTTTCCGGTAAATTTTGAACTCATTTTTATTTTTCAAAGATTCGGGAAAGATCATATCTGCTCCTGCTTTCAGATATGCTTTCCCGCGTGAAATACTTTCCTTTAGTTGAAGATCTTCAGCGATATTTGATGCACCCCTGGCATCGGTTCTGGCAATGAGCAGAAAATCAGGATTTGTATTATCCCGGATTGTCACTGCTTTCCTGACTTTTTCAATCATTTCTTCCGAAGATATAACCTCTTTCCCAGACAAATGACCGCACCGTTTGGGAAAAACCTGGTCCTCTATATGCATTCCGGAAAGTCCGGCTTCGATATATTTGTTCACAGTAGTTTCCATATTCTCAAAACCGGTATCAGCATCACAGATCACGGGAATCTTTACAGTCTTCACAATATATTTAGCGAAATAAAGAAAATCATCGATCGTTAAGGTGCCGTCATCAGGAACTGCCATACTGTTCGATAAACCTGCTCCGGAAATATAAACTCCGTCGAAACCGGTATTTTCAATAAGTTTTGCAGTAAACGGATTGAATGCGCCCGGGAAAAATAAACTCTTTTTCTGCCGGATCAGATTACGCAGATTTATTTTCTTCATAACGGGATTTTTCTCATTAAATAAACTCCCCTTCAACCTCAAGCAGTCTCTATCATTTCCCTTTTTAAGGGAAAAAGAAAGGATTGGGAGGTTTAAATAGTTTTTGTTTTTCTCATAAAAAAAACTTTGGTTAATTTCCAACTTCAAAACAATCGATCAAATCTTTGATATTATCCAGGTTTTCCAGATTCCAGACCATTTCGATAATTTTTTCTTTTTGAGAATTTTTTATAAAATCTCCTGCTCCATTTATGAATTTTGTCTCGATTTCCTGCTTTGATAATGGATTCAAAGGATGTCCTTTCGGGTCTTTAACTTCTTTTTCATAGACTTTCCCATCATTCATCGTTATGGTAATTTTGTTGGGAAAGGAAGTGCCGTAGATATCGGTGTATTCCTTTTTTTCCCGGCATTTAACCTTTTGCACTAAAGCAGACAGCTCTTTATTCTCCAGGTGTTCCCGGTCAAACTGCTGGAGTGTTATATCTCCATCCATTAAAGCAGCAGCAACAATATACGGAAGACTGTGGTCTGCTGTTTCTTTGGTTTTCGGTTGCCATTTGTCAGGTTCCATCCCGATAATTTCATAAGAATGAAAAGAAGTTTCCACCAATATGGAATTTATTTTCTGAAGATTTTCCGCTCCCACCTGTTTACGCAAATCGAGAGCAGCCCAGATCGCACTTTGCGAGTGATATTCCGCAGGGAAGTATTTTATATATGTATTTACGATTTTGAATTGTTCATCACCTTGTCCGCCAAATTCGAGAGACAGATCGAATTCCCCTCTTGTGATCTGGTTGATCAAACCATGCTGTCCGTTAATGATATCCATCGGTCCCGAAAATCCGTTTTTGACATACAAAGCAGCTTCCAGGGCGTTTTTGGCAGCTTTAGCAAAAGCGGCGGCTTTCCAATTCGAGATCGTACCAATCCTTGTTTGACGGAGAAAATTCCCGGTTGTAACCGCAATCGCGATGGCATGCCTGATCTCAGCTTTTGATAATCCGAGAAGTTTGGAAGCCGAAGCGGCAACAGAAACTGAACCGTAAGTAACATGATCCCAGCCTTTTTTCCTGATCGCGGCAGCATCACAAAGACGGCACTGCAATTCATACCCGATAATTATGGCGAGGATCAACTCTTTTCCGTTTTTCTGCATAGATTCGGAAAGACTCATCGGCACAGCAATATTATCGCTTGGGTGAGCAGGTTCCCTGCTTAAATATGTATCGTTCCAGTCCAGAGCGCGCATCATTGTTCCAAGAGTTATGGCAGCATCATAAACTGTTGAAATATGTTTTGTTCCAATTACAGTCGCTCCGTTTTCCGCAGATGATCGTAAAGCCAGATTCCGCATTGCCCGAGAAGGTATTTTATCATAAGCTGCCATAGCACAGGCAAAACCATCCAGAACTCTTTCTTTCGCCGCTTGGATTGTCCGAGCATTCAAATCCCCGTAAGACAACGAAAAAACATAATCAGTAATCTGCTGTTCAAATTTGTCCATTTAAGACCTCCGATTTTTTAAAATTATTGGATATTTTAGAAAATAATATACAAATATCTGTCAATCAAAAAAAAGGTTTAGTGAAGGAATTCAAACAATGAAATCCTTATCTGTCTGTTAAATTTACAATTATGTTCTTTCACAATGATGCATTTTCTAAAACCGGTTACGGTGAGAATTATTTTAAGTTTCATTTAGATGATACTATTGCAACAAGACCATCTTCCTGACTTTATCAAAATCACCGGTTTGTAAACGGTAGAAATATATTCCGGAAGAGACAGTTTTGTTGTTATTATCCGTGCCGTTCCAGACAATTTGTTTGATTCCTTTTTCCTGCTTTTCATTGATCAGAGTTCTGACTTTCTGCCCTTTGATATTATAAATATTGAGACAAACATCAGATTTTATGGGGATCGAGTAAGAAATAATTGTGGAAGGACTTCGTCCGGCTCCTGACGGATTGAACGGATTCGGATAATTCTGTGAGAGAGAATATCTGATCGGATCCTGAACATTTAGATCATCCGAATTTACCGGATAATACTCGAATGCTCCCATATCCGGTGCTTCTCCAAAATATTCATCTTCTGAAAGATCGATGATGATCTCGTCGTTCCATTCAAAGAAAGCAATTCCGGAATCGATGCAGGGAGAGTTTGTTTGAAGATGGAAATCATTGTTATCAGGATCAACGAATAAAGGGTCTGGATCGATATTTTCCTCAAAATATACGGTTGTGTTAGTGCTATAAATTATACTTTCTTCTCCTCCCTGAATATCAGAGAATACGATGGCAAAATCATTCGATCCGTTATAATATGGGAAATAAATCTCATTTTCAAATTCATTCCAAAATATCGAATTGGCAATAAATACATCTGAATACATTTCACCATATAATCCACTACCCCACCAGGCTGAATTATTAACAAGTGTTACATTAATAATAACCAGGTTTGAATGATTACTATTAATAGCACCGCCACGATACGAAGCAATATTATTCCGAAATACTATATTATTTATACAAACTTGAGATTGATAGCAATCAATTCCACCACCTTCATTTGAATTTCCATTCGCTATTGTGATATTTTCTAAAACAATATTTTCATTGTAATAGAAATATAAAAGATTACTGTCATTCTCTCCATCCAGAATAGTTGTATCAGCATTATCCCCTTGAATAGTTATAAAGTTTTTCCCAACAATAGGAAAATCCTCGTCTGTATTTGAGTTGGAATAAACTCCTTCTGAAAGGAAAATTGTATTAGGACTTTCCGGATTGGATACAAATTTCTGAAATGCATAAGTGATTGATCTCAATGGTTCGTCAGGAGTTAAACCGCTATTTTCATCAGAACCTTCGGGACTAACATAAAGATTGGAATCGACTTGTTCAATGATTGCATTTAAGATATTGAAACTGAAATCATCCATTGGATACACAAAATAATTGTCAGGATATAAAACTGTGAAAGTATCGACGATCACTTCGATTATTCCGGAATAATTTGATGAATTCAGATCTCTTCCATATCCATATTGTGAATTATTTTGATAAATATTGCAGCGATTTTCAGGATCAAAAAGAGGATAAGAATCATCAAAGCAAATTCCTCCGCCATAATGAGCCGAATTCTCTTTTATGGTCAGATTTCTGAAAACCGGATTTGAATCCTCTAAAAAAATACCACCTCCTCCATAATTTGAAGAATTGTTATCGATCAAAAGCTCATCGAAAACACAATCGCTATCATCACAATATATTCCACCACCATTGGAACCCGAATAATTATTATAAATTCTCAAATTATTTAATTCACAACCTGTTATTTGATAAATACAAATTCCACCCCCGCTGCCATAACTTCCGTATTCATTTTCGAAATATCCATTTTTAATCGTCAGGTTTTGAATAGAAAAATGAGGAAATAAACAGTTCATAACCCGGCTTGTTTCTTCCGCATCAAGGATTGTCAATTCTCTATCTTCTCCAACAAGATTTACATTACTTCGACAAGTTATGGGAAAACTCTCCCCGGTTTGAGAGGGAGAATAAACTCCATTTGCAAGTAAAATAGAATAAGGATCAAGACTATTCGGAGCAATCAATCGATATGCCCATGTTATTGTTTGAAGAGGTTCTCCCGGTGTTAATCCATTATTTGAATCAGATCCGTCAGGGCTGACATAAAGGTCGGCATTTACAGGTACGATCTTTGGATGTAGGATATCAAAAGTGAAATCCTCGATCGGAGATGCATAATAATCATCGGGTTCAAGGACTGTAAATGTATCTACAAAGACAAAGACAACGACATCACAATTATATGCACCAATATCATTTCCATTATAAGGAGTATTATTAAGATAGATATTACAGCGATCATCAAAGTCAAAAACCGGATCGGAATTAGAAAAATATATTCCTCCACCACTGCCGTTAGAAGTATTTTCCGTAATTGTAACAGAGGACAATACCGGATTTGAAGAGGAACAACTAATACCTCCTCCCGAATCATGGGTCGATTCGTTATTTTTGATCAGAACATTGGATAGAACCGGTTCTGAACCATTCCCGATTATGATTCCACCTCCCCCTCGATATGACCGATTATTTAAAAGCGAAACATTATGGATATAAATCTCTGTTCCCATACAACTAATACCACCGCCACCTTCGTTGAAATGTGATTCATATCCGTTTTTGATAGTCAGATCCTGAATTGAAAAGTTTTCGCTTTCATAGCATTGTAGAACTCTTGATAAATCTTCTCCATCGAGAATCGATAAATCCTGTGCTGTTCCAACAATAGAAAGATATGATTTTGCTTCTAACGGAAATAACTCGCCGGTTGTCGATGGAGAATATATCCCTTCTGCAAGATGGATCGTTAAATTATTTTCTTCATCGGGATTTATCATATTGATTGCATAAAAAACAGACAGTAAAGGTTCTTCCGGAGTCAAACCGTTATTAGAATTAGAACCGTTTGGACTTACATACAAATCCTGGTCTGTCGGTTCGATCTTACAATGCAAAATATCGAAAGTAAAATATTCGAGCGGTTCTGCATAATATTCTGTCGGTTCGAGAACAGTAAATGTATCGACAATAACATTTACATTTATATCATTATAAGCCTGAAAATCATTGCCGGTATTATCTTCCGAATACGAATTGTTCAAATAAATATTACAGCGATTATCAGGATCGAAAATAGTTTCCGAACTGTATCCGAAATAAATACCTCCGGTATAATTGTTACAGAGATTTTCGGAAATCGTTACTCCCGATAGATTTATTGTAGAACTATAAATGACAATTCCTCCACCTCTCCAGCGTGCATAATTGTTTTTGATAATTCCGCCATTAATATAAAGATTTGAGTTTTGTTTACAACTTATACCACCTCCCGAACCCATTGTTGTATTATTTATGATCGTTGCATTATTCAAAACCGGACTTGCTCCCCAACAACAAAATCCTGCAGCACCCGGTTGATCGCTATAAGGAACATTGTTTTCACTGATTGTTACATTATTAAAGACAGGAGTAGAATTTCCACTGCAAAAAACGCCACCACCATCCAAAAAAGTTGTATTTCCCGAAATAAGAACATTCTCGAATATTGCTTCGGAATACTCGGTAATAAGAATTCCTCCTCCGTCGTGTCCTGCATTATTTTCAATAACATAACAATCCGTAACCAGCGGAGCAGAATCATAACAATAAAATCCGCCACCATAATCAGCAGAATTTTCTTCGATGGTAACATTGTTCAAAATCGCATCTGATGAATTTTTGCAGAAAAATCCGCCACCTTGAATGGCAGAATTATTACTGATAATGACATCGTTTATATCTGGATTTGAGTAAAAGTAACACTCGATTCCACCGCCATAATCCGCTTCATTATTGGAAATTATCGTGCTCCTAATTTCCGGATCGGAACTGTAACAGAATACACCTCCCCCCATTTCAGCAGAATTATCAGAGATGGAACAATGATCTATCAAGATATCCGATGAATAATAACAAAATATCGCTCCTCCCATATTTTCATAAAATCCTGATCCATTCGCTTTTCCGTATTCGAGCCGGCAGTAAACAACCTTCGAACTGTCCTGATCGTTACTATCCGTATTGGAAAATCTTAATCCAAACCAACCTGTAACTGTATTTTCTGCAGTAAAATTGATCGAGTCTGATTCTGTACCTTCTGCGAGCAGTCTTCCGAAAATGTTGAATTTGTAATGATTGGAGAAGATTACTTCAACTCCGGGTTCGATAGTTAATAGATCTTCATTTTGGATCGAGATTTCTCCATCGATGATGTAGGGAGAATTTTCGGATGTCCAGATTCCGTTGACATTTCCTTCCGGGATGTGGGTTTGAGAAAATAGGATTATTGGGAATATAAGTGATAAAAGAAAGAATGTTTTTTTCATGATTGGTTGTCTCCTTTTTGCTTTTTAAACTTCTTTTATTTTTCATAAACTTCACAAATCTTTAAGATTTGGTAAGTTTTGTTCAACAACTCTGAAAGAGTTTAATGCAAATATCCGCAGGATATTATTACCTCAAGAGAATCTTGTGGAATAGAACTGAAAAACAATAACAACTCTGAAAGAGTTGAATAATAATAGTTTTCCACTCCATAAAACCTTATAAAACATAATCTTCATATTTTCAGTGTTAAATGTTCAACCCTTTCAGGGTTGAGGAATAACGGAGAAATCTATTCCATAGATTCCATCTATGGCTATTAAAATTCAATCCTTTCAGGATTATAAGCAACTTCACCGAGACTTGGCACAAGTCCGAAGGATCTTGTGCCAAGTCGGAACGACAGCGATGACCGTCAACTTACAAGTTTCCACTTATTTTTTAAACTTCACAAATCTTTTAGATTTGGTAAGTTTTTTAACGCAACAAAATCATCTTCTTTACTTTAGAATAACCTTCAGTTTGCAGCGAATAAAAATAAATTCCCGAAGAAACAGGTTTGTTGTTATTATCTTTTCCATCCCAAACGATTTCTTTGAATCCTTTTTCCTGCTTTTCATCGATCAGAGTTATCACTTTTTGCCCTTTGATATTGTAGATTAAAATCTCTGCGTTCTCTCCGTCCTCTGCGATGGAATAAGAGATAATTGTCGAGGAATGGAACGGATTCGGATAATTCTGTGAGAGAGAATATTCTATCGGATCCTGAACATTTATCTCATCCGAATCAGCCGGATAATATTCAAAAGCACCCATATCAGGAGAAATTCCAAAATATTCATCTTCGGATAGATCGATGATGATCTCATCATTCCATTCGAAGAAAGCAATTCCGGTATCGATGCAGGGAGAGTTTTCGGAAAGGCTAAAATTTCCGTTTAAAGTGTCTGCAAATAATGGGTCTGTGTCAATATTGTTTTCCAACCAGTTGATGGTATTAGTGTCTCCATATATATAAATTTCATCTTCTCCACCTTCGATATTGGAATTGGTTATTGTTAATGTGCTTTGTTCATTATATGCACTAAAGATGCATAATTCATTATTTAAGTCATTCCACAATATTGAATTTACAATTACCGTATTGGAGTTTCTTGTATAGATCGCACCAAAATAACTTGGTGCTTCGTTTGAGAAAAATGTACAATTAACAACTTCTAAATCAGAATTTGATCCAATATAAATACCGCCACCTGTGCCGCAATGTGCTGTATTATTATAAAACAATACTCGATCCAATTTAATATTCGCTTGTGAAGAAGTCATTCCTCCACCTGCATAGGTTGCCGAATTATTTACAAAGCCGGTGTTACTGATCTCGATATCCGATCCCCAATTATAAATTCCTCCGCCATGATCTGCTATGTTGTTGGATATAATTAGATTTTCTAAATATAAAACAGAATTTCTTGTACTAATCGCTCCACCATCATCATATTGATAATAATAATCGTTTTCAGAATTTCCATTCGTCAACTGCATATTTTTCAAAGTAAAATTCTGAACAGTATTTAAGAGGAATATCCCTTTATTGCTTTCACCATCGATTATCGATGTCTCCCGATTTTCTCCGATGATCCGCACATTATCTTTTCCCGGTAACGGAAATTGTTCTCCGGTATTGGAAAAGGAATAGATTCCTTCATCAAGATAGATATTTTTGGGATCGTCTTCATTTGAGACGATTGAATTCACAGCAAATGAGATGGTTTTAAAAGGATCATCCGGTGTTAGACCACTATTTTCATCCGATCCTGAAGGACTAACAAATATGTCGGCATCTATTGGAACGATTATTGAATTCAGAATATCAATTGTTACTTTTCCCGGATAATTTATCTGGGTTATAGTAGGATCATAAACTGTAAAAGTATCGATAAACACATCGATACTATCATTATCATATTTAAGGAATATATCATTTCCATAGTTTATTTCCGAAATGTTATTGTATATATTGCACCTGTTTTCAGCATCGAAAACCGGATTGGAATCATCAAAAACGATACCGCTTCCGGAACCGGCATAATTATTTGAAATTGTTACTGAAGATAAAATCGGATTAGAATCATCAAAAAAAATTCCTCCTCCGAAACCATTAAAACCGTTTGCACTATTATTCTCGATTCGGACATTAGTTAATATCGGAGTTGAATCTTTGCAATGAATCCCTCCACCAAAATAATTACTGCTATTGGAAGTGATCAATAAATTCTCCAACTCAATACTTGATCCGTCTATAAAAATTCCTCCACCGTTTCTATAGTTTGGAGGACTGCCGTTTTTTATTGTTAGATTTTTTATCGAATGCGTAGTTCCAAGTGAAGAGAAAACACGATTGGTTTCTTCTGCATCCAATATTGTATTTTCCCTGTTTTCACCGATAATGTCCACATAATCCTTACATAATACAAAAAAGGATTCATTAGTTTGAGATGGTGAATATGTACCGTTTGCCAGGAATATCGACACGGGATTCGACTCAACGCTAATAATTTTCTGAAGAGCATAAAATATGTTTTTTAAGGGATCATCTGCTGTAAGTCCGCTATTATTGTTATCTCCATCGGGATTTACATACAGATCCGCATTAACCGCTTCTATCATTCCGTTCTGAATATCAAAAGTGAAATCTTCAACCGGATGGACTTGATATTCGGTAGGCTCAATTACTGTAAAAGTATCTACGATGATATTGCATTCATCGATATTATATGCGTAAATATCGTTTCCGAGGTTGCTGTTAATACCAATATTGCAATAAATATTACAGAGATTATCAGGATCAAAAACTATCTCGGAATCATAACTGAAAAAAAAACCACCTCCGTGATATTCAGAAATATTTTCTGAAATCGTAACTCCGGATAAATTTATGGAAGCGTTAAAAACAACAATTCCTCCGCCGGAACCAGCCGTATTCCTGCTAATAATACCGTTAGTAATAGTCAATGAAGAATTATGAGAACACTCGATTCCACCACCACTACCAGCAGTATTATTTCCTGTAATAATAACATTATTTAAAACAGGACTTGCTCCCCAACAGGCAAAACCCGCCCCCGCGGGATTATCACTCGGTGGGACAATATTGTCGCAAATAGTCACATTATTAAATATGGGTGAAGCATTCCCGCTGCAAAATACTCCTCCTCCATTAAAATTTGTAGAATTTCCCGAAATAAGAACACTTTCGAATATTGCTTCCGAATTCTCTGAAATTTGAATTCCTCCGCCATCGTGATTGGCATCATTGTTTAAAATATTGGAATTAATAATATGCGGAGATGAATTATAACAATACATTCCTGCCCCATATTCCGCTTCATTTTCTTCAACAGTGACATTATCCAATAAAGCATCAGAAAAATTCTTAAAGAAAATTCCGCCACCATTTATTGCTGAATTATTGGAAATCGTAACATTGTTCATATTTGGATTAGAATAAAAATAGCATTCCATTCCGCCACCATAATCTGCAGTATTATTGGAAATAACAGAATTCTTGATGATCGGACTGGAACTGTAACAGAAAATACCGCCACCCATTTCAGCAGAATTATCAGAAATAAAACAATTATTTATCAGAATATCGGATGAATAATTACAGAAAATCGCTCCTCCCATATTTTCATAAAATCCTGTTCCATTCGCTTTTCCGTATTCGAGCTGGCAGTAAACAACCTTCGAACTGTCCTGATCGTTACTATCCGTATTGGAAAATCTTAATCCAAACCAACCTGTAACTGTATTTTCTGCAGTAAAATTGATCGAGTCTGATTCTGTACCTTCTGCGAGCAGTCTTCCGAAAATGTTGAATTTGTAATGATTGGAGAAGATTACTTCAACTCCGGGTTCGATAGTTAATAGATCTTCATTTTGGATCGAGATTTCTCCATCGATGATGTAGGGAGAATTTTCGGATGTCCAGATTCCGTTGACATTTCCTTCCGGGATGTGGGTTTGAGAAAATAGGATTATTGGGAATATAAGTGATAAAAGAGAGAATGTTTTTTTCATGATTGGTTGTCTCCTTTTTGCTTTTTAAACTTCACATCCAGCAGTTGCCGGATTGGTAAATTTTTCAGCTTGCCCGATTCGGCTTGCTACGAAGTGCGAGTTGAGTCGGATAATGAACTTTAGAACTTAAGTCGAGACCGAATAAATTCTGTTTAACTCAAGGTTTTCTTAATCCTTCTTTTTACTCCTCGGATGTGCCTGCTCGTAAACTTTTTTTAAATCCTTCAAGGAAAGATGAGTATAAATTTCCGTTGTAGAAAGATTGCTGTGTCCGAGCATTTCCTGAACTGCTCTTAAATCTGCTCCATTCGAAAGCAAATGAGTAGCAAACGAATGACGGATCGAATGAGGGGAATATCCTTTTGTTTTGGCGACGAGTATGATGTATCTATCAAGAATTTCCCGCAGTTCGTCTGCTGATAATGGTATTCCGCTTTTGGAGAGGAAGAGATTATTGGAAACCCCCTTTAATTCCCCCTTTTCAGGGGGATGAAACTGACTTCTGATTTTAAGATAATTTTTTATTGCTTTTATTGCTTTTTTCCCGATGGGAACGATCCGCTCTTTATTTCCTTTTCCAATTACACGCATAATTTTCTCGTTCAAATCGATTTGCTGAAGCGTACAATTTGCGATTTCACTTATTCTCATTCCGCTGGAATAGATCAGTTCCAGGATCGCTTTATTGCGAATTCCGAATTTACTCGTCAGATCGGGAATATTGAGAAGTGCTTCGATCTCGATTTCCGTGAAATGTTTAGGCAGGTGTTTTTCAAATTTGGGGATTTTCAAGTTCTCTGCCGGATTGGTTTCGATGATTTTATTTCTCTCGCAGAATTGGAAAAAATTCTTGATCGTGGTTGCCTTACGCGCCAGTGTTCTGTTGCTTCTACTGTTCATACTTAAATGACGCATAAAATCCCGCAGGAATAGACGGGAAATCTGTTCGAGCTTTATTTCTTCATCTTCGAAATATTTTTTCAGGAATCCTTCGAGTTGAGTAAGGTCGCTTTCGTATGCTTTGATCGTATGTTCCGAGAGACCTCTGGAGATTTGGGTGCGGATGTATTGGGTGATTTGTGTTTTCATTATTAATCTAATAACACTCTCGGTATTGTTGGTGCACCAGGAATAAAATCAGCAATTTTACTATATGTAGATGCAATTTTTTTTGCTATCTCTAAGCCTTTTTTTGTTCCTTTAATAATTTTGTTATATTTTGAATTTTCATCTCCCAATTCATTAATAAATCTCCCAAGTTTATTCAAAGGTTTCGTGAATTTATTTATATCACTTTTATTAGTTATTTTATCTAGACAATCTCCAATTTCAAAAACCTTTCTTTCAAATTCAGGATTATTCTCAATGATATAATCCTTAAAATTATCAAACTCTGACTGTAATTTAGGTATCTCAATATTTAACTCAAAATTCATCTCTTGCTTAACTTCTTGCTTTTGTTCTACATTTGTTTCAGTTTTAACTTCAATCTTGGGATTAAAATTTATCACATTTAATAATCTTTCTTTCACAAATCGTTCCTCCGGTTTCTCAACCCCATTCAAGAGCTTGTTTACACTGAAACTTTCACCGATTTTTCCAATGAAGTAATCATCTCTACCAGCTTTTTCATAACCAACTAATTCTTCGTATTCTACATAGATAACGTTAGAAGTTCCATCTCCATAAATATTACCTTCACCATCCGTGTAGTAATTACCTTTCTCATCAGCATATTTATTACTATAAAAAATAGGGATCAATTCTTTTGTTATCAATCTTTCAAAGCTATTATTAATAGTCCTGAACACTTTTCTAATGATTGAAAAATATTCTTTCTTCTGTTCACCAATTACATCAATGAAGATTCTTTTCTCATTTTTATCTGCTTTTATTACAGCAATGCAATTTAATGTTGTATCTTCCAAAACTACACCGGTTCTCCATCGTAGTTTTTCCTTGATATCATCTTTCATATTTACGATAAATCTTGGCATTATTGATTTAGGGAAAAAGTCATATTCTAAAACGAATTTTAAAGAACTATTATAATCAAAATCAAATTCAGGTTCTTCCACATCTAATAAATCAGGAATAAGAATATTATTTTCATCGAGTTCAAAACATAATTTGAATTTTTTCATCAGGTTTACGATATATTGTTGTTCTTTTCTTTTATAAGTCTTCTTCTTTAAAGTTTTTTGATAAAAATTTTCCGTAAATTCTTCTTTATTAAGAATAAAATTCAAATCGTTTTTTGGAATAATTCCTTTATTTTCTGCAGATATTTTAGAATTTATTATTTTATAAACAGCTTCTGTAGCCCATTTTGGCTCTAAAATATAAGTTTCTGAAAGTTCAAAATCTTTGAAATTTAAGATAACTCCCAATTCATTTAGATATGAGACTAGGGTTTCTTTTTGGGAATCATCTGTAATTTCTTCATCTGAGCAAATCTTATTATAATCTTCAAAATTTATATAATCAGTCGATAGATTCTCTAATTTCTTTTTGATATTAAACCAGCGAATACCCCATTCTGATTTTATTAATTCAACATTTAAAAGTTCAGAAAATAATCGCTTTTTAAAAGTATTAATCCCTTTATCTGTCTCACAAGAAATTCTAAAAAAATCAATAATTCTTTTGTATTTATCTCGTAGAAATTTGCGATTTACTTCAAAAGATGAATTCAAATCAATTTTATTCAAAACAGCTATAATGGGAGAATTTCCACCAAAACTTTCGATATGTTTGAGCCAGTATTCTGCATCTTCTTCTTTTCTTCCGTCTAAAACTAGAATATAAAGACTTCTTTTGGATAAAAAGAATTGATGTGTAGCATGCATTATTTCCTGACCGCCAAAATCCCAGAAATGTATTTTTACATTTTCCTTATTTATCAATTTATCCAAATTTATAATATTAAGTCCGTGGGTTTGAGGTTCTTTGGGATTAAAATCTTTATTAAGAATTCTTTTTAATAATGAAGTTTTACCTGCTCCTCCATCACCAACAAGGATAACTTTTACCTCATTTAACGGTCTTTTTTCTTTTTCCAGAGATTTATAATAATTCCGTATCCCTTCGATTCCCTGTTTCACGATTTCCGGAGGAGGTTCTGTGATCGGATTGTCAGCTAAATCTAAACTGCTTAAATTCGAAAACTCTTTCAGGAAAGATACATCGGATAAATTATTAGATCTCAAATCTAAACTGCTTAAATTCGATAGCTCTTTCAGGAAAGAATAATCTGTGATATTCTTATTCCAACTCAAATCTAAACTGCTTAAATTCGAAAGCTCTTTCAGGAAAGAATAATCTGTGAGAAAAGTTCGAGATAAACTTACTGTTTTTAAATTCTTCAGATATAAAAGTAAATTTATGACAGATTTATTAAGCTGTAAGTTATCCAATCTAAAATAAATAACACTGTTTTGTTTGTTTATGGAAAACTCATTTATCCAAGCTTTATAAAACTTTTTTTCAAATTCTTCAGGTGCAAGTTTTTTTAATTTTGCTTTTGTTTGTACTTCTATTTTTTTTATAATTTCCAAATCTGTCATAATTTACTCCTTTTTAACTCATCCCCGACCCTTCTCTTAATAAAGAGAAGGGAGTTTGAGAGATGCAAGAAGAAATTAACTCATCCTGCAGTCATCCCTCTCTTCTCAAAAGAAGGACCGAGGGTGAGTTAGAAAACCTTCTTCAATTCTTCAATAACTACTCTCAAATTATTCAATACTTTCTCGTTATCAAATCTAACAACTTTTATCCCCAGATCATTAATAATCGCCGTTCTCAACTCATCATAATCTTTTTGTGTTTCGTGAATTCCACCATCGATTTCGATGATCAACTTTTTTTCATGACAATAGAAATCTGCAATGAAGAATCTTCTTCTTCCTTCGTACTCGAAATAAATCGGGAATTGACGATTGAATTTTGTATTTTCTATCTTCCTATTCCTGACAATTTTCCAGAAAATCTTTTCCGCTTTTGTCGAATGTTTCCTTAAATTTCTGGCTGTTTGAACAGCTAATGATTTCATTTGACTCAACCTCCTTACCCTCTTCTCTTGAGAAAAGAAGGGGGATTAAGAGATGCAAGAAGATTTAACTCATCCCCTACCCTTCTCTTAAAAAGAGAAGGGAGTTCGAGAGATGCAAGAAGAAAATACTCAATCTCATCTAAATCCTGCAGTCATCCCTCTCTTATCAAGAGAGAGACCGAGGGTGAGTTATCGAATTTTCTCTTCCAACCATTCATAATCCAATTTCCCCTTCTCAAAAACCAACCTCAACTTCCCAAATTTCCCCCGATGCGAAAGAATACTAAAATAATCCGTTCTCTTATTAAAAAACAATTCATTCTTTTTCTTCTGATAATCAAAACTGACAACAACATCGACCGGAAGTTTGCTTACAATATCTTCATCGATATATTTGGTTACATTGGACATCATAATCACCAAATCAGATTTTTTTGCTAAATATTTCGCTTGTTCTTTGGCAATTTGAAAAACATCACAATCAAATTCCGAATCAGGATTTATCTCGTTCTTAACCGTAAAATCAGGAGAATAGATCGAAAAAATCCCGACAGAAATCGAATCAGTTTGCAGGATGATATTTTCGATGATGGGAATTTGTTTGTGCTTGATATTAGAAGCAATGATTTGGAAATTGAGTGTATCGCTTCCTTCATAAAAAAAGTAATCTGTCGGACAGGCATACTGGCAGTTCACAGAATCTAGAAAAGCAATGACAGAACTATCTGATTCAGCGTTTTTTAAAATCTTTCCAGCAAAAATATTGATCTGGATTATGGAATCATTAATCGTATTTTCCAAAATAAAATTTTCTTTATCAAGATTAGAATCATCGAATTTCGGTTCGATAAAGAAATTTAGATCGAGATAATCGAAGGAATACAAAAACAAGATCAATGAAACAAATATAAATAAAACAGAAACCTTTTTCAAGTGAACACCTTTTTTATGAAATTTGTTCATAAATTCTTATTGTCATTCTGAGTATTTTTTCTTGCTTTTCTTTCTTTAAATCTTGAATTTCTTCTTGCTTTTCTTTCAAGATTAAGAATCTCCAGCTTTTAAATGCTGCTTCTCTTTTTCAGTTGCAGATTCCTCGTTTGACGCCGCTTTAAGAAACATCGGAATGACATCATTTTTTCGACATCTTCCTAAAAGCAACGAAAAAAATAAAAAGATTTTTGACAATATAAAAGATAAATTTAACCTTTCTCTGAATAGATGTTCAAAAGGAAATATAATGAAAAATAAACTGATAATTGTGATCGGTGCTTACGGAAGCGGGAAAAGTGAATATTCCATCAACCTCGCAAAAGAGTATAAATCAAATGAAAAGGAAGTAATTTTAGTCGATCTGGATGTGGTGAATCCTTATTTTCGCAGTCGTGATGTGCGGGAAAAATTCGAGCAGCTCGGGATCGTAGTGATCGCTCCGGAAGGAGAAAACAAATATGCGGATTTGCCGATGCTTTCACCGAAAATAATGGGAGCGGTCGAGAATTATGAAAAAAATGTGATCCTCGATGTGGGCGGAGATCCTGCCGGCTGCCGAACTCTGGCTCGTTATATTCCGGCAATTAAAAAAAGAGGATATGAAATGCAACTCGTGATCAATACAAAACGACCGTTCACTTCCAATAAAAATGAAATTCTCGAAATGATAAAAATGCTGGAAGAAGCTTCCAAACTAAAAGTTACGGAAATCATTTGTAATACGAATTTAATGGAATTCACTACAGAGGAAATTGTAAAAGATGGAATTAAAATTATTAAGGAAACTGTGTGTGAGAAAAACATCGAGTTTGAAAAATACCTGGTTCTGGATAAATATGCGGATGAAATTTCGGAAAATATTCTGGGTAAAAAGAAAATTGTTTTGAATTATTTTTTGAATAAACCGTGGGAAATGCCGATGATGAAAGGGTTATGAAGGGAAACAGGAGATAGGAGATAGGAAATCCCAAATAACAAATATCAAATAAAATCCAAATTTAAAAATTCCAAACAAAAAAAAAGGAAAGATGAAAAGGAGACAGGAATCAGGAATTATCGATAAGAATTTGAATTTTGTGATACAAATCTAAAAAATCCTTTTCCGAAAATGTTTCTCCTCTCCTCGATAAATCAAACTTCTTTGATAATTCTTCTATTTGTTCTGAAGATAAAATTACCTTCAAATTATTGCGTAACATTTTCCTGCGATTTCTAAATGCTGTTTCCACGATTCTCCAAAAGAATTTTTCATCCTCAATTTCAGGTTTATTCTTTCTGGGAATTAATTTTATTACAGCAGAATCAACTCTCGGTCTTGGGTAAAAAAGATGCGATTTGACTGTGAATCCATACGAAACATTAAAATAGAACTGCATTTTCAGGGTCAGGATTCCGTAATCTTTCGAACCGATTTTAGCATTGATCCTTTGGGCAACTTCCTTTTGGATCATAATCACGACCTGCGAGAATTGATTTGCAAAAGTAACAACTTTGAATAGAATTGGTGAAGTAATCTGGTATGGAAGATTCGCAACTATCTTCACTTTTTTGGCAGGGAAATAATCCTCCCAATTAACTTTCAGAATATCCTTTTTAATTAATTTTATTGTACCGGAGAATTTATCTACCAGAAGCGGATGGAGTTTTTTATCGATTTCAAAAGCAGTAAGTTTGCATCCGGTTTGCAGAAGTTCTTCTGTCAGAATCCCTTTTCCGGGACCGATTTCCCAGACAAAATCACCTTTCTGAACATCCGCGATTTTGACAATTTTCCTGACGATGTTTTTATCTGTCAGGAAATGTTGTCCGAGAGATTTTTTTGGTTTCATATAAAGTGACATTTAAGAGTTCAATTTAAAAACATTTTTCAAATTTCACATTCCATTATTATTAAACGAATAAGATTATCCTATCCGCTTCCTCAAAATTTCAGTAAGCGGTTTTGGGTCAATAACTTTACATTTTACAGCTTTTTTTAAAATAAGGAAGTTCTTTCAGGAACTTCCATAAATGTCGTTAAACCGCTTTTCTGCCGCTATTACCGGTAGCAATTCTAATACATTCCTCGATATTTGAGATATAGATTTTACCATCACCTCGCAAACCGGTATGAGCGTTTTTTTGAATAGTTTCTAAAACAATTTCGGATAGAGCATTTGTGCAGAAAATCTCTAATTTTGTATGTGGTTCCCAGTTTTTGGTGTTATCAGTTATATGAACAGATGGTTCCTTATCACGGGAACGACCGAATCCTTTCACATCAAACACCGAAACGCCGGTTAAACCTTCTATCAAATGCAGTTCTTCGATTACTTCGTGAAATCTGTTACTTCTTATGAAAGCTTCTATTTTTTTCATTGTTCATCTCCTGTTTTGTTAACTGTTTAAACCTTCAAGGTTTGCCAGACCTTGAAGGTTTTACAATATTTTATGCAAAGTATTTTACGATTCATCCTTCATCAATTTCGGGGAAAACCATTCGTAAAGTGCCGGTATCAAGATCAGTGTCAAGAATGTTGAAGATATCAATCCGAACACAACAACAACAGCCAATGGACGCTGAACTTCCGAGCCCATTCCTCCGGAAAGCAGGAGTGGAACTAGACCTAACACGGTTGTTAAGGCGGTCATCAGAACAGGTCGTAATCTGCGGATTGCACCAATCTCAATTGCTTCTTTGGTAGAAATTCCTTCTTCGCGAAGTTGATTGATATAAGAAACAAGCACAAGACCGTTCTGCACTGCAATCCCGAACAGAGCAATAAACCCGACTGACGCCGGAACAGAAAGATATTCACCGGTAATAAATAATCCGAATACACCGCCGATAAGAGCAAGCGGAACATTTACAAATATCAAAGTAGCATAATGCAATTTTCCGAAACTCAAATAAAGTAATAAGAATATCAATAAAAAGGCGGTTGGAACTATCACTTTCAGTTTTTTCATTGCTCGTTGTTGATTCTTGAATTGTCCGCCATACTCGATATAATATCCGGCAGGAATTTCTACTTTTTCTTCTATGCGTTCTTGGATATCACTCACGACAGAACCCAGATCTCGTCCTCGCACATTAGCAGAAACAGTCCAGCGACGCTGATTCATTTCACGGTTAATCTGAATTGGACCAACAAGTTTTTTCACTTCCGCAACCTGCGAAAGCGGAATTTTGTAACCTTCCGAAGTATGAACGAGTAAGTTTTTAATCGCTTCCAGATCATCTCTGAATCTTTCTTGATAACGAACATTGATTCCGAACCGTCTGGTATTGATATATACTTTATCGATAACTTCACCACCCACAGCAAGTTCAACTAACTCCAGAATTTCTGCTACGGAAACTCCGTAACGAGCGCAGGATTTTCTATCGACAATCACTTGCACCTGGGGTTGACCATAACTCTGTTCGGTCGCCAAATCCACCAAACCCGGAATTCCTTCGATGTTTTCTTTCACAACTTCTGCCAAGATACGAAGTTTGGAAAGATCTTCACCATAGATTTTTATTGCCAATTGCGTTCTGACGCCTGACAATAATTCATCAAATAAATTCTGGATTGGTTGAGTAAAGTTTAATTGAATACCGGGATATTCCGACAGAACTTTGTTCAAAGAAGCAATTAAGTCTTCTTTATTTTTATGTTTTTCCCACTCTTCTTGTGGATTGAGAGAAATCTGAATATTGGCGAAATTTACCGGATGAGGATGACTGCCTGCTTCCGGACGACCAATCTTGGCAATCGTGGACTTCACTTCATCGAAAGTTCTGATCTTTTTTTCTAATTTCATAATGGTTTCAGTTGCTTTCACCAGAGAAATTGACGGAGCCATTGTAACATTTACTTGAATCGCTCCTTCCTCTAATACAGGAATGAATTCTGTTCCCAATTTCGGAATGTAAAGCAGAGAAATTACAAATGCAGCAAGTGCTGTCATCACTACAACAAATTTGAATTTCAAAGCAAATTTCAATATTGGTTTATAGAGATTTTTCAAAAAAGTAATAAAAGCAAATTCTTTTTGCGGAGCAGCCTTCAGGATGAGAGAAGAAAGAACCGGAGAAAAGAGCACAGCCACCACCAGCGATCCTAAAAGGGCGAATGAAATTGTAAATGCCATTGGCGAAAACATTTTACCTTCCACACCTTCCAATGTAAAAAGCGGCAGGAATACAATAATGATAATTACAACTGAAAATACGATGGGAGAACCAACTTCTTTGGCAGCATTCAGAATAAGTTCAAATTTACTTCTACCTTTATTTTTAGCATCAGAAAGATGCCTGTAGATGTTCTCCACCATCACGATAGAAGCATCACCCAACATACCAATGGCAATAGCAATTCCCCCCAACGACATCAAGTTTGCCGATAATCCTGAAAATCCCATAATGATAACTGCAAAAAGTGCGCAAAGAGGTAATGACAATGCAACGATAAAAGCAGTTCTGAAATTTCCAAGGAAAAGCAGTAGAACAAGTAAAACCAACATCCCGCCAATCATTAAGGCTTTCTTAACTGTTCCGGTTGCATTACTTACCAGATGGCTTTGATTGTAATAAGGAACGAGTTCCACACCTTCCGGTAATGACGCTTGAACTTCCGGAAATTTCTTTTCTAATTGTGCTATAACATTAGAAGTATTCTCACCGAAAAGTTTCATCACGATTCCGGCAACAACTTCTTCTTCGCCGTTTAGAGAAACTACTCCCCGACGAATCTCTTTACCAAAATTTACTTCGGCAATGTCCAACAATTTTACAGGTGTTCCATTCACAACTTTTACCTGAATATTGCCGAGGTCATCACGATTTTCCAATAAACCCACTCCGCGTACAAGATATTCTTCCGAACCGATAACGAGGAATTGTCCACCTGCATTGGCATTGTTTGTATTGATTGCTTCAACAACTTCCTCCAATCCAATATCAAATTTATTCATAGCGTAAGGATTAATATTTACCTGGTATTGTAAGATATGGCCGCCCATCGAAAGAATTTCTGTCACACCGGGAACTGCCTGCAACTGGAATTTGACAACCCAGTCATTTATCTCTCGCAACCAGGTGTTTTTATCTTTTCCTTCGGTATCTGCATCATCAGACGCTGTCAGGTAATACATAAAAACTTCTCCCAATCCGCTTGAAATCGGACCGAGTATTGGTGGTTCGTGCATATCCGGAACTGCTCCGGAAAGCCGTTCTGCCACTATTTGTCTGGCAAAATATATATCCGTTTTATCCGTAAAATAAACATAAATTACAGCCATTCCAAAAGCAGAAGTTGACTTCACAAGAGTTACACCCGGCAGTCCGTTCATTGCAGATTCGATCGGGAAAGTGATCATTCTTTCAACTTCTTCCGGTGCCATTCCATGCGCTTCAGCAAAGATCGCTACCATGACAGGAGAAATATCCGGAAAAGCATCAGTTGGCAGTTTTCGATACTGAATCACACCGAATACAATCACAGCAATAAGAAAAAGGATAATCAAAAACCTGTTCTTAAGCGATAGTTCTATTAATTTTGTCAGCATTCATTCCCCCGATTTTAGTGTCCGTGACCGGCGTGGTCACCGAGAGAACTTGTTACTAATTTTGCTTTTAATTCAAATGCTCCATTGGAAACATAACTTTCTCCTAAATGGATCCCATCTTTGATCTCAACAAAATTATCATCGCTCATTCCAAGTTCAACTTCTACCGGCTTAAAGACATTTTTAGATTCCGGAATGAAAATCACATTTTTATCATTAAATACTTGAACCGCATTTTTATCAACAACAGGAACTTCTTTGTCGGAAGATCTTTCGATGGAAGCATAAATAAACATACCGGGACGCCATTTCATTTTGTCCGAAGGAATTTCTATTCTGGCAATGGCACTTCTTGTTTCCTCATTGAAAACCGGAGCAATATATGAAATCCTGCCGATCGTTTCAAGTTCCATACCCACAGCATCGATTTTTACTTTTTGACCTTTTTGCAGATATTGGATTGTATGCGGATAAACTTCACAATTCACCCAAACTGTTTTCATATTAGCAATTACAAAAATCGGTTCTTCTTCTCCTGCAAATTCGCCGATTGTAATATGTTTTTCTATAATGTGTCCGCTGATGGGAGCGACAACATCGTATTGCGTAAGACTTTCATTGCTCTCAATAACTGCTAAAACATCACCCTCATTCAAAAATTCACCGAGATGTTTTTTTACAATTTTCACAATTCCCGCATACCTGGGAGTAATGTTAGCAACTTTATCTTCATTGAATCCGATTTCACCAGGAAGTTCAATGACTTTTGCAATTCTTTCTTTCCTGACATTATTCGTTGTGATGGCTGCCAGTTTTACCGCTTGAGAAGATAGTTTTATTTCCGTATCATCAGAATGTTCACCTTCTTCGTGATCGTGTCCACTGTGATCTTCTTCAGATTCAACATGTTCTCCTTCTTCGTGGTCGTGTCCGCTATGATCATCGACTTCGTCTGCACTCCATAAACATACACTCAGCATCAGAGCGAGTATTAACATAATTTGGTTTATCTTTTTTTTGTTTTTCATTTTATCTCCTTAATTTATTATTTATTTTCAAAAACATCAACTTGATAACCGGAAAGTTCATACAATTCATTACACAGTTCTGCTTTGGAAATATGAAGTTCCATCAATCTGTTCTCCGTTTCCAGAAGTTCCGTTTGCGTTTCAATCAATTCTAAAAAACTTACACTGCCGTTTTTATAATATTCTTTTAAAGTTTGAAAAATCGTGTGCAAATTCGGTAGAATTTTATTTTCTAAAACTTCCATATCTTTCGAAATAGAAGTTAATTCTGCGTAAACTGCTTTGATCTCCGCTTTTCTTTCCGAAACAGAACCGGAAATTTCATTTTCTACAACTTCTGATCCTAAACTAACAGAATGAATCTCGTCTTTGTTTGTGTTAAAAATCGGCAGCTCGATTCCAGCGGAAAGAATATATGCATTTTCTTTAAGTTCATTATTGCGAACAAATCCTGCTCCGACTGATAGATCGGGGATGGCGCTTTTCTTAGCATCTTTCAATTCAATCTGAGCGATTTGTCTTTCCAGGTTCTGAATTTTTGTTTCAGGATGCTCTGCAACAGCGTCGAAGTAGGCATTAATCGGGGGAACAACAATTTCTTTGTTTATGCTTGCATCCAATTCATCAAAGTCATCTGCTGAACCCAGCCATAAAGCTGAAAGATCATTTTTGAGTTGCTGCATTTCATTTATTGCTATTACTTTTTCCAATAAAAGCTCATCGAGTTCTACTTCTGCTCTGATCTTATCTATCTGTTTTGTGGCACCAATTTCAACATTTTTCTCGATGATTTTTAATGTCTTTTCAGCTCCCGGAATAAATGAATCGAGCGTTCGAACCTGTTGTTCCAAAGCTAAAAGGGGAAGAATTCTGCGAACGGTTTCTGTCGTGATTTCCAATTCCGCTTGTTCCGATTCCAATTTGACCAGATTTTGCTCCAGTTCAGCCATCTCGATTCTAATTTTTCTTTTTCCGCCCAATTCGACCGACTGGCTTAAACTTAATCCGATCTCATTCTTACCAAGATTCTCCAATTCCACTTCAAATTCAGGATTTGAAAATTTAGAAGCTTGTTTGATATTGGATTTGGCAATCTTTTCTTGAATTTTTAATTTCTTGAATTCAAGATTATTTTCTTTTACTCGTTTATGGACTTCTTCGATAGTAATTGAATTTTGAGCATGCAAATTCATTAATACAATGCTGCAAAAAACGAGTACAATAATTTTATAGATTTTCACTGATTTCTCCTTTTATTTTTTGTAATTTCGAAAATAATTGTATTTATCCCAAATTCAGTTTTTGAAATGTTATTCCGACACAAAAGCATATACCGTAAGTTGTTATGCTTCTGATCAATTTTAGATAAATTTCTAAAGAAATCTAATCTAATTTAGACGGAATTATCCTGAAACTGAAATAAATGGAATTTTATTGAGGAATTTGTTTAAATTCGGAGAACAGTTAAAGATGGGATATATGATGAGTTCTGATTTAATTCAAAATATAAAACAGGTTTCGGTTTTGTTTCTAAAAGATACTTGTCAGTTATATCATAATTTGAGGAATAATTTGGGGTTAATTGAGATTTTTTGAAAAAAAAATTTTTGTGAAGGATTTCTGTGTCGGAACAGGAATGACACGAATCTGAACCTTCGGAATCAAATTGTGAGTGGCATTCCGAATGTTCAAAATCGAGGTGAAAATGAGTTTCATTGTCATGATTATGAGCAATCTTGGGATTATGCAATAATTCAAAATTGAGTTCGGAATTAAATTTGCAAATAACAATTTGCGAGCTGAAAACCAAACTGTTGATTGACAAAACACAACAAATTATTGTTAAAACCTTTTTAAAAATATTATACATCTTCTATTAAAGACGACCTTCTTTATTCCCTATTTCCGGATATAAAAAATGGCGGGAGTGACGGGACTCGAACTCGCGACCTTCTGCGTGACAGACAGACGTTCTAACCAACTGAACTACACCCCCGCTTAATCAAACAATTAAGTAAAAGCACTTTTTTTATGACTGATTTTTGTGTCAAAGATTTTTTTCAATAATTTTTAAGGAGTTGTCTTAATGTTAAATTATCTTTACAATTCTTCTTATGCTTTCTAATTGACAATGTTTTATGATAATTATGAAAAAGAAATTAATTGAAGAATTAATAAAGATTTTGACTGATGTGATCGAAGACATTTGTTTTGCAAAAGCAATTCGGAATGGTCGGAATAGTGAAATCGTTTCGGAACAGGAAATTATGAGAATTATCGATAATTGAGATGAAAAAAAGATTAATCTCCGACCTGCTGCTCCCATCGATACTTTTGACAATCCTGACCATCCTCTTCCAAAAACTCGATTGGGATCTGCAATTCCAGAAATTGTTTTATAATGCTGATACCGGATGGTTTTTAAAAAATATCCAACCGTGGAAATTTTTATATTATTACGGAAATATTCCTGCTTTGATCCTCTCGATTTCCGCTCTGGTCATTTTTGTTCTCGGTTATTTAAAACAGTGCTACATCAAATTCAGGAAAATCTCATTATATTTAGTTCTGGTGATGATCTTCATTCCCGGTTTGCTCGTGAACTCCATCTTGAAAGATAATTGGGGCAGACCGAGACCGCGGGATATTGTCGAATTTAACGGAAAATTTGAATATGAAAAATTGCTAACTATTGATCCGGAAAGCGACGGAAAATCATTTCCCTGCGGACATGCATCGATGGGATTTTATTTTTTTGTTTTGTGCTACATCTTTCGGGATAAAAAGAGATTTTGGAAATGGTTCTTTATCTGGTTTGCTTTTGTTTACGGCTTTTTGATCGGATTTGCTCGTATCGTGCAGGGAGGACATTTTCTCAGCGATGTAGTTTGGGTTGGAGGTTTGGTATATATTTTTTCCGGAATTTTCTATCATTTGTTCAGGTTTGATAAAACATTCTTCATCCGGCAAAGATCGATTCCATCGACGAAAAGGATTTTGATCGTTTCCGCATCTATCATTATTTTGATCCTGATCATTGCCGGAGTTTTGATCGCAACTCCACACAATCAGGAAAAGAGATTTCCAATTAAGGAACATTTCAATTTTATAAATGCTGAAATAAAAATCGAGAATGCGGACTTAAAGTTAATCCCAACTGATTCGCTGTTTATTTCCATGAAAGGTTATGGACACGGATTTCCCTGGAGTAAGATCGAAACGAGTTTGAAAAAGAATGTTAAAAATGATACACTTTTCTTCAAATTCGATGAACAGAAAAAAGGGATATTTACGGAACTGGAGATGGATATTTCATTATTTTTTCCAACTCAGAAAACGGGTTTCTGGAAGCTGGAATTAGAATCCGGTGATGTATCTTTTGATGAAGATTTATTCGATAAAGTGGATATTTCGGATGATGCTATATATTTGAACTCCGGAATTTCAGAGTTCAATATTAAAATAAACCGGTAGTATTTTACTTTTTTGTTTCGAGTCATCGAACTGCGTTCTTACGACTCGAATTGTGAATTATCTCTTTTCTATCCACTCATAAGCCTGTTTTAGAATATCTTCCGGAACTCGATAAGCACCATCGAAATCGACAAAATTCACAGTTAGACCATTCTTTTCCAGAAGATCGCGTGCGTCTGTTCCTTCCTCAAATTTCACGACATTATCCTTATTTCCATGAGCCAGGAATACCCGCAGATCCTTGGCTGCTTTGAAATCGAGTTCATTCTTCCAATCATCTATTATTCCAGTCCAAATGGAATAATTCCTGCGACCAGATCAAAATGTCTGATACCCTGATAGAAAGAAAAATATGCTCCCTTTTTGAAAATCAACAAACACGATAATTTCCTTTCATGTTCGTTGAAATCAAGATCATCAATATACCAAGGTGATTCAATATGAGGTGCTCTTTCAAATAAATCTTTATACATTTTTCCCTCTCTCTATATTTTTTGAAGGAAGAAAAATTTAATATAGATTTTTAATCAATTCATTTTAATTACTCACTCATTTCTACAAAGAGCTATATTTTTATTATTCATTTTTGTTCGTAATTGTTCGCTGTTTTTTATTGACACATAAACCTGCTATAAAAAACCTCTGCCCGGAACAATGAACATAAAATTGTTTTGGAGAAAATATGAAAAAGCAATTAATATTTTTTTTCCTTTTCTTTCTTGTTCCCAAACTCCTGTTCGGGAATGAAGTACTGTCCGTCCAAGGTATAGAATTCACCGTAGAAGATAATCCCAATGATGACGGCTCTGCCCTGGTTTTAAACTGGAAGATAGATTATCCCGATACCCTGAAATATATCCTCGAAAAATCGATGAACAGAACCGATTTTGAAACTATCCGGCAGCTCGATAAACAGGAAGGACAATTCATCGATAGCGAAAATATCAAACCAGGCCTGGAAATTATTTATAACCTGAAAGTCCTCACAAAAAACGATGATCTGATCAATAATAAAAAAATTACAGCAGTTTCCAAAGCCCAATGGTTCGATAAAGGAAAAATTTCTCTTCTCGTGATGGCTTTGATTTTAGCGTTCTCCATTATCTACTTTATTTTTTCAGCTAAAAGCGGGAAGGAACTTTACATTCGAAAAATTGCAGGTTTGGAATCGATGGACGAATCAGTCGGTCGGGCAACGGAAATGGGAAGACCGATCCTATTCATTCCCGGCATCCTCGATCTCGATGATATGCAGACTATTGCCGGACTCACGATCCTCGGAAAACTGGCTCAGAAAACTGCTGAATATGATGCAAAATTGATCGTCCCGGTTTGCCGTTCGATGGTTCTCTCGACAGCCAAAGAAATCGTTAAAGAATCTTATTTGAAAGCAGGACGACCTGATGCTTTCAATCCGGACTCTGTATTTTACCTGACAGATGATCAATTTGGTTATGTTGCTGGAGTCGATGGCATTATTATGAGGGAAAAGCCGGCAGCAAATTTCTATCTCGGAGCATTTTATGCCGAATCATTGATCTTAGCGGAAACCGGTTTTGCCAGCGGAGCTATTCAAACTTCCGGAACTGCCATGCCGAGTCAATTACCATTTTTTGTCGTTGCCTGTGATTACACTCTGATCGGGGAAGAACTCTTTGCTGCATCTGCTTATCTTTCCAAAGAACCGCATCAACTCGGAAGTCTGAAGGGTCAGGATGTGGGGAAAGCGATTTTTGTTGTCGCTCTTTCGGTCGGGATATTCCTGGAAATACTAGGTGTGCATTTCGTTAAAGATTTTTTGTTGATTCATTGAATACCGCTCGTTCCCAAACTCCTGTTTTGGAATTCAATAATGAAACAGAGAGTTTCGGTACTTATCATTACAAAACTGGAGTTTTGTAACGAGAACGAGAAGTCGATAAAGTTTTTGTAAAAATAAGGAAAGAGATTATGAGAAGTCGTTATAAATTTATTGATAATGACGGATTATATTTCGTAACATCGACCATTATCCAATGGATTCCGATCTTTTCTTCAGAACCATATTTCGAGATAGTTATTAATTCTCTTAAATTTTGTCGTGAACAAAAGAAAATGAAACTTCATGCTTTTGTAATTTTAGATAATCATCTTCATTTAATTGTTTCCGGTGACCATTTGAAAGAAACTCTTAAATCATTCAAGATGTTCACAGCTAAAGAAATCCTGAATAAATTTAAAACAGATAATAGTGAATGGTTGCTACATCAACTTGAATTTCATAAATTAAGATATAAAACAAGAAGTACTCATCAAGTTTGGCAGGAAGGTTTACATCCTGAATTAGTTAATGAAGAAAGAATATTTATCCAAAAAGCAGAATATATTCATCATAATCCTGTTAGATGAAGATATGTTCCTCAACCGGAATTTTGGAAATATAGTTCTGCCGGATACTATATTATTGATGAAAAAGGAGTGATTGAAATCGATGATCCTTGGGAAAATTGAAACGGAGTTGTAAAACCTTTCATTACAAAACAGGAATTTTGTAACGAGAAGAATCAATTTACCTGAAATACCGACAGAAATCAAGGCGGATAAATGAAAAGAAAAGTACCATTGATCTTAACTTTTATCGTGGGAGTGATCCTCATATTTTCGGAGTTCATCCCGCATAAACCGTTTGCAACCATTTCCGGCGAACTGGAAAACTGGTTTATGATCATTGCCGGTTTTGCCATCATTCTCGGGCAATTAAGCCTTTTCAAAGTCTGTATTCTGAAAATAAAATATAAGCAAAAAAACTGGCAGTATTACCTGATCACATTAGTGAGTTTCACTTTGATGGTTGCTTGCGGAGTTTTCTGGGGAACTAAAGAAATGAGCGGATTATTCGGAAATGGAGAATCTCTATCTAATCTGATCGGAGTAAAACCTTTCGATTATATATTTGATCATATTTACCAGAATTTGCAGGCAACGATGTTCTCTTTATTGGCTTTTTTCATTGCTTCTGCGGCATATCGGGCTTTTATTGCCAGAACTCTCGAATCAAGTTTATTACTGGCAGCTGCTATCCTGGTTATGTTAGGAAATACGAGTTTAGGAAGTCTTTTAACAGGTTGGCTGCCGGAATCCCTGGAATTTCTTCATCTTCCGAAATTATCGCAGTTTATTATGAAATACCCGACCACAGCCGGTCAAAGAGCAATTATGATCGGAGCAGCACTTGGAATTATCGGAAGTTCCCTGCGGATCATCCTGGGAATCGAACGCTCCTACCTGGGAGGTGATTAATGAAGAAAAAGATCAAACAACTGGATAGAAGATGGCTTTTCTTATTGATCTTTGTCGGAGTCGCTCTTCCCTTGATCTTCACAATCGGATTTACAATCGAAGTTACCGAGAATGTCCAAAAAGTATATGATTTTGTGGAAAAAACTCCGGAAAGTTCGCGCGTCATCATCTCTTTTGATTATGATCCTGCCAGTAAACCGGAACTTCATCCGATGGCAAAATGTGTCGTCAAACATTGTTTTGATAGAAACATAAAGATCATCATCACAGCTCTTTGGCCCATGGGAGTGCAGATGGCAGAAGATATAATTTATCAATTAAAAGATGAATATCCGGATTTGAAATATGGTGAGGATTATGTAAATCTCGGTTTCAAAGCCGGTGGATTGGTCGTCATCCAGGCTATGGGAAAGAGATTCCGGGAGATTTTTCCAAAAGATATGTATGGAACACCCATAGATGAATTACCCATCATGGATGGTATCTCGAATTTTAATAATATCGATTTTGTATTCGCTCTTTCTGCCGGAGATCCGGGCATCAAACAATGGGTGCAAGTCGCTCATGATTCATACGGAAGAAGAGCATCAGGAGGTGTAACCGGAGTAAGCGCTCCAGCGATCTTACCTTATGTGAACGAACAAGAACAACTCTCCGGACTTCTCGCCGGGCTGAAAGCTGCTGCTGAATACGAGGGTCTGGTAGACTCCAAAGGAACGGCAACGAGTGGGATGGATGCTCAATCGTTAGCACATCTGATCATCATTATATTTATCGCTATCGGGAATATTAATTATTGGCGAAATAAGAAACTGGAAAAGGAGAATCTATAATGGAACAATTCTTCAATACATTAGGCATCTGGTTAGGAGTTTATTTTACCTTCGCTATTTTCAGTTTTTTATACAAAGATAATCCTTTCTATAAAGTTGCGGAACAAATTTTCGTTGGAATTTCTGCGGGTTACTGGTTTGTTTACACGATCTTCTCGATTTTAATTCCCAACTGTTTCGATCCCCTGCTGAATAATTTCAGTGTGAAATGGATCAAATTGGTCCCTGCTTTCTTGGGAATTCTCATGCTTCTCCGCATATTTCCCAAAACTGTCTGGGTCAGTCGGTACCCGATCGCTTTTTCGATCGCTACAACTGCCGGACTTTATTTTGTTAAATACCTGAAATCCGATGTGATGATGCAGCTGACAGCAACAATGATGAATCCTTTCCACACCGATAATTGGGTGATGATAGTCGGACGGATCTTACTTGTTATCGGAACTCTAACCGGTGTAATTTATTTCTTTTTCAGTAAAAAGCATGAAGGTGCTTTCGGAGTAACTGCCAGGATCGGGATCTATTTCCTGATGATCAGTTTTGGAGCAGCTTTCGGTTACACGGCAATGGCAAGAGTATCGCTTTTGATCGGCAGATTGCAGTTTTTACTCGGTGATTGGCTGGGGATCATTCCGCATTGATTGTCACACTTTCAGCATATTGGATTTGTCTGATAATACTTTATTATTCAATCTTATTCCGATTTATTTATTGACTTTTCTAAAATCAAATTTTTTAAGGACTCAAGTTTTGAAAAATAAAAGGAGTCATGAAATATATGAAGTATATATTAAGAAACAGTTCAATTTCAGGACGAATTTATAAGAAATCGACTTTCCTTTTACTGGTCATTTTCTTGTTTACAGCAAATATTTCCAATCTCTTTTCCCTCGAGAAATTCTATAATTATTACGAGAAAGGGATGAAATTCATGCAGCGACATGATTGGCAGAGAGCTCTGGAAGAATTTAAAAGTGCGGCTTCGCTGGAATTCAAAGATGCGAAGAAAAAAAGAACTTACGGCACACGGTTCATAGAGTATTTCCCTCACCGGGAAATAGGAATCGCTTATTTCTATCTCGGAGAATATGATGAAGCTCTTTCGGAATTAAAACTCTCAATCGCATTTAAAGGTTCTCCAAGAGCAGCTGCATTTATTAATAAGATCGAAACTGCCGCAGGAGTAGCTGAAATCGAGGGGAAGTCACCGGAAGAGTTGACAAGGGAAAAGGAGGAAAGACAAGCCGCACTCGAAGAGGAAAGACTGGCAATGCTCCAAAAACTGGATGAGGAAAAAAAGAAAATCGAAGAACAGAAAAAGCAGGAAGAATTACAGAAAAAAGAAGAAGAACTGAAGAAAAAGAAATTCGAGCAGGAACAATTGAATAAAATGAAAGTACCAGTAGGCGCTTTGACTTATGATCCGTCAATGGTTACGCAGGTAGGTTCGCGATTGTCTGTTGCAGTCTTGCCTTTTGAAGGCAAGGGAGAAGCAGAAGATTTAAGCAAGTCCGTTACTGATAAGATGATCACGCAATTAGTGAACTTGCGTCGTTTCCGTGTGATCGAAAGAAATGCTCTGGAAGAAGTGATGCAGGAACAGAAATTCGGTATTTCCGGGATGGTCGATGAAAACACAGCAGTAGAAGTGGGAAAACTGGTCGGTGCTGATGTTATTATTTTTGGAAGTATTATCTGTGAAACGGAATACGGAAAAGTCAGCGCAAGAGTCATCGATACTCAAACAAGTGAAACCATCGTAGCCAAAGAAGCATCAGCAGAAGATACGAAAATCGAGAATATCGAGAGACTGGTGGAAAGTGTCGCCATCATGATCTACAATGATCTTCCCCTCGTGGAAGGAAATATTGTTAATATCGAAGATGAAATGATCTACCTCGATATCGGGAGCGAAGAAGGAGTCAGGAAAGGAACAAAATGTGTGGCTTTCAAGGAAGGAAATGAAATTGTTCATCCGGCTACAAAAGAGGTTTTAGGCAGGAAAGTTAAGAAACTGGGAGAGATCATTGTTGTGCAAGTTCAAGAAAAAATGGCGATTGCAGCCATCATCGATAAAGAAGGTACTTTCAAAATAGGTGATAAAGTGGTAGTAAAATAACTCTTTACTTCGCAGATTGTGTGAAAAATCTTATTTATGAACAAATTAAACAAATCTGTCATCCTGAGCGCAGTCGAAGGATTTTGTTTAATTTGTTGCTTTGCTAAGAATTGTGAACCTTCGAATGAGCTTAGACTGACACTCCTTTTTCATAAAATGCTGTTTTCACACAAGCTGTTCAGTTGCCGGGACAGTAATCCCATCGTCCCGATGGGAATTCAACATAACCTCAATGACTGATTATCAAACCATCGAGGTTTTGAAAACCTTGAAGGTTTATAAAGAATGAAATTCAGATACAAGAAAATAGAATAAATAAAAAAGAAAACGAAAACCATCGGAACGGTGGTGAGACCGGAAAGAAAAAAATGAAGACAAAATTGATTGTGTTTTTTTTGGTTTTAGGAGTAATAATTTTTTGGGGTTGCAACAAGAATTCTACCCAAAATACGGAACCCATATTAAATGTTAGTACAACATTCCTTGATTTCGGTTCCGATCTGACTTATATTGGGTTCAATATCTATAATTCAGGTGGTGGAACATTAAATTGGAATGTAACGGACGATCAGGATTGGATCACCGTTGAACCAACATCAGGTTCTGATGACGGGGTTAAAAGCACTGTTAATGTCATCGTTAGCAGAACTGATTTACTTTTGGGTGATTATCAAGGTGAAGTTTCCATCAGTTCGAACGGAGGTTCTGCTATTATAACGATTCTCATGGAAGTTGAGGAAGAGTTTGTTCTAACTTTGAATAATCCTCTTTTTACGGATATAGATATTAATGTAACCGGACATAATCCTGTCACAATTGAATCAGAAACCAGTGCAATTTTAAGATTTCCTTCAAATCCGGAGTCTATCATCTATCATGCGGAAACGAGTTATCAGATCGGAACTAATCAAATTGGATTATTAATTGAATGGGATCAAACATATGATGTTTCCGACCAATCTCTATTGACAGTTACTTTTGATCTTAGTTCGGAATATGTTTTCTTTTATCTTCAAAACAGCAGTGATCATTACCTGACACCTTTTTATGTCAACTACGATACTGAAAACGAGATGATGGTCGGTTTAGGCTTTCCCAATAATGGAACGATTTTCCCTGCAGGTTATTATCAGGCATTTGAAAATATGGAAGTCCGTGCGTATTGGGAGGATAATCCCGGTTCGTTCTATAACTGGATCGAAGGAACTGATTTCGTTCTTCCGTTTAATGAAAATCAGTCGGTTACACTTGTTGCTCCTTAATTGTACAGAAAAGATAATGTTTATCATGGAAATATTCCTAATCCATGAGAATTGTTGTCCGGGATAATTCGTAAAAGATTTTGAAAGCAGAGGTTTTAGTTGTTAAGGAATTGTTAAAAAGATAATCTAAGTACATATACAATAAAATAATAGAAAAATAAAAAAGGAGGAGAGATGAAAAAAGTTGTTTGTCTTTATTTGTTTGTTTTAATTTCTGTTATGTTAATTACACAGAATTTTAATCTAACCGGAGCTGGAGCAAGAGCAGCCGGAATGGGTGGAGCATTTATCGGAGTTGCTGACGATGCTACGGCAATTGTCTGGAACCCGGCAGGACTTTCTCTTTTGGAAAGACCCGAAGCATCTCTTGTAGGAAGAACAATATCCGAAAGTAAGAAATATGATTGGGATAATGCTCCTGATAATGTTTCTCAAAATCATTTTGTTTTAAACTTTTTAAGCGGAGTCTATCCATTCAAAATGGGAAATAAAAAAATTGTTGGTGCTTTGGCTTTCCAAAGACAGGTTGATTTTTATAATTATCGCAATTATGATATTATTTCGAAAGAAGGTCTCGGTGGTTTAGATACAATAACCTTTGGTTCAGGTTTTGGTTTATTCCCTTTCTTTTCATTAGGTTTATCAGCAAATATATGGACAGGGAAATATGATGAAAACTGGAATTTAAGAGCAGATTTTGAATATAAGGAATCTTATTCAGGATTAAATTTTGTATTTGGAACAATGTTAGATCTAAGTTATTTACAAAACCCGATACCTTTAAAAATTGGTTCGACTTTTAGAACTCCGTTTAAATTAAAAGTTACCTGGGAGGATCCGGATGATATATATTTCCAGGATAATATTGATTTCGGTGAAGACCAGGGAGATGCTACGATTGATTTTCCAATGATGTTAGGTTTTGGAACATCATACCGCATCGGAGATTTTTTTACTCTGTCTGCCGATTATGAAATGAGAGCATATAAAGACCAAAAAGTAGTTGTAAAAGCCGGCGATCCTTTGGTTACTATAAATGAAGGAAAACTTAGTGAATACGATCTTAATCAATTCCGACTCGGTGCGGAATATCTGATCATTTCTGATTTTGCAGTTATTCCGATCAGAATCGGGGCTTTCACAGAACCGACAACCAGACATACAGGAGAAAACTCCAATCCTTATATCGTTGGTGATCAGATCAAAGGAAGTGGATTTTCGTTAGGATCCGGTCTAATCTTTGATAAATTATCTTTCGATGTATCTGGGACAGCTTCAGGTTATGAAATCGATTGGGGAAACAACCAAATTGAAAAAATGATCAAAACTGTTATCGGTCTTTCCGGCATCTTCTATTTTGGATAAAAAAAGAATTATACTCATTTGAATTTTTTTAGAGGATAAAGGCATTTTTATCACCTAAACATATTTGTGCTTCCAAAACAAATTTTTTTCTTACATGAACAAACAAGATCGTTTGTTTTACTTTGAGGAAAATCACATGAAAACAAAGAAGATTCTTATTCTAATATTCTTTGGAATGTTAGCTTTTTCATATTTATCCGCAAAAAAAATACCGGACTGGGTAAAATTCAGACCTATCGATCATAATTATTATATCGGGATCGGAGTTGCATCTAAAATAAAAGGAAATACCCATCACATCCAATTCGCAAAAGATAATGCTCTTAAAAACCTGGCTTCGGAAATAACGATCAACATTTCAGGAGAAGTGCTTAGTAATGTCATTGAAAAATCAGGTATTCCCGAAGAAGAGATCAGATCGACTATCCGGACGACAACACAAGCAGAACTGGAAGGATTCGAGATCATCGATACTTTCGAGGATAAAAAGAATTACTGGATCTATTATCGTTTATCAAAAGAAATTTACGAAAGAAAGAAACAAGAAAAAATCGATAAAGCGACCAGTCTTGCTCTCGATATGTTTTCCGAAGCAAAAGAGAATGAGGAAAATCAGAATATCGAGAAAGCTCTTTTATATTACCTGCAAGCGTTGAAACCTCTGGAGAAATATATCGGGGAATCTTTGAAAGCAACACTCGATGATAAAGAGATTTACCTGACAAATGAGATCTATTTTTCGATCCAAAATATCCTGTCAAATATTGAACTGAAACCTCTAAAAAATAAATTCGATGCTAAAATAAATAAACCTTTAGATAAACCTTTAGAAATTTCGGCAAATTATAATTTTAATGAAAATTATAGAGTTTCAAATTTACCTTTGATATTCCATTTCATCAAAGGCGAGGGAGACTTGATCAAGAAAATCAGGACAAATTCATCAGGTATCGGGAAATGCGAGATCACGAAAATAATTTCTTCCGAAAAACTGCAGATGGTCAAATCAGAACTCGATATTTCCGCTTTTATCAACTGGGACAGTACTTCTTTCATTTATCAGAATATCCTGGAAAGTTTTCCTCTGCCGGAAGCTAAGTTTATTCTGAATGTAAAAGGTTTGACCTTTTTTATCGAAGCTGAAGAAACAAATTTCGGGAATAAACTCGATGTTTTTTATATCGAACCGAAACTTAAGGAAATTCTATCCAACAAAGGTTTCTCATTTATCGAAGACTTTTCCCAGGCAGATGTAATGATCACTCTTCAGGCAAAAACGAGAAAAGGTTCGGATGCTTACGGTATGTTCTCTGCTTTTGCTGACCTGACCATTTCTATTATCGACATGTCATCTGGAGATGAAATCTATAAAAACTCATTCAATAATATCAAAGGCATAGACATAAATTATGATAAAGCAGGATTAAAATCTTTGATGAATACCTCTGATAAATTGAATGAAATCATTCCTGAAATCGTAGAGAAATTGTAGTTCGGAATTTGTTCCGAATACTATACTAAGTGAACTCGATTCTCGCCCTCAGGTGGTTGCTGGCTCGTAGCAAGTTGAGTCTGATTATTCTTCGATACTCCCCAGCAATTCCACTCTTTTCCTGATTTTCTCATTTTCCGGGAATTTTGCAAGAACCCTCCGGTAATAATACAACGAATTTTCCTTATCTTTATTAAGATAATAAATATAACCGATTAATTCGTAGGCATCAAATAATTGCTCGTTTGCTACGATTTTCAAAAATAAAGGAATTTCATTTAATAAAGATTTAACCTTTTCCGGTTCTCTTTTCTCGATCATTAAAAGGAATTTGATCAAATTCGGGATATAATGATAGGGTAGGCTTTGCAGAGAAAGATCATTATATTTTTCTAATTCCAGATAATTTTCTTCTGATCTGTTTTTCAGATAGTCCGAATATAAAATCCTGGAATTTACGAACAAAGTTCTATTTTGAAACTGCCAATAATCTACTGCTTTTTTGGAATATTTTGCGGCTGCAGTAAATCGATTGGAATTTTCCGCATACAATGCCTTTTTCAGATAAACTCCTGAAAAGTATCTTTTACCGGAAATAAAGACGGAGAGAAATAAGAGAATAACAAAAATAATAACAGGCAAAAATATTAGCCTTTTCGATCGGAATTTGATCTTAAAAAGATTTGCGGGAAATTTCACTTTATATTTTGAGAATGTTGTTCCCAGTAAAAACGCAGAATAAAAAAGATAAGTCGGATGATGAAAGGGATAATTGAACAATGAATCAAAGATCAAACCTGTTATTCCAATTAAAGATGCAAAATAGAAAATGAAATTATTGTCGTTTAGATGGAGTAATTTCAACTGGTAGAAATAGAAAAGGAAAAAGATCATCGAGAGCAGGATAAATCCTACCAAACCTGTTTCAATCAAATATTGGAAAGGATCGTTATGGGTTCCGCCTAAATAGAACCGGGGCATATACCATTGATCGTCTATCTTTGCTTTATGATAATAAGGATAAACAGCATCGAAACTCCCAAGTCCGACACCTGAAATCGGATGGTCTTTGAAAATCTCGAAACTGTTCTGCCATTTAGTGAGCCGGATCGCAACCGAACGGTTGTATGGTGTTGTTTCATGAGCAGTTAATTTTTCCTTTCCCTGGAAAAAATCGAGTGTTGAGCGAATAGATTGTATCTCGTCTTTATTTTGCGGCAGGTATGTTCTGATATGGAGAAGCAGAAATGTTAACAGAATTCCTATAAAAAGAAAGATCAGGTTCGATCTATGAAATTTCCGGAAAGAATTTTTCCTGATCTGCGTAAAAAAAAGAATAATTCCGATAGCAAAAATAAATGATAAGATGACTCCGCTCCAGGAACTTTTCGTTGTGGAAGCGATCAAATAGGATAAAGTGATAGCAAAACAAAGGGAATAGAATATTCTGATTTTTTTAGGATTCGAGAAAACAAGTTGTAGGAAAATAAAAGGAAAGAACAGCACCACTAAAGGAGTTGCTAAATTCTTATTCACAAAAGTCGATGCCGGAGAAGAAACCTGGGCAAAAAGATTTCTCGAAATTCCAAAATACTGAAATAATCCGATGATCGAAACTAAAGTTACAATTAGGATAAAAATTCTGGTTACAAATTGAAGATTTATTTTTTCCCCGTAAAATGAGAAGTAAAGCAGCAGCATTAAAAATGAGAACTGGTTGATGAATTCATCGATCGAATTTGCTTTATCGATTGCTATAGATGTTGTGAAAAGCAACCAGAAGAAAAGCATCAAGATCAGTAAATGAAAAAAAGAGAATTTAAAATTTATTGATCTTTTCTTTTTACGAAGAAATATCAGGAAAGGTAAAGGCAAAATAAAAGCAGAAAGATTTAACAGAATCCATCTTGGACCGTCAGATGGGTTTGCCATGTTCTTGCAGTAGAGGAAGGAGAAAAGGAAGAATAAAAGGTAAATTAGTAAATTTAGGTAGTTTTGTTTCTTTTTTTTCATGAATATAAATTTGCCAAATTTTTTTAAATTTGGCAAATTTTCGGAATTATCTCTTCTCAAAAAGTTTTGTAATCCCTTTTGCCAGTAACAATCCGAAAAGAATGGAAGGAAACATCTCCGGATCGTTGCTGATCACAAATTCATGCACAAAACCGAGAATTCCGATCCCGATTATGGGAACTGCATCAGTGATTTTCTTGGAAGCCATTTCTTCTCCTTTTGAACTCGACATTCCAATGTTGAGCTTGTTTATCCCTTCCGAA
>CAZFPK010000017.1:0-12808 GCA_964521025.1 uncultured Candidatus Cloacimonadota bacterium | reverse complement strand
TTCTTCTCCTTTTGAACTCGACATTCCAATGTTGAGCTTGTTTATCCCTTCCGAAGCCTACTTCCAATTTTCCTTGTTTAAGGATTCGGAAGGTTTATTTTCATAATTCAATCAGTTCACGATTAACTTTCCGAATTTTATAAGAGAGAATTCCTTTGCGGGAAGCTTCGGAAAGGATTTAAATCATACATCAGGATTAATTCTTCTCGTGAAATAAAGAACTTCGGGATGATAAATATATCCTGCTTTTTTAAATAATTTCCGAGAAGGTTCGTTCCAATCCTCGATCAGACAAGCAAAGATATCGACTCCTTCTTTCATAAAATATTCTTCTGCTTTCCTGATCAATTTTAAAGCGAGACCTTTCTTCTGAAAATCGGGATGAACCACCAATCGGTTGATCCAGCCTTTTCTCCGATTATGGCTTGCCATGATAAAACCGATCATTCTCTTCTTCACGAAAACGCTAAGATAAAAATTTCCCGGTTTTTGGATCTGTTTCACCAATTCCTCTTTCCTGTCTCTTCCTTTTGGTTTGTAGGGAAGACCGGCATCTTTCCATAATTGGGTCAACTGCTCGTAATTTTCTATTTTGAATTTACTAAACTTCATATCAACCATAAAAACATTAAAAGAAAAGATATTAGGATAAACCGATGTAATTACTATCTTAACCTCCGTAAATCCTGTTATCCTGTCTAAAATTAAGTTCTGATCACCCATTCCAGGAGAATATTCACGATCGATATAAGAAAAGCAGCAAAAGCCGAATTAAGACAGCCTTCGATTTTGAAATTAGGAACAAATTTCGAAACAATGAGCAGGGAAAATCCATTAATCAGCAGCAAGAAAAGACCAAAAGTCAGTATTGTAATAGGTAAGGTCAGGAAGATCAGGATCGGACGCACAACAGCATTGACAATTGCCAGTAAGAGAGCTGTCAGGATCGCAGTAAATAAATCCTCGACATGATATAATCGTGTTGCTTTTCCAACTAAGTATATGGAAAATGCTAAAATCAGGATTCTGATGATAAATTCGTTCATGCTATATTATTCCTTCCGAAGTCTTCTTTCAATGTCTCTTGGATCAATGGATTCGGAAGGTTTATTTTCCTGATTCAACTAATTCAACCAGTTCAACGATTAACTTTCCGAATCTCATTTTTTGAGAATTCTTTTGTTGAAAGCTTCGGAAAGCTGATTGTTAATTAGAAATTTTCCTCATAAAAGCAGGAATATCCAGTTTTGGTTTGATCAACTGCTGCTTATTCTCCTGTTGTTTTTCAATATCATTTGTTCTGGGATTTCTGATCCTTTCCAGGATATCATTCAGCTCTTCACCACTATCTTCGTTTTTATTCTTAAAATTCTCAAATTCATAGATCTTTGTATCACTGATTTTCAAACCGGTTGCGATCAGAGTAACTTTGATCTTATCTTCCATTTTCTCATCAAAGATGATTCCATTGATGATGTCACCCTGATCTCCTGTTTCGCTGATAATGATATTAAAAATCTGCTCGAATTCATCCATTTTTACGGTTTCACTGGCTGTTATGTTGATAAGAATTCCCTGAGCGTTTTTCAGGGAAACATCTGATAGGAGTGGATTGGACATGGCAGCTTTGGCAGCTTCAACAGCTCGATTTTCTTCCTCTCCGATACCTGTTCCGATCATAGCATAACCTTTGTCGAGCATGACTGTTTTGACATCTGCGAAATCTACACTGATATAACCGCTGAAATTGATGATATCAGAAAGTGCTTTGGCTGCATCATAAAGGATATTATCTGCTTTTTTAAATGCCTGTATTACAGTCAGATCAGAGTATTGTTCCTTGATCTTTTCATTTGGAATAACAATCAAGCTGTCAACATTTTCCGCTAATTGCCTGATCCCTTCCTCGGCATTCATGATCCTCTTTTTACCTTCCCAATTGAACGGACGATTAACGATCCCGATCGTCAGGATTCCCATCTCTTTTGCCATAGATGAAATAATCGGAGCAGCTCCGGTTCCGGTTCCACCTCCCATCCCGGCAACGATGAAAACCATATCCGCTCCATTTAGATGATGTTTGATATCTTCTCGGGATTCCTCCGCAGATTGCCTTCCGAGTTCGGGATGAGCACCGGTTCCGAGCCCTTTTGTCGTTTCTTTTCCCAACTGTAGTTTTAATTTTGCCTTCGATTTTTTCAGATCGATGATATTGGTATTGGCAGCAATAAACTCAACTCCTTGCAGTGAGTTTTCGATCATGGTATTGATCGCATTTCCGCCAGCTCCACCGACTCCAATTATCTTGATATGTGTTCCTAAAGATACCAATTCATTCGAGAGATCAAGTTCGAGCATATCTCCTCCTTATAAATACTCTTTTAGACTGGCTAATATTTTTTTAAAAAAACTGGTGAACGGATCATTAGTTTTTAATTGCCGGATTTTATTATCTTTTTCCTGGATCAATTTTTGGGCTTGGTAAAGAATTCCCACGCTGGTTGCATATTTAGGATTTTGCAATCTTTCGGTTGGACCTGATATTTTGCTTAAATCCGGGTAACCGGTTTTTGTGGACATATTAAAAATATCTTCTGCTAATTTTTCGGAATTTTTTAATAATGATGCTCCACCGGTAATCGTTAAACCGGCTGTAATCATTTTCAATTCATTATGCTCATTTAAGATTTTATAAGCATCTTCCAGGATTTCTCTCATCCTGGCTTCGATTATTTCGGAAATATAGCGTAATTTCCTGTTCTTTGATTCCCTTCCGGCGATGCCTTCAATTTTAATTTTTTTTTCATCAGGAACAGTAGATGCGATCGAATTTCCATGATTTATTTTCAAATTTTCCGCATTTTGAGGGGATGTTTGCAAACCAATTGCAAGGTCTTGGGTGATGTTCGTTCCTCCGAGGGAAATAACAGCACTGAAACGAATGCTTTCTTTATAGAAAACAGCTATATCGGTAGTTCCGCCGCCAATATCGATCAGAACAGAACCAAGAGTTTTTTCGACTTCATTCAATACGGAATATGATGAAGCTATCGGTTCGAGAAAAATATCATCGACTTTATATCCGGAAAGTTCCACACATTTAGTGATATTACGAATTGTGTTAATGTCAGCCATCACAATATGAACATAAGCGGAGAGATTAAAACCGCTCATATTCACAGGATTCATAATTCCGTCTTGACCATCGATATCATAATATTGCGGAATGGCATGGATGATATCAAGCCGTTCATTTCCTGCCTGGATTTTGATATTATTTTTGGAATTTGTAATTACATTATCGACATGTTCCTGGGTTATTTCGCAAGGTTCGGAGCCGGTGGTCAGAGAAATTCTGCCGAGAGTATTCTGACTTTTCATATGTTCTCCGGCAATTCCGACATATATGTTTTTTGCCCTGATCTCGGACATTAGTTCTGCTTCGTAAATAGCGTTACTGATCGATTTGGAAGCTTTGGAGATATCAACTACAATTCCATTTATCAGTCCTTCCGATTTTACTGTTCCGATTCCCTTGATCTCAAGTTTTTTTTCTTCATTCAGGGTTGCAATAATAGCACAGATCTTGGTTGTTCCAATATCGATCGCAGTGATAATCTTTTCCGCTTTCATGAATTCTCCCGACTAACGATAAGTTGTTTATCAAAGCGTAGATCGACGATATTTCCTTTTTCAAATCCTCTATTTTTTTCCAGAAAATTAAATCTTAATAATTTATTTTTGATTTTATCTTCTCCGAATATTATTTTATAACCAATATTCGCTTCGATCATACAGAATTTCCCGTTTTCTAAATAGAATTCGGAAATCTTATCTATGAATTCCTTATCTTCGAGTTTGATTTCTTCATAAAAATCATAGACTCTATCTACGAAATCATGCTCGATGATCTCACCATAAACAATATTTTCATTCATTAAATCTGTCTCGATGATCGGCAGGATTTCAGCGCTGTAGAAATTATCATTATCCAATACAATTTTCTCTATATCTAGAGGAAAAAGTATTCCTTCTTTCGTCTTGAGATAAAACACTCCCAGCCTTTCAAAAATCGTGATTTTTAATTTATCCGGGAAAATTCTGTTAACTTTTACATTTTTAATCCGCACGAGATTTTCATATCTGCTTCTTATTTCATTTTTGGAAATTTCATACAGGTTTTTTCCAAGACAATCTTGAGATAGATTTTTAAGAAATTCTTCTTTAATATTATAATTTCCACTGATTTTGATCTCAGAAATCTCAAAAAAACTGACTTTTATGATCAGCATTCTCACGCCCGTAACGATCACAATCATGATCATGATCATGAAGATGTAGAGGAAATAATACCTGCTCGAACCATGCCTTTTTTTCTTCAATTGATCACCTTTATTTCCAATTCCAGTTTTATCTGATGTTTTTCATACACTTTATTCCGGCTAAGTTTTATCAAATGCATCACATTTTGAAAAGTAGCCTTTCCTTTATTAACAATGAAATTTGCATGTTTTCTACTGATTTCAGCATCTCCGGAATTTTGACCTTTTAAGCCGCATTCCTCGATCAATTTACCGGCAGTTTGACTTTTTGGATTTTTGAAAATGCTGCCCAAACTCGGGAAATTGTATGGATGTTTTTCTTTTCTTTTTTGCAGGTATTTTTTCATATCCGCATTGATTTCTTCTCTTTTTTTAGATTTCAGATTGAATCCCGCAACCAGAACAAAACCATTTAAAGAACTTCTTCGATAACCAAATGTGATCTCTTCGCGATCAAGGATCTTTCGTCTTCCGGATTTATCCATAATCTGGATCCAATTCACAAATTCGGAAATATTATGCCCGAATGCTCCGGCATTCATACAGATCGCTCCACCCAAATGAGCCGGAATTCCATATATAAATTCCAATCCGCCTAATTCATATTTCCGCAAATCTTGAATGAAACTGTTAAGTGGATAATTGGCGGAAACCACAACTTCGTCGTAATGCACATTGAAAGCCATCGGTAGATCATGATCAAGAATAAGAAAACGGTCTTTGGTATTTCCAAAAAGTATATTTGAACATCCGCCTAACGGAACAACTTCAATATTTTCCTGTCTTGCTTTTTTTATGATTTTCCTTAATTCGCTATCTGATTGTGGTATAAAGAGATACTTTGCTTCCTCCCCGATTTTGATATATGAGTATTCCTTCAAACAACTCGTTGAAATATTTGGAGTTAGCGATTTTTTGTCAATTTCTTTTTCCATTTTTTTCACATCCGCAAATTACACGAATTTCACAAATTTATTTATTATTTTGAAACCGTGTGTGAAGTTAAATATTTTTACATATTCAACGATAACTTTCCGATCTTATCTGAGAGAATTACTTTATGTGAAGGATAAAAAAAGCATATTTCTCCTAATTCAACTGATTCAACAAATCTCCCCCAATTCAACCATTTTAACCAATTCAACCAATTCAACCAATTCAACCAATAAACTTCTCGCCAAATCGATAAATATTTCCTGCTCCCATCGTAATCACAATATCTTCAGGTTTTGCAACTTCATCGATTTGGCTGATAATTTGATCATTCGATTCAACATAATGAACATTTTTATGACCGGATTGAGTGGCTGCATCTGCGATCATTTTTCCGGAAATTTCCGGAAGCGGTTTTTCTCTTGCCGGATAAATTGGAGTTACAATCAATAAATCCGATTGGAAAAATGAACGACCGAATTCCCGGTAAAAATCTCTTGTCCGTGAAAATAAATGAGGTTGGAAAACTACGATTATCCGCTTTTTCGTATTTTCTTTGATCCCTTTCAAGGTTGCTTCGATCTCTGTCGGATGATGAGCATAATCATCATAAACAGCGATCCCGTTTTTTTCACCTTTGAATTCGAACCTGCGAAAGACTCCATTATATTCAGACAATCCTTTTTGTATTTCAGGAAATGGAATATCAAGTTCCAAACCGGATGCAATCGCAAGAAGTGAATTCAAAATATTATGGACTCCCATTACATTCAATTTTATCTTTCCCAATTTTTTTCTATCAAATACAGTGATATAATCGGATTTGAAATCTTTCATTTCGATGTTTTCCGCTCGCAAATTTGCCTGTTTGGAAAGTCCGTAAGTAACTATCTCTTTTTTGATTTCCGGAATGATCGACTGTACTCCGTGATCATCGAGACAAACGATCACACTACCGAAAAACGGAACTTTATTAGCATATTCGATAAATGCTTTTTTGATACTCTTCAGATCTTTATAGCAATCGAGATGATCTGCGTCTATATTCGTTATTCCTGCAATGATAGGACTCAAACTCAAGAAGGAACGGTCGAATTCATCGGCTTCCACAACAATGTATTTTCCGGAACCGAGAAGATTGTTCGATCCGAAATTGTTAACGATTCCACCGACGATCACAGTCGGTTCGAGTTTTGCTGCCGAGAGAACCATACCGACCATCGAGGTGGTCGAAGTTTTTCCGTGTGTTCCGGCAATTCCGATCCCGTAACTCATCCGCATTATTTCGGAAAGCATTTCTGCACGCCTGATCACTGGGATTTTTCGGGAGAGAGCAGCTGCCACTTCAGGATTGTCGTTTTTCACTGCAGATGATTTGACAACAACATCTGCATCTTTGATCAATTCAGATTTATGACCTTTCGTGATTTTTGCTCCTTTTTCCAGCAAATGTTTAGTGATTTTGGTTAAGTGCATATCCGAACCGCTGATCTCGAAGCCTTGATTTAATAGCAGTTCTGCGATTCCGCTCATCCCGATGCCGCCGATGCCGACGAAATGGATTTTTTTTGTTCTACCGAGCATAATTGATCCTTATTTTATGATTTCACCACAAATAAACTCGATTGGTTCTTTTTTCCCTGGGTCATTAATAAAAATTTCTGAAAGTTTCTCTGAATTATATAATTTTACCAGTTCCGAAAAGAAATTATCGTCTTTTTCTTCTTTATTTATTCTTTTAAGTAACGGTATTAAATGGTATGGAAAGCGTGCATTTAATACTTTATCTATTTTTTCGGCATTTTCAATAAAATCAATTGAATCGGTTTTATCTCTAATCAAAACCTGTAGTTTTTGTTTGGCTTTTCTTATTTCGATATGAATTTTAATATTTTGACTTTCTTCATTAATTAATTCCTTGAAATGATCATTCAAATAGTTGATATTATCAAAAAAGAAATTAACATCCTGCTCTTTAGTATTTTGTTCGATCTCACATGGTTCGCATTTTATTTCTGTTATTATATCGTTTATATCACTAAATATCTTTTCCTCTTTTTTTATAAATAATTTGCAGTATTCTCCTGAACGGAAAAAAGCATAAGAACCTTTCATTTTATCTGCTCTTTTTGATGAATGTAATCCCAATTGCATTTTAGTAATTAAATACATATACTCCGGTTCCATTTTCATGAGATTACGAATTATTTGTTCAGCTTCATCCAAAGTGAAATCAGGTTCTTCTAATGCTTCCAATTCTTCAATATCTCTTTTATCATAAATAGTATATAAAGCCGAATCATTTAATTTTTCTTGTTCAGTTAATATCTTTTCATCTTCACCGATATATCTATGAATTTCTTTGATCCTTCTTTCTAATTTTTCTTTGATCTTTATTTCTTTTTCAACTTGAGTTACCGGGAGAAAGTTCCTGACATAAATTTTATCAGCTTCGCTGCCAATGCGATCCACTCTACCTGCTCGTTGAATTAATCTAACCGGATTCCAGTGAAGATCATAATTTATTACTGAAGAACAATCTTGAAGGTTGAATCCTTCGCTAACAATATCTGTGGCAACTAAAATATCAACAACTTTATCTCCGTTATACTCATTTGCGATTGGAGAAAAAGTACTGATTTTTTCATCATTTCCTGATGTCCGACCGCTTACAACTTCAGAATTGCTGAATTCTCTAGAAATTCTTTTATGAAGATATTCAACAGTATCTGCATATTCGCTGAATATCAGAACTTTTCTCTCTTCTTTATTTTCTTGAAGATCATTTATTATTTCTACTAGTTTATCATATTTACAATCATCATCGTCAGGAATAGTTTCCAAATATTTATGCACTTGGTTGAATATTTTAAGATCGAACTTCAAGTCGGATTTTAATTTTTCGATGTTAAAATCATCGGTTTTATAATCTTTAGTTAATCCATCTATTTTATCCCAGATATCATCGAGTTCATAACGGTATATTTGTTCCTGGATTTTCTCTCCTGCTGGCACAATATATTTTTCTTCGATAATTCTTAAAAATTTTGAGTAAATATTAATTAAATTTGAAATACTTACTCTGAAAGCAAAAATCGAACTCTCTAATCTTTTAAATAGATTTATTTTATGAAAAATTTTCAAAGTTCTTATAACTTTCTTCAATTGAATGTATGGTTCAACTTCCTGCTTTTCCGGTTTTACATATTTCCATAAATTATAACGAGCATATTTTAACTGCTTAAGTAATTCATTAATACTATCGTACAGATTATTGTAAGTTTCATTGATGCTGTAAACCTCTGTTCTCAATTCTCGTTTTGGAAATTGAATATTATAATCTTCACTTACATAAAATTGTTTGATATGTTTTCTTGTTCGTCTAATTACGATGTATTTTAACAAATCAGGGAGCTTGTATTCATTCTTTTCCACTTTATTAAAAAGATTTCGTAAATGAGGTTCTTCATATTTATTGGGAAAAATATTTTCTTCTGTCTGATGAAACAGTTTTATCTGATTATAAACATTCCAGGGTGTTGTGTTTTGCGGAGTTGCAGTCATCAAAATGACTTGTTTTCCAATGAGAAACGGTTGCAGTTCACGGTACATTTTAGTATCATTATTTCGGAAGTGATGACTTTCATCGATGAGTACGACATCTCTTCGTTCATATTTCTTAAGAACACTTTTATTATCATAAATACCACGATACAACATTCCTCTGGAAATTACTTCCGCATCGAATTCAAATCGTTCTTTGAAGCGTTTCCACATATCTATCAAACCCGGTGGTGAGATGATCAGAACTCTTTTATTAAGATGCTTTAATAAACCTGCTCCAATATATGTTTTTCCCAAACCCACAACATCACAAATAAATACTCCATTATATTTTTGAAGCCATTCATAAGCCTGCATGATTGCTACTTTCTGAAATGGGAATAAATGCGGCATACCTTCCCAATTCCAAATAGTTACGGATTTTTTTTCGATTGAACTTTTGATTAAATGATACAAAGTGAGAATATAAATATCATACGGATTTACGGTTTTGATTGCCCACGAGTTTTCAAAAATTGTCTTTAGCGAATCTTCAAAAGGAACCGCTTCCTTCCATAATTCATCGAACCAAAGATTCAACTCTTCAAAATTCTTTTGTCCCCTAACATAAGTATTTAGTTCGGTATTATGATAAAATCCGCTCATCGTCAGATTGGATGAACCAACAACAGCAATACCTTCGGAACGGGAAGCTGAAGCGATATTATCTTTATATTTAAAAAGATACGCTTTAGCATGAAGCGGATATTTGGTATAAACTTTTATCTTTATTTTATTACTCTTTACGAGAGAAACAAGCTTTTGGATCTCTCTCTGTCTTTTGATGGAATGAGGAAGAGCTTGTAAATTTTGCGTTATCTTTTCTCCGATATTTCTTCTTATTTTATCTTTTTCCAATTGCCTTTGAAATTTTACTTTTGAGAATTCTTCTTTTAATTCTTCAGGTTGAATTGTTTCTGCCAGAGCTTCCATTAATTGACTATTAAGGTTTGAACCAATTAAGATTTTAGCTTCTTCCAATTTCTCCAGATTATCGGCAATTTGATAGAAACCGGAAAGATATAAATAACCGACTGCAAATTTTATTTTATCACTACCTTCCAACATATCATTGATGGCATCTTTTAAGAAAAGTTTTCTATTATCGATTATATCCGAACGGCTGATCATAATTTACCTTCTTCAATTTGCGAGACAAGAAACCAATAATAATATGCTTCGGGCATAAATGTTTTCAGCTTGTTTAGGATTTTATATTTTCCTGCTAATTGCTTATTCTTTATCAACTCAATTTTTTTGGAATTATATTTTAATTCTTCAAAAGTGATGTCTCGATTGTGTAGTATCAACGAGGCAAGGAAAGCAGCTTTTGAAGCTGGTGTTTTTGCACTATTGATTGAGAAAGATCCATCTAAAAGATAGTATATCAAATTTCTACAACCGTATTCAATTATCTCAAGTTTTGCGTTATATTCACTACCCCGCAATTTTGCTTGAGATATCAAATATGCAGTCTTTATCGTATCGTTCAAACAGTCTGAAATCGTATGTTTATCGTCTCTTAAATCTGATTCAAAATCGTAGGAAGCTTTGTAAGTTCTTTTTAGCAAATCAAGATTTTCCGAATAATCAAACAAAATTGAAATATCAAAAAGTTGCTTGATTATACCAATTTTTCGACTCTTGCTTTTTTCATCATAAGGAATGCCAATTGTATTGGGTGCGAAAGCTGAAAGTTTATCTGCTAATAATGAATCTATCAGGGGAACATTTACTCTAATTTCATGGGTAAATTCATGAAAGATAGATTTCAGAGTCTTGAATTGAACATTTGGAAAATTGTGTTTTTTTAGGACCACATCTAAAAGAATATATTGTTCTTGAGGAGTGAAAACAGAATTGAAATAAAACTTAAAGTGCTTTATCAAATCGTTTCTATTTCGTTCATCTTCTTCGAAACGCACAAATCTTGAATTCTTTATAATGACTGGGAAGTGTGAAGTGTCAATCTCTCCAACAATATCGACATCAACGGATAATCTTTGTGGTTCAGGTAAAACAAGCAGCAATGATGTCCCTCCTTTGAAAACGAACTCCATTTTTGATTCTACCAATAATGAAAGTAATTCAAAAGCATAAACGGTTTTTTCAATAAACTCCGAATTTGCTTTCTTATATATTTTACGGAAACTTTGTATGTGCTCTTTTGTAAAACAGAGATCTTTTATCATTTTTCTATTTTGCTTGTCCCACCTACACAATATTTGTCTAAAATTGTGTGTAGGGGACAAGTGGCTGATAGTTTTCTGCGGCTTATATAGTAATTGAATACATCGATCTGAATGATTGTTCTGCTAACAATATTTTCACAAATTATTTCATATTCCCAATCATCTGCAATTGCTAAATTATCTTTTTCGATATGAAGATCAACTAGTATTTTTTCTATTTTTGAATGATGATCATCAACTGGTTCCTGACTGATCGAGGGTCGTAAAACTATTGTTTCTCTTTCAATATTAAATATCTTCTCTGCTTCGGAGGATGACGGATTCAAAAATACTTTTTTCCCTTTAATGATCAATTTTTCATAAATTGTCTGCAAAGCATATTTATCAGCAAAAATGAAGACGAAAAAACGAGTCGGAATATGATGAAAATAAGAGGTAAGCTGTTCCGTACTCCAAACATTGAAATCCAGCAAGGGGAATTCTCGTTTCATTAAATTAACAATATTCCTGACAGGCTCTGTGTTTAAAACAAATTTCTTCTGAAGAAAGGAATACCAACCTCTGCCTGCTGAAGTGATAATGCAGGCATCTTTAAAACGAGAGATATTTTTCCTTAAAGTTTCAGGTTTGAAGTCAGGATAACGGAAAAATAGATCTTCTTTCAATTTGTGTAAACTGAAATACTTTCTGCCCGTAGTTCGGTATTCCTCAATCAATTCCAGCAAAATCTCTTTTTTCATTGCTTTCTTTCTTTCTCGTTGCTGGCAGCCTGATTTTGCTTTGCTTTCATATTTCTCTCTATCGCTTCCGCCAACTTGGGATAACGACGCCAATACCAGTTCTCAACTTCTTTGATATCCTCCTCGTTTAAATTATACATCTGGTAAACCAGTTTGTCGATTTCGATTTGTTCGTTGGTCATATAATCGTATTTGGGATTTTGTTTTTGTTTAAAAAGTATTAACTCAACTAATTCATAAATTTTATCATTAGAATAAATTTTTAAAAAATTTGAAATTTTAAAATTATCAATTTCTACTCCAACTGAATGATTGATAACAGATTTAAATAAGAATTTCATAAATTTTGAATTTAAAACTCCTAGTAAAAATAAGTTATCATTTGCTGAATTACAAATTATTCTTGATGAAGCATTAACAAATACTGGAGTAACTGAAATTCTGAAAGTTGGTGCATATTGACCAGTCATTGAGATTGAAATGTTATTTCTATAATCAATAAATCTAAATTCATCATTTGCAAGATCTGAATGTTTTTCTTTTTTCATTGAAGAAACTGCTTGTTTAGACCAATTAATTACTATATTAGAACTCGATTGATAATATTGTGGTAGAAGACCATCTTGTGCTTCTGCTGGTTTTCCCATTTCGAAAGATATGAAATATCTATCATTAGACTTTATACCATTTCTTTTCTCATCTGAGCTGATATTATTAATTTCTATTTCATTAAGTACATTTAATTTCTCAATCATATCAAAGTTCTTCTGACAATAATCAATACATCTCAAGTATTTTTCATTGCATCCTGTTTTTATTCCAGAAACAATTTTAAATAAACCATTCTCTTTCCATTGTTTTTTTTTCCCGCTACCTAAATAATTATCTCCCAACTTTACCATTTCCAGTTCTTTCCCATTGAACTCAACTTGATAAATAGTTTTTCCATCTTTATCGAGGTAATGCTTTCCTGTATCTTCCATTAATTTAAAAAGTTTGGGAGAAGCGATAAAGAAAC
>CAZFPK010000016.1:0-65050 GCA_964521025.1 uncultured Candidatus Cloacimonadota bacterium | reverse complement strand
AACACATAATATATTAGAGTATATTTTAGCAACCAATTTTTGACTATTAAGCCAATAATTCATAAAGAGAGGGAAAAATGAAAAAGAGAACTATATTTGTTTTATTTATTATGTCTGTTTCAATAAATTTTTTTGCAGATTTTCCACAGGAAAAAGTAAACAAAGTCATTCTTGAACAGCGGCAGAACAAAACAGGAAATAGAATCAAAGGAAATATTTCCCAACATCCAATGCCTTTTGAAATGAATAATTCCCGTTTTGACAGATATCAGATTTCCTTGGAAAGAGGGGATTCAGCATCACCGAACAATCGTGAAATTCTTTATATTGGTCCGGAATTGGACACTACATTTATTACTACCGACTATGTTCAGGACGATGATATTGTTATCTATGGACAGGGAGTTCTGGTAGTAGATAATGCGATGCTTACTCTTAGCGGCACCTTATTGATACAAGATGAAGGAAAAGCAATATTCAGGAATAATGCCTATCTGCATTTTGAGCAATATTATGTGGGACAATATTATGTCTGGATGCTCGATGATTCTCAGTTTGAAGCTACTGATGCTACTATTGATGCAAATGGTGTCATGCACTATGCTCAACTATATGATAATTGCACATATTTCGCTTCCAATACTAACTTCCCGGACTGGACATTCAGGAAGGTTTTCAATAATTCTACTCTTATACTCGAGGATGTAGATCATGTGGGAGATATGATCGTGGATGATTCCTGTTTTGTTCACTTTACTCGCTGCGATACCTTGATGCCCTGGTTTGAAATGCCGGATGGCTCGGTTGTTAACACTCAATTCCCGGATCCGGAATTTGTAGAACATTTTGAATTTTCCGACGATACACCCGGTGTGGACGGTATTTATTACACATTTGTTGCAGATTCCTGTTCCCAATGCTGGTGGTCTCTGGAAACATTTAATGGTTGTGATGTTACAATTAATAATTCCATCATCAGAGGTTCATGTGTTAGAATGTTCGGTTCAAATACAATAAATATCGGTGAAATTGAAAATAACACGATGTATTCGAATTTCATCGTTCCTCTCAGTGACAGAAATCTGGAATATAACGACACCTATGTTTACTGGTGGAACTGGTATCCTTATGATGATATTATTTTCAATATTGATTCGTGTTCTTTCGGGGAAATGATCGGTAGGGGAAATTCGGAAACCTACGCAACGAACTGCATCCACAATGGAGCTACAATAATGCTTGGGGTTGGATTTGATGCGTTCGTTTCTTTTGTGGATGGTATCAGTTATAGTTATGTTGGAACCTTTCAAAATGGAACCTATCTTTTTGTTAATAGCACTATAACTCCTTTGTGGTCCTATCAGTCAGCCAACATTGCTCATGATAATTCCTATCTTCTGGCTGTGAATTCTTATTTTGAGTATGAACCAGAAGCAATGGATAGCGCTCTGGTGATGTTTACTTTAATCGATAGCCTGCAAAATTATTTTGTTGGAGAAACTATAGAAATTTCAGGTTCAGCTTGGATCGAGTCTGGTGATCTATCCATCACTTTCGATAAATACAATCTTTATTATGCAAACGAAGGAAGTAACGACTGGACATTGGTAGAAGAATCCTTAACTCAAGTTGACCACGATATTCTCGCAGATTGGAATACATCCGAATTAAGTGAAGGAAACTATGAACTGAAACTGACGATATTTGATAGTGAGGGAGATAGTTTGATTGCATTCAGAACTATAACTTTACTACCGGACACTGGAACTGATGAGGAGATTTCTGCCTGTAAAACGGAACTTTCCGGAAACTTTCCAAATCCTTTTAATCCGACGACGACAATCAATTTGAGTTTGGGAATTGATTCTATAATTTCTCTCGAAATTTTTAATCTCAAAGGACAGGAAGTAAAAGCTCTTGCTAACGATGAATTTGATCAAGGATTACATAAAATAACTTGGGATGGAAAAGATAATTCCGGTAAAGAAGTAAGTTCCGGTGTTTATCTCTATAAACTGGATGTTGGTGGAAAATCCATATCCGTGAAAAAGTGTCTGCTGTTGAGATAAACCTGTAACCTTCCAAAGGTCTCTAACGAAGAATATCTTTAATAGTTGACCTTTGGAAGGTTTCCTTAAATACTTAAGTCAAGACCGAATGAATTCAGATTGACTCAAGTATTTTCTCGCCCAATGCTCAGATATTTGAGCGTTTTTTTATGAACTTTTTTATAACTTTGGAACACCTTAAAGCAATATCCTCTCATTTCTTATAGTTCGTTTTTGTTCGCAATTGTTAACTGTTTTTTTATACTCAAACTCCCGAAATTCAATAATTCCAAATTTGTTTATTGACTATAAAATCACGATTAATAATTTCGCTTTTAATTATGTATATAGAGTCTCAAAGCAGGAGCTTTGAGTTACTAAGGAGAAACAATGAAGAAAATAACATTGCTTTTGATAATAATGTTTTCCGTTCATTTATTCTCATACGAATTAAACACACTCATCGATGCACCGACAGCCGGCATTTTGCAGAAAGGAGAAGCAGAAATTACAGCCAAACTTTATAAAAATAATGGTCTTATAATCGGCACGAAAGTCGGTCTTTTTCCCCGTTTTATGTTTGGTGTGAATTACGGGGCAGAGCAAGTTGTCGGTAATCTGGATCCGATCTGGCATGACCGGGTCGAGTTCAATGCCAGATTCCGCATCATCGATGAAACCGTGAAACTTCCGGCAATCGCTGTCGGGTATGATTCCCAGGGACATGGAAATTATAATGAAGACGCAAAAAGATACGACATCAAATCCAAGGGAATTTTTGGTGCTGCGAGCAAGAATTTCCTGCTGCTTGGAAACCTGGGAGTTCATTTCGGTGCGAACTACAGCCTGGAAGATAATGATCAGGATAATGAACTGAACTTCTTTGCCGGGTTGGATAAAACCCTCGGCGATGTTGTCGTTTTTATGCTGGAATTCGATCCTGCCTGGAATGATAATGACGACTGGACGAACCAGACGATCAAAGGTCTGGGAAGAGGTTATTTGAATGCGGCTTTTGCTATCCATTTCACGGACTACCTTTCCGTTAATCTCTCTTTTTATGACCTTTTGGAAAATCGTCTCGATACGAACGGCAGCGACCGAACTCTGACCCTTTTCTATAATATGACATTTTAAAGAAAGAGTTTGTCATTCCGGGTTGTCATCCTGCTTTTCCAGCGAGGAATCTGCAATTACTGTAATTCGATAGGTCTGATAACAATTCTTCGGAATGACATTAAGTTTTTATGAAAATTTATTATTTAATTCTTATCCTGTCCATTTTAGGCTGTTCTACTATTCCCCGGGATAAAATTCAAAAAATCGATTCGGTTCATGCTCCCGATATGGTTTCCTCAGGAACATATTTTTCTCTGGCAGAAGCCGCTTTCCAGCAAAGCGACTATGAAACTGCATACCATCTTTATAAAAAAGCAGATGAATCCAACCCGGAAAATATTTTTGTGAAAGAGAAATTGATCGAACTTCTCGGAAATCTATCATTTTTCAATCCGGAATACAACAAAGAAATTATCGAACTGGGAGAAGATTATTATGCCCGGGGACTTTATTCCGGTCAAATATTAATAAACCTGGCAGAATCATATTATCAACAGGAAAATATGGAAAAAGCCGATAAATTTTTCCGTCTGGCGATCGAGACCAATCCCGCGATGCAGTACTATTTGGCATATTATCTTTTCAGGAACGAGCATTATCCTCCGGCAGATACGACACTTCTGATTAAAGCTTTGGAATTTCCCTGGAAAAACAAGCAAACAGTTCTCGCCATTGCAGAAAGTTACCGGGATCGGGACCCGATGAATGCGAAAGAAATATATGAAAAAGCATATAAAATCTGGGATGATGAAATAACATTAAGATCACTCATTACATTTTATGAACAGGAAAAAAATGATAATAAAGTTATTGAAATTTTGCAGGATAGGATCGATAATAACAAAAAAATGACAAATCGTTTCAAAACCTTTCTCCTCGCTAAATATTTTTTAATGGAGAATTATGAAAGCGTTATTGCGAACAGCAAAACATGTTTTGAAGTAAATAACGAAGAAGTTTTACGCTATCTCTTTTTCTCGGCTATCAACCTGGAAATTTATGAACTGGCAGTAACAGCCGGAATCGCTGTCGAAGATACGAAATCTCTCAAAGATGAATTCAAACCTTTTTTTCATGCTTATTTCGGAAATGTTTATTTCCAGCTGAACCGTGACGAACAAGCTGTCGATTATTTTATCAAATCGAATGATATCAAACTTCTGATGAATTTTTTTCAACAATATACATTTGAAGAAGAACAGGAAAAAAAGGAACGATTGGTCGATATTCTGCAGAAATTCCATAACAAAAATGAAAATAAAGAAATTGCCGATTTTCTAACGGGATACACTTTAGTTCTTTTAGAAGAAGATTCAGAAGCAGAAAAATATCTCGACAGGTTGACAGTTGAATTTCTAAAAAAAAATGATCTGCTGGTTACGACCGCGATCACATACCTGACAAATTCCCAAAATATTCCAAAAGTAAAAGAACTTCTTTCCTTTCAGGATGAAACCTTGGTTTCCGCAAATGAATTGATCGGGATGTATTTTTTTAATGAACAAAATGATTCACTCGCTTATGAATACCTGAAAAAAGAGATCGAAGAAAATCCCGAACCTAAAGAAGACATTTATATTTTTACATCCGTACTTTTGGAAAAATTCAATGAAATAGATAATGCGGTTTCAATTCTGGAAAAAGCAGTCGAGACCTATCCGGAGAGCGCAGATGTTCTTAATACGCTCGGTTATACGATCGCCAAACACGAATTAACCGGTAAATTCGAACATGCCGAAAGTCTACTCAGAAAGGCTCTCGAAATCGAACCGGAAAGTTCGATGATCTGGGATAGTCTTGCCTGGCTACACTTCAAAAAAGGAAATATCCGCTCTGCGATCGCTGCTATGGAACTTCCTTTGGAACAAGGTATCACTCATAGTGAGATCGCTTATCATCTCGGGGAAATTTATTTGAAATTAGATAAACCGGAATTATCGGAAAAGTTTTTCAGACTGGCAATCGATCTGGATAATGATGAAACTTCAGTCGAAGTTTCTAAAAAAAAATTGAAGAATGAGCTGGGAGTTGCCTTGAACGAAGAAGAGTAGTTCGGAACTTGTTCCGTTATTTTTTTTACATTTCCATGATGAAAAACATAACAGCCTTTCCGAAGCTTCTAACAAAGGAATTCCGATCATTAAGATTCGGAAAGTTCCCGGCATTCACATCCTTCCGAATCTTAATATAAGAAAAAATGAAAGAAAACTTCGGAAGGGAATTATAATGAATTCTGCATAATTGGGTGTTTTTTAAGAATTATGAAAAAAAATTAAAAATTCCAATTATTCAACTCAATCCCTAATCCCTTCTCTTGCAAAGAGAAGGGGAAATGGAAGTCATCCCTCTCTTTGGAGAGAGGGACCGAGGGTGAGTTAGAAATTGAATTATGCAGAATCCTTAAGGGAATTATAAAAGGAGTATTCATGAAATTCGTATTCAATAAAAAAAACAAGATATTATTGATTTTAGCGATCATTATGCTGATCATCGGCTATATAATTATGGGAACAGGCGACAAAACAATTTCTCCCATACTTTTGATCATCGCTTATGTTGTGCTGATCCCGGCAGCGATCATGACCGGTGTATCTAAAACAAATGAGTAAAACTTACATCTAATATCTAATATTTAAAGTCTAATGCCCCACAACAACTTTCTTTCCGACGAATTTTTAGCGACCATCGATAAATTCAACCTGCGGGCAAGGTTGATCGTCGAAGGTTTTATTATCGGCTTGCATAAATCTCCCTATCATGGATTCAGTGTGGAATTTTCCGATCATCGCCAGTATAATCCGGGTGATGCCATCCGGAATATCGATTGGAAAGTCTATGCCAAAACGAATCGATATTATATCAAAAGATATGAAGAAGAAACCAACCTTAAATCTTATATAATCATCGATCACAGTAATTCCATGGGATATTCTTCGGAAAAAATATCAAAACTCGAATATGCAAAAGCTTTCGCTTCAGCTCTTTCTTATTTGATGATCTCACAACAGGATGCGGTCGGGCTTCTGACTTACACAAATAAGATCACCGGTTACATTCCACCGCGTTCAATGAAAACTTATCTGAATATAATTTTTAAAGAAATCTATGGTCTAAAAGCAAAAGAACAAACTCAAACTGCCGATATCCTGCACTCCCTGGCAGACCGGATCAGGAAACGAGGTCTGATCATTCTCATTTCCGATATGATCGATGATCCCGATAAGATCCTGCAGGGGCTGCAGCATTTCCGGCATCAAAAACATGAAGTGATCCTGTTCCATATCCAGGATAAACAGGAATTGGATTTTGATTTTAAGAAAGAAACCGAGTTCATCGATGCCGAAACAAATGAGAAAATAACTGTTAATCCCTGGCAGATCAGGAATGATTATTTCAAGGCATATCGAAAAAATGTTACTTACCTGAAAACAAAATGCCATGAATCGTTCATCGAATATAATCCGATCACGACAGATACACCTTTTGAACAAAACTTACTGCAATATTTGATCAAACGCTCGAAATTAATGTGATCTTGAAAGGATTCATGAACTTAACAATACGGCAACGCAGGATGTGATATTTCTCATTTGCTCCGTTTTAAAAAGTTGTTAAGTCTCAAAGACTTCACAAGTTCAAGAAAAATATGAAAAAAATAATAGTTCCGGTTTTACTCACTCTTTTAATATCAGGATGTTCATCAAATAAAATGAAACCATTTTGTGATCGATATAATTGTAAAAAAATCGATCTCATCCAAGATAATAAATTCGAGAAAACTATTTACTGGGAATTTGAATTTGCTGCGGTTTTTTTCGATTATGACGACATCAAAACCTTTATTGAGAATAAACTCGAAGCATTAAACAATGAAGCCGGGAACAGGAAAAAAATCAATGATTATGCAAAATGTAGGGAACACCTGGAATCTCTTTTTTTGATCTCGAAACGGGTCGATTATCTATCCCTGGATGTTGAACTGCTCGCTTCCAAAATGACTGATTTATTAGAATCAGGGAATGTTAAGATCATGGATAAAAGAACGAATAAATTTCAAAAAGATTTTATGATCTTCGATAAAAAAGAAGAATTTAAAATACCGGAAATTTTAAACAATGAAGGTCATTTTTTATCGATGCATCGTTTGACAATTTCCCATACTTACCGTTATTATTGCCTTTCTGCTGGAACAATTTTTTTCTCGAATCGGGATTATTTGCGATTTCCGTATTTTTATGAACCTGTCATCTACCCGGAAATTTATGATTATCCGGATATTTATGAAATAAATGCTGAATTTAATCGGATTTAACTTGCTAGTGATTCAATAATTATTTCCCACATTTAAGAAAAAGTATCGTAATGTCCGCCAATAATGAAAATATGAATCGATGAATCGTCAAATGTATAGATAAGTCTATCTTTTTGTGATAACCTGCGTGACTAAAATCCTGTTAAATTGAACTTTAATTGTTCAGGTTTTAATAATCCTTGTGAGGGATCATTCTTCTGCATTTCCTTCAAAATTCGGCACGAATTTTTTGTGAAGAATTTTATCATTTTTCCTTAATTTTTCATATTTTCGCCAGGTTGATCCTTCAAATACTATTGATCTCATCCATTTCCATATCCGTTAGTTAGTAACCTGATCCTGCATTATATGTTTTAATAGAGTTCTTAATTTGATTCATTAAAGAAGAATTCTGCAAAACATACGGAGTTTCCTGGTCTCGTTCCCAATCTTCAGCATTAAAAACAATGAAATCACTTCCTGCTCTCCGGTGAACGTCGTACATTTGTCCAGTTCAATTTCAATTAATTAAAAATTCATAAATAAACTCTAAATTCCTTGACACTTCAATCCAATAAAAAAAATTAAAAAAGGAACTGATTAAAAAATCGGGAGGGTATGATGAAAAAAGGATTTAAGAAATTTTTCTGGATGACTTTTATATCGTCTTTAGCTTATTTTGGTAACAAAGCATATAAAAGGATTATCGGTATCAAAAATATCAGCAAAACTTTACCGCAATACCTGGAAAATGTGATTGGTGAAAAACCTGAATTCGATCTTATTTCTACTTTGAAGACAATTAAATTATCGATCGGGCTCAGCAAAAAAACTTATGACAAACTTGTCGATATGGAGTCAACTGTCAGGGAATATATCAGAGATTTTTATCCTGTTTTCCCGGATGATAAAGTCGAAATCGATATTTATGTAAAACCGGGGACAGAGCCTGTTCCGGAAGAAAAGGAGCCTGAAAAACCTGAGGATAAAGAAGAAAAGACCGATAAAGAAAAGAAAGTAAAAGTTGAAAAGAAAGTAGAACCCAAAAAAGAGAAAAAGGAAGAGAAGAAATAATCCATAAAATTTTGTATTAATTTTATTGAGGTCATGAAATTTCATGACCTTTTTTGTTTTGTTATTCTGAGGTTTCTTACAGAGGAATTCTCCCGACTGTGTCAGGCTTTTGACGGAAGATTCTACTGTGTTTGAGAAATTTCATCTTTGATTTTAGTTGGAAGTTCCTCGTTTGATGCTGTAGAATCCGGCAGTTGCTGGAAGGAATGACATTATCTTCCTCTCCTCTCCTCTCAGGAGAGGACCGAGGTGAGGGTCTAATTTATCACTTGACCTTTGGAATCAATACTAATAAATGACAAACTAATTTTCTGAAGCGGAGTAAATAATGGGAAAACTTTTCGGAGCGGAATATCACGAACACTCTAACTCCTGGTTTTTTAAAAGTTCGATCTCGCATCTGAACATCGATGAAATCTCTTATAAAAAATCGCTGGATGAAAGCAATAATGTTGTTTTTCAGTTCGAAGCGACAAGTCATATGAAAAAATATTTTCCTCCAAAGATCGAAATTATCTACAACCCAAAACAATCAAAAATTATCTTCCATCATTGTTCCGAATGTGGAGAAGATATTTGCAAACATTATCTTACAATTATCAATCATACTTATAAATACATTTCGACCGACACTCTGACCCGGAATGTTATCCAAACCTACCAGACCAGATTAATGGAATATAATGAATACTGGCAAAGGACTGTGCTCAATGCCAAAATCGAGATTGCCGATATTTTCAACAATAATACTGATAAGATCAGGTTTTATCTGAAAAGTTATGTGCCGCTGGAAGTACGGTTAATCTCGATCCTGCTTACAAATCGTGAATTTAAGGAAGAAGATATTCCCGATATTCAGAAAGCTGAAAAACAGGTTAAAGCACTTTCCGAATCCGAAGTAAAACTGTTCTCAATGCTGCAGACCAAAAAATGTTCCTACAGCAGGAAAGGATCTTTTTTCACAATTTATAAGAAAGATTTTAATGATTTTTTCACGATTTTGAAAAATCTCTCCAAAAAAATTTATATCAAAGAAACAGGGGATAATATTCAGTTTTCCGAAGAAGACCTGCGTCTTAATTTTTCCATTCAAAGAATTAAGGAAAATGAATACAAAATGAAACTGTCTAATAGTGAATTTATTTCAACGATATTTATCGGAAGGACTTCCTACATCTTCAAAAAGAATATTGTTTATCAGATAAATCTTCCTTTTAAAGGAGCCATCGCTGCCCGAATTTTTGAGGATGGATTTCCCCTGAAAAAAACCGATCTCGTCTATTATTCTTCGATCGTTGCCCGCCAGCTCGGTCTGATAAATTGTTATCTCGATTTTGCCGATGATATTGAAATTCCCGATGTTTATAATAACACACCGGTGATCACTTTCAAACTTCATAAAGAAAATGACCGCATCATTATCGATGGAATTCTCGATTATGGAAATGAAGTTTATATTCCCATGTCTGCGATCAGGTTTCCGGTCGAGCTGGTCAGGTTTGACCAGGAAAATATAATTACCTGGTTTTATATTCCCCCCCAGATCAAATATCAAATTTTTGAATTCGTAGAAAAATTACCGGCAGCGCAAACCAATAAATTAGAGGAGAATTCTCAATTGATCTTCGAGGGTGAAGAAAATATCGAACTTCTGAAAAAGACGATTTTTGAGCACTCCCATCCTTCCTGGAAAATAATTTTATCCGCTGAATTAAAAAATGAATTTGTTTATAAGGTCAATTTGCAGCCGCTCATCAGGACAAAGGCTTCAAGTCAGATAAACTGGTTCGAGTATAAGGTCGAATATAAATTCAAGGATCTCAGTTTTACTCATTCCGAACTGAAAAAATTCTTCAAAACCAAAGCAAAATTCATGAAGACGGAAGATGGTCGTCTCTTATTTTTTGATGATAAAAATGCTTTCGAGGAAATCGATAAATTACTGAAAAAAAGCAGGAAACTTCCTTCCGAAGGGCACAAATTATCGGTTTACAATTTACCGTATATTTATCAGGTTAGTTCGATTTATAAAGGGATCAGGATTGAAGGAGATGATTATCTCGAAGAAATGTTTTCCGCGATCATCAAAAGAAAACTCGCAAAAAAATCGAATTTACCTTTTTTCCTGAAACCGGTTATGAGAAGTTATCAAAAAGCAGGCTTCCGCTGGTTGAAAATGCTGCAGCATTACCACCTTGCCGGAATTCTGGCTGATGAAATGGGATTGGGAAAAACGATCCAATCTATTTCGGTCTTATCGGAACTTACTCAAAATTCACACTCGCTGGTAATCTGTCCGAAAACATTATTATTCAATTGGGGAGCGGAAATCCGGAAGTTCAATAGAAATCTCTCCTTTATCATTTATGAAGGAAACCGGAACGAGAGAAAAGCGATCCTCGATAACCTGAATGTCAATGTGCTGCTTGCTTCTTATTCGATCATCCAGAATGATATCGATAATTTGAAGAAGATCGAATTCGACTACATCATTCTCGATGAGGCTCAGCATATCAAAAATGCTTATGCTTTGCGTACTAAAGCCATAAAAAAACTCATCTCCAGACACAAATTAGCACTTTCCGGAACTCCGGTGGAAAACAATCCGACAGAACTTTGGTCAATCTTCGATTTCCTGATGTCCGGGTATTTCCCTTCGCTCCCTAGTTTCAAAAATGAGTTTTCCAGCCAGTCGGGGAAAAGAAAGGAAACTTATGAAAAATTGAAATTAATGATCTCTCCTTTTATCTTACGGAGGAAAAAAAATGAAGTTCTGATCGAGCTTCCGGACAAGCAGGAACAGGTTGCTTATTGCAAGCTTACTCCTTTGCAGGAAAAAATGTATCTGCAGATAATAGATAATGTTAAAAGAAAATACCTGCGGAAAAATGAAGATCGCGGACAGAATTATATGCACATTTTAGCAGCTTTGACCAGGCTCAGGCAGATCTGTGATCATCCGGCTTTACTCGATAGATCGATTAAAGAGAGAATGGAATTTTCAGCCAAAACCGAACTTCTGAAGGAGATTCTTGCCGATGCTGTTGAAAGCGGGAAAAAATTACTCGTTTTCAGTCAATTTGTCGGCATGCTGAAAATCCTGCGGAAAATGATCAAAAAGATGAGAATTCCATTTGAATATATGGACGGTTCGACAAAAAACAGGCAGAAAATAATCGATAATTTTAATAATAATAACAATATCAGGATTTTCCTGGTCAGCCTGAAAACAGGTGGTTTTGGTCTTAATTTAGTTGCTGCCGATACGGTCATTATCGTGGATCCCTGGTGGAACCCGATGGGAGAGAACCAGGCGATAGACAGGGCGCACCGGATCGGGCAAACAAAAAAAGTGATGGTTTACAAGATCATCTCCAAAAATACGATCGAAGAAAAAATCCTCGATTTGCAGCTTAACAAAAAAGAGATGTTCGAGAGTTTGATCGACCGGGGACAAAGTGTGATCAAAAAAATGAGTTCGGAGCAGTTGCGGGAGTTGCTGGAGTATTGACTTCTAAAAGCAGGAGACAGGAGATAGGAAACAGGAAAAGGGAGAAGGGAGAAAGGAAAAAGGAATGGAAGAAGCCGGACACGGTCGTGAGAAAATCTTTGGTAGAGAACTCAGAATGACAAGATAACCAAATGGAAAATTTCATCATCACCTCCGACAGAGAAACCGAACTGAAGATCAAAAGATCGAGATTTATCGCTCATCTGCACTACGCTGAAACCGGTGATGAAGCAAAAATTTTCATATCCCGAATTTCAAAACTACACAAAACTGCAAATCACAATTGCCGGGCATACATTTTTGGAGATAAAGCAGAAACATTCCATTCATCCGATGACGGAGAACCAGGTGGAACTGCCGGGAAACCGATCCTGAATACTCTGAAAAAACACAACCTGACAAATGTCGTTGCTGTTGTAACCCGCTATTTCGGTGGAGTAAAATTAGGAATTCGAGGATTGAGCGCAGCATATTCGGAAGTTGTCAAAAAAGCCATCGAAAAAGAACCTCTGAAAAAATTGAAAAAAAAACAAAAATACGAAATAATTACAAAATACGAATTTTCCGGACAATTAAAATACAAAATAACGAAACTCGGAGCTGAAATACCAAATATGGAATATTTGGAAAATGTGAAGTTATCGGTTTCAATTGAAAAAGATAAACAAATTGATTTTGAGAATTATTTGAACGAAATTTTGAGAAGCGGGAAAATAAAAAATTTTAGAAAAACAGAAATATGATTTTTGATCAATTTTATTCCCATCCGGTAGATAACAAAAAAAACTTCCGAAGTTATTAAAAACTTCGGAAGTTTGATCTCGTTTAGCGGTTTGGATATTTGTTCTTACTGAACCGCTTCTATCTTACTTTTAATTGCATCTTTCGGGATAACACCAATAATCGTATCCTTAACTTCTCCGTCTTTAAAAATGATAATGGTCGGAATGCTCATCACACTGTATCTCAAGGCGATTTCCTGGTTTTGATCGACATTCAGTTTGGTAAAAGAGACATTTGTCATTTCTTCAGTCAAGGCTTCGAGGGATAGTGTGATCATGCGGCAGGGTCCGCACCAGGGCGCCCAGAAATCGACGAGAGTTATTCCTTTTTTTATTTCCTCATCAAAATTTGCAGTAGTTAATTCTTTTAAATCCATAATTTCCCCCTTATGTTAAACTATAAAAAAATTATGTTTCCTAGCGTCAATAATTTTCCTTTTAAATACCATTTATACTATTTCCCCAAATATGTTTATGTAGTTGTAACTGCATTCTGATGTTCAATTTTTCTGTTAAGATCCATTCTGCTAAAGTTTTCGGGGGGAGTTCCGATAAAACAGGAGAAAAAATATTTTTATAATTATGAAGATCATTTTTCCTGATAAAATCCAAGGCAAATAAATAATCGTCTTTATTGCTTAAAACAAATTTCAGTTCATCTTTTTCCGGATTTATATATTTTAGATTTTCCATTAGAAAACTGTCTTCATAACCACTGGCAGGACATTTTACATCTACAATTTTTATCACATTTCCGGGAACATATTTCAACTTTCTGGAACCGTTTGTTTCAATAAGAATTTTATGATCGTTATCAGTCAGCAATTGGATAAGGTCATAAACTTCATCCTGGAGAAGCGGTTCACCTCCGGTGATCTCAACGAGTTTTACAGGTTCGTATTTTTTGATTTTTTTGAGAATTTCTTTAATTGAAAGAGAAAATTTTGTTTTGTAACTGTAGGTTGTATCGCAGAATTTACAGCGCAGGTTACATCCGGCAAAGCGGATAAAAATACAGGGAAACCCGGCAAAGGATGATTCTCCCTGGATGCTGAAAAAAATTTCAGAGAGGTTTAACATCAATGCAAATAAACCTTCACAGTTTACAATACCTTGAAGGTTTTAACTTAATAAAACGGTAAATAGGGAAATTCTTTGTGATATCCGAGGATGGAGTCGATTTTTTTGATAATAGTATCCGGGTGACCGATCACAAATTTTTTATATTCGTCAATTTTAAAGAAATAATATGATGATGCATCGACTGTAAAATTTTCAAAAAATTCAATGTCTCCGAAAATCGGAATTCCTTCATGAACCAGGAGAGCGATATCGGAAGTTTCAACATGCAGCAGGTTTTCGAAAGGGTCATTGTTTTTCTTATTTATCAGCAACAGGGTTGAATTTTTCTTTTCCAATTTACCGTAAGAATCAGGCAGGAAAAGAGCCTTTCGAGCATTTGTCGTGATCATCTTAAAAATGTGTTTGAGAGGGATTTCAGGATAGATTTTATGTGCCTTCCTGATCTCGGAAAAAAGATTTAGATTACCGGACATGGTTGAATCCGTTCCTAAAATTAAATTCACTCCATAATCCAGGCAGGTTTTAGCATCGAGAGTTTTCCCGATCAGAAATAAATTCGAGTTAGGACACCAGCAGATCGAAGTTCCGGTGGCAGCACATTTTTTAATTTCTTCCTTTGTTAGAGCAATTCCATGGATGATGAGAGTATTTGGTTGTAAAAGTCCCAGATCGACTAATTTGGAAAAAGAAGTTTTTGCTTTTTTATCTGTTCCTTCGGCAATATGAATGATAAAAGGGATTTTTCCATTTGTCTCATTCCATTCTTCTTTTGCTGCTTTTCCTCCCCACCAGTTTCCTAATTCGAGGGAATGACATTGCCTGTATTTTTTGATAACTTTAATGGGAAATTGTTCATAATATTCATCGATCTGGTTTGGTCCGTGATCCTGAATGACATGACATCCTGAAAAAATATTTTTGTAAATGCCGAGAGAAGTCAACAGGTTTGCATTTCCTTTGGCCAGTTCGAATTTTCCGTCGTTGATCCAGACTTTATTCCTTTCCAGATAGGATTTTGAGCTTTTCATATCTTCCACCCAGATATCGGAATTAGGATAAGGTCTGTTGTCGCCGGATCGAGGATACCAGTTCCCGATCAGATGATCATGTCCGTTGATGAAGGGCGGATAAGCAAATTTATCGGAACAATCATGAAAAATATCATCGTCTTTTAGCAGACCGCTTTTCAATTCTATTTCTATTTTGGAAATTACTTTTTCAGTATTAAAAACGCAGGATTGGACTTTGAGTTTCATAAATTCAATTATTTAATTTTCGGGTTAGTTTCGGAACTATCTCAAACAAATCACCGACAATTCCCAGGTCAGCTGCTTTAAAGATAGGAGCATCGGGATCTTTGTTGATCGCAATTATATAATCGGAAGACTGCATCCCGGCAAGATGCTGGATCGCTCCGGAAATTCCGATGGCGAGATAGATCTTCGGCTTGATCGTTTTCCCGGTTTGACCGACCTGGTGCGGATAAGAAATCCACTCCGAATCAACTGCTGCTCTCGAAGCTCCAACTGCTGCATCGAGTGATTTAGCCAGTTCTTCGAGCATTTCAAAGTTCTCTTTTTTCTTCAGACCTCTCCCACCGGAAACTACAAAATCAGCTTCAGTTAAATTTACGGTTTGCGTATCATCATAAACAAAATCGAGGTATTTTGAGTCATTCTTAAACTTTGAGAAATCGACTTTTTCTATGATCAGCTCTCCTTTCCCGCTTTCATCTCTCGGAGCAGCATCCATAACTTTATGTCGAACAGTTGCCATTTGCGGAAGATGGTTCGGTGTTACGATCGTTGCCATGATATTTCCACCGAACGCAGGTCTTGTCTGCAAAAGTCCGCCTGTTTCTTGATCGATCTCCAGACCTGTACAATCTGCTGTTAATCCTGTTTTTAATTCTACTGCAACCCGCGGAATGAACGACCTTCCAAAAACGGTTGCTCCGGAAATTATGATCTCCGGTTTATGTTTTTCTGCAATATTCGTAAGTGCATAAGAGTAAAGCAGATCGAGAGGTTTTTCCAGAAAAGGATCATCGATCACGATAACTTTATCTGCTCCATGAAAAAATAATTCATCTGCAAGAGAGTTAATATTATGACCAAGAAGAACCGCAGTCAGTTCTGTTTCTTTCTGTTCAGCGAGTTCCTTTCCTTTTCCTAGAAGTTCGTAAACTACGGATGCGATCTCACCATTTTTTTGTTCCGCAAAAACCCAGACTCCATTATATTGATTTCTATCCATAGATACCTGACCATATTTTCTGATAAAAATCGCTTCAAAAGGACAAGCACCAACACACGCTCCACACAAAGTACATTTATCCAGATCGATTTCCGCAATTTTTTCAACCATTTCAATCGCATCATAAGCACATGAATCCGGGCAAAGTTCACATCCTGTGCATTTCTCACGAATCACTTCGATCATTCAATACTCCTCATGAAGAATTAAACTTGAACTTTTAAAATCACCGTTTTGCGTCAATAATTTTTTTCTGAATGAAATTCATTTATGGTAAAAACCTTTCTTCTGATACAAAAAAAAATTCCAATATCCTGAAAACATTCATAATTTTTTAATTCGTTGCACAGATATCTATGTTTAAATAAGTTCTAGTATAAGTATCAAAATGTGAAATGTTAGATATTATTTTCTTTTTAATTACCTTCCAAACTTTTGTAAAATAAGGAGAGAAAATTTCATAAGATTGACCAGATAAGGTTCTTACATTACAAATCCTGACAGAAATTCATTTGACATATATATGCGAATAGAGTTTTTGAGCAAACATGGAGGTAGGATGAAACAGGAATCGATCAGGAATTTCTGTATAATCGCTCATATCGATCATGGGAAATCTACTTTAGCAGACAGGTTCCTGGAAGTTACACATGTGATCGATAAAGGTTCTCACGACGAACTTATCCTCGATGATATGGAATTGGAACGCGAACGGGGCATTACGATCAAATCTCATGCTATCCGGATGAAATATGAGAAGAATGGAAAAACTTATTTCTTGAATTTGATCGATACTCCGGGACATGTTGATTTTTCTTATGAAGTGTCCCGCAGTCTTGCTTCCTGTGATGGTGCTTTATTGCTGGTAGATGCTTCCCAGGGTATCGAAGCACAGACCATGAGCAATTTATATTTAGCAATGGAAAATGAACTGGAGATCATTCCTGTAATCAACAAGATCGATCTCATTAAAGCGGATATCGAAGGAACAAAACACGAAATAATCGAAAATATCGGAATCGATGAAAATCTTATCTTCCAGGTCAGCGCTCGAGATGGAATTGGAATTAGAGCCTTATTGGATGGGATCATAGAAAATATTCCTGCTCCCAAAGGGAATATAAATGCACCTGCAAAAGCTCTTATCTTCGATTCCTATTTTGATATTTATCGAGGAGTGATCATCCTCATCAGGATCTTCGATGGCAGATTCAAAAAAGGTGATGAGATAAAACTGTTCTCAACCAAAAAAGAATCTGACATCGATGAGATCGGTTATTTGGGATTAAAATTCGAACCTGCCAATGAATTAAATGCTGGTGAAGTCGGTTATATTATCGCTAATATCAAAGATGTTTCCGATGCTCGGGTCGGAGATACGATCACAGCTAAAGCTGCTGGTTGCACTGAAGCTTTACCGGGATTTGAAGAACCCAAGCCCATGGTGTACAGCGGTATCTTCCCACTTGATAAAGAAGATCATGAAAACCTGCAGGAAAGTCTCGGTAAATTGAAACTTAATGATGCAGCTCTTTTTTATGAACCGGAAAGTTCTCTTGCTTTGGGTTTCGGATTCAGATGCGGTTTTTTGGGGATGCTTCACCTGGAAATCGTCAAAGAAAGACTATTAAGAGAATACAATGTCCCGATAATCGCCACGACTCCCAGTGTAAAGTTCATTATTAATCTTACAGATGGTTCCAACAAAACGATTTATAACCCGGTTGACATGCCCAATCCTGTCATCATCGAAAATATTGAAGAACCTGTTATGGATGCTGAAATAATCGTACCGACTGAATTTATTGGAAATATCATGAAATTGGCTCAAGAGAGAAGAGGAATCCAAAGAAACATGCAGTATATAGATGAAAAAAGAGTATCTGTCCATTATGAGATACCTCTCATCGAGATCATTTTTGATTTTTATGATAAATTAAAATCAGTGAGTCGCGGATATGCATCTCTCGATTATTCATTCAAAGAATACAGGATTTCCCAAGTCGTAAAAGTCGATATCCTGATCAATAGTGAAAAAGTCGATGCCATGTCATTCATCTGTCATGAGGAGAAGGCATATAACTGGGGTAAAAGCGTAACCGAGAAATTAAAGGATGTAATTCCTAAACAATTATTCAAGATCGCTCTTCAGGCAAGTATCGGTTCAAAAATAATTGCCAGAAGTACGATTAATGCACTCAGAAAAAATGTTACAGCAAAATGTTACGGGGGGGATGTTACCCGTAAAAGAAAATTGTTGGAAAAACAAAAGGAGGGAAAAAAAAGAATGAAAGAGATTGGTTCTGTAGCAGTTCCACAAGAAGCTTTTTTAGAAGTTTTAAAAGCAGACAGAGGGTAATCTGAGTTTAAATATTGGGATTATTATATTACAAAATAAACTGAAACTCTTTAATTTTATGCACGATTAATTATCATTTGAATTGACTTTTTAAAAAAAAACCTTGCATTATTTTTCCTATTTTTTTCTTTTTGCATAAATATAGCGTGAATTAATAAATGTCGAAAATATGGTCTCTGATCGAAAATGTAACTAATTAAATTTGTTTGAAATTTTAATGTCGTAGTTATGGGAATTATTCTGATGTGTTAACCTTAAAACGATTGAATTTAAAAAAAGGAGAGAAACTATGAAAAAAACAAGTGTTGTTTTTATCATTTCAATGGCAATATTTATTATTGCATTTTCCGCAGCAAATGCTGCAACTTATACTGTCATCAGCACAAATGACAGTGGAGCAGGTTCTTTGAGACAGGCAATATTAGATGCCAATGGAAACCCGGGATTAGATAATATCGATTTTGCTATTCCCTTAGCAGATCCCAATTACAGTAACTGGACAGGAACAGGTGATTTCTGGTGGAAAATAACTTTAGTCAGCAATTTACCTGATATCGACGAAGATCTTGATATCGACGGTCTTTCGCAATCGATAAATATTGCAGATTCAAACCTGGGCGTTGTCGGAACAGGTGGAACTGTTGGAGTAGATGCTATTGCTCTTCCTCAATATGAAAAATTGGAAATCGAGATCGATGGTAATGATCTGGGAGAACCAATCAGAATTGCCGGAGATGCCAGTAATGTCCTGATCGAAGGAATCTGTATTTTTAATTCCGTAGGTGATGCAATTAAAACAAGAGGTGGAACCGGAACCGGGTACGAAATCCGCAAATGTTTCCTCGGTGTCAGAGCTGACGGAAGCGAACCTGCTGCCGGATTGAAAAATGAACATGCAGGTTTTAGAGGAGGTTATACTTCCGGAATGCAATCCAATATTACAACTATCGATGAATGTTACATCGGTTTTAACGGTGATTCCGGTGTGATTGGTAGTAGAAATGATGAAGATAATCCAACAGATCCTTATAAAGGAGCAACAATTATTGTCGAATATTGTGAAGTTTTTGAAAACGGATGGAATTCAGATTCTCAAGACGGAATCGATGGTAATGGAGCTGATAATATTATCCGATATAATCTTACTTATGATAACAGATCATTAATAGATAATGCCGGTTCAGGTGGTGGAATTGAGACAGGAGGTTATTCAGATCTTGTTAATTTTTCTAATAATCTCATCGAAAATAATACCTGTTATGGAAATCAGAATCATGGAATTGTTTTAATGAGAAGACCAACCGGTGATGAGGTCATAAAGAATTTAGTTTATGGTAATGAGGGACCCGGAATTTTAGTTACAAATCGACATTATTTCGATCCTGTCTTTCTTGTTCATACATATACCAGGTATGATAAAATTACACAAAATTCTACTTATGATAATTTAGGATTAGGTATCGATCTTTGTAATGTTGAATGGGATAATTACCAGAATGGTGATGAAGTAACTTGGAATAATGATATTAAGATAGATATTAATTCCAACGAAGATATGGATTTTCCTGTGATCGAAACAGCACTATTAAACGGCAATTTTCTTACTTTGTCCGGTTATATCGGTGCAACTCCGAATCAAGTTGTATTTGCCGATTCCAGGGTTGAATTTTTCATTTCCAGTTTTGATGGAATTAATAATCCCAATCCTATCGTAACAAATGATGTTTATCCATATCATGGCGAAGGTAAAACATATTTTGGTTTTTTAACTTCTGACGCTAATGGTAACTTTAACGATATTCTTGATGTTACCGGTTATGGTTTAAGTGACGGAGATTGGATAACTGCTACAGCAACAGATCCAGTTGAAAATACATCCGAATTCAGTGAAAATAAAGAAATCGATATTCCCACGCCAGTTGTACTATCCTCATTCACCGCTAATTATACCGCTAATTATATTGATGGGTCTCCAAATATCATCTGGTCGACTCAAAGCGAAACCAATAATATCGGTTGGAATATTTACCGTGGTGAGAACAATGAAGATTTCCAGAATGATCTGGTTATCAGTATTAATATCCTGATGATCCCAGGCTCGGGAACAACTTCTGCTCCAACGAATTACAGCTATCGAGATGAATATGATGTAATTGAAAACAATACTTACTGGTATTGGTTGGAAAGTATAACATATTCCAGTGAAACAACAATTTACGGACCCATCACTTTGACAATTCCGGAGTCCGGAGACCAGGATTTCTTACCTAATACTTTACTGTATAGTAATTTCCCGAATCCAATAACTCAAACTGATAATTTTACAACAACTATCGGCTTTGAGATCAAAGAAGGTGAAACCGCGAAATTGACGATCTTCAACACAAAAGGACAACTTATCGAAACCCGCAGCTTTATTTCCGGAAAATATGATGAAATATGGAATGCAGCAAATTATAAATCCGGAATTTATTTCTATAGATTAGAATCAAAAAGTTATCTTAATACGAAACGAATGCTGCTGATCAAGTATTAAAAAACTTGATAATAAAAAGAGGAATCAATGTTCTGATTCCTCTTTTTTGTGCTTTAAAACATCAAAATCACCAACTATTCATAAACATTATTTTCATAACGGATTTTTTTCACAAAAAGGATTTCACATGCACCATCTCCGGTATCATTTCTGGATCGACTCGATTTCCAGTTAACCTTCCGACCTCTATAGGTTCCGGAAACATCGACTAAATATCCGCCTAATTTCACTAATTTATTTTTTCTTACTTTCATCAATGCTCGCAGAATATTTTTATTGGCTGCGATCAAATGATGATTCGATGAATGCGTAAAAATATATTCTTTGCTGACAGGACAATTCCATTTATAGCGAAAAAAATAAAATCTTCCCCATTGATTGTATTTAATATATTTTTTCATGCCCGGTTCAGCTAATTTTCCCCAGACTAAAGCAAAATCATATCTGGATATTTTTGCTTCCCATCCTTTGAAATACTTTGCTTTACTCACGACTTTTGCTGATATCTCATATTCTGCTAGAGGATAAATATTGAGTTTTCCTTTTTTAACCGGTATGATTATAGGTAGTTCATTAATCTTGTCGGATTGAATTGGATTTGACGAAGTCTTGATAAAATCGAATTCTCTGCTATTTGCAATTGGTTGAGAAAAAAAATAGATAAGAACGACTAACGATATTAAGATTAATACCGATATAATTATAATTACTCTTTTTATATTTACTCCTTGCAGTTCAGGAATATGTGAAGATTTATCTATGAAACTATCTAATAATCAACATCTTTCGAATTTTTGAAAAAGTTTCTGTTTTCAACTTATAAAAATATAATCCCGGGCTGATAAGTTTTTCATTCTCATTCTTTCCATTCCATGATACGAGATGGGTTCCCGGATTTTGCTCATCATCGATCAAAATCTTAACTAATTGTCCTTTAATATTAAAAATTTCCAGGACAACATGTTCATTATCTTTCAAGTCGAACCTGATATTCGTTTTCATTGATCGCGACGGTTCTGATATGTAAAACGGATTAGGATAATTCGCATATAATTCATTTTCCAAGAGAGCAGTATGCTCATCATCGGTGCCTGTTAAAACTACATTAACAATATTGGAGGGATCGCTGAATCCGTTTGTATATTCTGCTTCGATATAAAAGTATAATTCGATCGATGATGCAAATTGATGCGTAAATTCTGTTTCCGTTGAAGTTCCGAAAGGATAGAAATAATCTCCGTTTAGACTGATAAGAATATTGAAGTGATCGAAATTTTCATTTTCAAAACCATCAAATTCCCAATTTAAGGTCAATTCCAGATCTTCCAGGGTAAAAGATAGATCATAAGGAGCTTCCAGGTATTCCAATAAAAATTCGAGTTCCAGGACATCGTAAGCTTCTAATTCAATATCGATGGTTTGAGAGACATGCCCGTGCAGGCTGACAGTTAATTCATAATTTCCCTGGAAATAAGGAATATAAAATTCTCCATTTTCCTCCGGTTCGAAAGTATCGTTTCCGATCGTGATCTCGGCTTCCGAAACATCAGCACCAGGATTATCACTGCTGATCGAACCCATGATCATGGCTTCAGCCGGATTCAGGATAAAAGAAATTGAATCGGCAGCACTCCCGATCTGATGAATAAAAATCCCGCCTAAATTTCCGTCAGATAAGAATCCATACGGATCTGACTCATCATTGAATTCAGATCGTCCGACATCGCTTGATAAATGAGCAAGATAAATGTTTCCGTCAGAATATAATGTCCCGCCCGGTCGGAAAATGTACAATTCATCGGGAGGACCGGCTGCATTTCCTTCTCCATCCAGTAGAATATTGACGCGGGAAACAGTTAATCCGGAACCCGGAAGATTTACTTCATAAGTTTCAGGAACCTGCTTGCGGTATTCGACCACAAAATATTCGGTATATGAATTTGGGGATGAAATTTTATAGCAATTATTTTCAGGATGCGTCAGGGGTTGGAGATAGTAAGTTCCGGATGCGGTTATTTCCGGGATTTCCTCGATCCAGTTCCCGTAACGATATTTCATATAAGAACTCATATGCACAAATCCACCAGCCATCAAATCCCAGGGACCATAAGGAGAACCTCCGGAATAATAATGGTAAAGATCGGGAGCGCCAAGCAGATGGAATAATTCATGACAGAGTACGAAAACCTCGAATTGCGATTCCGTTTGAAATGTATAATCGTAAACCAACTTACCATTGATGTAAACATTTTGGGAAAACAAGTACCAGCGATGTCCCCAGAGAAGATCTGCCCAGGCATCGTTTCCTCCCCGAATGATGAAACAGACGCTATCGACCAGATCATCGTCATCCGCATCGATTTCCAGCTCGACAGGAACTTCATCCGCAATGAAATTTATTGCATTAGCCAGAAGAGTGTGTTCCCTGAATGTTCTTTCCTCGTTTGTAGCATATCCGATAGGATTTGTTACGGCATTATAAGGGCTGTAATATGCACGCGGATGTTCATCCTGGTATGACAAATTTGTTTCGAGAGCACACTCCGGATGATGATAACTATCAATCATCAGATCTTCATAAGAAACTTCCTGGTAGTAATTATAGACAGAAGTTGCTCCGGGTGAGTCATCATTAAAGCTGGCATCAAAGACGGAACGCGGATCCTGGAATTCCGTCTGATCGCTGAACCTGATATAAACGACCAGGTTATTCATCAAACCGCTGGTCGGTGCTCTACTTTGCCTGGTTTCTCCAGAAAACCTGTTTTTCCTCTCAATGTATTCTTCCCGGGAGATCACGATATTTTTTTCCAAACCAGCGAGTTCCGGATCGATCTCATCAACCAGATAAACTGATGGAATAATTTTATTTCCCGCTTTTGCTGCATAATAATAAAATCCATCCGTTTGACTCTGGATGATCGTAAAACCGTTTTCATCATGCAGGTAATTAAAGAATTCATCGCCGGAAGCAAAGCACTCGATTTCTTTTCCGTCGGGTTGGGATATTTTCATCGGAATATTTTCCAGGAATGCGGAATATAAAAGACTGTTCAAAACAAAAAAGACAACTATCAAATATTTAGACATTTTTCCTCCAATTTTATTGATTCAAAAAACTGCAACAAGATTTGTTCCAAAATAAAAAAAATATGATAATATGCAGCGCTTATTTTTTTCTTTATTCATTATTTGAACATCTCTCACAAAATTTTGATATTCCTGCAGAACTTTGATTAATTTCTGCTGAATTTCATTTTTCTTTTTGATCGTTTTCAAAGTATTTTTCAAATCCAAAGCGAATGGTTTGATGTATCTGATAATAAAATCATAGAGATCAGCATCTGAAATTTCATCATTTTTGAGCAAAGGGTATTTTGCTTTCCGGATTTTTTGGGGATATAATTCGATCGCTTTTCTGCTTCGTCTGATTAATTTTTCAAAATCGATTTTATGCGGAGATTTCAGTTCCTGCAAATATCCGATGATAAATCTTTTACCTGTTTTATACTCGATTCCCTTTTGAAAATTTTTTGTTGAAATATAAAAAGAAACATTTTCCTCAACTTCTTTGAAATTATGTTGGATATTTCTTTCCAAACCGTATCGGGATTTAAAATATGAAAGGAATTATCCTTGAGATCATCGACGACAATTGCGTGATCAAGATTATTTTTATGGGAAAATGGATAAAGATGCTGGCTTGAAATCCCGGTCATAAAAGGAATATTGCTTTCTGATAATTCTCTCGCTTTGGAAAAATATTCATCCCGGTTCTGCAGTTCGAGCTGAAAGAATTTCAATCCGTAATTAGAAACCACAAAATTGAAAATCCCGCTTTCCTGAACCAGCATTCCGGCGGAAAATGAATCTCCTTCTTCCTCGTATTTCAGCAGAAAAGGCATTTTTGATTCTGCGATCACATCAAGATCTTCTTTATCGATCCCGAAATTGCTCAATAACATCGCTAAACAAGCAGAAGCACAGGAATTATTGAGATGTTGTTGTTTCCATTTGATTTGCATAAATATTTTTTTAACTTTGCGGACTAATCAGGTAATTGAATTGTAAACCTTTAACGGACTCTGATTGGTACAGATGAACTTATTTGAGCAGCAGACATTTCTTGGTGGCAACAGATTTATCACCCATTTTCATTTGATAGAAATAAATTCCTGAACTGACCGGCTTACCGAATTCATCTGTTCCATTCCAGACAACTTCATTCATTTCTAATTTATCATTTATAATTTCAAATTCACGAACTCGTTGTCCTTTGATGTTGTAGATGTTCAAGGTTACTGGTTTGTTTTTATCCTTTTCTGAGATGGAGTAGGAGATGGTAGTGGAGGGATTAAAGGGGTTGGGGAAATTACTAAATAATTTTGTTATAGTTGGGATTGGCACTATTTCATCATCAACAGCAACTCCCTGCCATTCATAACATCCCATATCGATTCTGTCATCATAGATTCTGGGATTCCCTGCCAGATCATATTCCGGGAGATTTAGTCCGGTTGTGTCGGGAGTTCCGGTATTGATGCAGGGAGAGTTGGATAAGAGTTGATAGTTCCCGTTTTCAGGATCAATAAATAGAGGATCGGAATCGATGTTTCCTTCACCTGGCCATCCATCTAATATGTTACAATATGTTACATTTGGTGAAGAATCACCATAAATCATAATAGAACATAATGATGATGTGCTATATAATATCGAATTGACAATCGATGGACTTGAATTAGATAATGTAACATTCCTTAAGCCATCGTAAGCTATACAATTCAGTAAAATACCTTCTGAATTAACAAAATGAAATGCTTCGTTATAATTACCAAGATTATTTGCACATTCCATAGAAATAGAGGAATTAACAATCGTTGGGTTTCCATTTCTTACTTCAATTCCAAAAGCTACTCCATCCCCAAATTCATTTGTTCCAGCATCAATATCAGATATCTTACAATTTTTTATATAAGGAGAACAATCATTAATATAAATACCAGTAAAATATCCTCCTTCATCCTCAAAATCATATGTCCAAGCATGACAATCAGTTATTACTGTGTTACAAATCGCTACATTTGAAGACATTATGGATAGTGGATTTGCAGATAGGTATTGTGTTACACTATTGATCGTGCAATAATTCATTTCAGATATACCATTCTCATTACATGTTTCATGAAAACCGATCCCATCCCAACGAATATTAGCAGTAAATAAAATATTGCCTTCCTCACTACTATTCCCACATGATAATAATTGTCCACTAACAGTAAAACCATAATGAGTACCTTGGAAAACAACTACTACACCTGGCTCAATTATTAAGGTTTCTGCATTGGGTACTTCAACGTCTCCGTTTATCAAATAAGGAGAATTAACATGAGTCCAGGTTCCTGAGACATCTCCTCCGGGAATGTGAGTTTGCGTTTGTAAAGGTATAAAAGTGAAAAATAATAATAAAATGAAAACTATTTTTTTCATTATATCCTCCAAAAAGTCCTTGAAACACTTAAAGCAAGCTTTCAACTAAAATCGAATTCTTAACTCAAGTTTGTTATTATCACAATTCCATCACCTCATCAAAATCAGTTTTTCGAATTTCGATTCATTACCGACTCGAACATTTACAAGATAAACTCCGGAGTCAAGTTTTTTTCCGGAATCATCATTTCCATCCCAGACAATCGATCCTTCGACTCCGTTCAGGATAACATAGAAAGATTTTACTTTCTGTCCTTTGATGTTGTAAATAGAAATCTCTGGGTTCTCCCCGTTCTCTGCGGTGAAATATGAGATCATTGTTCCAGAATGAAAAGGATTCGGAAAGGTTTTCAGAACAAGTTCCGAACTACTAACTTCTTTTTCCTCGACTAATGTTGGATAATCATAAACATAATAAGCACCTGAATCCGTGCAGGCAACGATGGACTGGCAATCGAGCAGATGATTTTTCCTGATTTTATTGATGTTCAGATTGGGAAGACCTTCATTCATAAAAGTCAATTCCTCTGTACCGGGAGTCCAGATAGCAATTCCTTCGCCGTCTTCCGATGGCTGTTCCCAACCGACAAAAATATTTCCGGAAACATCGATTTCAACGGAACTCATCATCATAGATTCAAATTCATTATCCCAGTGTTCACCAAAATTTGTGGATTTATAAAGACCGGATACATCATAATTATAAGGAAAAATTCCATAGAGAATCCCGGTATCGGTAAAAGTCATATCACAGATCCAGGGAGCGGGAGGACGGGCTTGATTCCAGGAAATTCCACCATCATCCGAGTAAAATATCTCATCGCAAGTAGAAACCACGAAATGATTTTCGTAACAAGCCATAACCTGACAATTTTTCCCAGCAAAATATTCGATAATTTGCCAATCCAGACCATTTTCGGAAAGATAAAGACCACCTGTATAACCGGCATAATAATTGTCATTATAAGTTGAGTGCAGTATAAAATGCGGGATATAACACCATTCTAAAACTTCAAATTCGTGAGTATTCAAATCGAATTTATAAATTCCGTCCGACCAGGAACCATCACCCATAACTAATAAAAAGCTTTCCGAATCATAACCGGTTACTCCCCAAACCTGTAAAAATCCGTTTGAATATTCAATCCAGTTAAACTCTTCTTCATCAAGGAGAATTCCTGTTTGAGTACAGAGAACATTAAAATTAGGTTCTTCGATATTAAAATAGCAGTTATTGATCTCAAAATCCGCAGGACCTAAAGCAGTCCATTCATAAGCATAAGAAAATATGGCGGAAAAAAGGAAAATAAGAAAAAAGAAAATTTTTAACAAAATAACCTCCCTGATACTATAAAAAAATAAAATCACAAAATGCAAAAACAAATTACAAATTCGTCCCTTTTGGATTGTTATCGGGAAATTTAGTTGGAAATATCATTACATCTTATTCTACAGTGTAATATAAGATGAAAACTATGAAAAAAAGAGAATTTATCCCGTTAGAAAAACAAACTTGAGTCAAGCCTTCGACTGAATTCGAATTCTTGACTCAAGTTTTTCTTTACCATATTCTGCTCATCTCATCAAGATCAGTTTCCTGGTTAATGATCCATGTACGGTTTTAACATTCACCAGGTAAATTCCGGCATAAAGTTTTTTCCCGGAATCATCATTTCCATCCCAGACAATAGATCCTTCGACTCCGCTCGGGATGACATAGAATGATTTAACTTTTTGTCCTCTGATGTTGTAGATTTCGAGAGTCACAAACCGGGAGGTTTGTGTTACATTAAAAGAGATCGTAGTTTCCGAATGGAAGGGATTTGGAGAAATCGAGATATTGAAATTTTGCTTGCTTATTTGAGTTTCTTCAAGAGCAGTAATATCCTCATAATTAGTGATCATAAAAGCACCGCTGTCCGTACAGCAGATCATATTCAGGCAATCGATCGCAGGATGATAAGTGATCTTGTTGATATTTAGGTTCGGTAATCCGTCATTCACAAAAGTCAAATTCCAGTTATCGGGCGTGTAAATCGCAACTCCCTGATGTTGTGCAGTCGGTTCTTCCCAACCGAGAAAGATATTATTATCAAAATCTATTCCAACCGAACTCATCATGGTTGCCCAGAATTCCACCTCCCAATTTTCCGCATAATCATAAGAATGATAAAAACCTGATGACCAGGATTCACCGGGAAAAATTCCATATAAAATCGCAGGCGAGAAAAAGATCATATCGGAAAATGTTTTATAGGAATTCGATTCATTCCAGGAAATTCCGTTATCATTTGAATAATGAGTATTAACATCGGTTGAGATCACATAATTATTGTTGGAATATGCCATAGACAGACAGTTTTGGTTGGAAAAATAATCGACTTCTTCCCAATCCCAACCATTCGCTGATTTGAATAAACCGTATTCATGACCGACATAGAAATTATTATCGGTTTGGCAAAATTCGAGAAAATGAGGGTATAATAACCAGGCTAAAACGGTAAACTCAAAGGTGTTCAGGTTAAAACTGTAAATCCCGTCTGAATAACTACCGTTTCCCAAAATAACCAGTAAATGGTTTTCATCGAGAGCAAAAGCGCTCCAGACAGGTAAAGTTCCAGAGGAATATAAATTCCAGTTTTCGCCGTCGAATAAATACAAACCATTCGATGCACAAATTATTTCTGCAAAGGGATTTGTCTCACTGATGTAAACATTGTTTACATCGATTCCTGCGGGACCGAAACCTTCCCAGATATAAGCTCTGGAAAGTGTCGATATGAGCAGGATAATCAGGATTGCAATTGATTTTTTCATCCTTACCTCCTGGAAATATTATTTGATAAAGGTGATCTTCTTTACGATTGAACCCTTATCACTATTTATGCGAGCATAATATATTCCAGAAGATAAAGTTTTACCAGCGTCATCTTTTCCATTCCAAATAACTTTATTCATTTCTAATTTATCATTTCTAATTTCAAATTCGCGAACGCGTTGTCCTTTTATGTTGTAGATTTCGAGAGTCACAAACCGGGAGGTATGTGTTACATTGAATGAGATCGTTGTTTCGGATGAGAAGGGATTTGGGAAGGATGTCAGAACAAGTTCTGAACTACAAATCTCATTATCATCGACTGCTGCATCATAACCAAAATCGATATCAAGAGCTGCGTATTTGAGCATTCCTCCATTTTGAAGCCCAAAACCTTGAATCGATGAACCGTAACTGTAATCATCTAAAAAGAAGAGATGGAGTTTGCCGTGTTCGTTTCCAATGTCTTCAATCAAATCTCCGGGATAGATATAACACGGGATCATATCAGCAAGTTCGGGAGTTTCGAGAGAGTTCAGGAAAATCGGTTCGGACCAGGTTTCGCCATTATTGTTAGAAATACAGATAGCAATTTCGGGAACTTCCAGCCAGTCTTCATAACCGGGTTCTCCGTCATTTGCCAGTTTTGCTTTCAAACCGTCAGACCAGACTGCTGCTAACCAACCAAATTCTTCATTTTTCACAATATGATAATAGTTCTCGTGGTAACCCATACCATTATCATAATAATAAAATGGCCAGCCTTGAACCGGAACAATATTACCATTTTCATCTATACTATCGGGAATTCCATCTTCATCCAGATCCCAGGGAAGCATGGGAATATCATCATTGGGATTTGCTCCCTGCGGGTAAAGATCATAGAAACTGAATTCATCTGACATTAAATCGAAAGTGAAAACTTTTGGATAAATGTAAAAAGGATAATATACATCATATCCTCCATCCGGATCTTCACCGTGTAATCCCATAGTCCCTTCAAAACAGATTTTATTATTATCTTCGGTGAAAATCGTATTGAAATGATTGTAATTGGCGAAGGTGAAATAAAGATCATAAGGATCTTCAGGAAAGGGATTTTCCACAAAAAATCTATAATCTTCGGAATAAAAATCGAATCCGCCGTCACCATAATTCTCATTCAGGAAAACAAAAATCTCATCTTCTGTATTCCAACCTATAAAAGCGATCTTACCGTCATCCGAAACTGCCATTGAAAGAAAAGGTCTTATCCAGGGTTCTTCATTATGCCATTGATCCAGTAAAGGAATCGTCTGATATGTCCATTCGAGATCGAGTTGAGCATCGAGGTCTGATGTCTCAAAATCAGCGTAAGCGAGCACAATATTTTCACATGGATTTCCGGAAGGTGTATTATCAGCAGCATTGCTTGCATAAACATAAATCCGTCTATTATCCGGGGTCGGGGAAGGTCCGATTTGAATGTAGGGCCAGAGGAATTCATCATCCGGATTCGGACTCGGGAAAGTATTATCAATGACCGGGAAAGGATCGACCCAATTGCCCGGTTCACCATTAAAATGAAACAGATCATAAGACATGTAAACACCATAAAATGAACCGTCGTTCTGATGCCAGACGACAAACGGATTCACAGTAACAGGATCGATGTCTATTCCACCGTAGCCTGCCCAGATATCATTTATATCAATTTGATCTGTGTTCACAACGATCCCTTCAGAATTAATATAAGACCAATACATCCTTCTGTAAGAATCCGTTGTTTCCTTTGCATGAAAAACAATATAAACACCTCCGGCTTCATATCCTCCTGGTTGAGAAATTTCAGGTTGAATACAAATTGGAATTCCATTATAACTACCGGGCATGTAATCGTAATAAGTTGTCATTAAATCTGCTGGTTCGATGAGGAATTCGTATTCGGGAACAGGTCTGGATCTGGTTGGAGGTTTGCCTTTGATGGTGTTAATCGCTTTTAGTTTTTTAACCGGTTGTTGGATTTCGTTGGAAAATAGGAAAATTGAAGAAAATATTACTAAAAATAAAATAATGAATTTTCTCATAATTAGCTCCTTTTCATCTGAATAAAGTTATCTTTTTGGAAACTTCATTTTTATCAGATTTGAGTTTGATGAAATAAATTCCTGATGAGAGAAGTTTTCCGTAATTGTCTTTTCCATTCCACATAACTTCATTCATTTCTAATTTATCATTTCTAATTTCAAATTCGCGAACGCATTGTCCTTTGATGTTGTAGATTTCGAGAGTCACAAACCGGGAGTTTTGTGTTACATTGAATGAGATCCTTGTTTCGGATGAGAAGGGATTTGGGAAGGATGTCAGAACAAGTTCTGAACTACAAATCTCATTATCATCGACTGCTGCATCATAACCAAAATCGATATCAAGAGCTGCGTATTTGAGCATTCCTCCATTTTGAAGCCCAAAACCTTGAATCGATGAACCGTAACTGTAATCATCTAAAAAGAAGAGATGGAGTTTGCCGTGTTCGTTTCCAATGTCTTCAATCAAATCTCCGGGATAGATGTAGCAAGGAATCATTCCTTCCAGTTCTGGAGTTTCGAGAGAATTCAAAAAGATTGGTTCAGACCAGGTTTCTCCGTTATTATTGGAAATACAGATGGCAATTTCAGGAATTTCCAGCCAATCTTCATAACCGGGTTCTTGTTCATTTGCCAGTTTTGCTTTCAAACCGTCAGACCAGACTGCTGCTAACCAGTTCTTTTCTTCATTCTTGACGATCTTAAAATAATTCTCGTGAAAAGCAGTATTATCATCATAAAAATAGATGGGCCAACCTAAAACCGGTTCTTCACCTTCAAAAGGAATGAATATTTCTTCCGGATTGTCATCTTGCGGATAAAGATCAAACAAACTGAATTCATGAGTATTTACATCAAAGATAAATTCTTTGGGATAAGTGAATTTTGGAAAATAAAATGTCTCATCTTCTATCTCTCCGAATAAACCCATCGATCCTGTGAATTTTATTTTTGTATCGTTATCAGTAAAGATGGCATTGAAGTTTTTACAGTTAGAAAAAGTAAAATATAATTCATCCGGATATTCGGGAGATGGAGGTTCGATATCAAATCTGTATTCTTCCGAATAAAATTCAAAATCTCCTTCCGCATAATTATCATTTATCAGAATAAAAATGTGATCGTCATAAAATTCATCCCAACTTATTAAATTACCTATTACTGCAACTTTGCCGTCATCAGAAACTTTAAAAGTATAAAATGGTAAAATCGCTGGTTCTTCATTTGCCCATTCATCCATTCTCGGAATAGTTGTATAGGTCCAATCCAGAGAAGACATATTATCTAAATCCGAAGAGTCGAAATCCGCATAAGCAAGCAAAGCATTTTCACTGAACCACATTGGATACGGAGACGCATTTCTTCCTAAAACATATACTCGTCTTTTTCCTACGATTGGAGAAGGACCGATTTGAACGATGGGCCAGATAAATTCATCATCGGGATTAATTATGGTAGTTGGATTATCGATCACAACGAAAGGATCTCTCCATATTTCCGTTTCACCGATAAAATGAAAGATATTATAAGACAAAAAAACATCATAATAACTTCCATCGTTCTGATGCCAGGCAACGAAGGGATCGGCTGTAACCGGATCGATATCGATTCCCGGATAACCATTCCAGATGTTTTCTGTAATTAATGTTACTTCACCAATGTATCCTCCGGAATCGATATAAGTACAATAAGTTTTTCTGTTTGATTCTGATGTTTCCTTTGCATGAAAAACAATATAAACACCTCCGGCTTCATATCCTCCTGGTTGAGAAATTTCAGGTTGAATACAAATTGGAATTCCATTATAACTACCGGGCATGTAATCATAGAAAGTTGTGATCAAATCAGCCGGTTCGATGAGAAATTCGTATTCGGGAACAGGTCTTGTTCTGGTTGGAGGTTTGCCTTTGATGGTGTTTAGCTGTTTTAGTTTTTTGATTGGTTGTTGGATTTCGTTGGAAAATATAATTAAAATCGAAAAGATAAAAATTAAAATGAGAATTGTCTTTTTCATCCATCCTCCTCAAAATAAATGAAAATGCAAAACTTCAAGATTAGAATTTCAAGATGCAAAACTGAATCCAAAATCCAGAATGATGATGAAATTTATTAAATCTCTGTCAAATTTATTTTTTAGAGTTCAGGAAATTATCGATTATTTCGGCAATGCGGGGAGTTCGTAAATAGCCGTATGATTTGTGAGGATTAGGCTCCGACTCGTATTCATAATCATTTTCAACGATGATATCGATCGGTTTTATATGATTGGAATTTTCCCGGAAATCATCAGCAAGATCATAGTTCATCACGATCTTATCATCGAGGTCGGAAAAGTTGAACCAACCGTTTTTGATGTTAGATGGTGTAATAATCATCACACCTTTGTGCAATTTCTTGCTCAATTCCATTAGAGTTTTTTTGAGAACGATGGAATTTCCAAGAGGAGAACCGATGGTCATTAAAGTATTGATCTCGATCTCGGGAACAACAAACTTGAGAGTATCAAAAGCGACTATCGAACCCATAGAATGTGCGATGAGCATGATCTTCTTCTTTTTATGTTTGGTTAGAAAATCAGCAAGCCTTTTCCTAATAGCCTGTTTGGCATTCAGTTCCGGTTTTGCCTGGCAATTCCCGAAATAATATGTATCGAGATCTGTGAACATGCGATGAATGGTCATATCCGCTATTTTATCCAAACCTTTAAATCCGTTTTCATTCAAGATGATCTTATCCATCTCCTTTTCGAGAGCATCGAGAATTTTTTGTTTTAGTTTTTTAGGATGCCCGGGTTTGTTATTCTTTGATGACGGGCAATAAGGATTTGTGAGAAAAAAAGGATCTTTTTTATCGGAAATTGACGGATCGAGCGGTTGTTGATAATTCAAATCTGCCCAGTAAAGCAGTTCGAAATTAAGTTTTTGAGACGAAAATCCATTTTTGGATAAACCTTCTTTTATCGAAAGTTCCCACCAATTTTGGAGAATATCTTTTGGTGCTTTATTTTTTAGACCATGAATGCCGATGATGATTTTTTTCAAACCTCATCCCTTGATCCCTTCTCCTGTGAGGAGAAGGGAAATATGGAAACTTATTCATTCTTTGCTTCCGTTCTCCGTAGCAACAAGTAAAGCGACGAGTCGAAACACAAGGAAAGTTTTTTGAAGAACATAATTTAGTGAGTCGATTGATTGTCAAACCTTCAAGGTTTGTCAAACCTTGAAGGTTTTTAAAAGATTGAAATTCCGATACATTCAAATAAGAAAACTATTAAAATAGTTGCAATGATCAGCAATCGTTCTTCCACCAAACTGAAGTTTGGTATTAATTTGAAGATGCTTTATAACTTTTCTTATTGCTTAGTGTTTTTAATAATTGTTTCGAGTCGTCGTCCTCTGGACTTACAACTCGAATTGTTTGCATAAAATAACTTTTACCGGCTTTTGCATCTGCCTGGCATAATCCATCGTGTATTTTGTGCCTTCGCATTTTTCGTCGTAAAAGGCAATTACTTTATCGCAGTTCTGCACGATAAGTCGATCGCGGAGATGTTTTGCTTTTTCTTCTTTTTTTTTGAAATCGGGAGGAAATTCCAAAAAATCGATGTCCTTTTCTACTGCATATTTTTTGGCAAGAGAATCCGCTCCTTTGGCACCGCCGCTGATGATCTTCTCAACATCCTTTTCTTTATTCAAAATAGATTTGAGTAAATCATAATTTGAAAATTTTTTGGAACCGATTACTGCGAGGTTCATTTTTTTCCATACCACAAAGTCTCGAAGACACAAAGAAACACAAAAGACTCAAATTCTATAAATATTCTTTTTTGCCTTCTTCTTTCAGTTTATTGACGATCTTCTTCACATCTTCCGATTTATCTTTAGAAGAAATCAACAATGCATTTTCGGTTTCCACCACTACCAAATTCTCAACTCCGATCAAGGTTACTAATTTATCCGAATAAACATAATTCTCTTTACTGTTTAAAATCATATTTTTGCATTTCAGGACATTCCGGTTTTCATCTTTTTCCGAAACATCATAAAGAGCTTTCCAGCTGCCGACATCGCTCCAACCGTAATCGACCGGAATAACGATCCTCTTTTCCGCTTTTTCCATAATGCCGATATCGACCGGTAATTTCGGCATTTTGGAGAATTCATTGGAAATATCTGCTTCGATTTTCGAATTATCCCATTTTTCAGCAATTTTATCAAGAAGTGAAATAACTTCCGGAAGATGATCCTGATATGCATTCAAAATAGTTTCGATCTTCCAGGCAAACATACCGCTGTTCCAGAAGAAATTTCCGGCTTTGAGGAATTGTTTCGCAGTTTCCAGATCAGGTTTTTCTTTGAATCGTTTTACTTCGAACATTTCATCTGCTATTTGTTTTCCTGCTTCGACATAACCGTAACCTGTTGCCGGATAATCCGGTTTAATGCCGAATGTAACGAGATTATTCTGATCCGCAGATTTTTCTGCAACTTCGAGAGTTCGCAGGAATTCTTTTTCATTTTTAATGAGATGATCTGCCGCCAGAACGATCATTTTTTCTTCGGGATCGTATTTTCTTTGCAGATATTTTGCACTCAAAGCTATGCAGGGAGCAGTATTCATCCCAAATGGTTCGATGATGATATTTTCGGTTGGAAGTTCGGGCAGATGTTCTTTCACAAATTTAACTTGAGATTTCCCGGTAACGATAAAAATATCTTTCATTTCGATTTTGGGAAGTAATCTTTCGACTGTCATCCGGATCATTGATTTTTCCGAAACTATGTTCAGGTATTGTTTTGGTTTGGATTCCCTGCTCAATGGCCAAAACCTGGTTCCGATCCCACCTGCCATGATCAATGCTAACATTTTATTTTCTCCTTCTCTTATCCGCTAATTTCACGAATTGCACAATAAAGAACAATTAATAAAAATAAAACTTGTGAATTCTTTATGACTTACCGAGTTTATGAATCAAATCTATAAAAGTTTAGTTCATAGTATCGGAATTTCAATCTTTATCAAACCTCCAAGGTTTGTCGAACCTTGAAGTTTTTAATCGATCAATTCACGAAGTCATGTTCTTATTACCAATAAAACTTCACAAGTATCAAAAACTTGTTAAGTTTCAGATTATCTAAAACTTTCCGAATTTAATAAGGAAGAATTTCTCTGAGGAAATTTCGGAAAGGTTACATTCTATTATCGAGAATATTCACATCATCAGGAAGTTCCAATTCAAAAATATTTTCCTGGAGTTGCCTGTTTATTTTTTCATTGTTGAAAATATATTGCACTGAATTCCCTTCCCGATCATAAAAAGTAAATCCGGAGATGAGAGTTTTTCTTATTTCCACTAAAATCCTTTCTTTGAATTCAGTTGTAATTTGTATTTTAAAATTATCGCTATTTTGCTCGATCAACTCTTTTTGAGAATTTTCCCAATACAGAGAAATGAATTTTACCGGTCGCAATTCGGTTTCCACTTTGTTCGAGATCAATGCTTGTTTGGAGGTTGAATCGTAAATCGTAACGGTGGTGCTGTCGATGAGCATTTTTTGTCCGGCAGGTTCGGAATAATTCAATAATAATCTCGATTCGTCATAAAATATTTTTCCATAAGATTTTTTTTGGATGTCCAATTCCTGCCAGAAATTTGTCTGTTCAAAATCGGATTGGAAAGTTTTGATGGTGTCGTATTTAGTCTGTAAATTCAGGTAGATGTCATCGAGAATTACAGGTTGTGCAATTAGAGATTGAGATAGAATTATGCAATTTATTATTTCAAACAGGACTAATTTTAATATTTTTTTTTTCATATTTCCCACTTATAAATATCAAATCTCCTGGCACCATTTCCAGGCAGGAATTATTTTGATCCTTCTCTCAGCTATCATAACTTCGACTTCTTCCTCCATATTCAGCAGGATCAAATCTGCATCGGGATAGATCTCGGATAATCTCAGCAAAGCATCGATTTCTCTTTTTCTGGTTTGAGTATTCGAAATATCAAAACAAACCTGGATTATTATCGAGATATTCTCGTTTTCTTTTATCAAAAAATCACATTCAAAACCATTATAATAATAATGAACATGCTCATATTTCCTGATTAGATGGAGATAGACCAGGTTTTCCAGTTGCCTGCCGTTATTTTGCGAAAAAGCGTAATTTATGGTCGAAAGAAGACCATTATCTACAGCATATATTTTCTTATTGTTTTTTTGTTGTTTTCGATACGATTTTTCATTTTGATGAACCACAAAAAAAAGGAAGCAATCTCTGCAAAAATCCAGGTATGAATACAGTTTATCTTTACTCGTTTGAAAACCGTTACTCTTCAAATCATGGTAAATTTTATTTACGGAAAATTCCGCTGAAATAGTGTTCATTAATTGTTTGATAAAATGTTTCAGAACAATTGGATTCCTGACATTATATCTTTCCACAATGTCTCTGAATATCATTACATCGAAATAGGATTGCAGGATTTTTCGCCGGATTTCAGGATCGATTTTCACGGTTTCGGGATAACCTCCTGCAAATAAATAACTATCGAATGCGGATTTGATAACGGCTCTATTCCGGGGGGAATAAACATCTTCCACAGAAATATTTGCGAATCTGCAATATTCTTTAAAAGATAATGGATACAAAGTATAGGAAATGCTTCTGCCGCGCAATTGAGTTGCGATTTCGCTGCTGATCATTTTGGATGTCGAACCGGTTATGAAGATTTTTTTAGTAACTGATGAATAGAGCCTGGCGACAAATTTTTCCCAATTTTCTACTTCCTGTATTTCATCAAAAAAAATAAATATTTCTTCATCTCGTGCTCCCGGATATAACTCGTAATATGCATCCAAGATCGACTGCATATCAGGGGATTTCAAATCCAATCTTTCGTCTTCAAAATTAATATAGAGAATTTGTTCCGGTTTGATCTCTTTTGTTAAAAGCTTATTTATCATCGCATAGAAATAATATGTTTTCCCACACCTTCTGGTACCCGTTAAAGCAATGATCTTATTTGTATCTGCCGGAATTTTCAAATCCCGTTTGCATACTTCTTTTATGGGAATTTGTGTTTGAAAACCTTTAATAAGCATCTTGAAAATATCTTTCATATTTCCTCCTTATAAGGAAAAAATTGATACAAAGTTTCCTTATTGGAAGGATATGTCAACAAATATTTCGTGAATGACATAAGTGTTTCCTTTTCAGAGGGACAACATTAATACTTTCTCTCCTTATTGGAAGGATAACATAATGATTTCTTTCCATAAAAAATATTCTCACCATTCCCAACTCCAGTTAGGAAATATTCCGGGATAAAGGAGCGGGTTATTGATTACATTTGAATCTTTTTTGCAGAATTTATTCTTTTCTTTTTTCCTTTTTCCCAATTCAACCATAAAATTGAATATTTACTATTGAAAATTGAATATTGAACTAGCGTAACTACTTCAACTAATTCAACAAGTTCAACTATTTCTCCCTTTCTCCGTTTCTCCCTTTTCCGTTTCTTCTTTCCTCCGTTTTCCCTTCTCCTTGTCCCTTTTTTATTCTTTCAAATACCCATAGATCTTCAAATCTTCTTCGGTTGCCAGCACTTCCCGCGATTTGCTGCCTACATGCGGACCGATAATTCCTGCTCGTTCCAGCATATCGACCAATCTTCCTGCTCTCGCATACCCGATCTTGAAATGTCTCTGCAGCATTGAAACCGAAGCAACATTCGCTGTTACAACAGCAACAGCTGCTTCCGGGAAGAGTTCGTCATCATAGGAAAATTCCTCCAGCTCGGTTTGTTCGTCTTCGATGATCTTGATCTCCTGTTCCGGTTTGGGTTGAGTTTTCAGGTAATTCACGATATTATGGATTTCCGAATCCGAGATGAAGGCACCGTGAATGCGTTCTGTCATTGCTTTTCCGGGCGGCATGAAAAGCATATCACCTTTACCGAGAAGTTTTTCCGCTCCGTTCGCATCGATAATTACGCGGGAATCGATCTTTGAGGAAACCTGGAAAGCGATGCGGGAAGGAAAATTGGCTTTGATAATCCCGGTGATCACTTTGATGGAAGGTCTTTGCGTAGCGAGAACAAGATGGATCCCGATCGCGCGAGCCATTTGCGCAAGACGGGTTATGGGTCGTTCTACTTCCCTGCCGACAGTCATCATCAAATCGGCAAATTCATCGACTATAATGATGATATACGGAAGAACATCATCTTCGATTTTTTCGGTTTCCTCGATTCCTTCGCCCTCTTTTTCCTCTAATTCTTTCAACCTTTTTATTTCTCGATTGTATCCGGCTAAATTCCGCACTTTATATTTCTGGAAAAGTTCGTATCTTCTTTCCATTTCGGAAACTCCCCATTCAAGGGCAGCGAGTGCATCTTCATTGTTGGTTACTACATTTTGAATGAGATGCGGAATTCCTTCATAACCGGATAGTTCGATCCTTTTCGGATCGATGAGAACCAGCCTCACTTCATCGGGAATTGTTCTGAATAAAAGACAATTAATGATCGTATTGACGCAAACGCTTTTCCCAGAACCGGTTGCTCCGGCAATAAGAAGATGCGGCATCAAATTCAGATCAGCCACGACCGGGTTTCCGGAAATGTCTTTACCAAGCGCAATGGTCAGGATACTATCGGCAGATTTCATCTGTTCGGAAAGCATCACATCCTTCATGAAAATCGTATCGCGGTTAATGTTGGGAATTTCAATTCCGACCAAACCTCTACCCGGGATCGGAGCCTGCACGCGAATACTTTTCGCTTTGATCGCCAGGGCGAGATCGTCCGCTAATGTATGGAATTTGCTGACCTTTACTCCCGGAGCAGGTTTGATCTCGTATTGAGTTATGATCGGTCCAATATTAACATTAATAACTTCCGCTTCCACACTGAATTCCGCTAATTTCCGCTCCAGGATCTTGCTCACGATCTTGATGTTTTCCTCGATCTCCTCCCTGTCTCTTTTGTCCGATTTGACGCTGGTCAGGAACGATTCGATATCAGGTTTTTCATAAAACCTGGTCGGCTCATCCGGGACTTCCGATCTTTCCTGGGTCAATTTTCTTTTGGGAATGATCGGTTTAACAATTCTCCGTTCTTTATCCGCATCGAGAGAAGTCGCATGATCGATGATATTGGGAGACCTTTCGGACTCCTCGATAAACGGTTCGATTTTTGGAGAGATTTCCTTTTTCTCCGGTTTGATCTTTATTTTTTTTTCTCTCTTTATTTTGGGAAATTTTTTCTTTCTTTTCCGGAAGATAAATTTGCAGATATTTGCGATTGTTCTCCCAAAAAATAGGAAAAATATTTTTACATTTTCAACTTCAAAAATTACCAGAAGACAGGCAATAATGAGAACTATCGAGATGATCGCGGTTCCGGTAGAATTAAAAATGTTATTGAAAAAATGATAAACACTCAATGGAACAATTCCGGCTTGCATGATCGTTTCTTCATTGATGATGAACAGCAGTAAATTGAAGAAAAAGGAAAAGAGTACAAAAAAAACTGTTTTCCATAAAATATGTTTTTCGTCCTTCAGGAACACGCTGAAAAATCCGATCAATCCAATCCCGAGCAGCAGCGAGATGCTGAAGAATTTTCCAAAAATATAGATCAACCAGAAACTGAAGAATGCTCCAAAAGTTCCGATCGGGTTTTTGATATTTTCCGGGAAATCGATCCTCAATATTTGCCAGAAAGTCAGGTCTGCTTCCTTTAAAATTAGATAATCCTCGATGATCAAATTTATCTCGACCGAAACCGAAACCAGCAGTAATATTGCGATCAGCAGGATTATTACTCCGATTATTATACGACGGATATCGACTTTTATGTCGTCTCTCATTTTTTCTCCGTAAATTAAATTAACATCAAACAAAAACTACCAATATGTCATCATTCCCGATCTCACCGAAAACTTTCGGGAAGGATGAAACATCTCACAAAATCTTTGTTTTGAAAAAATCTCCGATCAATGAGATTTGTTTTCCCAAAAAAATTGTGTTACCAATCGGGGGATTGGTAACAATGCGATAATCCTCTTTTTAATCCATCTCATTTAAAATCAATTTATTTACACCCTTTCCTATCATGAGTTTGGGATTTTATTAATTGGTAAAAAAAACAACTTTATTTTTACCTATCTTGCTGATTGGTAAAGAAAACTTGATTTTTTTTACCAATATCTACTTCAGGTAAAATATTTTAACCAATCCTTACTTATAAGAAACAGATTATTTATCTGAAATATTCGTAAATAATTCATAAAGTTTTTTATTCAAATAATAAGTATTTCTACCGATAGAATTTTTGTGAATGAAACCAATCTCCGATCAATGAGATTTGTTTTCCCAAAAAAATTGTGTTACCAATCGGGGGATTTGTAACAATGTTGCTTCACACATTAAACCGGATCGTCAGAATATCGCCATCTTTGACATGATAATTTTTTCCTTCCAGCCTGAACAGACCTTTTTCCCGCAATTTTTTTTCAGAACCTGCTGCTATCAGATCGTCGTACGAAAAGCATTCGGCTCGGATAAATCCTCTTGCCAGATCGGAATGGATCTTTCCTGCTGCTGCGACAGCATTGCTTCCTTTCGTGATCGTCCAGGCATGAACTTCGGGTTTTCCTTTGGTGAAAAAACTGATGTAACCCATCAATTCGTAAGAAATCTTTGTCAATCTGTCTCGAGCAGATTCTTTTATATTCAGATCTTCCATAAACTCTTTTGCTTCATCTGCGGAAAGTTTGCTCAATTCCATCTCAAAATTTCCGGCAAATTCGATCACTTTATAATTTTTCTCGATTTCCAAAAGTAATTCCCGGTTTTTCCCGAAATTTTTCTCATCGGAATTCAGGATGATCAATAAAGGTTTACGGCTGCTGAACCGGAATCCTTTGATCGCTTTTTCTTCATCGTCTGCCAATTCCAATGAGCGCAGCGGTTTATCTTCATTCAGAAATTCAATGACTTTATCGATCGCTTTTTCTTCGAGCAGAAGTTTCGCATCTTTGAGTCCTCTCTTTTTATTGAGAATAATTTTCTCTGCTCTTTTTTCCGTAATGATCAGGTCGGAGATTACAAGTTCGGCTTCGATCTGCCGAATATCCCTGATCGGATCGGGATTACCGGATATCCGGGAAATTATCTCATCATTAAAATTCCTGACAACAAGAGCCAGAGCATCGGCAGTTTTGACCAGAGCCAGCGAAGAATCTGAAAATACATCGGTGTTTTCATTTTCACCTGTCATTCCCCCGAAATCGATGTATTCGATGTGAGCATGAACCTTCTTTTCCGGTTGATAGATCTCGGCTAATTTCTCGACCCTTTCATCCTTAACTTCTACCATTCCCAGGTTAGGTTCTGCTTTCCCGGTCGAATATGAAGTTATTTCCGCTTCCAATCCGGTCAGAGCATTAAAAATAGTTGTCTTTCCGGAATTTTGTAATCCGATCAATCCGATTTTCATAAATCCTCTATTAACAGCGAACAAGAACGAATAGAAACGAACTATTATTTACAAAACAATTTAGCAATGAACAACACGAACAACACGAACAAAAAATTACTTATTTTTCCTTCACACTCGTGTCTTTCGGTGTTACTTCTCGTTCCCAGACTCCTGTTTGGGAATGAATTGATTCTGCTTTGAAGTATTGAGTATTTGAAACAGAGTTTCCCAACTATTGTGTTCCCAAACCGGAGTTTGGGAACAAGAAATTAAACAAAATCCTTCGACTCCGCCAGGATGACATTTTGTTAAATTTGTCCATAAAAACAGTTTTCACCTAGGCTATGGAGTTTGGGAACAAGAACGCAAAAATCTTCTCGTTCACATCAGGCAGCTGTCAGATGCGAACAGAAGCCCAATTTCTCAACTTGCAAAGTCGAGTTACACTATTCTCTTTTGATAATTCCTCAAACTCAAAACTTCATTAGGTTTCAACAATCTCCACATTCCCGTCGGTAATTTTCCCAGTTTGACATCTCCGATTTGCAGTCTTTTCAATTCCAGCACTTCTGCATCGATCTTACCGATCATTCTCCTGATCTGGCGTTTCCTGCCCTCGAAGAGCGTTATTTTCAATTGCGTTTTTCCGGCAGCACGATTTTTAATATAAACGATTGCCGGCTGCGTTTTTTTCCCGGCGATCACAATTCCATCCCGAAGTTTCTGCAACTGTTCATCCCGGATGTTTCCTTTCACCTGAACTTTATAAACTTTCGGCAATTTATAACGCGGATGAATGATCTGATTGGCGAAATCTCCATCGCTGGTCAGCAGCAAAAGTCCTTCGGAAAGATAGTCCAGCCTGCCGATCGCAAACAAATGAACATCAAGATCCGGGAGAAGATCGTAAACTGTTTTCCTGTCATAAGCATCTTTTCGTGAAACCAGGTATTTCTTCGGTTTATTCAGCATTAAGTAGATATTCTCATTTTTAGGAGAGACTTTTTTCCCATTAAATCTGACATCATCTTTTTCAGGATCGATTTGAGTTGTCAGATCCGTACAAAGTTCACCATTAACGGAAATCTCATTATTCTTGACAAGGTCTTCAACGGATCTTCTCGAACCCAGATTACATTTTGCCAGAAATTTATTTATCCTCATTTTCTTTTGAAAAATACTTTCATCCGCCTTTCTATCTTCGATTTTGTAGATAAAAAAAGACGATTTTATCGTCAAGGAAAAAGTGAAAGTCTAGAGCAACCACGAAGACACGAAGACACTAAGGATCACAAAGATTTTATTATTAAATCATTTTAAAACTCCGTGATTTCTGTGTCTCAGTGGCAAAAAAAGGAATTATTGACACCAATATCTTTAAAAAATTGAGTGTTAAAGAGAATAAAGGTTTTAAGAAAAATGAGCATAAAAAACGGATCGAAAAGCTATTCAATATCAGCAATATCAGCCGGAATATTGTCACGCATTTTATTGAGAAAAAGAAAGCAGCATAACTCTCCAACTTTATTACCATTCAAAATAAAAAACTACACTTTTCCGCACATAATATTCATCTAAATCTACATTTTTCCCGGGATAAAATTTTACTTCTTTACATTTTTCAGGGGATAATTTTTTGTGTTTCCAGCATTTTTGGGGAGAAAATAGATGAAAAGAAAAGTTTATGAGGAATTGCTTGCCTGGAAACAAAGCAGTCATAGAAAGCCATTATTGATCCAGGGAGCCAGACAGGTTGGTAAAACCTACATTGTAACCGAGTTCGGTCATAATGAATATTCTGATATTGTTTATCTCGATTTTGAGCAGGATCCTGATTTGAAAACACTGTTCGCTAAAAGTCTCACTCCACAGAAGATCATAACCGATGTCGGTCTTTATCTTGGTCGCAAAATAGTTCCTGCCGAAACCTTGTTCTTTTTTGATGAGATCCAGGCTGCCCCGCGTGTTCTGGTGAGTCTGAAATATTTCTGTGATCAGGCACCGGAATATCATGTTATTGCAGCCGGTTCTTTACTAGGAGTCAGTATCGGGAAGGAATCGGGTTTTCCGGTCGGCAAGGTTAATTTTCTGACCATTTATCCCATGTCGTTTTTTGAATATTTAACTGCTTTCGGCGAGAGTCTGCTGGCAGAGACTCTCTGTGAAAAAATAGATTTTGAACCGTTAGCCGGAATCGTTCATGAGAAATTGCTCGAACATCTGAAAATGTATCTTTACCTGGGCGGCATGCCGGAAGTATTGAAGAACTACCTGGTTGAACAGGATATTGGAACTGCCAGGAAGATCCAGAATGAAATACTGGAAGCCTTTCAGAGAGATTTTTCCAAATATACGGTCAAATCACAAGCGATCAGAATTTCGGAATTATGGCATTCCATTCCCGGACAACTTGCCAGGGAGAGAAAGAAATTCAAATACAGCGAAGTACGAAAGAACGCACGCTCTGCTGATTATGAGCAAGTGATCGAATGGTTGAGAAAAGCAGGTTTGATCCATGTTGTAAATAATATCAAAGTTCCCAAACTTCCGCTTTCCGGTTATGGAGACCTGACTAAATTCAAGATTTACCTGCATGATACCGGCTTGCTGGGAGCAATGCTGAATATTACTTCTGATCTTATTATAAAACCCAATGAACTATTTACCGAATACAATGGTGCTTTTATCGAGAATTATATTGCTTCAGAACTCGTTTCAGCCGGATTCAGGGAGCTTTATTACTGGACCTCCAAAAGTGAAGCAGAAGTTGATTTTGTTTTGCAAAGAGGGAACTCCATTCTACCTGTGGAAGCAAAAAGCGGTTTGAGCAGGAATCTTAAGAGTTTAAGAAGTTATGAGAACAAATACAAACCGGATCGGATATTTCGCTGTTCACCAAGAAATTTTCTGCAAAATGATAATTTTATCAATTTACCGTTGTATGCAAGTTGGTTTTTGGCTAAATAATTCTCTTTGTACATCCAGTGTACTCGCGTCTATACTTTGAGAAAATCGAGATGACTTAGAAATCGCAGTTCTTTACTTTTTAGCGGTAAAAATGGCTGCAAAATGAAACATAAACACCGAATTATATCCAAAAAATGTATGTTAGAGAAAAATAAAGGTATGAAAAATGAGCATAAAAAACGGGATCGAAAAACTTACGAGTATCAGGAAGATTGCTCAAAATATTGTTATTCATCATATTGAAGAGAAAAAGAAGGCACAACTTTCTGATTTTCCTGAAACTCTGAATCCTGTTTTAGCAAAAGTCCTGAAGAAGCAGGGAATTTCCAAACTTTATGCACATCAAAACGATGCTTTTAAAGAAATTCAAAATAACAACATTGTTGTCAGCACCGGAGTCGATAGCGGGAAAAGTCTTTGTTATCAACTCCCGATTTTGCAATCTTTTCTAAAAAATCCTGATCTACGAGCATTATTTCTTTTCCCGACCAAAGCCCTGGCACAAGATCAGAAAAACAACCTGCAGAAATTTCTCACTGATTTGCATGAAGTATCTTCCCAAAAACAAAAAGCAAAACTCGGAATTTATGACGGAGATACTCCGAATGAACAACGAAAGAGCATCCGGGAAAAAGCAAATTTTATCTTTTCCAATCCTGATATGCTGCATCTTGGAATTCTGCCGCATCATACAAGATGGACTGATTTTTTCAGCAATTTAGCATTTATCGTGATCGACGAAGTTCATATTTACCGGGGAATTTTCGGTTCTCATTTTGCGAATGTGATTAGAAGACTGAAACGAGTTGCAGAATTTTATCAAACCAAACCGAGATTCATTCTGACTTCTGCGACACTTTCCAATGCTCGCGATTTCATTTCAAATTTACTCGAAGAAGATTTCATTTTGCTCGATAATGACTGCTCTGCGCACGGAGAAAAACATTTTATGATCTACAATCCGCCATTCGTGAACAAAGAGCTCGGAATCCGCAGGAGTGCGATGCAGGAGACGATCCGGCTGGCAAATCTGATCTTCCAGGAAAAAGGACAGACTCTGATTTTTGCTCATTCCCGCAGAATGGTCGAATTGATCGTTACTTATCTACACAAAAATATCAAAAGCCCGGAAACGATTCACGGCTATCGCTCCGGTTATTTACCATCTGAAAGAAGAAAGATTGAACGGCTTTTCCGCGAGGGTACGATCCGGATGACAGTCGCGACAAATGCGATGGAACTCGGGATCGATATCGGTGGATTGGATACGGTCATTATCTGCGGTTACCCGGGAAGTATCGCTTCGACAAAACAGCAGTCGGGTCGGGCCGGACGCAAAGGAAGTTCGTCTTTATCGATCCTGGTTGTTTCTTCCAATTTGCTCGATCAATATCTGGCATCTCACCCGGAATATTTATTGGAAAATTCCCCGGAACAAGCCCTGATCAATCCTGATAATCCGTTCATCCTGCTGCATCATCTGCAATGTGCGGTTTTCGAGAAACCTTTTCTGAACACGGAATCTTATGGAAATCTAAAACCCGAAAGTGTTGGTGAATACCTGGAACTTCTCCAGAAATATGGAAAACTGTTCTCATCCAATAATACCTTTTTCTGGAAATCCAGTTCTTATCCGGCTGATGAAATTTCTCTCCGCACGGTCGGAGCAAACGAATATCTTCTCCAGTCGGAAGGAAAAACGATCGGTAAGGTCGATGAGGGAAGTGCTTTCTGGATGACGCATCCGCAAGCGGTTTATATTCATAACGGGGAGTCTTATCTTGTCAGGAATCTCGATCAGAAGGATCATATCATCAAAATGGAAAAAAGAAAAGTCGATTATTATACACAATCACAGAGCAGGTCGGAATTTGAACTGCTAACATTGAAAAAAGTAGAAAAGATAAACGGAGGTGACAAATTTTACGGGCAGTTGAAAGTTACGGATCAGGTTATCGGCTACAAAAAAATGAAATGGTATTCCAATGAAATTCTCGGTTATGAAACTCTCGATCTTCCCGCAAACAGGATGATTACTTATGGTTACTGGTTTTCGCTTGCGGATGAAACAGTCGAAAAGTTGGATGATTTGAATTTATGGAAAAAGCAGAATGATTACGGTGCTGATTGGAAATCGATCTCGGAACAGGTACGGGAAAGAGATAAATTTACCTGCCGGAATTGTTCGGCAATCGAGAAAAACATACACTTCGATGTACATCACAAGATTCCGTTCCGTTCTTTTCTTTCCCAAAAAGAAGCGAATAAACCGGATAACCTGATCACTCTCTGTCCGGCTTGTCATCGGGAAGCAGAGAAGCAGGTAATGATCAGAAGCGGATTGGCAGGTTTATCATATCTATTGGGAAATATCGCTCCTCTCTTTTTGATGTGCGACCGGAAAGATATCAGGGTGCATCAGGAATTTTCTTCTAAACTTGCTGATAAAAGACCGGCAATAATTTTTCATGACAGCATTCCGGGCGGGATCGGTTTGAGTGAAAAATTGTATGAAATTCACGATAAGATGATCGAAGAAGCATTTGCAGTAGTTTCCAAATGCGAATGTAAGGATGGTTGTCCCGCATGTGTCGGTCCGGTTGCGGAGAATGGAGTTGGAGCGAAGGAAGAGGTTTCGGGGATGATCAAAATGATGATTGATTCCAGATAACTCCCCTTTTTAAGGGGAGATCAAGTGGGATTTCTACCTTTGATCAAGATAATTAAGTGAAGATAAAAAACAAAGATTTATCAATTTAAAAACCTTTTAAATTCCCTCGGTAGCTGCCGGAGGGATAATATGGATTCTATTGAAAATCAAATGCATGAATTAGAAAACATTTTAAAAGACATCCTTCCGAAAACCAAAAAACAGGAAGAAAAAGAGATCATTTCAGATAAAGACATTCACCATCTTGTAAACGGCAGCTATTTATCGGAAAACAAAAAAATATTTCTCGTTGAATATTTGGAAAAACTCCCTTTAAATTTTGGTAATATCAAAATAGAAGATTTCCAAATTCCTCCAATAATCAACAAATGGGCCGGAATCCAAAACAGGAAATTAGAGGATCTGGTTTTCCTCGATACCGAAACAACCGGTTTAGCAGGCGGAACCGGAACTCTGGTTTTCCTGGTTGGGATCGGATTTTTCCGGGAAAACAATTTTATCGTAAAACAATATTTTATGTCCGAGCCTGCCTCAGAAATATTTCTCATAAATGCTCTCGAAGATGAATTCAGGAAATTTTCGGTTTTCGTCAGTTTCAATGGGAAAAGTTTCGACATTCCTCTCTTAAAAACGCGTTTTATTTTAAATCAGAAAAAACTGAATAAAATGGGAAACCTCGATCTGCTGCATCTTTCCCGCAGGTTATGGAAGAATTCTTTGAAGAATTGTACTCTTCAGAACCTGGAAAAAGAAATACTAAACAAGCAACGAGACCTTTCCAACGATATTCCCGGCAGCGAGATCCCGCAAGTCTATTTTCATTATCTGGAAAATCGAGATGCAGCACTTCTGAAAAATGTTTTTCATCATAATAAAATCGACATTATTTCTTTGGCAGCACTTTTAGTTAAAATTTCTGAAATTCTGCAATTTTCAAAGACCGGGGAAAATCCTTTCCAAAATAATTTATTTGAAATTGGAAGATTGTTCGAAGATTGTGAAGATCACGATTCAGCCAGAGATATATTCGAAATCGGATTAAAGAAACATCCGCAAAATGCAAAATGTTTGAAACAACTTTCCTTTCTTTATAAAAAAAGAGGACAGATCGAAACAGCAGAAAAACTCTGGCTGACAGCTGCGGAGCTGAATGAAATTTATGCTTTCATCGAACTCGCTAAGATCGAAGAACATCGGCGGCATAACTATAAAAAAGCCTTGCAATATACGAAAAAAGCAATCGCTCTGGTCAAACAAAGTTACATTTTCGAGATGAGTCTGATCGATGAATTGGTGCATCGGTATCAAAGGTTGGAAAAGAAAATAGAACTCACCCCCAGCCCCTTTCTTAAAAAGAGAGGGGAGAATAATTAGGAAAATTATCGTTCCATATTATTCCCCTCTTTTGTTAAAGAGGAGTTAGGGGAGTTAGAAAATTTATGAAAGAAAAGATCACCATTTCAGTGCGTGAACTCGCAGAATACACTCACCGCAGCGGTGATTTGAATTTGGAAGTTTTTGCGAGTTCGAGTCGGGCAGTTTCCGGAATCCGGATCCATCAGAAAATTCAAAAATCCAGACCGGGAGTATATCAGAAGGAAGTATTTGTTTCCCGGCAGCTCGAAACTGAAAATTTTCTCATGGAAATAAAAGGCAGGATCGACGGAGTTTTTGTCTTTCCTGATAAAACGATCATCGAAGAGATCAAAACTACTGAAAGAAACATCGATTCTCTTGAGAAAAAAGAAAATCCTTTGCATTGGGCACAAGCAAAAATCTATGCATTTATTTATGCTTCCGAACAAAATCAGCAGAAAATAGATGTTCGTCTGACTTATTATCAACTCGAATCCGGAGAAATAAGAGAATTCACTAAGACCTTTTCCAAACAGGAATTGGAAGAGTTCTTCCAGACGCTTTTCCAAAAATATGAAATCTGGATGAACCGGTTATTCGATTATCGAAAAATGCGGGACAAATCTATCAAAAACCTGGAATTTCCATTTGAGAAGTATCGCCTGGGTCAACGGCAAATGGCAACCGAAGTTTATCGAACAATTCGCGATTCCGGGCAGTTGATCGTGCAGGCTCCGACCGGGATCGGGAAAACAGCCGCAGTTCTCTTTCCGGCTATCAAAGCATTCCCGGAAAAACATACGACAAAAGTTTTCTATTTAACTCCCAAAACTACCGGCAAAGAAGCAGCAGAAAAAGCCCTCCAAAAAATGACAGAAAAAGGTCTGAACTTCAAATTCATGACTTTAACTGCCAAAGATAAGATCTGTCCCAACCCGGAAAATGCCTGCATGGGTGAAGAATGCAAATTCGCTAAAGGTTTTTATGACCGGATCGAAACTGCTTTGGATGATATTTTCAAGGAAAATTCCCTGACCGGAGAAATAATCGAAAAATACAGTCGAACACACGAAGTGTGTCCGTTCGAGTTTTCATTGGCAATTTCACTCTGGTCGGATTGTGTTATCTGCGATTATAATTATGCTTTTGATCCGCGAGTTTATTTACGAAGGTTTTTTGACGAGGAGAATCGAAAGAAGGATGATAGATTCGCTTTCCTGATCGATGAAGCTCATAACCTTGTTGATCGTGCCAGATCGATGTTTTCAGCAGAATTGTTTAAGAAAGAGATTCTCCAAACTCGGAAAATTTTAAAAAATGATCTTCCCAAAATTTATCAAGAATTAGGAAAGATCAATTCCCGGCTGCTGAAAATGCGGAAACAGAGTGATGATTTAGAAGGTTATTTTAATGAAAATGAAATTCCTGAAAACCTGTTCCCGATTTTACAGAAATTCCTGAAGACTACAGAGAAATGGCTTTCTCTTAACATCAAAACTACTTTCAGGAAAAAATTATTGGAAACTTATTTCGATGTTTTGAACTTCTTCAGAATATCGGAACTTTTTGATGAAAAATATACGACCTGCTATGAAAAAGAGAACAAAGATTTCATGGTAAAACTCTTTTGTATCGATCCTTCCGGACTTCTGGATCGATGCCTGGAAAGATGCAGTTCTGGTATTTTCTTTTCTGCAACAATGACTCCCTTCGAGTATTTCAAAGATATTCTCGGTTGTGCGGAATTTACAGATTTTTTGAAGTTTCCTTCCCCATTTCCTGCTGAAAATCTGAAAGTGTATCTTGCTCATAAAATCTCTACTCGATACAAACACCGCCGGCAAACTAAAGAAAAAATCGCTTTTTTGATCGCAGATTTCGTCAGACAAAAAAAAGGGAACTATCTAATTTTTTTCCCGTCTTACGTATATTTGAAAATGGTTTATGAAATTTTTTCTCTCTCTGTTTCCGAAATCGATCTTATCCGGCAGACTCCTGCCATGACAGAACCAGAAAGAAACGATTTCCTTGAAAAATTCGATCATGAAAATGTCCGAACCCTTGTCGGATTTGCAGTGTTAGGAGGAATTTTCGGTGAAGGTATTGATCTGGTTGGAGAACGACTCGACGGAGCAGTGATCGTGGGAGTCGGGCTTCCTAAAATCTCGTTTGAACGGCATCTGATCAGGCAATATTTCGAGGAATTTGAGAGAGGTTTCGAATACGCTTATATTTACCCCGGAATGACGAAAGTTCTGCAGGCAGCTGGGAGGGTTATTCGCACGGAAGATGACAAAGGAACGATTTTATTGATCGGAGATAGATTCAGGAATTATCGATATAAAAGGTTGCTGCCCGAAGAATGGGATTTGATGAGAATATTGATAAAGGAAGAGTTCAAAAAGGATTGAGGTTACTTTTATAAAATGATGAGAAAAGAACTGTATCTGTGATTTTTCATTGACATAATAACTCTATTTATATTTTAAAGAAATGGTTGAGGGATATAAAAACAGGAAGGATAATTATTGAAAAAATATAAAATATATTTAGATACTTATGTTCCCAATGCTAAATTTGAGATAAAAGATATTAATTGATAAAAGGAACGAGATGATTTACAAATCAAAAGAAAATAATCCCGAAAAAGAACTCGAATTCGAACTTCAATATCAACGAACTCTCACTGTCCGGGAGAGATTTAGAATGATGTTCGACAAATCGAAAATGATTATGGAGATGCTGATTAAAAATGGACATAGAAAACCTTTTGAGATTATTAAAAGAAAATAAAGTAGATTTTCTTATCATAGGAGCAACTGCCTTTCCTGTTTATGGATATTCCAGAGCCACACTCGATATCGATATTTTTATCAGAGCGGAAAAAATAAATGCCAAAAAAACTCTAAAAGCACTTAATGAATTTGGATATGATGTTTCGGATATTACAATAGAAGAACTTCTTATGAATAAGATTTTAATCAGACAATATATTTTGGAAACCGATATTCACCCATTCGTGGCAGGTGTCGAGTTTGAAGAAGTTTGGAAGAACAAGATCAAAAACAAAATTGGAGATATCGAAGTATATTTTCCGAGTCTGGATGATATAATTAAAATGAAAAAAGCAGCAGCACGAAACAAAGATTTAGAAGATTTGAAGATATTGGAAAAAATCAAAAGGGTCGATCATGAAAAGTTAGAAACTTGTCACAAGTGATTTCATCATCTTGTGATAAGTTGTCTATGTTATATTGATCGGAGATAGATTCAGGAATTAACAATATAGATCGCTTTTACCGGATTATTGGAGTCCAAAGAGGATCGATGATCTGAAATAGTAACATCCGACTAAAATGCAAGATATTGCGTTTTAGTCTGGACTTTTCTGCAATTGCTTGCATTTTAGTCGGAAATTTGTTTTTCAAACTAAAAGAGTTTTCTTTATCTTTTTGATAACATAACCTCTCTCTTTTTATGCAAATCATAAATACAATTGACTTAAAAACTTGATTTAAGTTCGGCTTCAGCCGAAATTGAATTAAGTTTTTCTTCTCGATGAAAGCCCAAAATTTACACTCTCCCCAAATGCTGATTTACTGTATTTGAATCTATATGTCTTCTGTTTCTTCCTTTTGTCTATAAAATATCTTGCCCCTTCGTATCACCACAAAATCTTGGTTCGCAAATTGCATAAATTTTAGGATTAAATTTATATTGGAGGAAATTGTGAAAAAAATGTTATTAATTGTATTACTAATTACAGGATTGACCATTAGTGCGGAAAAAGTAAATGTTCCGGAAAACTTACATAAAGAATTATTCGATTGTGTTTCATCCTACTCTGAAAGAACCGAAATCGAGTTTTCCCTGGATGGATATCAACTTGAAAACATTTCCGAAAATAGTATAAATTATCAAAAAATCTCTTATTTTAATGCTGGTGAATTCCTCGAGATCGGGAAACCGGATCTACCCAGGTTTTCTAAATTAGTCGCGATTCCAAATCAAGGAGAGGTAGAGGTTACTATTTTAAATTTTGAGGAAGAAATTATCAGGAATATAAATATCTATCCAAGACAAAGACTGCAAAGCGAGAGTCAGCCTAATGATCGGAGTTTTATCATCGATAATGATTTTTATACAAACGGAGAAATATTCCCCGGGAAAATTGCCGAACTTGGTGAACCGGCAATTATGAGGGATTTCCGGGTTGTGAACCTGACCATAAATCCGTTTCAATTCGATCCTGTCAAAAAAGAACTAAGAATTATCAAAAATATCGATTTGGAAATTACTTCTTCCGGGAATGGCGGAGAAAATATCAAATCGATAATTCATCCGAAATCAAGATTTTTTCAACCATTATACGAGTCCACGGTCGTGAATTTTAATTATCTTATCACTCGCGACGAAGAATACCAGCAGCCGTGTTATCTCTTTATTTATCCTGATAATGCTTCCGTTTTGCAAACTCTCGATTATCTGACGGAATGGAAGCATCAAAAAGGATTCGAAGTGATTGCTGCCAGCACTGCGGAAACCGGAACCGAACTGAACCAGATAAAAAATTATATTCAGGACGCTTATGATAACTGGCAGAATCCTCCCGAATTTGTTTGCCTTGTCGGTGATGCAGGCGGGAATTTTTCCATTCCCACCGGGCATATCGATCCCGGGGAATATAATGGTGAAGGCGATCAATATTATACTTTATTGGAAGGAGATGATATCCTGGCAGATGTCCTGATCGGGCGACTTTCTTTTAATTCCCTGATCGAGTTCCAGACAATTGTTTCTAAAATTCTCAATTATGAAAAAAATCCTTACCTGGATAATATTGAATGGTATGATAAAGCCTTAATGGTCGGAGATCCGAACGAATCCGGTCCTTCCTGCGTCGATACGAAAGTATTCATCAAAGAAATGATCGATGAACATGCTCCGAATATTGAATGTGAAGAAGTTTACAGCGGAAACTGGGTTTATCATATCAGCAATAATCTCAATTCCGGAGTTAGTTATTTTAATTATCGCGGTTTTGTCGAGATGAGCGGCTGGGATAATTATGATACTGAAAACCTGACAAATGGTTATATGCTCCCTTTTGTTGCTCATCCAACCTGCTTTACAGGTGATTTTGAGGGAACTTACGACTGCCGCAGCGAAGCCTTCCTGAAAGCAGGTTCTCCGGCTGTTCCCAAAGGTGCGATCGCTGCTTTCGGAACTGCTACCGGATATACTCACACCTGTTTTAATAACTGCATCGATGCCGGAGCCTTTTATGGAATTTTTGCGGAAGGAATTTATCAGGTTGGTGGTGCTTTAAATCGGGGAAAGATTAATCTTGTTTTGAATTACCCCGGAAATCCCAATAACTGGGTTTACCGCTTTTCATATTGGAACAACCTCATGGGAGATCCGGGAATGGAACTCTGGACTGGAGTTCCGCAGGAATTGGATGTCATTTATCCGGGTGAAGTAGCTCTCGGCACAAATCTCCTGGAAGTTACTGTTCTGGATAATGAGGGAATTCCAATCGAGAATGCCTGGGTTTCTGTTCTCCTTGGAGATGATGAGATTTTCTCGACTGCGTTTACCGATGAACAGGGTGTAGTAATCCTCCCGCTTAATTATGATTCAGAAGGAGAAGCAGTTTTAACAGTTACCAAACACAATTTCATCCCGCATCTGGGAAGTTTTGAAATTCTGCAGGGAGATACTTTTGTTAATGTCCTGGAAATCGAGATCGATGACGATAATTCCGGAACATCTTCCGGGAATAATGACGGGAATATCAATCCCGGAGAAAATATCGAGTTGAGAGTTAATCTGCAGAATTACGGAACGCTCACAGCCAATAATGTTTCCGCCGCTATTTCCTCTGAAAATGAATTTATCACGATCACGGATGATACGGAAGACTACGGAAATATTGAATCCGGTTCTTCATCTTTTTCTGCGGACGATTTCGATATTTCCGTCCAGCCGGATGTTTTAGGAGGAACAGAGATCGAGATCGATATGCAGATCACAGATAATTCAGAGAACGAATGGTACGATATCATTTATCTGAATATCGAAGGAGCAAATCTCGATGTTAGTTCCTTTACGGTTTTTGATGAAAATAACAATATTCTGGATCCGGGAGAAACTGCGGAAATATCTCTCACAGTTTCAAATTTGGGTTCGGTCGATGCCAACGATATCTACGGCACGATCTCCTGTTCCCATCCTGATATTACCATTTCAGATGCAGATGGTTATTTTGGGAATATCGAAGTCGGGGAAGAAATTTCCAATAACGAAAACAGGTTTGAGATTTCAGCAAATACGACTATTTATCCCGGAACTCAAATAAATTTCGAAATCCAACTTTATAATGCAGATGGTTACGATAATGTTTCTGCTTTCATCTTCGAAGTTGGAGAAGTCCTGGTAACAGACCCGCTCGGACCGGATGCTTACGGATATTATTGTTTTGATGACGGAGATGCAGGTTATTACAATACTCCCGAATATCAATGGATCGAGATAGATCCTGATTACGGAGGTCAAGGAACAATAATTCAACTAGATGACCAGGGAAATGAAGGAGATACGGAAGTTCTCGATCTACCGCTGAATTTCCGATTTTACGGACAGAATTATTCCGAGATAACAGTTTGTTCAAATGGCTGGCTGTCACCGGGAATTACTGACAATAATTCATTCATGAACTGGAACATTCCGGGCGCTCTCGGTCCGTCCCCGCTCATTGCTCCTTTCTGGGATGATCTCATCACCGGAGATGGAAATGTGTGTTACTTTTATAACGATGTTTATCACTATTTTGTGATCGAATGGTCAAGATTATACAATGAATATAACAGTAATGAGGAAACTTTCCAGGTTGTATTATACGACGCCGATTATTATCCGACAATGCTTGGAGACAGTGAAATAAAATTCCAATATCATACGGTAAGTAATGTCGATCAGGGAGGTTATTTCGGATTTATCGTTAATCACGGTTTATATGCGACAGTCGGGATCGAAGACCCGAGCGGAACCATTGGTTTGGAATATACTTTCAATAACGAATATCCGACTGCTGCAAAAGTCCTGGAAAATGAATCGGCAATCTTCTTTACAGGACCTCCGATCTCTATCGAAGAACCTTACCTTGTGCTGGGAACGATTGAAATTTCAGGCGGGAACGGAAACGGGAATGTCGATCACGGGGAAACCGTTAACCTTCATATTCCCTTGAATAATCTCGGTGAAAATCCGGCAACGGGTGTTTCTGCAATAATTTCCCTTAATGATGAATATACAACTTTATTAGCAAACAGTTCTGCTTATAATGACATTCCCGGAGAAGATTCGGAAATCAATCTCGATGATTTTTCCATCTCTGTCGATGAGACTTGTCCTGACGGACATCTCATTTTTTTCCAGATGGATGTTCAAAGTAATGAAAATAATTGGACTCTTTATTTCGGATTGGAAGTCCATGCACCGGATATCATATTTCAGCAATTAAGTATTTTCGACGGGAATAATAATATTCTCGATCCCGGAGAAACAGGTGAATTATGGGTTAATTTCTCAAATAACGGGGGCGCGGATGCAAGCACAACACTTTGTTCGATTTCTACTGATGATGATTATCTGACAATAAATTCTAATGATTTTGATTTTGGAACTTTCCCGGCAGGCGAACAGGAAACTGCTGTTTTTTATGTAACGGTCGGTGAAGATGCTCCTATTGGTCATGAGGTTGTAATAAATTGGGAAATTACTGCAGATTTGAGTTATGCAATTTCGGGAAATTTCTCAAATTTTCTTGTTCAATCTCCTGTTAACCTCGTTGAGAATTTTAACAATTTTCCTCCTGATGGATGGACTGTCCAAGGAGAACAGAACTGGATCTTGAATCAATCGAATTTTGCAGGAGGAACTCCCCCGGAAATACTTTATGTTGGAATTTTTCCTACAACAGGAATTCAGAGGTTGATCACAAAACCGGTAAATACATTGGGTTCGACATCGCTGGAATTGGTATTCAAACATTTGATCGCTACTTTTGGAAACGGTTTTTACTTGGGAATTCAAACCAGCAGTAACGTCACGATCTGGCATGATGTGATCACCTATCAGGCAAATGATGTTCCTCCGACGACCGAATTCCTGACGATTTCAACTCCTGATGTCGGTTCATCGACTTTCCGATTAGCATTTATTTTTGAAGGAAATGTCTTTGATCTAAATGCCTGGGTCATCGACGATGTTATCCTTAATGAAATTGCCGCAGCACCGCATGGCTATCTAATTGGAAATGTTACTTTGAATGGTGATAACGGCAGTCTCGAAGAGGTTTTGATCTACGCCGGTTCCGCAGTTTCGAACCCGGACTCCGATGGTTTTTATATTTTGCCTTTGGAATCAGGAATTTATGATGTTACAGCATCCTTGCCGGGTTATCTTTCCGATACTGCTTTTAATGTGAACATCGAGGAAAACTGGGAGACTTATACACAAGATTTTACTCTGGAGGAACTAACCAATGATTATCCTCCCCAAAATCTTATAGTGGCAACTTTTGAAAATAATATTGCTTTGAATTGGGATATCCCGGGAACTTTGACCGGAAATCCAGAATCGCAAATTGTTTCCAAAAACGACAAGAATTCCAAAAATACGGATCAACGATCTTCAAATAATACAAAATCCGGTGAAACAAGAACAGACCGCTTTTTGCTGGGATATAATATTTATCGAAACGAGCAATTCCTGTCTGAAATTTCGGATATTACGACAACATCATATACGGATGTCGATCTCGATGAAGGTGAATATTCTTATTATCTGACTGCTGTTTATGAGGAAGGCGAATCCGAACCTTCCAACACGGAAACCGTTTTCCTGGTTTTAGCACCACCTCTCGATTTTACGGCAAATTTTATAAATCCGAATGTGCTTCTGCAATGGACTTCTCCGGGCTGGTCCATCCTCGATTTTTACAGGATCTACCGTGATGGAGAATTGATCAACGAGCTCAATTCACTCTGGACTTTCGATACGAATCCTCCGGAAGGAATTCACGAATATTATGCCACTGCAGTTTACGGAGATTATGAATCCGGTCCTTCCAATACTGCAGAAGTCGATGTAACCGCGATCGAAGATCCGACAACTTTACCGGAAACGAGACTTTTCACGAACTTCCCGAATCCGTTCTCTGCCGTAAGATCAGGACGAAATCCCGAAACAACGATCGATTTCAGTTTGAGGGAAGAAGCAAAAGTTACGATCGAGATTTTTGATATCAAAGGAAGAAAAGTCAAAACTTTACTCGATGAAACAAGAAAAGCAGGGAATTCCCAAGTTGCCTGGAACGGTAAAGATGAATTCGGGAAAAAAGCCGGAGCAGGAATTTACTTCTATAAAATGAGTACTCACGATTACGCAAAAACCCGGAAGATGATCCTGCTTCGTTAGTACCACGGAACTCCGTTCCGTTGTAACGCAAAGCTCCTGCTTTGCGAATGAAAACAACAAATTCTCAATCGTATCGCAGCACTCCTGCTTTGCGGCAAAAAATTAATTTTGCTTACCTTCGGGAAAGGCAGAACAAGTTCCGCACTACAAACCTTCGATCAAAAAAACATGGTTGAAGGTTTTTTTATTCTAGAACAAATTTAATTTGACACAGTATATTTTTTATTAAAATAGGTTTTGATTTTTTTTGAAGAAATATCGGGAGATAAAATTATGCTTAATATTCATAAAAATATAGTTCTCGATGAAAATCAAAATCCTTTTGCTATTCAAATTCCTATCGATGAATTTGAACAACTGGAAGAAATTATCGAGAATTATGGGTTAGCAAAATTGATAGATGAGGTAAAAAATGTTGAATTGCTTGATATTGAAGAAGCAAAGAAGTATTATCGATCTCTAACAAAAAATGTGGAAAGTTTAATATACAAAACGCTTTCTGAAAGAACTTCTTAAACTACCAGCTGAAATAAAAGTTAGGGCAACAAGATTTATATTTGAAGGATTTTCAGAGAAAAAACCTTCGAACTTGGTTTTATTGAACACATGACAGGATATCCGGATAAATATAAAATTAGAATTGGAAACTACAAGATCGGTATTACCATAATTAAATCTAAAAAACTTATTATTTGCCAGCGGATTGCCCATCGAAAAGATATTTATAGAATTTTTCCATAAAAAGAAATACGATTTTTACAGGAGTATAAAACATGAAAAAAATTATTTTCCCAATTTTGTTTTTTTTGATCTTCGTTCCTTTTCTCTCCTCCTCCGATAAACTGGAAAGCACAGATTCTCTCACCCCGGAAGAGATCAAAAAAGCCGTAAAAGATATCCAGGCGGATAGTGTTGCTGCCAAGACCGGTTTCGAGAAATTTGTCGAGGATTTCGAGAAGATCGAAGGACTGTTCACGATTTATCGTGATGATGAGGAAGGAAAAGTTTACCTCGAGATCAAGCCGGAGCAATTCGATCAAATCTATCTCTGCACCATGACGCGGCAATCCGGAGATGCTTATATGTTCGATGCTTCGTCTTCACTTCGGAATTTCCCTTTTTTCTTTCAGAAGGTGCATAAGAAAATCCGGCTGATCGAGAAAAATCTCAAATTCCGGTCAGAAGATAAGGCAATGAAAAGAGCATTGGAAAACAGCATTTCCAATTCCATTCTTGCTTCCGCAAAACAGAGTTGTAAACCTCACAAAGAGACCGGAGCAGTTCTCATCGATGCTGCCGATCTTTTCCTGAAAGATATGGCCAATGTAACAAAATCAAGTTCCAGGCATAAAATGAATTTTTCATTTGATAAGGAAAACAGTTATTTTGATCAGATCAAATCTTTCCCGTTAAATACGGAGATCGATGTAGTTCTGCATTTCAAAAATAGTGAAGGAAAACATATTTACACTTTACCCGATTCGAGAAGTATGATCCATCGTTATCATTACAGCTTGTCGGTAATTCCGGAATCGGATTATACACCGCGATTTGCGGATGACAGGATCGGTTTTTTCAACACGATTTTCCAGGATTATACCGATCTGCTTACTGAAACTCCCTACATTCGTTACATCGATCGCTGGCATTTGGAAAAAGAGAATCCAAATAAAAAAAATTCTAAAGCAAAAAATCCGATCGTTTTCTGGTTGGATAATACGATCCCGGATAGATACAAACCGGCTGTTAAAAAAGGAATTCTGCTCTGGAATGAAGCCTTCGCAGAAATCGGGATCGAAGATGCGATCATAGTCAAAGAAAAACCGGATGATGCGGATTGGGAGCCTGCTGATGCGCGTTATAACACGATTTGCTGGATCATTCAGCCCGGCGGAGGTTATGCAGTCGGACCTTCACACGCCAATCCTTACACCGGGGAAATTTATGATGCTGATATTCGGATCAGTGCGGATTTTTTGAGATATTTTTATATCGAATATGATGAAGTAATAAATCCCGAAGGCTGGACTGAAGGATTGAAATCAGCAGAATGGAAAGAAGAAAATTTTAATGATATCAATTTTGGAAATTGCTGTCATTATGCGGATGGAATGCAGCAGCAGTTGAGTTTAGGATACAGTTTGCTTAAATCGAGAGGGCAATTCGGGAAATCCATCGATCTCGATGAATTCATCGATCAGGGATTGAGTGCGCTCGTTTGTCATGAAGTTGGTCATACGCTCGGACTTCGGCATAATTTCAAAGGCAGCACGGTTTTTTCTCAAAAACAACTTCAGGATGAAAAATTCACAACTAAAAAAGGGATAACCGGTTCCATTATGGATTATGTTCCGATCAATCTATCTCCAATCAAAGAAGCGGAAGGAATCTATTTTCATAACCGGATCGGAGAATGGGACAAATGGATGATCGAATACGGTTATTCGATTTTCGAGGAAGAGAAAGAAGAGGAAAATCTGGAAAAGATCGCCCGTCGTTGTGCTCATAAAATGCTCGATTACGGAACAGACGAAGACACATACGGAATGTCGAGCAGGGGAATCGATCCTTCATGTAATATTTTCGATCTGGGAAATGATCCGATAAAATTTTATGAAGACAGAATCCAAATCGCGAGAGAATTGTGGGCTGAAATTCCGGCAAATTTCGAGAAAAAAGGAAAATCCTATAAAAAATTACTCTGGGTTTTCAATCAGGGTTTGAGTGAATATCGCGGTGCTGCTCATAATGTCAGCAAATACATCGGTGGATTATATGCGCATCGAGACCATATCGGCGATCCGAAAGGTCGGGTCCCGTTCGAGGTTGTTCCGGCAAAAGAACAGAAACGGGCGCTGGATTTCTTAACGGAAAATATCCTTTCTGAAAATGCTTTTTATTTCCCGCCGGAACTTTTGAATAAATTAGTTTATGAAAAAATGGGAACTTTTACCGGCAGTATCTGGTCGCTTGATCGAACAGATTATTCCATCCATAATTCTATCGCTTACATTCAATCGATCGTGCTTTCTCATTTATTTGATCCGCTGGTGTTGGGAAGACTTTTTGATAACGAACTGAAATTCAAAGAAGGCGAAGATAAATTCTTTATGTCCGCGATGTTTTCCGCTATCGGGAATTCGGTTTGGAACGAAATTGAAAGATGTGAAAATATCGATAGTTTCCGCCGGGAACTGCAGAGAATGTACCTGCATCGTATTTCCGAAATTATTTTGGACGAGAACAAAAACATTCCCCATGATGCGATTTCATTGGCTCGTTTTGAACTTTCCGATATTAAAGACAAAATCGAGTCTTTGGAGAAAACAAACCTCGATAAAATAACAGTTGCTCACCTTGCCGAAACAAAAGCGAAAATAGATGCTGTGCTGCAGGCACAGATCGATTGGAAAAATTGAAACTTGAGATATATTAATATCCCAACAAATCATTTCAAGAAATTAATTGCCAAAATTAACCCTAATGAATTAATTGAAAAAATAAATTTCAGGAATGATCATGAAAATAGCAAATCCAATTTATGATGTCGTTTTTAAATATTTAATGAAAGACAATAAAATAGCAAAATTAATGTTTTCTTCTATCATTGATGAAAAAATTATATCTCTCGATTTATTGCCTGAAAAGAAATCATTTAAACTTGAAAACAAACCGTTAACCGTGAAAGTAATGGATTTTTCAGCAAAAATAGAAACCCCGGGCGGTGATGAAAAACAAGTAATAATAGAACTTCAAAAAGCCAAATTTTCAGCCGATATAACCAGGTTTCGACGATATCTCGGAGGACAGTATATTTCAAAAGCAAATACTAAAAAAACAAGTGCAGAAAATGGTATTAAGAGAGAAGTAATAACCCCATTGCCAATCATTACGATCTATTTTTTAGGACATAAACTCGAGCATATCACAACACCCTTAATAAAAGTAAAAAGAGCATATTATGACGGAATAACCGGAAAAGTGATCAGAGAACGGGAAAAATTTATCGAGAGTTTAACACACGACAGTTTTGTCATCCAAATACCACACCTGCGCCCAAAATATAAAACCGAAATCGAACAACTACTTTCCATATTCGACCAACACAATATAGAAAAAGATAAACATATTTTAAACATTAATCCTGATAATTATCCGGGAAAATACAAGAGAATAATTAGACGGTTACAACAGGCAATGGTAGAAGAAGAAGTTCGCGATACAATGGATCTCGAAGATGAATATATTGAAGAATTAGAAAACCTGGAAAGAAAAATTCAAATAAAAGACGAAAAATTAGAAAAAAAGGACAAAGAAATAGAAAATAAAAATATTGAATTAGAGAAAAATAGACAGTTGATTGAAAAATTAAAAAAAGAATTAGAAAAAAAAACCTAAAAATGTAGAAAAGAAACGAAATGGATTTTAGTAAATTCACCGAACCTGTGCTGACAACTCGGTCTCCGCATGTTTCCGAACAAATATTACAGATAACGGAAGTGGTTGCAAAAGGAACAGAAGTTTTTGCTGATCAGGAAAATTTTCTAAAATGGATACAGCAACCAAATAAAGCTTTTGCTCAACAAACACCAATGAATCTCTTAAAATCAAGATTCGGAACTGATATGATAATCGATGAACTAGGGCGGATCGAATACGGGATTTTTTCATAGCATTAGTTAAATAATTTCAGAAATTAAAACTTTTAGAATGGATAATCGAATCATAAAGAACATAACTTCGTGAATAAATTAAACACCGAACAGCACTGATATTCACTGAAAACGAATTTGTTGTTCGGTGTCCTTCGGTGTTTTTCCGTGTTGAATAAATATTGAAATTCCGATACAGTAAATTTGTAAAAAATAAAATAGGAGGATCATTAATATGAAAAAAACAGCAATCTTTTTTTGTGTAATATTATTCCTGAATATTTTCTCTCAAACCGCTCATATCAATGTCGATGACGAAGTTATGCGGGACGGACCGAACGGGAAAAAAATCGGGACTTTGATGAAAAATGCTGAAATCGAGCAGATCGGGAAAGAAGGAAACTGGGTCAAAGTTTCTGTTCAGGGATGGGTCTGGAAGCAGGCAGTCGAGTTCAGCCAGGTCGAAGAAAAAGAAACGGACAATGCTGCCGACAAGGTCATCGAATCTGTTTCCCCGTTAGCATTCGAGATCATCAAAACACAGCCTGTCGGGGAACAGACAACCGAAGTCCAGGTGAAGATCAAAAATGTCTCTTCCAAAACCATCAATATGGCGGAAGTAACCTGTAAAGCAATGGATAAAGCAGGAGAAACGATAGAATTCAAAAAACAGATGGTGATCAAAAGATCGGAAGGCGGCTTGCTACGACAGGATGAAACTTATTTCACTTTCCTGCTGGATGTCGATTATTATTTGGTCGAATCTTTTTCTTTCCGGTTGGGAACGATCGAGTATAAATAAAAACTTACCAAGTTTTTGATAGTTGTGAAGTTTTTTTGTTCTTAAAAATCTTGTTTTTCATAAATATAGAAATCGGAGAATAGAAAGGTATATAATAACCAATCTTTCGAAAGTTATTGTATTCTCTTTTTTCATATCTATAGGTTAGTTGAACAAAACCGCTAATGCGGTAGTTTTAACAGCAGCATTTAGATCTTTGAC
>CAZFPK010000015.1:0-66589 GCA_964521025.1 uncultured Candidatus Cloacimonadota bacterium | reverse complement strand
AGCGTTTTATTTTTCAGAAGCGGAACTTGCAAAAAATACGGAGTTTGAAGATGCCTGGAAAGCCCCCAGGATCAATTGGGAAAATATATTTTCTGCTAATATTACAAAAATTATCAGCATAAATCTTTACATCCAGTTATTATACAATGAAATGATCCTTTATTCTGCAGATATTCCCGAGGTTATCGACGAGCTGCAGTATAAACAGACTTTAGCTTTAAGTTTTACATACAAGTTGTTATAATCTGTAAAATTGTCATTCCGTCCGGCAACTGCCTGATCAGGTTCTTCTCGGGAGGAATCTCCTACGATAATATTATGAGAAATTGTAGATTCTTCTTTGGAATGTCTTTGTAAGAATCCTCAGAAGGACAAAAAAATAAAAAAAGGAGAAGTCGTGAATATCGAATCTATGATCAATAAGATTTCTGAGTTAGTAGTGGAATATGCTCCTAAACTGTTATTAATAATCGCAACCTGGATTATCGGTTCATTTATTATCAAACATCTGGTGAAACTGTTCGCAAAGGGGATGAAAAAAAGTAAGATCGAAATCTCCCTGCAAAAATTCCTGTTAAGTTTTATAGCAATCCTGTTAAAAATCCTGCTCTTTATTTCAATTGTATCTATGGTCGGCGTAAAAATGACTTCCTTCGTTGCCATTTTAGGAGCAATGGCTTTTGCTGTTGGCATGTCTCTACAAGGGAGTTTGGGAAATTTTGCCAGTGGAATTCTGATAATTTTATTCAAACCTTTTAAGGTCGGTGATTTTATTCAAGCACAAGGATTTTCCGGAACTGTCCATGAAATCCAGATGTTCTGCACAGTATTAAAAACGCCTGATAATAAAACTGTTATCATCCCGAATGGAAGTTTATCAAGCAGTAGTATCGTCAACTATTCGATGGAAGTAACCCGCCGTGTTGACTGGACATTTGGTATTGGATATGAGGAAGATATCAGGAAAGTAAAAGATATTTTAACTACTTTAACCCGTACGGATAATCGTATTTTGAAAGATCCTGTACCGTTTATCAAAATTGGAGAACTGGCAGATAGTTCCGTGAATTTCAAAGTCCGGGCTTGGGTGAAAAGCGCTGATTACTGGGATGTCCATTTTGATATGATCGAAAAAGTTAAACTGGAATTCGATAAAAATAAAATCTCGATACCTTATCCGCAAATGGATGTTCATCAAGATAAGTAGAAAATATTACGATTCGTAAGGATAAAGGACGACAAGTCGAAATTAAGCAACTGTTTCAACTACACACACCATGACATTGTCATCCTGAGCGAAGTCGAAGGATAAAAACACATTTCTCAAAAATGTTTCGAATCCGCTCAGCATGAGAATTAGAAATTTTTAATTTTGCCAATTAGTTCTAATTTGAGTTCATCGGGAACTAATGTTCAAACTTACGACGACGACTCGGAACTGCTCATAATGAGTTTCTTCAACCCACCTCCGGCAAATGTCGGATTACAAGTCGAAGTAGCGACCTTACAGACAGACACTAATCAGATTGTTAATAAATTAAAAAGAGCTGGATAGAATATGAAGATCAAAAGAGGTTTTGCCAGCGATAATAATTCGGGTGTTCATCCCGAAATCCTGAAAGCGATCGAGCGAGTAAATATCGGACATACAGTCGGTTATGGAGATGATGTTTACACGGAATCTGCTGTAAAGAAATTCAAAGATGTTTTCGGAGAAAATATCGATGTTTATTTTGTTTTCAACGGTACAGCTGCCAATGTTCTCAGCTTAAAGGCGGGCACAGATACATTTAACTCCATTATTTGTACGGAAACATCTCATCTTAACCAGGATGAATGCGGAGCTCCGGAAAAATTTACTGGTTGTAAAGTGATTACTGTTCCGTCAAAAGATGGAAAAATCGGGATCGAACTAATCCGGGAACATCATTACGGAATCGGCTTTGAACACCATTCCCAGTTAAAAGTAATTTCCATTACTCAAGCAACGGAATTAGGAACTGTTTATACGATTCAGGAATTAAAAGCGCTGACAGATTACGCTCATAGTAATAATTTGCTGGTTCATGTCGACGGAGCGAGGATCTGCAATGCTGCTGTCAGTTTGAATAAGAGTTTGAAAGAAATAACTACTGATGTCGGAGTCGATGTGTTTTCTTTTGGCGGGAATAAGAATGGTCTCATGTTTGGAGAAGTTATTGTCTTTTTTAACAGGAAATTAGCAGAAAATTTCAAATATTACCGCAAACAGGGAATGCAGCTATTTTCAAAAATGAGATTTTTAGCTGCTCAATTTGAAGCTTTATTATCAGATGGTCTCTGGAGAAAAAATGCGGAACACTCTAACAAAATGGCTCAGCTTTTAGCACATGAAGTCAGGGAAATCCCGCAAATTAAAATTACTCAAAAAGTTGAGACTAATGGTGTTTTTGCGATCATTCCAGGAAAGTATATTCCTATTCTGCAAAAAAAATATTTCTTTTATGTATGGGATGAGAACCGTTCCGAAGTTCGTTGGATGACATCATTCGATACGACGGAAGAAGATGTTCATAATTTTGTAAAATTAATGAAAGATACTTTTCAATAATTCATTTGATTCTTTTTATACTGATTTGTCTTCTTGAGCGTAGTCGAAGGATCCACTAAATTCATTTATAGATGGTATTTCGACTGCGTTCAATATGATAAAAAAATATTTAATCGTTCAATAACGACTTGTCATTTCGAAAGAAATCCATCGAGTTAAAAATAACCTGCAATATCAATTTTCCGCAGTAACTCGATAAAATTTCTTTTCTTCGGTAACAGCGAAGTCTGTCCAGATTGTCTCAATAATTCCGGTTGCTTCCATGGTCCAGGTTTCCGGATCGAACTCTAAATACGGATCTAATGAACTGTAAACATTATAAGTTTCATCTCTGTTTCCGGTTCCCTGCTCCCAATTCAAAGTTACATCATTTCCGGAAATTGTGATTTCAAGATTTACAGGAGCTGGTGGTTCGACAGCTAATTTTGAAGAATCGAATAAACGGGCAAAAGTATTTGCTACATAAAAATCATTAGGAACCGGATTATCTTCTTCGAGCGATGTTATTATCGTTGAAATTCCTGCTTCTTTTGTCAGGTAATAATACGATCTTATATAGCTGTAGGCAATAGGAATTTCCATCCATGTATAAATATATTCCTCGTCATAATTTACCTGGATACAATCGAATGTTCCCGCATCGTCGGGTAAAATAATAGTTCCCCAGGCGTCGGCAAATCCGGTAAAGGAATAATTGATCGTCATATCATAACCACCGGAGATCACATCAAAGGATGTCGAACCCATAAACCAGGTTCCGTAAGTTATATTATCCGGGAAATCTACGATCGGCGGATTGAAAGGCACTGATGGAGATTCCGGAATTCCACATCATCATAAAATCCATAATTTGTTCTTCCGATGCCGGATTCAAATTTCAAATACATCCAGGCTTGATCTAAGTCGTCGGTTTTTCTTTCCGCGATTTCAGAGAGTGGAAAATCTCCTCCGTGACCTCCATCCGAAGTTTCGACATAATCAAATATCAAAGTTTTAATGGTTGGTCCTGTCGAAAAATCAAATACATGCGGACCTCCGATTATACCTGTTAATCCTATCACTCCTTGCGGAGAAGGAATATCATACATCTGGTAATAACCTCCGAGTTCATATTCCAGGTCTTCGGAATTGATTGTAGTTTGGGAAAAGCATAAGACCGGAATAAATAAAAATAAAAAGAATGAAATAAATCTGCTCATAAAAACCTCCATATTGTTTTTATAATCTATTATAATTTTTTAATTTATCTAAGTTTCGTTGTCAATATTTATATTAATCAATTTACTTCAAGAAAAAAATCCCTGCAATTTTGCAGGGATTTTAAGATTTGAATCTTAAGAAACTCGTTCATCCTTAAAATTCACTTTTTCCAATGAGACTATTTCATCAGGATCATGCGTTTCGAATAAATTCCTCCGGAAGTCTTAATGATATACAGGTAGATTCCCGAAGATAATTCTTTCCCGTTTTTATCTTTACCATTCCAGGAAACATTAAATTCATTCTCGGCGTAAAAACCATTCCACAATACTTTAATTAATTGACCTTTAGTATTAAAAATCGAAACTTCAAGATCTCCGGCTTCTTTCATATTGAAACTTATTTCAGTATGAGAACTGAACGGATTTGGATAATTTGAGAGATAAGAAATGTTTGTCTCGGGTGGTTCGGGTATTTCTTGTTGAGGTGGGATAGTTATTGAAATCGGACCATAATTAAATGTTGCTCCTGACAATTCTTTATTTTCTATCCAATACCAGAAAGTAGCATTCTCCGAGACAGAATATTCATCTGTAAAAGAATATTCCGTAGGTTCGGAAGTTGTTCCTGCTCCTGGGATCAAATTGTTATTGATCTGGTAAGCATCTTCCAAATTGTCTGATTGAGAACGATAAATATTCCACCCGGAATTATTGGATTCGCTCTGTGTTTGCCAGTAAAGATCAGGTTGCCCGTTATTAAAAGCAGCAGCGAAAGAAGTAAGTTCGACCGGTGTGGGAGGATCATCCAAGCCATAAACACCAACGCCATAATGCTGACTTCCGGAATAAGTTCCTCCCCAGATCATTGTATGATCGAGATAATCCCAGGTATCATGAATATAAATTAAATTACTGGTGGTGTCATCATATCCAAATCCAACCATAGAATGATCTTCGATCTGGATCATTACGGTTCGACCTGCATCGATTTCCGCTTTGTATTGATTGTAAGTGAATCCGGCAGGATGATAAGTATCGATGTATTGTGAGTAATTTGTCAAAACCGTATATCCCCTGGATTCCACAAATTGCCTGAACCCGTGACATCCATCTTTTCTGGGTGGAACATAACTTTCGCATGCAGTAAAATCATGAAGAGGAGAACCGTCCGTCATAAAATAATAAGTAGTACTGCCATCGGAACTTGCCCAGTTATAAAACTGGTTTGTTCCCATATAATCACCTGTACATTCACCTTGAGTATGTTCGGTCCAGCCACCGCCGGGATCATCGATATACGGATCATTATTTGTTCCGTAATCATACCAGTAATCATCGACATGCCCGCGAATGGCTCTTCCGTCGAGTCCGTTCATTGTTGCACTTAATGGGCATTGATGTCGCCAAACACCTTCGGTTGCAATCCAGACATCTCCCCATTCACTGTTATCCAAAGGCATAACACCTGCAGGAGTTCCACCGGGTCCGGTGTACATATTCGAATACCCGTGCCGGTCGTGATAAGCGTTCATCATTGCGGCAGCGGTAGCTGAACATCCGAAAGACCAATCATAAGCCGGCATATCCGAAATAATGACTGTTGCCCGGGTCGTTTCAGCAATTGGTTCGTGGTGATTTTCCGGTGGTCTTCCCGGGACGATCAACTCGTCGATTTGGTTTCCATATTCATCGGTAATTGTGCGAACATAATTTGAAAGACTACTTTGCGCAAAAACAGGAAGTAAAAATAAAATCAATAAAAAAACCCCAAAAGTTTTTCTTTTCATACATCCTCCTTGATTTATATTAGAATAACCTCAATTAACAACTCGGGTAAAAATATTTTCTATATTTGTAACCTGTTTAAGTAAAATATAATTATTTTCCATGAGTTAAATTTTTAAATGCAGATTCAGATGTCAAGGATAAAATGTAAAACTATTTAAATCTGCATTATCATTCGCAAACAGCGGTTACATAATAGAATTTTATCTCTCCTGCTACAGGTTCGGACCAGCTGTTTGTAATTAAACCGGATTCTTCCAAGAACCAGGGCATTTCTTCATACACATCATAAGCAGAATAAACATTATACGATTCAGCTCCCGGAACTTCACTCCAGCTTATCCTGACAATATCTTCATCCAAAAGAGACATGATCATTATCTTAACAGTTTGCGGAACACAGGACAGAAAAGCATCTTCAAGATCAGAAGCAACGACCGGAGAATAAGTAGTAATCATATCTGAATATTTTTGCCGATCTTCCATTTGAGTAAAATCGAAAGATAAACCTGCAGTTTGCTCATCATCCTGGATCAAGATAGCTACATGCAGCAGCTGAGCTGGAGTTGTTGGTAGATCATTAGCATCGGTAGGTAACGCAAGCGGATTGAGGTCTATTCTGGTTAAAACACGGGAGTGTGTTTCATCGCTGGAATCCAACATATAAAGAGGTTCACCGGGAAAACCGGGAACCTCACCATCGAGAAGTACTCCTTTGCCTATTTCGGCAAAACCACTTTCGATAATATTTTCTCCAAAGCCGAGAGGGTTATAATTCAAGAAAGTTCTCAATTGTCCGTGTTTAGTTCCTTCTTCTGTTGCATAAGCCATAATATCGAATTCAAAGAAATTACCTTCTCCTGTCAGTTCCGCATTTTCAAAAGTAAAAGTAATTCCAACTGCGTCATGATAGGTCAAAGCAACATCATGCAGAGACGGAGTGATTGTCTGGTCAGAAGTAGTTAGTTGAGTTTTATACTGAATCCACCGGTCATTGTTATGAACTGGATTAATGGGATATGTTGTTTCATACCAGCCGCTGGGATTATTTTCCGGTCCGTACCAAGTAGCTGATTCAAGGTCTTCGCTGGTTTCTGCACTTCTTAACTGGAATTTAACAGTTTCTCCACTGTTATTCCAGGAAATTTGTTCGAAACCTGCTCCCTGCGGTATTTCATATCCCGTATCATGAGCAGAAGAAATAAAAGTTCCAATATCGGTGTATTTAGTCTCAAATTCACCCTGGTCGTATTTGAGAAAAGCGAAATCTTCGATCCTGATATCCGCGTATGCTCCGGCATATTCGATATCATAACAGAGTTTTATGCGGTAATCTCCAAGTGGAATATTTCGCATTCCGATAAAAGTGCCATTGATCAAACCATATACAATCTCATCCTCACTATCATAGATGATTCTCCAACTGACAAAGGTTTCATCTTCAATCCCGATCAAGGGAAAATATTGAGAGGAAGAATTCCAGTTTCCGTTTTCCCGCCAACCATATTTATAACCGTAAGTCGGTTGTACAAATAACCTGAAATGATCCTGTTCATCATCACTTTCGAACATGAACATAAAAACACTATTAGTCGCATTAAAGTCCGGAAGCCGAAGCTGGATCGAGGATTCGGTATAGCGATGGTCGGCATGTGTGATCAACTCTTGAGTTTTAACATAAGTCCAATGCCAGTATGAGAGATGGGAAGTTCCGTGAAATCTTAATTCCTGGTTTTGTTCGGCAACATAGATTTGAGAACCGTGTGTTCCTCGATCATGTTCGATCCAATTGCTTGGAGTCAGGTAATTATCGTCAAAATCATCATCGATAAAACCGGCAGCCCAGAATGCATCCCAATATGCTCCGCAGGTAGAACCTGAAGTATAACCTGAATAAGATTCAAAATCCAGAACAACATATTCGACATCAGACCAGGTATATGGATCGACCAAAAAGTATTGAATATGATTTTTCAGGTTCCAGGTGAAATAATTCCAGGTATCTGCTGTGGTTTGGTCATGCCAGTCGAAAGTTGAAGTAGCAGAAGCAGTTCCGTAGAAGATGTATTCAATAACATCATAAGGATCGTCCGTTTCGATGAGTGAGTTTTCATTTTCATCAAGGGCATCTATCCTGACTTTTAGCTTATAAGTTCCTGTGCATTGACTGCTGATTGGATAAACCTCGAGATGAAAACGGTTGAGATTTTCCAGGTCATCGATCAGCCATTGACTTTGTTTCGCCCAGGTATGAGCCGAACCATAAGTCGCATAATTATAAGAGATCGAAGTTCTACCGGCAGCATCGACGATCTCATTCACAATTATACCATCACCATAACTGACATCTGTCCAGCCGTCATAACTTCCTCCGTCTTCATCGAATCTGCCGTTAAATATTGTTGTTGCCAAATGCAGATCTCCATCGGTTCCGGTCGCATTGACTGCACGAGTTCCTTGAAAATCTCCCAGATTGAATTCGGTTTTCGTGGACTGTATCCAGGTATCCGGAAATAGACTAATGGAAAGACATATTAATAAAAATACAATTGGAAAAAGTTTGAAATGGTTTTTCATCATAACCTCCCTAAAAATTTATCAGATTATTTACTAATAAATTTTGATGTCAAAAAAGGTTAAAGCACAATATTTTGTCAAATTATTCAAATTTGAAAATTATGGGAATTTGAACAGTGGATAATGATCTGAAAAAAACTTGCCGTCCAGCAGTTACCGGATGGCAAGTTTAGTAAAGATTATTCTCTGTTTATTTTCGTCTTGATCTTACCGGGAATTATCTTTTTTACACTTTCCTGTTTTTTCTCTCTGTTAATATTACCGAATCCTGCAACCGGATTTTGATACCTGCTTGTCGAGGTGCTGCTTTGACATAATAGAATAATTTCGTATCGGGAACAGGTTCGTTCCAATTAGTTACTAAAATTCCGGATTCTTCCAAATCCCAGGTTTCATAAGAAGCATAAGGATCACTTGATGAATAAACACTGTAAGAATTAGCATTTTGAACCGGATCCCACGCAAGATAAACTACATATGAGACAACTGAAATAGTTACATTTTCCGGTGGAAGAATATCTCCTATTATCGGACCGAGATAATAACCGGGAAGCATTCCGTAATTCGTACTGGTTGCATCTTCATCCGAAATTATCCCGATTGCACTTCCGGTTAAGGTATAATTTGTTGATGTGGGTGGATCTGCCGGATCATTTCCGGATGCGAATCCCCATTGTTTGAGGATGTAATTATCGCTGGAAGGATTTTCTGTAAGAACGAAAACATTCATAAAGATAAGAGTAGCTGCTAATGTAATTACTTTTAAAGTTTTCATAATTATTTCATCCTTTTATTCGTTAATTAATTTTTCATATTTCTCATAATTCATTCCGTATTTTTGCTCGAGTCCATACACTTCAGGGTGGAGATATTTTCCTTTTTCTTGTTTTTCTTTATCTACTTCCACTTGAATCCTATTCTTTTCTGCATAAGGATCTTTACGAATACCGGTAATCTGCCAGGAAACTTCCAAATTCTCTTTTCCTCCTGCAATTTTAAATTGATTATTATCGATTTTTTCTGCAATATAAACCGGAGCAAAGCCGCCGATACAAGTAAGTTGATACCGGAAATCTTTATTAACCGCATTAAAATAATCGGGTAAATTCACAATCGCTTCCCCTTTCTCATTCAGGATTGCATTTCCATTATAGACATTCATCATATCTGGAGATTCCACAAAGGAATGGTATAAGAATTTGTTTTCGGGATCCAGCGGATGGTCGATCCGAAACGAGCCGCTACCTTTGCTTAATGTGCCGGTTATATGGACATTTCCGTTAAAATATCCTGCCCAAGAATCTTCTGAACCATCAGCATATCCGTAAATTCCATAATTAGATCCTGAACCGGAAGCAGTTCCCCGAACACCATAGTTTTGTCCTGAGCCATAGGCTTCTCCCATGACCCCAAAATTATTTCCTGCTCCACCAGAAACAACACCGGAAACTCCATAATAGTTAGTAACATTAGTACCGGGTGGATTAACGCTACCTTTTAAACCAGTATAACCTCCTTCAAAAGATCCGCCTATACCAATTCCGTCTGTTGGAGCGCACTTGCTGTATATACCTAAATTTTGGGCATCGGAGTTTGATTCAACATGAAGTTTACTACTTTGATCCGGGCTTGATGTCCCAATGCCAACGCTGTTCCTCGTTCCGAAGATGTCGCAATTAGATTTAATCGTGAGAAGATTCGATGCTCCGGTTCCAAGAGGCTCGTCTCTATTGATAAAGAACTTATCATTATTAGTCCTTCCTATACTGTAGCCATTCGTTGCTCCGAAATTGAGATATTGATAGCTGGTGGAATCACTTGTTATGCGAATTCCAAGACTTCCGGAAGGTTTATTGATATGTAACATCTCAGCCGGCGATGTTGTCCCGATGCCAACTTTGCCGCCGGAAATTACTAAATCTGACCCATCTGCCGAACCCCATTGAGCAACACCGTTACTATACCCGATAAATGATTTATATATCGAGTTTCCATAAAATGAAATGAAGGGATCGTCTCCAGATGAATCGCTAATTCTTAATTGCCCTTTCCCTGTTGCGGGAGAACCCGAAATATCCAGGATCACTTCTGGACTCGTAGTGCCGATACCAATATTATTACCGGTTTCATAGATCCCGGAATTATCAAGAGTGGTAGGTGCAGTGAATTTCGGGATATAATTGGCTGTACCACTACCATCGATACCGCCACCTGCTCCTGCCTGCCAGTTTCCTATACCGGATGAATCCGCAGTTAAAACATAACCGTTTGAAGCACCGGTTGGCATCTTAAAACCTGTCATCTTAACTGTTCCGGTGACATCTAATTTCTCTAAAGGAATCTGGGTTCCTATACCGACTTTGACATTTTCAAAATCACCTGTACTCTGATCACGACCGAAATACATTTCCCCGCTCGTGGTGAGAAGCCGTTCATTAACTCCGTCTAAAGTGAGTGAATTTCCACTCTTAATCGATCCGCTTGAGTGAATATTACCACCAACATCCAACTTCTCTTCCGGGCTCTCGATACCGATGCCCACATTATCATCACCATCGAAAGCAACTACTCCGCCGCTGCTTTGGATGTGTAAAATACCATCATAATGGTCTCCAAGCCAGCTTTCTGCAATCTTGATCCCGGTAGAATCACCAGCATCACTAATATAAATTTTTCCGCCGGAAACATGCAATTTCGCTTCGGGCTCATTCAAACCGATTCCGACATTGCCTGAAATCGAAGTTTCTCCATCATTGTTCACAATGAATGGATAGGAACTCCCACCGTCGGGAGTATAAGCGATAGAACCCCCGGTTCCGGTTTGCATTATAAGTGATGTCCCATCGGCAATCTCTGTTACCCTGGTTTGTAAACCATGGACATTTTCCCCATCGGTTGTATTTAATGCCAGGGTAGGAGTTAATGAAACCGGATCGCTGAATGAACCCGACTCGATCTCTAATTTGGCTTCAGGACTGTAAGAACCGATTCCGACATTGCCCGATAATGCAGAATACATATCATCATCAGTAATTGTCCAATCATTGTCAGGTTCGGAACTGCCTGCTTGCATGGCATAAGCAACACTCACAATTTCGGTTCTGGGTGTCATTTCTCCATCACCTTCGATATTTAAAGAAATCCAGCGTTCGGATTCGTCAAAAATTTCCTCGGGTAGAGGATTGACCGAACCCAGTTTCACTTGAAATAAACCGTCGATTACACTTACCGGGTCTTGTGTTTCGGTCCATAAAGCAGTTCCCCCGGTAGAGTCTGCATAAATAGCGAAGTCGATGGAAACATCGTCATTAAGCGGAACTTCATCACTATCATGTATTCTTCCTTGCCAACTAATGTATAGTGGCACTTCGGTAAGTAGAAATAAAAAAGAAAATAAAAATATGCTCACCATTGCTATGAGTTTTTGATTCTGTTTTGCTTTCGACATAATAGCCTCCTCTTTTAATTTAAACTTTAAAACAGTTTTTAGTATTTTGTCAAATATCATTCCCGGTTTTCTGTTTGGAAATGTTGGTTTGAAAACTCTTTGTGAAATAAGAAGAATTAGAAAAGACAACTTGCCGAATTTTAGAAATTCGACAAGTCTCAAAAACTACTTCTTCTTAATATTCATTTGCTTTAATTTGTATGGAATTATCTTGTTTGAACTTTCCTGTTTTTTCTCTCTGTTATTATTACCGAATCCAGCATCCGGATTTTGATACCTGCTTGTCGAAGTGCTGGCTTTCACATAATAGAATAATTTCGTATCGGGAACAGGTTCGTTCCAATTAGTTACTAAAATTCCGGATTCTTCCAGAGTCCAGGTTTCATAAGAAGCATAAGGATCGCTCGAAGAATAGACAGAATAAGAATTGGCATATTGAACCGGATCCCATGCAAGGTAAACCACTTCGGACTCAACAGAAATGGTTACATTTTCCGGTGGTAGAATTCCATAAACTACCGGACCGAGATAATAACCGGGAAGCATTCCGTAATTTGTGCTGGCTGCATCTTCATCGGAAATGATCCCGATCGCACTTCCGGTCAAGATGTAGTTTGTAGATGTTGGCGGATTTCCAGCATCATTTCCGGAAGCGAATCCCCATTGTTTGAGGATGTAATTATCGCTGGATGGGTTTTCTGCTAAAAGCAGTGAGATTGATAACATTACTGTTATTAGTAAAAGTTTTTTATACATTTTTTCCTCCGTTTTTGTATTCAGACACTACTTGCTATGAAATGCGAGTTGTGGCTGAAGGCTTTCAATCGATTTTGTGATAATGTTTCACATCGTTCTTCCAAGATGCGTTTATTTCTTTCCTGATTCCATCATTTGCATTTTCATTTCATAACGCATACCCTTTTCTTCACCTTGTCCGTATAATTCGGGATGCAGGTATTTTCCTTTCTCGTGAACCGGTTTATCTTTTTCTACCTGAATTCTGTGTGCTTTTGCATAAGGATCATTGCGGATTCCAGTTACCAGCCAGGAAACTTTTAGTCCCGACTCTCCGCCTGCAATTTTGAATTCATTATTATGGATATCCTCTGCAATATAAACCTGAGCAAAACCACCGATACAAGTCAGTTGATACCTGAATTCCATATTGATAGTTTCAAAATAATAAGGAAGTTCAACGACTGCTTCTCCCTTATTATCAAGGTTTACATTTCCGTTATAAACATTCATCATATCGGGTGATTCTACAAACGAGTGAGCCAGATATTTATTAGCAGGATCATAAGGATGATCGATCAGAAATGTACCGGAACTTTTGGATAAATTTCCGTTAACATGGGTATCTCCGTCAAAATACCCGGCATTGCCTGAGCTATAATTACCTGCAAACACAGCATCACCTGTTCCCTCACTATTAGTCACAGCAAGTCCGGAACCTGCCGGTCCACAATTTGAAAATTGTGCTCCATTGCCCATACCGGAACTGTTAGCATCAATTCCGGCGCCATTAGCATTGTTTATAAAAACTCCTGTTGGATTAGAACCGGTACCTGAAGTTGTTGCTTCAATAGTAATTCCATAACCATTTTGTTCTATTTTAACAGTCGGTTCTGTATCGGAATTGTTTGTAACTTTTACACCAGTTGAACTTCCTCCGTCAACCTCTAACTTTGTTGTTGGAGAATCTGTCCCGATTCCCACATTGCCTGAATTAAAATTATAAATATCATCTGTTTCAGTTACTTCCCAAGGAGAAATCGGAAGCCAATCCCAAGGAACAAACACATAAACAGTTGAATTAGTTGTGCAATAAACTTGCGTACCTTCAGGAATGTCATATGTATCTTTAAGCTCTTCCATTTCATCAGAAGTATATTCAGGTAGACTTACCCCTGATGGTGTAACATATCTTGAAGATGAATCCGATCTTGCTGCTCTAATAATTCCTTCGTAATAGATGCCGTCATCATCTTCTTTCCAATATGGACCATTCTCTGCGTAAAGTGCATAAGGAGTGCTGGCTACTTTGGTTCTCGGAGTCATTTCCGCATCTGTTCCCGCAGCAATTCCCAGCCAGCGCTCCGCTTCATTAAATAAAGTATCGGGCATTGCATTAATCGAACCTAAAGTAACTTGAAATAAACCATCATTGACATCTACCGCACCTTGCGTTTCCGACCAGAGTGCAGTTCCTCCGGTTTCGACATCATAGATGGAAAACACGATGGAATAACTTCCATCTAAAGGGTTTTCATTGTCATCTGTTAATTTTCCCTGGTAATCGATAAAATTGGGAACATCTGCAGATAACATTCCTATTGTCAGTATTAAACCGACAATTACTATGAACATTGTTTTGTTCATCTTTCTTTCCTCCTTTTTTTTCAGACACGACTTGCTACGCAGTGCGAGTTGTGATTGAAACTTTTATGCATTACCTTCTCTTTTTTTTCATCATTTAATGACTCAAATAGTTGAACATTTACATGATTCAAGTCGCACTCCCTGCGGTCGTAGCAACTCGAATCAGAAGACACGACTTGCTGCGAAGTGCGAGTTGTTAAAAAACTTTTCATTATACGTCGTTCCAAAGATTCAAGTTGCACTTCCAAATCTCCCAAACGACTTGCTGCGAAGTGCGAGTTGTTAAAAAACTTTTCATTATTCATCGTTTCCAAGATTCAAGTCGCACTCTCTGCGTTCGTAGCAACTCGAATCTTTATTATAGAAATTTATTAAACTCATCATCATCTAATAAATCCAAATAGGATTCGATATTCTTTACATAATCATCGATAGAAGTTATCCTTTCGTTAATAAACTGTCTATCGACTAATTTACCATTTCTATGTCCTATCCAATCTCGATAATTTGAAAATTCCCATTCTTCCGGCTTTTCAACCAATCCTGCTCGAACCGGATTGCAATGAATATATTGGCATAAATAAACGAGATATTTTTCTTTATCGACTTTTATGTGATTCAATTTACCTCGAAATATTGTTCCGATGCGATGATATTTTGTATTTATATGCCTGACAAAAGCAACCGAAGTTAGATTGAAAAGTTTAAATGCCGGAATTTCCGTTTTTTGTTTGATCAAGAAATGGAAATGATTCGGTATCAAACAATAAGAAATGATCGAGATCGGACATGAAGGTAGATATTTGTTTAACTTTTCCAGGAAATAGAGATAATCATCTCTATCTCTAAAAAGTAACTCTTTATTTACCGCATGATGATAGATATGAAAGTAGGCACCTTTGATGAAATCTACATTTTCACATCGCATAAATTTCCCTCTTTTCAGACACGACTTGCTGCGCAGTGCGAGTTGTGTCTAAAAACTTCTCATTATTCGTCGTTTCCAAGATTCAAGTCGCACTCTCTGCGTTCGTAGCAACTCGAATCTTTTCCACAAAAATCTCAAGTCGCATTCTCCGGCAACTGCCGGATCATAGCAACTCGAGTTTTAAGTAAAAAATTACCAGCAATCCTGCCAGTCGGTTCCATCAAAACATTTCAGTTTATTATCATCCGAATCAAAGTAAATATCACCGGCACTCGGTGTATCTGGAGGATCGGAAACCGGTTCCAGACGCATATAATCATTAACATGAAGAGTTCGAGCAGGAGTTTCGGTGCCGATACCAACATTGCCCGAACCATCGATTAACAGTCTTGTATTATTACCGTCATTCCACATACCGAGTGAATCATAATGAGTATGTTTTATCCTGAATTCTTCGCTTTCCGTTATATCCATCCAGGGTGAAGATTCACCAACAGCAAATGCCAGACCATTATTATCATCACCTTCGGTGTTTCTAATCCTGATTGCTTCTTCATTATAGGTAGCAATATCCAGAGTATAATTCGGTTCTTCCGTGCCGATTCCTATTAAACCGTCATTTAATGTTAAATCAGAACCATTATTAGTAAATAGTGTTAAAGGATTTGCATCATTAGTTCCCATCCACATATGTCCATCCGAATCGACATCTATATGTCCGATTTCCGTTCCGTCAGCATGACAGAAACCAATCCAGGGATTATCATCTGCATCTTGAAGGACAAGAAGTGCATCTGGCGAATTGGTCCCGATTCCGACATTTCCATCATTTGTGGCAGTAAGTATGGAGCCATGAACCGGATCCCAGACATGCCAATGATCATTTCCGTCTCCATCTGGAAAATCAAAACTGAATTCACCATCACCTCTCAGCATAAAGTTGTGTGGAGCATGCCAGACATAATTTCCATTTACATCCAATTCTGCTTCCGGATTTGTTGTTCCAATCCCGACATTTCCTTGATCATCGATAACCATGCGTTCCTGTCCGCTGTAATCATCTCCCTGCCAGAATGTCAAATCCGTATTTTCAGTGTAAATTTGCCATTCTTCTTCAGAACTACTTAAACTTAGACCACCACCTTCAACGCTTGTGCTTTCAATAGTTATCCATGGATATGACGAACCTTGTATTGTTAACTGATCATCCGGACTTGTTGTTCCAATACCGACATTACCACTGAAATAACCATCTCCATTAAATCTTCCGGCAAATCCTCCGGCACTTTGCACTTCGATACCATCTCCGTTTGCGTTAGTAACATGAACTCCGTCTCCATTTGCCTGCGTTACTCTCAAACCATGATTTCCGGCATTTTCTACCCAGATCGCACAGGCAGATGTAGTCCTGACTTTTAATCCTCTTCCCGAACCGGTTTTGTTTATGTAAAGCAAAGGATTGGATGTTGTTCCTTCGATTTCGACCACATGGCTTGGACTGGTTGTTCCAATCCCGATATTTCCGGAATTATTGGAATACATATCGTTTCCATCGATAGTCCAATCACGATCAGTTCTGGAATACGGAACACTCACGATTTTTGTTCTTGGACTCATTTCTCCATCACTTTCGACATTAATTCCAATCCAGAGTTCCGAACCATCGAATAAGTCTTCTGAGAGGGAAGTATTCGAACCTAAAATTACTTGAAATAAACCTTCATTTACATCGATGGTTTGCGTTTCAGACCAGAGTGCAGTTCCTCCGGTATCGACATCATAGATTGAAAAGACGATGGAATAACTTCCATCTAACGGGTTTTCGCTGGCATCTGTTAATCTGCCCTGGTAATCGATAAGATTAGGAACATTAGCAGACAACACAGCGATTGTCAGTATTAAACCGACGAATACTACAATGAACATTTTTTTGTTCATAATTTTTTCCTCCTTTTCTTTGACACGACTTGCTATGAAATGCGAGTTGTGTCGAAAACTCTTCATCATTCATCATACCAAAGATTCAAGTCGCACTTCCTGCGGTCGTAGCAACTCGAATCATTAATGTTCTATTTTTTTCTCAAACTCTCTACTTTTTCCATTTCCTTCCTGTTTCGTTCCTGCTCCTCATAATCTTTTCCCATCGATTCCGAGTAACCATAAGCGGTTGGATATAAAAGTTCACCTCTATCGCAGAATTTGTTATCCGGTCCTTTTTCTTCGACTACCGGTCTTCCCAATTCTTTGATAACCGGATCATCTCGATCTACGAGAACTTCCCAAAAAACATCTCTGTCTGCATCGCCATAAACAGTAAAAGATCGAAATCCCTTATTCCATTCTGCTCCTGTCAGGAATGGTCTGCCTACCGGAGTCAGATGGATCGATGCTTCATCTTCTTTAGTTAGAGCGATAAAATAATCCGGCATTTCAACGATCGCTTCACCATTTTCATCGAGAGAAACTTTGCCGCGATAAATGAGCAGATTTTCAGGGGATTCTACAAAACTATGTCTTAACAGTTTATTTTCCGGGTCTAACGGATGATCTATCAAGAAAGAACCTGCTCCTTTTGTTAGGGTTCCTGTTATATGTACATTATTATTAAAATATCCGGCAAATCCGGATATTGGACAATAACCATAAACACCATAATCATCACCAAATCCATAAACACCAATTTCATCACCATAACCATAAACTCCATACTCACCACCAGCACCACGAACTCCATTATATGTACCATTTCCATAAACACCATAAGATCCGGAGCCCAGGTATCCGAAATTTCCGCTGCTTGTATTAGTGCCATATATTCCATAACCGTTTGTACTTGTACCCGATACTCCAGTATCACTAGAACCGATAGTTCCATAATTCCCGCTATTAGTATTTTCTCCATATACTCCAATACCGGAGGAATTATTTGTTTCACCATGAACACCGGCTAAAAAATTAGAAAAACCATATACACCATGACCATTAGTACTTGTCCCAAATACACCGATTTCATCAGTACTATATCCCCAAACTCCTTCCCCGCTACTACCAAGACTTCCCCAATTTCCGGAATTTGAATTCCTTCCATAAACTCCATCTCCATCGTCACTTGTTCCATATACTCCTGTTCCAGTATTAGATGCTCCTTTAGCACCAACTCCGCTGGAGGCAAATCCGCTGACTCCATAATAACTGCCCCAAACATTTACTCCAAGAGTTCCGTAAGCATTGGGACCTGTACCATGAACGCCGTATCCTTCCTCACTATAACCAAAAACACCGGCAGTAGAATTTCCTAAATTACCGTAATTTCCGCTTTCAGTATGGCTACCTTGAACACCTACTAAATTAGAACTGGTTCCATAAACACCAAATCCACCGGTACTGGTTCCGGAGACACCTGAACCGGAAGTTGAATTTCCTGAAACACCGGAAGTAACATTTCCAATACTACCATAATTACCACTACTATTATGAACACCGTAAACTCCTAATCCATTATCAGTCATTGCAGAAACTCCATAGCCATCACTACTGAATCCCATTAAACCGGCATTGCTAAAACTCTGTCCATAAACGCCGGATTGAAATGAACCAAGACTTCCGTAATTTTCCGATGTTTCGTGAACTCCGGTAACTCCTGCTCCGTTTCCGGTGTTGGATAAGATTACAACAGAAGAATCGCTGCTGGCACTATCGATGTAGGGAAGTTCCAGACTTGCAGAAGTTTGGGAATTTCCGGAAGAATCGGCATAAGCAGCATTTGTAGCAAAATCGGAAGAATCCGCATAAGGAGATTTGAAGTCGAGAGTTACATCGTCTCTTTGAATGGTGTTATTGAGAATTTTAGCGGATTTTACAGCATTATCCTGCAGCATTGCAGTTGTTATTGCATCCGTTTGTCCTTCGTTCACATAAGTTGCATCATGATTGTGATCGCTCCGGGAAGCAGTACTGTCGGAACCGGTTCCGGCAAAATCGACATTGAGAGTTACATCTCCGGAATCTCCTCCTCCGGTTAGTCCGGTTCCAGCAGTTACGGAAGTAATATCTCCTTCTGTTGATTCCTGCCAGGTGCCGTTTCCGTTTGTGTCGGAAGTGAGAACATAATTATTCGAAGCACCGGTTGGTAATTTGAAACCTGTCATTTCGATGGTGCCGTTCACATCTAATTTTTCGGAGGGGCTCGTTGTGCCGATTCCGACATTTCCGGAAGTAAAATTCATTGTATTGTAGGTTGTTCCTGAATTCCTCGTTCCGATACCAAAATTATCATTATCTACACTCCAGACTAACCATCCGCGGTTATCAGCATTTTCTCCTATAACAATTCCAGAGAGTGTACCTGCTTCATCATCACCGACAATTATCCTTTTCCCTGATAGAACTCCGAAATCATTGCCGATAACCAGGCTCTGATTCGGATCTGTGTTTCCAAAACCGATATTTCCGTTTTCTTTTATGGTCATCAATTCGGTGACATTCGGATCTAAAACATTTTCACCATCTTTTCTGAAATGAAAAGCATTGTTCGTTTCATCATTATCCGCATCGATGAAGAAATTCAATCCTTTCTCTGCTGCCATACCACCATTTTGATCAAAATAAATATCACTTTCCACACCTACACTTCCAGAACCCCTAATCAAAACATTATTAGTTCCTAAACTTAATGTTGCATCAGGACTGGTCGTTCCAATCCCGATATTTCCTGAAGCATTATCATAATAAACATCCGCTCCGGCTGGTGAACCATTGTTGTTGTAAATCATCTGCTTATCCGAGCCGGCAGCAGGCAATGTTTCTCCAACCCATTCACCGGAAGAATTAATTACTGCACCGTATCCTTCGATATTGATAGAATTAGGGTTAATATCTTCATCATAAACATCCCGGGCATTCAGAGCATAAGCAGCGCTCAGGATTTGTGTTCTGGGACTCATTTCTCCATCACCTTCGACATTCAATCCGAGCCAGCGTTCCGATTCATTAAAAAGTTCATCCGGCAGGGGAGTTACAGAACCTAATTTTACCTGGAATAAACCATCGATGACACTTACCGGGTCTTGTGTTTCCGTCCATAATGAGATTCCCCCGGTTGAATCCGCATAAATAGCGAAAGTAATAGAAACATCGGCATTAAGCGGCTCATCGGGAGGATCCAAAAGACGACCCTGGTAAGTAATGCATGATGGAACTCCTGTAATTAGTGGTAAAGTGGAAAATAAGAAAATAACCACTAAAATCATAATTTTTTGATCTTGTTTTAACATAAACATAATAACCTCCTTTTTTTTGTTAAAACCTGCCAAAAATCAACATAATACCAAAACTTGTTAATTTTTTTCAGACACGACTTTGTTATGAAATGCGAGTTGTGTCTGAAAACCGTATCACAATCAATCAATCAAAAGCCGGACTTTGTCCTGATTGTACCTCTAATTCTTTCAAACAAGATTGTTTGAGTTACTCTCCCAAAGATTCAAGTCGCACTCCCTGCGATTGTAGCAACTCGAATCTAAAGACACGACTTGTTACGAAGTGCGAGTTGTGTCGGAAAATCGTATCACAATCATTCAGTCAAAAGCCTGACACAGTCCTGTTGTGCCTTTAATTCTCTCAAACAAGATTGTTTGAGTTACTCTCTAAAGATTCAAGTCGCACTCTCTGCGGTCATAGCATCTCGAATCATTAATTATTCGACCTGTTGATTTCCGACCAGGCATGAGCCCAGATCAAAGTAATTGTATCGTTACCGTAACCTACCCAATCACCGTTCAATCTTGTATTATCTCCATCAAGTATTGTTATGGAATTATACATTGATACAATTATGGTTAATATTTGACCTTAAGCAGTTCCATCAGCAAGAGTGAGAGTTGTTCCTGTTCCGGATTGATCGGGAATGATAAAATAAAATGATTTAACCGGATCAAGTGTGTAAGTCGGATAACCATCGAGATTCAGAAATGCCCGATCAAAAGCGACAGTTCCTTTGACATCGAGTTTTGCCTGCGGATTGATTTCCCCGATCTCGACATTACCGGAATTATTGGAATAAATGTCATTCCCATCGATAGTCCAGTCCCCGTCTGTTTTAGCAAATGGAACACTCGCTATCTGTGTTCTGGGAGTCATTTCTCCGTCTGAATTGACATCGATTCCAATCCAGCGATTCGATTCGATGAATAAATCTTCCGGCATTGAATTCACCGCTCCCAACAATACATGAAACAATCCATTGGAAACATAAACCGGATTTTGAGTTTCCGACCAGAGTACAGTTCCTCCGGTTGAACTTCGTAAACTGCAAAAGTTATTCCGACCGGACCATTGATTGGATTTTCTGAAGAATCCGTAATTCTGCCTTGAAAATCGATCAGGTTTGGAACATCTGCGGATAACATTCCAAAAGCCAGCATAATGCTGGCAATAACCAAAGCGAACATTTTTTTGTTCTTGATTTTTCCTCCCTTTCTAAAGACACGACTTGCTATGAAATGCGAGTTGTGGGTGAAATCTTCTAATACACAATTAAAAACTCAAGTCGCACTCTCACAAATGGATACCTTCCAAAGGTCAACATTTAAGAATTCCTCTGGTAGAGACCTTTGGAAGGTTTATTTTATTCCTCACAATAATTCACAGCAACAATCCGATAAAACTTGGTTGTTCCCAAAACTTCCGTAAATTCATAAGGTTCGACATAAAAATAACCTTCGATGGTTGAAAATGAACCGTAAGGATCTGTATCGGAACGAACTTGATAGTAATTTACAGTTCCGGTCAAGGATGCTTCCCAGGTGATAGTTACATTTGTTCCGTCTTGAGTTATCTGGACATTTTGCGGAATTCCGGGAGGAGAACAATTAGCACCACTGGTTATTTCTAAAACATATTGCCCGGAGTCACCTTCAAACCCATAAATTTTTGCGTAATAAGTTCCGGCTGACAAACATCTGAAATCGATCTGGGATTGAACCGACCTGCCAATTCTGCCGGAACAATCATAATCGTCGCTCCAACCTCGATAACCGGTAGAATCATTACATTCTGACCAAACTTCCAGGATAGTATCGAAATTAGAATCGCAAAGCGAAACAGTTACATCCTGGCAAACCGGGTTATTAAATTCCCACCAGATCCATTCATACGGATTTAGATCGTCATAAACATAAGGTTCATCGACATTCAGGTAAGGAAAAGCATTTTCACAGCATTCTCCTTGAGCCGGAGCCCAGCCGGAACAATCGAGAGTCAGGCGATAATTCGCTCCGCAATCGACGCCAGTATAATCATTATGTCCGAGCCAGACACGATAATTACCCGGACATAAACCGATCGTCAGTATTCCGGTCTCACAATAACCGACATTATCGACAAAATCCAGATCATAATAATCACAATCTTCCGGTTCATCATCATACTGGAAAACAGCGATTTTCGGATCGAACAGGTCTGCTTCGGCTGTAAAGGTAACTGTTTTCGATTCAGTCAGGCTGAAAAGATATTCATCCGTATCACGATAATTCAAGATGTCTTCTCCATCATCCACATAATAGGTGCTGGTCGTTCCGCAGATAGTTTCACCGCAGGAAATATTTCCGAATTTCGGTTCATCATAATAACATCCGCCATTGGTCGTGTCCGGTTCGGAATCATATAAACCGAGATAAGTCGGTTCATTTTCTGGAATATCCGAGGGTAAACATTCGACAGTTGCACAAGCAGGACTTTCTACAATAGTCAAATCATAAGTTGGTATGCAACTCGGTGTTGTCCAGGAAGAAACCATCACATAATAAGTTCCGGGGATTAATTTCTGATATTCGAGTTTTCTAATACCGTCAGTTCCGTAATCAAAATGTTTACAATACTGGGCAATGTTGGGACAATCATAACTTATCAGCAAACCGGTATAATGGGTAACATCCGGATCCATTGTGATCGTAATGACGGTTGCGTCGGTTACGGTCAATTCATAGATGGTGTCTTCTCCTTCGTCGTAATCTCCCAAACAGGTTTCATCATAATCATTGAGACGACCGCAGGTTGTTTGAGCCAGGTCGGAAAAGGGAAGATCAGCAGGTAAAGTGAGTTTTCGAGGTGAATAGCAGTCGTTTCCAATAATATCTGCGCAAGGATCGTCGATACAGTTTCCACCGTAAAACCAATAAGAATTTGCTAATGCATCACATTCCGGTTGCGTATAATCGTCATAACAGAGAGGATTATCAGGATCGGTATAATCGCAGCAGCGACCGAGTGTTCCTCCTTCCAAATAAAAATGGATCAATCCACCGCCTTCCCAAATTCCGTATTCTCCAATCTGGAACCAATAAGTTTGACCGGTAACAACATTAAATCCATACGAGTAGGGTTCGGGATCATTGATACAATAAATTTCCGTGAGGTTATCACAATCCGGTCCTTGATAAATTGCCATCACCATATTCATAAATTCCAATTCCGTAACTTCCAATAAACAATAGACATCGTCGCTTGCTGTATATTTGAACCAGGCGTCGTTCTGCATCAAATAAGTATCCGGACTATGACAACTTCCGATATACTCATCTGCAGTTGCATAATCATTATCGAAAATTATATCCCACGGTAAAGTAGTTATTTCGACAGCATTTTCACAATCTTCTCCATAAGGACTAATGCAGGGATCATCGGTGCAGTTTCCGTCTTCAAGCCATTCTCCGTTGATCGCATTACATTCCGCTTCTGTGTAATCTTCAAAACAAATCAGCATTTTCGGATTGGAATCATCGCAGCAGCGTCCGGTCGGTTCTTCACATTCGACTATTGTCAGGTCGAATTCGGGGATACAACCGTAGGCGGGAGCATTATCCAACATCAGGTAGTGAGTTCCTGCTGCGAGGAAGGAACAGCCGAGTGAGTATGGTTCGGCATATTCCTGCTGATGCATTAAAATACAATTCTGATCGGAATCGGGACATTCATTATCGAGAGAAACGCAGGTGTATGAAGTAGTTTTGGGATCAACGGAGATTTCAAGCCAGGTATCAGAATTCACTACAAGTTCATAAATAATATCTTCGCTGTTATCCCAGGGATATAAACAAGTATCAAAATAATCATCGATCCTGCCGCAAGTGGTTTGAGCGAGATCAGAATAAGGAAGTTCGGATGGAATACTTATTAGGATCGGATTTTCGCAAATATCTCCGGTTTGATAATCCGTGCAAGGTTCATCCAGACAGGTTTCGTTGTAAATCCATTCTCCGTTAATGGCATTGCAGTCATCTTCGCTATAATCATCATAACAAACCGGGTTGAGCGGATCGGAATAATCGCAGCAGCGACCGAGAACAACACCTTCATAAACCGTCAGGTCATCGATATTCCAACTAAAGAGATTCATAGATTCGTTGGTTGAACCGACGCTGAAACGGATTTTTACCTGCGCTTCTCCTGCTGCCCAGGTTGAAATATCATAAGCATACTGATTCCAGGAAGTTTCTAAAATAAAGTCGGTTGGATTTTCCCAAACCTGATGCCAGGTCGAACCATTATCATTACTGACATCGAGATAAGCATGATCGTTATTGGAACTGTCGATTCCCAGCCAGCGCCAGAATGATAAAACAACAGTCGTATATCCCGAACGATCGATTGTGGGAGAAATCGCCCATTCCGCATGGTCTGTAAGATCGTTTTCATACCAGTAAGGAGAAGCACCGAGTCCGGTCAGATCATGTCCGAGAACTTTATCTCCCGGATCTTCCGTGTGATCCAGCCGGAGGATCGTAGTAAAGTCCGCTGGGAATATCGCGTTCCCACTCGCCGTTGAAAGTCCAGCCTTTGTCTGTTTCGAAATCGTCTTCGAAGATAGACCTTTCGATAAGTAACGGTTTGGTGATCCTGTTTTTTTCGTAAGGCAAAGCACTTACTTTGAAATCGAGTTCTTGAGTAGTTTTCGATTCTTCAACATTTGCTTCTTGTTTGATTTGCGTTTTTTGTACCGGATATTCCTCGCTAATTTCCTTTTCCGATAGTTTTGGATTTTCCTGTTGTTCGAGATAAGGTGCGAAATTTTGCCCGGTGTTTTTTGCAGAAATCAAACTAATCGATACGATTAAGATTGTTAAAATCAGTATCGTCTTTTTCATTGGTTTTTCCTCCTGTTATTTTATTTCAGACACGACTTGCTAAAAAATGCGAGTTGTGGCTGAAATTTATCATTAATTGTGTCAAGATTCAAGTCGCACTCCTAAATCTCCCAAACGAATTGCTACGAAGTGCGAGTTGTTTAAAGAACTTTTCATTATTCGTTTCCTCCGAGATTCAAGTCGCATCCGCTCTGCTCATAGCAACTCTAATCTATTTGCCGGATCGCAGCAACACGAATCTTTTTCAGATATGTTTTTTTAGATTATAATGAGAAGGCAAAAAACAAGTGTGAATATCTGTTGATAAGTTGAGATATATTCAGCAAAAAGAAATAAAATGAGAGAGAATCAGGATCTATATCCGATTCAATAATTCATGCGTAAAAAATTTTAATGAGAGTTTTCAGAAACTATTTTTTCTTTTTCTTCCTTGAGAAAAGAGTTCCGCCGGTTAAAATTCCTGCTCCCAGCACAAAACCGAAATTATACCAGTTACCGCTGTTATGAACTTCATAAAAGTGGATTTTGTCTGTGAAGAGAGAGATGATAAAAGTAAAACACGAGATCAATCCATGCCAGAGACCGAGCCAGAAACCGGCAGTTTCTCCGTCTTTTGCGGGTGTTTTTTCAGCTGAATTGTAACCCGCAGTACAACTTGTGATGCAGATCAAAGAGAGAATAATAAATAAAATAAGGCTTTTTTTCATACAGGTCGCTCCTTTTATTCATAATAAAAACTGCTCCTGAAATTGAAACCAGGAGCAGTTCTGTTTACATTTTACATTCCGGATGCTTAATAAGATTTAATTCTCGAATACCTGCTTCTACGATTATTCCAATTATTCACGAAATTGACATAAACATCTTCGTGTTTAATTTCTCCAACCTTATGTTGTTCGATGAATTTGTTCAAAGTCTCGATTTCTTCTAATTTAATCTCCAGACCTTCGTGCAGTTTTTCCCGGATTATATATTTTTTCACTTTTTCCGGTAAAACCCGGTAAAGCAAGGCAAAATCGGCTTTATCCAGTTTAAATTCTCTGCTCAGAAATTCGATGAATTCTTTTTCTTTGGGATGAAACTCATTATCAGCCATAACGAGCAAAAGAGATGTTTCCAGGATCAGGAGTTTCTGTTCTCGAGTGGTAATATTTTTTATCAATTTTCTGATTGGTGTCGGTTTCTCAAATTCTTTTTCGATCTCTTTTTTCTGCTTTTTGGTAAAACTGATTCCTTCAAAAGCTTTATCAAATGCTTCTCTTTCTGCGGGAAGTATTTTACCATCCTGCCAGGCAGCGCTGATAATAACTTTTACAGAATTCAGCAAATTAGGAATATTTTCCGGTAAGACTTTCTGTTGTAAATCGTCGGCAAGAATCTTATTTGATTTCAAATCGGTTAACTTTCCGATCTTTTTCCCATTCTCATCAAGCACGACAGAAAGCGAATAATTGTCATTTAGAAAATATTCGATCATCTTTTTATCGGTCATAAATCCTCCTCAGAAATTTTCCGAATTTTATGTAAGATAGATTTTTTAATTGATAAATAATTGTCAAAAGTTTTATGTATTTCAGGGCATAAATTTTATTGATTTATCAGATACGCTGATTCTAAACTCTTATAAATCAACAGTTAATCGAGTTTACAATCCAAGTCCAAACCAGCTTAAATACAATGAAATCAAATAATCTCCCAGAAGTACATGCAAAAAAGAACCAAAGATCAGAAACGGACCAAAAGAGAATTCTTTTTTTAGATCGTGCCTGATTATGAGTAAAAAAAACAACGAAATTACGGAAGAAATGAAGATCGTAAAAATTACTCCATTCAATCCCATAAAACTTCCCAGAGCTGCGATCAGTTTAATATCACCTCCGCCGAGAGCATCTTTCTTAAGAAAAAACTTGAAGATAACTGCCAGTAAAAAAAATAGCAGAAATCCGAATCCTGCCCCGATCAAAGCGGAACGAAACGGAACATCGCTCCCCGGAAATAGCGAAAAGATGATCCCAATCAAAATTAGCGGGAGAGATAAAACATCAGGAATGATCTTATGGAAAAAATCAATAAAAAAGATGATCGAACCGATCGAAAAAAGAATCAAATATTTCAGGTAAATTATGGAGAAAGCATTTCCGAACCTGTAAAATAGAGTGATAAATATGAGCGGAGTAAGGATTTCAACGAGAAAATAATGAGGGTGGATTTTTGTTTGACAATTTTGACATTTACCTTTTAAAAAAATATAACTGAAAATAGGAATATTGTTTAAATGTTTGATCTTTTTCCCGCAATACGGGCAGCTGGAAGCAGGATAAATTATTGATTTTTTTTGGGGAATTCGATAAATGCAGACATTTAAGAAACTACCGAAAGCTGCTCCGAGCAGAAAAATAAAAAAGTAAAACAGAAGCATTAAAAAAAAAAACAGGATTTAAATATTAATTAAATCCCGTTGTGAATATCGATTATTTCAGTCCGGAACTGATAGCCAGTCCAAGCTTAAATATCGGTAAATAAATGATGATAATGATAGAGCCGACAAATCCAGCCATCAGGATGATCAGGATCGGTTCGATCAAAGATGTTAACCTGTCGATAACCGAGTCCACCAGTTTTTCAAAGAATTCAGCTGCTTTTCCCAGCAGCTTATCCATATCTCCTGTTTCTTCACCTGTCGAAATTAGCTGGAGAAGTGTCGAAGGAAAAACCTGTGTTCGTTTGAAAGCTCCAGCAACCGTATATCCTTCCTTGACCATGATCCTTGCTTTGCGGACAGCACTTTCCACAACAGCATTTTGGGCAACATTTTCCACCAGTTCCATGGTTTCCATGATCGGAACTCCGGCAGCCATCAAAATACTGAAAGTCCGGGAAAATTTACTCATAATAGAATTTTTCAGCAAGTTCCCGATAACCGGAAGTCTGAGCATCAAAGTATCGACAAGATATCTGCCTTTATCGGAAAGATAGAACAGGAAGAATGCAAAAATAAAAGCTACAATCACTAACAAGGTATAAAATATATTATGCCGGATAACCTCACTGATAGCGATCGCGGCAAGTGTCGGTCCGGGCAGATCGGCGTGAAAGCTTTCATAGACTCCCTGGAACATGGGAATGATATAATAAAAAAGACCCCAGACAACGATTGCCAGGAATACCAGGATAAAGATCGGATAAGCAAGAGCAGACCAGACTTTCCTGCGGGTATCATCGATTTTTTCAAGATAAGTCGAAAGTTCATCCAATACTGTGTGTAAAGTTCCCGAAACTTCTCCTGCTTTGACAAGAGAAACATATAACGGATTATAAACGCCGGGATGCTGTTCCATTGCTTCCGATAAACTAAATCCCTTTCTAATGTCATTGGAAATTTTGTGCAGAACTTTCCTGAATTTCTTGCTTTTTTCTTCTCTTTCTAAATTGGAAATTGCTTTTTCCAGGGTCAACCCCGCAGAGAACATCGTTGATAGCTGACGCGTAAAGAAGACCAGAGTTTTAAGACTAACCCCGGTTCTGATCTTGTAAATAGTCAGCATCAACTTATCGAAGAGCGAGAGTTTTCCCTTAAATGCTCCTTCGGCTGTTGACTTAACCGAAATTATGGTGCTTCCTTCTTTGGTGAGTTTGTCGATTGCTTCATCCATTGTCGATGCTTTCAGAGTTCCTTCGATGCGGGCACCTTTAGCATCTTTGATGATGTATTCAAAACCTGCCATTTTATTTCCTTTGAAATTGATTTTATTGTTCTATAATTGTCAATTTAATTACTTCCCTGATAGTTGTAACACCGTGTTTCATTTTTAGCATGGCACTATCATGAAGAGATCTCATCCCATTTTTGATAGCTTCATCACGGATCACATCCTGATTCTGACCCTCAAATATCAGTTTCCTGATCTTTGCCGTAACCTCCAGCATTTCGAAAATTCCGGTTCTTCCCGAATAACCGGTGTTATCGCAATGAACACAACCTTTCCCGATCTTGAATTCGATGTCTTTGGCTTCATCCGAACTGATCCCGGCATCACGCAATTCCACTTCACTCGGGGTATATTCTGCTATGCAATGAGGACATATCTTCCTGACGAGTCTTTGAGCCATAACAAGATTCAACGAGGAAGCAACGAGATAAGCAGGAATTCCGATATCGAGCATACGGGTAATGGTCGAAGGTGCATCATTGGCATGCAGAGTTGTGAAAACAAGATGACCGGTCAATGAGAATTTTATGGCAATATCGGCAGTTTCTTCATCGCGGATCTCACCGATAAGAATAACATCGGGGTCCTGCCTTAAAATATTACGAAGTGAATTGGCAAAAGTAAGATCTATTTTTTCTTTGGTTTCGATCTGCGTGATCCCATCCAGTCTGTATTCAACAGGATCTTCTACAGTAACGATATTTGTTTCAATATTTCTGATAGTTTTTAAGGCAGCATGAAGAGTTGTCGATTTACCACTTCCGGTTGGACCGGAAACAATCGTGATCCCGTACGGTCTGCGAATCCATTTCCCGAAGATCTTCAAATCAGATTCGGTAAAACCAAGTGTAGTTAAACTGAAACCGAATTCACCTTTGTCCAGAAGACGCATCACGACTTTTTCCCCAGTTACGGTAGGTACTATCGAAACTCGAACATCGACGCTTTTTATCGCGGTTTTTAGTGAAATATGTCCATCTTGAGGAAGTCTCCGCTCAGCAATATTCAGTTTGGACATAACTTTTACCAGGGAGACGATTCCCGGGTGAAGGCCGATCGGGGGAGACATTACTTCCCGTAAAGCACCATCGATCCTGAAACGGACGCGAGTCTGTTTCGTTAAAGGTTCGATATGAATATCAGTAGAATTAGACTTGATCGCTTCCGTAATGATCAGGTTAATCAGCTTGACTGCCGGAGCATCGGCATCGGCAGTTTTTGAATCGATGGTAATTTCATTCTCATCTTCATCGACAGCTACAAACTCCAGGTCTCCGACTGCATCTTCGACCTGAGATGTGGTCCTGATACTCTTGTAATATTTCTCCAGGGTGTCTGTTAATGTATTATCTCCGATCAAGTATGGGGTTATCGACTTTCCTAATATCTTTTTCAAGTTATCGTTGATAACAATATTTTCCGGATCAGTCATAGCGACAGCAATGGAATTTCCTTCATTACGGATAGCTATTACCCGGTTCTCGACAGCAAAAGGTTCAGGAATCAGTTTCACCACTTCGGAATCGAGTTCGAGAAGTTCATCCTCTTTTACAATATCATATTCCAGCTGCTGATGTAATGCTTCCAATAAATTACGCTCGGAAATATAACCTAATTTCCTTAAAGTTTCTCCGATTTTCAGGTTAAATTTATTCTGTTTAACTAATGCTTCTTTTACTTGTTCCTCGGTTACAATCCTTTCATGGATCAAGATTTCTCCAATCCTGGCGTATTGCGGGTTATATGACATTTATATAACTCCTCCCAATTTATGTATTTTTTTAAGTTTTAAAGAGCCCTGTAATGAGCGTAAAAGGAATTCGGTAGTTAACCGGAACATTCTACATTTCTAATTTGATGATGAAGAGACTGTATCCGATTTTTTTACGAATTCTTCAAAATTATTTCTATGAAATTCGGATAATCAATTATTTCATCTTTTATTAGGGCCAAACTACATAACGATATAAAAGAACAGAGACATTATTCGTTGTTTGAGTTCCTAAAATATTTGCAGTGATCGTTACAGTTGCGACTCCGGGTCCTGTTAATCCGGGATCCGGGCATTCATAGTGGTAATACCTGACATGTTTGACGATCTCTCCATCTGCGGTACCATCATGATCAGGTCCGGTTATAGCATCAAAATCCTGGTAAAAGCTGGGATGGTTAGGGTCCATTGCCAGTAAATTTACATCCATCAATGTTCCCAGAGTACTCATAAAAATAACCGTCGTGCCGTTTATGGGATTATTTTGACCATCTTTGACAGTAACCCGGACTATAGGTGATTCATCTTCATCAGAATGATGCCATTCCGGGTTATTATTCTCGGTCCAATCGACATGTTGAGGTTCTGCTACAATATCTATCCAGGGGAATTGGATTGGCAGGATCAGGTTTTCTTCATCGCTGTGATTAGCTGTTTCTGCTCTTACTAAAACAGTTTCATTGGTATGCGTTCCTTCATAACTTAAGCGCGTGTAAGCCATTCCGTCGAGGGAATCTCCATCCGCATTTTGATTTCCGACCGACGCATCACCTTCTATAGAAGCGAAACCGGGATCATTTGGAAGTGAAAACCAAACCACAGTATTATTGATAACGGGATTACCATGCAGATCAGTCAGGAATGCGCCAACTTCGACGCGCCAGATTCCACCTCCCATTCCTCCTTGTCCGTCCACAGAAGAATCATGACCGCCAATAGTGAAATCTATCGTAGTCGTAGGACCGGATCTAACTACAATATTCGGTTTGGTAGCATTGATTTCCAAACCTTCATTATTATATGTATAAGCTTTAACCTCGACCGGTCCGGAACCGGTTCCACTGTTAATGGCAACCACCGCGTGACCGTTTATCGATTGAGTGCTATCGGTCAAACCCTCATTATTGATATTTGTACCGATAGGAGCAGTTAATAGCTCAAAATAAACTGTTTTACCTTCATTTATCAGGTTACCATTCATATCAAAAAGATTGACTGCTAACTCATACGATTCAATTCCTCCCACACCTTGAACATCCAGATATACTTCCTCGGTTTCAACGAACTGGATTGAATTAACATCATCGGAAGTAACTGTTATAACTGTAATTGCATTAGCAGAATCGGAGATAGCAGATATTTCCGCTATTCCAGCGGAAATTCCTGCGGAAAAGTATGTAAATGCGAAACCTTCATTATTTGTCGGGCTTATTATCGGCTGGATTGTACCAAGTGTAGTTTCAAAATTAACGATATTTTCTCCTTCGACAGCATTATGGTATTTATCCTGAACTTCAGCTTCGATAGTCAGTTCTTCATCACTATTAACAGGAATCGAATATTGTTCTTCTCCTTCATCATTTAACGAGCGTAAATACATAAATCTCGGCGAACCCGGATGGATTGTTATATCCTGGCTGGTAACGATATCCGAAATCCTGGCGCTGATCGTTGTTGTATCTGCTTGAGTTCCGGCATTGAAATAGGTTTGAGCAACTCCATTAGATGTAGTTGTCTGCACCAACACACCCAGATCGACAGCATCGAGGGTTTGGAAATTACCTCTTGTTGTTTCAAAGACAATGATAGTTCCATCGGAAACATAATCTCCCAGGGTGTTTTTTGCGCGTGCTCTGATAGTCATGATTTCGTCGATATTTATATCGTTGGAATTGATCTCGAGGACGAATTCATCGGGATCGATATCGGGAACAGCATCGATCCAGACCGTATCGACAGCGGTTATCCCCGATTCAAAATTGGTAACAAAGGCTTCGATCACAGCCACGCCTTCTTCTCCACTATCAGCAAATGTTGTACTCGCAACTCCGCTGCTGTCGGTTGCAACATTTGTGATCAAAAATCCGATGTTCGATCTGAATTTAACAGGTTCTCCGGGAACGGCAAAGCCATTTTCATCCTTCACCTGAACTTTTATTTCGGAATAAGTGATATTATCATCAGCATAGATCGTATCGGGATTGGATGTCATCCAATCGATAAAATAAGATGCTACATCTCTTTGTTCAAAAACTCTTTTATCGCAGGCAGTTATGATCAATATAGATAAGATGATAAGCGAGGAGAAGATAATGGTTATTTTTTTTAATTTCATAATTCCTCCTATTCTTGCACTTCTTTTTCTTTGATCAACTTTCTCTCCAGCCTGTCATCGAGCTCGAATTCAGCAGTCTCTTCCTCGAAGGAGACGATGCGGGGAGTGATCTCGATGATCAGATCGGTGTTATTGACAATACTGTGTCTGTGCTGGAAAAGTTTTCCGATAAAAGGAATATCACCTAATAACGGAACCTTATTTATATGATTGGTTATGGTGGAGCTTAATAATCCACCGACAATGATCCTTTTACCATCAGGAACGGTTACGGTCGAGGTTGCTTTCCTGACTTTTGTGCGGGGAACAAAACCTCCGACCAATTCGGTAACAGAGCTTACTTCCGGTTCGATCATAGTAGTTATTTGACCGTCTTTGTTCACTGTTGGTTTGATCTTGAGAATAATTCCTGCTACTTCTCTTTCCACTTGCATCTGGTATTCTTTATCGGTTACGACATAAGGAACGACCTCACCGATATGGATTTGAGCTTCTTCACCGTTCAAAGACACGATCCGGGTATCTGTTAGGAGTTGAGCCGCATTATTTTCCATTAACCAGTCGATGGTAATATCGAATGCTGTCAGTTGCCTGCTGAAATGACCGACTTCATCCCAGCTGCTCATCTTCTGGAAATATTGGTCTTCCGGAAGTTCACCGATCGTATTTCCTTCGATATCTCCGTATGGAATTGCACCGGTCGGATCCTCGAAATCATACGGTAAACCGACTCCATCAGCATTTACAGGATCTTCTGCAAGGATCGTGGTCAGATGATTTAATTTCGACCAATCCACTCCGACCTTTTCTGCTTCGGATATCGATATTTCGATCAACCTGGCTCTGATCTCGATCTGTTTTTGGGGGACATCGAGCTGTTCGATCTTTTTACTGATGTCTGCATATGTTTCAGGATTAGCACGCAACAGTAGTGCGTTCTGACCTTCGACAGCAACAGCCAGACCGGGCATGACTTCGAGAGCTGTAACAATTTTATCCACATCGATGTAGTTCAGGTTTATGATATAAGTTCTTTCCCCGATCTCTTCTTCGATCCTTTTTTTATCACCAACAAGGAAGGTTTTATCTCCAACCAGACGATAGGAAAGCCCGATCGATTTTACAACCAGCGTCAAAGCTTGCTCGATAGGAACATCTTTTAAATGGATCGTAATTTTCTTATCTTCCGATTCGACAACTTTGTCTTCGGAAATTGTTTCCATCGAAAGGACAATATTACAACCGCTCAGTTTTGCCAATTGCGACATAATGTGTGAAACAGCAGCATCTTCCGCATCGATACTGATTTTAGTATTCAAAAGATCGATCTCCTCTTCGGCAGCGTTCAGATTTATGCTTCCAAACAGAAATACTACCAATAGCAACATAAATGTTTTTGTTTTTAATGATTTCATTTATTCTCCTTTTCTTACCAATTATATTCTCTTGATTTTTTCGATTTTTTTGTACTGATCTCGACAGGTTTGGGTGGAATTTTCTGAGTTTTTAATGATACGGTCGAACCTTTATAGGAATAAAGAATTTCTCCGGGTAAAATATCTGTGATTTTTCCTTTCATAAAATCGTCTCCGATCTTATACATTGTCGATGAACCTTTGTAAGAAACTGAAGCCAGTTTATCTCCGTATTCGGGAATGATAGTCGATTCGAGACGAACCATATTCTCGACTTCTTCCCGCCATTGTTTTTCCAGGTCTTGTTTGGTTTTCACGATCAGGTTCTGTTCGAGCGGGTCTTTGGTCACAGAAAAAACAAATTGTTTCCTGTCATTAATGGAGCGTTCGATATTTTTGATTTTACCAAGCAGGTCTTCACTGAGTGCGATTTTTTTATATTTTGACTCGTCAGGTACTTCATCTGTTTTCAGGTAAAGGTAATAATCTTTAATAGCAAATGCCAGTAGAAGCAGAACGACCACAGCAATTACGAAATCTTTGATGTATTTTTGTTCCATTTATGCCTCCTTAACTATTTTGAATGTTGAAAGTTCCAATGTAACCTTATACCTGGTAACCTGGCTTACATCGGTAATTTTTTTTCGACCGGAACTAAGAGGACGAACCTCGATAGTTTTAACTTTTGTGATATAATCGAAACTTTCGATATCAGCTAAAAATTTACCAAGTTGGATGTAATCACAATTCAGTTCCATCGTGTATAATTGTTGCAGGGATTTCGAGTCTATGGAAGAAATTACTTTGGGAAAGAAATTATGAACTGCGATCTTATATTTATCAGCCAGGTCTGCCAGTTTTTTTGTAAATTCGTTCACTTCCTCGGCGCTGTATTGTTTTTCCTTGGTCATGCTGTTCATGATAACTTTTGAAACTTGTTTAAGCTGTTCGTTCAATACTTTGGCACTATTCAATTTTTCCTGTTCGACCTTGACCTTTTTATCCAGTCTTTTTACTCTTTTGATCTTGCTGTCGATGATATTGCTGCTGAAATAAAAGAACATCATTGCAGTCAGGACCATCAAAGCAAATAATATCAAGTATTTCTGTCTCATTTTTTCTTCCTTCCTTCATTTTCAAAATCTTTCGGAGAACAATCGATTTGAAAACGCAATATCTCCACATCTTTTTCGAAATCTCGTAAAGATTTGACAAATTTTATTTCCGGGAAGTCGGAACTGATCTGATTGTTATTCTCCAATTTCCTGATAAAATCATCGATCAGGTCGAATTCCTTCTGCTTCTTATCCAGTTTTGTGATCCCAAATAAACTGAGAGTATTATTCTTAAAAGAAAAATGGGTGATCGCAATTTTGTCCGTTGTATTTTCGGCAAATGCTACCAGTTTTTTCGCCCAGAAAATCCTTTCGGTACTGATGCGTGCCATTCTTTCCAGGTCTTTATTAGAAAGATATTCTCCACTCACCTGGTAAGCTTTGATCTCTTTGTCGATATCATCGAGAAGTTCCTGGCGGTTATTGATCCTGGCATTCAGGTCATAATTCAGGAAAAGCACGAAGCCGTACAACAGGATGGTGATGATGAAGAAACAGAGAACAGTTGTCAGAAATGTATTTTTCTCTTTCTCGATTTTCCTTTTCAATTCACCGTATTTATTCAGATTGATCTTAAAATATAATTGATTCATACAATCTCCTTTATTCCGGTCGCATAGCCAGACCCAGAGCGAGAGCGAGTTGAGGATCCTGCCTGTCTTTGAATTTCTCCGGCATTTCCAGGCTGGTGTAAGGATTGAATACTTCGGACGGTATATTCAATTGTTCCTGCAGGAATTCCGGGAAACCGATCAATTTTGCTGTGCCGCCCAGCAGCAGGATTTTCCTGAAATCGCTGGTTCCGGCTTCTTTGACATAAAAGCGGAGTGAGCGTTTGACTTCCATGGCGATTTGTTCAGCAGTAGTTTTTTCTGTAATATCCAGAGCGATCGAGGAGGTTGATTCTGCTGTTGCTTTTTCTTTTTTCAAACCGTGTTCCAGTTTACATTCTTCTGCTTTTTCATAAGATAATTTCTGTCTTTTCATTATGTCTTTCGTAAAGTGATAGCCGCCCCAACTTATATCGCGGGAAAAGAACTTTGCATTTGGACCGCAAATTACCATATTGGTTTTAAAGGAGCCGAGATTAAGGATAACATATACTCCGTCTTCAACAAAAGAATTAAAAGCAAAACTGTTTGCAATTGCCAGTGATTCTATATCGACAATTCCGGGAGATAATCCGACTGAAGTTAAAATATCGGAGTGTTCTTTTAAGAGAGATTTTGTGGAAGCAGCCAGTAAAATGTTCATATTGTTGGTTTTTTCTTCCACATTGAGAACCTGGTAATCGAGCAGCATTTCTGCTCCGCTGATAGGAAGATGCTTCTTTGCCTCGAAAAATAAGGCTGATTCCAATTCATCGTCCGGCAGGAAAATCGTCTTGATCTGTTTCGTACTCGTATTGTCGCCGCCGATCGATGAAACAAGATGTTTTACTTTTTTGGGATTGATCTTCAAGGATCGTAACATCCCGGATAGAACCGGTGTAAATCGATCCCGGGAAAGGTCTGATAAAACCGGTTCATAACCTTCCGGAAGAGTTGATTTGATCTCGTAATTAAGAAGTTTGAATCCATCGTGCAGCTTTTTCAGATGCACCAGCTTAATACTGTGAGAACCAATATCAAGACCGACAGATTCCTTAAACTTCGTTTTTTTCTTTTTTACCATATCACCTCACATTTTTTCTTTATCTATAATTATCATATTTATTGACGATCCGCCAAAAGCCAAGAATCAATGAAATCTGCCATCTTGGATCCCGATACTTATCAGGAAAAAATCAATACTTCCAGGAACTTATCAGATTCTTTCCGGAGCATGGTCGAATGATAAAATCTTTATCACGATGCTTCGACTTCGCTCAGCATGACAATTATAATAGTCTTTTCACTTAACGAATAATTATCAATTATCTATTCTATAATATCTTTATCCCGGAGGAACTTTCATATACCAGTTATGGGCTTTAAAATCGGATAATGCCTGCTCACCGAAACCGCGATATATTTGAGGATAACAAGGTGGCTGAATGAATCGGAAGCGGTTATCATAGTAATAATCCTTATTATACCCGGAAGAGGGATGAGTTCCGTCATAATGGTAAACTTCCAGATCCCATTCAAATGGAGTTGGATGGTTATAAGGATCTTGTCCGGAACGATGGACAAAACCTCTTCTTCTCTGGGCAATAGCTCCGTAAATATGAATGAACCCGCGTTCGGTGACGATATCCGCAGCCGATTCGGGCCAAACCGGATTATACCAGGGCCAGTCCGTTCCGTAAGGTACTGTATAATTAGGACCATTATTGGGGAAGGAATTACTATAACCGTAAGGATCCGCCTGATTCCAACCTTCCAGAGGATATCCGCACATATTAAAGGGTAGAAGAGGGTCATTTCCGTGTAAATTAAATCCTTGAATTTCCGGTGGAGCAAAATCACTGGGTGGATAAATAAATTTATGTAAATCTATATACGAATATAAAGTATCATTATATGGCCAATAAGGACTTTGCGCAGTAAAATCCGGTGGAGAACCATGAGGGTGATGATACTGGAAAGTGAAAATACCGTCATAATGGCAGTAATAAATTCCCTGTAATTCTTCGCTGCCTTTACCAATAGCAGCATAAGCTCCGTATAAATAAATATCGTTACAATTGGGATCGGCAAGTTCCATTTCGTTAAACGGATCTCTGTGTTTGTACCTGATGAGAATTTTTTGTTCGGAAACCAACCCGAAAAAATCTTCGCGGTTGGGATCATCCGGATCATCAGGTGGTTGTCCAATCGGAGTTCCGGTATAAGTAATATCTCCGACAACAAAAACCGTGTCAGCGCTTCCCCATGTTTGTTTACCTGATACTACTCCTTCGATCCAGAGTTCATTTTCCATCCAGACGCATTGATTATTGATCTGTCCGGAAGGTCCTGCAGACCAGATTGTGTCGTAAACAGCAACATGGTTCGTCCAGATATGGTCCGAATCTTCATACCAGTTAAAACCTGCATTTACGATATCATTTGCCCAGCCTGCATCTGTTGGATACCAGCTATAAACACCGAAAGTATCGGCTCCCACAAATTCGATATTACCATACATAGATTGATATGAATTCCCGCTGATCTTAACATAGACAATTTCAAAGTCCGGATCAAAAATTCGGAGTCCGTTCGCTCTGATATCATCCGCATTAGGATCAAAAAGGATTGAGGGCACTTCTTCCGCATAATCACCCAGGAAAATTTCAAGCATCGGAGCTGTGTATATTGCTCTCTGCTGAGTTGCATAATCCATGATCCATTTATGAGTAGTAACCATGTCATGAAATGTTGGCCAGCCGCCGACATTTTGTATCCAGATATCATCATTGGAATGAACAGGTCCGAAAAGTTCATCATATCCGTAAAATTTAACCAGACCGGCTTCGAAGCCACCGTCTTCATTTTCTGACTTTTCTTTATCCGTAAAATACTGATATTGAGCCAGACTTTCATTTCTCAGTAATCTTTCGGAGTATCTTTTAGCCGGGGAAAGTTTTGTATAAACTCCCGATCTTTCAGCCGTTATGTAGGAACGGACAGCAATCGCCTCTGCGGTTGCATAACCCATAAAATTGGAAAGAACAGTTCTTTCTTTGCTGTTGGAAATTTTGTATTTTGTTACTTTATTTTGAAAAAAATTGAGGTTGAGATCATCGGTTCTCGCCGGTAACGGCAAATCTTCGTTAAACTCAATGTTTAGATGAGTTCTAACCGCTTCGCTTCTTAATAATAACTCTTCCTGGATGAGCTGACATTCATATTCTGTCATTCTTTGATCATAATTCGCCAAGCCTATCAAAGAGACGGTAGAGATTACTGATATTAAAGCAACGATCATGGCAACGACCATCAAAATGATCGCTCCTTTTTCATTTTTGATTACTTCTTTCATTTTCACCTCCTAAGTTTCTGATTTGGCGTTGGCAATATATACTGAAGTTTTGTATTTTATTGTTTTAGTATTCACCTGTCTGTCATCTTCTATAGATTGATGCTCTTCTTTTTCACGGAAACGAACCTGAGCTATAATTTCGATCCCTAATAAATGTATTCTATTATTATAGACTTTTTTCCGTTCAAACTTTAATTCTATTAATTGGAATTGCTGTTCATTCCCGATTTTTTTCAGGGTTGAAGGGAAAACCAGTTCATTTTGGTAAATCTTTATCCCGTACTGACCGGAAGTTCTGAGGTTGTTGTTCTCATCCAGAAAAAAAGTCGATCGGTATTCTATGCCCGGATCTACACTGATCGGTTTGATACTAATTAATCTACCCGAATGGTCGATTTCAACTTCTTTTGCCGTCATCAATCCGATCAAACCTTCCTTCTCGCTTTCAGGAGAAGCAATCCCGCCGGTAACACTGGTTTTCGTATATCCGTATCGCATTGTTTCGACAGCATTAAAAAGGTCTTCCTGGAGTTGAGTATATAATTTTACTTCATTGTATGTTCTGACAAAATTTATGATCGCAAAAGCTGCTATAATAACTACCAATATCGATAATGGCAGGGATATAACTAATTCTACGAGAGAATAACCTTTTTGATCTTTAAATTTATTCATCAGACACTTTTCTGAAGTAATCTTCATGCAAGGTAACACTTTCTTTTGTCTGGGATTGCGGATTTAACAGAACATCCGGGTCTTCTTCCCACTGGACAGTGATCGAGATACGGTCATAAACAACATAGAGCGGCAGATGGTCGTCTTTTTTAAGTGATCTTGTCGGTGGTAAGACTTGAGCCCACAAAGGATTTCCATCTCGTTCATCCAGGACAACCGGACCGGAAATCCCGGCAATATTTACTGCTGTTTGTCTCTGGTTATTCCTGTTGTGATATTTGATTTGTTCCATCTTGTCGGATGCAATAAGTAATGCAGCTCGATAATGATAATTTTCCGTAGCTGTTTTTTTGGCGTAAAAGGAAGCATATACAAGACCGATAATAGCAGCAGAAACAATGATCAAGGAAGCAATAACATGAACTAAGCCGAGTCCTTTTTCGGAAGAAAGGATCTTGAACATTAGAAACCTACTCCTGAGACGAACATTTTTGGGTTATCAGCAACTTCTTGAGCTACGAGCCGATCGAGTAAACCATTCATCACATGATTGTATAAGGATTGATCGAGAGTCTGCATACCGTCTTTTGTGCCGGATTGGATTACGGAAGGTATCTGGTAAGTCTTTTCTTCCCGGATCAGGTTCCTGACAGCAACATTAGCGATCATGATCTCTAATGCCGGAACGCGGCTGCTGCCGTCTTTCATGGGCAGCAATGTTTGAGCGATCACAGCTTGCAGAGATTCCGAGAGCATGGAACGAACCTGCCCCTGCTGTTCTTTAGGGAACATATCTATGATCCTGTCGATGGATTTGGTGGCACTGCTTGTGTGCAGTGTTGCCAGAACAAGATGACCTGTTTCCGCAGCGGTCAGAGCCAGAGAAACAGTATCCAGGTCGCGCATCTCGCCGACCAGGATAACATCCGGGTCTTCCCGCAAGGCAGAACGAAGTGCTGCTTTAAATGACCAGGTATCATGTCCTAATTCTCTTTGGTTGATCAATGAATTTCTGCTGTAGTGGACATATTCGATCGGATCTTCAACAGAAATGATATGACAGTGTCGATGATCATTGATAACATCGATCATGGTAGCCAGAGTTGTCGATTTTCCACTTCCGGTCGGACCGGTTACCAGGATGAGTCCGTTTCTTTTCAGAGCCAGTTTTCCCAGGATATCAGGAAGGTTTAATTCTTCAAAATTCCTGATCTCGTTTGGAATCACACGGAAGGCGACAGCTCGTCCGTTTAACTGGTGAAAAGCGTTTACTCTAAATCTTGTATTATCATCCAGTTTGGTTGAAAAGTCGATTTCCAATCTTTCTTTAAATAGTGCTTTTTGTGAATCATTCATCACACTGAAGATCAAATCGTCAACTTCCTTTACAGTAGATTTGGGCAGATTCAATTTTTTCATAGCTCCATTGACCCTGATCATTGGTATAGAAGTAGCACTTATATGCAGATCAGAAGCACCGGTATCGGTTGCGAACTGTAATAATTCCTGGATTGTAAGATTCAAAAAGCACCTCCGCGATTAGTCAACGATCTCTTCATCTTCCTCTTCTTCATCCGGTAATCCGTAACCGTGATATTTAGCATCATCGACATCATACCAGACCTGCTTGCCTTCACCTTCCGGAAATTCGGCAGTAGAAGTGGCGATATATTTATCGGGACCGCTGCCTACAACTTCAAATTCCCAGTTTTTATCGGTTGCTGCTCCCAGTTTAGTATCCTTCAAAGCATCCTCGATCGTGTACTGGTCTGCTGAACCGTAAGTCTGCTTGTGAATTCGATAGGCACTTCTGATAGCTGCTATAGCCGATTGGGCTTCAGTCGATCTTGCCTGACGGACATAGCTCATGTAAATCGGCACTGCGATTGCCGCTAAAATAGCGATAATAACTACCACGACCAGCAATTCGATCAAACTGAATCCTTTTTGATTTTTAAATGTTTTGAACATTCTTCCTCCTTAAATAATCTTTCTCTTTTTCTGCAATTTATATTCCACATAATTTCATTGATGTTTTTTGTCAAAAAAAAATTAATGAGGAATATTTTCCTGTAAATGAAATTTTAATTTCCTGAAAATTAATATAAGTTTAAGCAAATTCATACTTTTAATAATGTAGTTTCGTAAAAAGTCAGAGATTGTTGTGTCCATTTTCCTCAGCAATCTGCGAAGGATGAAAGCGAAGTCGAAGAATCTCATAACTTATTAGCATTTAAATCTTTCGCCACAGTTTATCCCGAGCCTGCTAAAGGACTCAAGATGATTAATTTCAATCATTATCGACTTTTTACGAGATCGCCAATGTTTATCAATAAAAAAACCTCCTTATAGTTCGACTGTGCAATTGTTCACAGGTGGACTATTGTGTCAAATTATTTCTTATTACTCGCTAAAATCTATACTTTTTTTAAGAAATCGATCCACTTTTCGAAACCTTCCCCGGTTTTTGCGGAAAGTTCGATCGTTGTCATTTTAGGATTTACTTTTTTGATATTTTCCCTGATATTTTCAATATTAATATCGAGATAAGGAAGAAGGTCTGTTTTGGAAATCAGGCACAAATGCGAGTTCTGGAACGCAAGTGGATATTTGAGCGGTTTATCTTCACCTTCGGTAACGCTGAGCACAACTGCGTTGATATGAGCACCGACATCGAACTCCGCAGGACAGACGAGATTTCCGATATTTTCTACGAACAGAATTTTAATTCTGGAAAGGTTTATCTCATCTATTGCGGATTTTATCCAACCGGATTCGAGATGACAATCACCTCCGAAAGGTCCAGTATTGATTTGATATGTTTGAATTCCGGCTCGGGCAACTCTTTCCGCATCGAGAGTGGTCTGAATATCGCCTTCGATCACACAGATTTCATTTCCGAACTTTTGTGCTGTTTTTTCCAAAATCGATGTTTTACCGGAACCGGGAGAACTCATCAGGTTGACAAATAAAATTCCTTTTCCTGAGAGATCATTTCGTAATTCTTCCGCAATTTTGTCATTAATATTGAGGATTTTCTGCATTACTTTTATTTCTCTGGTTTCCATTTTGACTCCTTACTTTTGTAACACAATCGTCTTGATTGTGAGCTTTTAGGAAACAATTTTTTTTCATCCTTTTTAAAAAATTAGTCAATCATGATGTGAGTTTCTCTATCTCATTCATTATTCAGCGTAGTGCAAATCACAAACCGGGAGGTTTGTGTTACAATCCTAAAAACCGGATTCCGATTCCGCTGAACATGATGATAAATCCGGCAAGAGCGTGTGAGTACTTTTCCATTTTTTTCATGGGAATGAATTTGTATCCCAAAGATGCAAGGTAAACAACTATCAACATGGTTGTAATTGTTACGAGAGCGAATGCAGCTGTTACGATAATCAGAACACTCAAATTGTTTTGAGCAGCCGGATACATTAAAATCGGAATTAGAGGTTCGCAAGGTCCGAGAATGAAAATCGTGAATAAGATCCAGGGAGTTAACTGTTTCTTGTTTTTATGAATATGCGAGTGTTCATTGAAATGCGTATGCTCGTGATCATGATCGATTCCGTTTTCGTGTTTATGAAAATGAGTATGAGGTTTGTACCTGAATGCTTTTCTTAATCCCCAGATAAAATAGATAAATCCAAAAGTAATAAAAGCCCAGGCAGCAAGATTTCCTCGAAATGATTCAAAAATTTGTATTTTGGAAAGTGCAATTCCTGCTGAAATACCGATCAATCCTAAAATTATGGAACTGAGAACATGACCTAATCCGCATAAAAAAGTAATGAACATAGTTTTGAACATTTTCCAATTTCGAGCTTTGGACATCATGATGAAAGGAAGGTAATGATCGGGTCCAAAAAGAGTATGAAGAATTCCGATCGAAATTGCGGTTAATAGTAAGACAATAAGATTATTTTCCATTTTTTATCCTTTAATTTTTATAAATTTCCTCATAACAAGGTTTGCATAAAATTCTACTGTTTTTCAGTGTTGCTTTGTTCATGGTAACGGTTTCCTTACATTGTTCACAAATAACAGTATCCAACAAAAGTGCAAATTTTGGTTCTTTGATTTGAACTTCTTTCAGTTCAAAAAGTTCATGAAAAGAGGATTTTAGAATTGTACTGATTTTCTGCTCTTTGGACAATGCCATCATTTTTTTTTTTTGGGAAGATTTTCTGCTGACTCTGATCGCTCTTTTCGATTTCCTTTCATAAAAAGTATAGACCATCTTTCCAAAATCATTGAAGATCAAATTTCCTTTTCCAAATGTGCAGCCTGAAAGATATTGCACAGCATCGACTCCGCAGGCATCATTTTCCACAATTGCTACTAATTCTTCATCTTTCGGTCTTTCGATTTGCAGAAATTCCAATGCAGCTTGAGTCATCCTGAAACCCATTGCTAAACCCGGACAGGAATGTCCGTGAAATTTGATAACTTCTTCGTATAAAGCCATATTTTCTACCAATAAACTTTTATCTCTTTCACCACACCACTCGACTCGATATAATAATCACCGATCTCAATTGACATTTGCTGAATTTCCTCGTACAAATTTTTCAACTTTTTTTCCCGCGTAACTATTTTTTCGTATTCTCTATTCATATAATAGTATGATTTGTCTTCGATATCTTTATTGAATTTTTCAGTTTCACGATTATATTTATCGATGAGTTTTTGGTATTTCTCCAACTTTCCGGAATACTGTTTATAGAATTTGTAGGTGGGAGATTCTGCATAATTTAAACAGATATAACCGCATTCCGCATTCTTTTTCAGATACGCGATCTTATCATAATTTGTGCTGACGACCGCATCGGGATTCAGATTTATATAATTTTGTTCGTTTGTGTTTGTTCCTTTTCCCGTGCAATCTACATAAACAGGACCTTTATCGGTTGTCTCAAAATAATTTACAGCGTGTCTTTCTTTTTTATTTTTGAAAGTGATTCCTACCCAGGCAGCTCGGATTCCTGCTCTTTCGGCATTATTGTGTACTTCTTCCGCAAAGTCGGCACATAAATATGCATCTTGCTGATTTTCCAATCCCTGATAAATTTTCCGGTCTGTTTTATCAGTTTTCAGAAAATTAATAAGTTCGGAGAAAGTCGTATTCAAGGCTTCGGGATTGTTAATTAATTTTACGGATTTTCCGTTTCCTTTAACAATGATAGCATTTTTTTCGTCTAATATATGTTGAGAAGCCTGCGGCAGCAGGTTACTGTTCATAACCATTAAAGAAATAAAAATAACTGTTTTCAGTTTAGTGAGTTTCATATTTTCCCTTTTTGATGAACTCGTAAAAAGTCATAAATTACGAGAGCTGTCATCTTGAGTCCTTCGACAGGCTCAGGATAAACGGTGTCGAAAGATCAATAGTACTGAAGTACTGACATTTTATGTGATTCTTTCCCGAGTTAAAAACTCGGGACTCAAAATCACATAAAATGACTTTTTCCGAAACCATCTTTTTTGAAAGAATGTCCGGATTTAAATTCATTGGAGAATATTAATTGAGTTGATGTCCGGATGCAAAACTTCACATTCGGTAACCGCCTGATAGTCTTATAAAACTTCACAAATCTTGAAGATTTGGTAAGTTTATTTTCCTTGTTTTTCGGTATTCTCGGTGGTGAATTTCCAAATGTTGAAAGGATAATTGTGAGATTTTCTCTGTTAGAATCCGTTTTCAAGGTTTCACTCCTTCGATTGTCTCGATATGAAGTTCCTTTCCCGAAATAAGTTCCGTATCGAATGATTCACATTTTTCGCAGAAGAAGATCGGTTCTTCAAGAACAGTTTCTTCTCCGCATTTATTGCATTTGATCTTCACATCTATCTCTTTCATTTTTAAGACAGCTTTTTCAAATCCATTATAATCCGGCTTCATTAGATCAAAATGCATTAACATCACTTCCTCCACGATCTGATGGAATTTTCCAACGATGATCTTTACTTCCTTTATCTCGATCAGGCTTTCTTTTTCTTTTATCTCTTTGGCTATCTCAAACAGCGAGTGAACTATCGCACCTTCGTGCATAATTTTCCTTTTGTAACTCAACATTCCGATGTTGAGAATTTTCGAGATTGGAATCTCGATTTACTTTTGAAAAGAAAGTTTCCCATTCACGAATTTATGTAAAATGCTGGATATGAATGTTTGATAAGGTAAACCTTCCTGAATTGCTTTTCGCTTTAATTCTCCCAAATCTCGGGAAGAAATTCGAATATTTACTCTTTTATCTTTTTTGATTGTTGTTCGAGCAGCATAATTTATCTCTTCCCTTCGGTTTTCGATATTATCCGCTGATTTCCATTCACCATTCTCAAATGATTTGAGGATTTCAATTTCTTCTATATCGAGTTTGTTACTCATCTTTATCCTCCAAATATTGTTTTGTCGCTTTCCTGCTTGGAATAATAATCTTAAGAAAAATCTCATCATTTGATTCAACATACGGGACCAAGCAGGCATAGTTTTCGATATTGATCACAAACATTTTCTGGTTTGGATATTTCTTTATATTCGGATGTACCAGATTATCCAGTAAACCATCATTTTCCAGATAGAAGAGAACATCTTCAAAAGAAATTCCGCGATTCTTTTTCAACCAGATATTCTTTTCTTTATTCCAATTAAATATCTTCATAGGACAAAATTAATCCAATGTGTGCATTTTGGCAACAGAAAAATGAGAATACCTTGAAAAAGTCTCTATAAAACTCTCTTTCAATTGACTCTTTCAAGGTTGGAAACTCGCAATTTACCTTGAAAGTGTTAAGCAAGAAGATTTATTGAGAGAAACATTTTCAAGGTATTACTTTGCGTCCTTCGTGTATTTGCGGTTAACATATTCTCGGTAGCGGATCACTTTCCAGCATTAACAGCGGACGCAAACCACCGATAGAAGTCCGCAGATAAACTCCTTTCACTTCATCAGTAACTTTTCCGATAACTACTGCTTCTTTACCGTGTTTGTGGTTCTTCATTTCGGTTAGAAGTGTGGAAGTTTCTCCGCTTACAAAACTCACTAGTTTTCCTTCATTCGCCATATAAAGCGCATCAAGACCGAGAAGTCCGCAAACTGCTTCAACTTCACTTTTGATGGGAAGGTCTTTTTCTTCGATGATGATGCCGAAACCGGTATCTTCCGCAACTTCGTTCAGAATGGTCGCAACTCCACCGCGGGTTGCATCGCGCATGAAGTTAATGCTTCCGCTTTTCAGCATAATTTGGACTAAATTATTCAGAGAAGCACAATCGCTTTTGGGAGCAGGAGTCAATCCCAGATTTTCGCGAGCATTGATGATGGCAACTGTGTGGTCTCCGAGCGTTCCATTCACGATTATCTTATCACCGAGTTTGATTTTGTTGCTTGAAAGGTTTACATTTTCAGGCAGAAAACCGATTCCGGTCGTGGTGATGTAAATTCCATCTGCTTTTCCTTTTTCCACAACTTTTGTATCTCCGGCGATTATTTTCACATTTGCTTCTTCAGCGGCTTTTTGGACAGATTCAGTAATCTTCTTCAAGTCAGAGATTTTGAATCCTTCTTCAATGATGTAAGTTATCAGAAGATATTTGGGGATTGCACCTTTCATCGAGACATCGTTCACTGTTCCGGTTACGGAAAGTTTTCCGATGTCTCCACCCGGGAAGAAGATCGGTTTGATAACATGTGCATCGGTTGTGACGACTATTCTGTTTTCGATTTCAACAGCATCATCCAGACTCGGTAATTTGAAATTCTTATCAAAAACTTCGTTTATTAATTTTCTTGTCAGACCTGCACCGCTGCCGTGTCCGAGAGTTATAATTTCATTTTTCATTTATTTTCCTTTTTTGAAACCACGAATTAACACGAATTTTCACGAATTAAAACTGGAGTTAAGTCGACTTTAGCCGGGCTTGACTTAAGTTGACATTTCAAACATTCATGTTTCTAATCCAACGAAAATGTAACAGGAAATGTAACCCAGCAGGGAACTGGTTTTCCATCTGATTCCGCTGGTTTAAATCTCCATTGTTTAACAGCATTGACTGCCGACTCGTCCAAACCTCCCGGACCAGATTGCAAGGATTGTTTAACTTCAATTTGACCTACGGAACCATCAACTAATAATTCAACTTCTAACCAGACTTGACCTTGTATTTTCTGCTTTTGTATATGTATAGGATATAATGGGGGAACTTGTTTTATTGGTGCAGGTGGCTTTTCGTAAGGTACAAGTTGAGGTAGATTTCTTGGATTAAAAGTTTTTGAAGGATTTTGACTTGTGCTTGCTTTCGTCCTGTTGGTCGAACAGCCAGATATTAATACAATTACGATTGATAAAATTGTTGTTATTTTCATAAATTTTCCCTTAATAATTTTCCCACTACTTTATCATTGAAACTACGAATTAACACGAATTTTCACAAATTAAAACTGGAGTTAAGTCGACTTTAGCCGGGCTTGACTTAAGTTGAATATACACACCACGCAACTAAAGTTGCACCCCTCTCAAGAGGGGAATTTCCGGTGTCCTTCGGTTTTTTCAGTGTTAAATTTTCCAACAATTGCGAAGGACGAGAAATACAAATGCTTACATTCTTTTCGCTAGGTCTTTTTTCTCCGTGTTCTCCGTGTGCTCTGTGGTTAACTTCATCTCTCATATTTATAATAAGCCGCGCAACTTCCCTCCGATGAAACCATACAAGGTCCGATTGGATGAGATGGAAGACAAACTTTTTCGAACAACGGACATTCCGGCGGGATGATCTTGCCTTTCAGAACATCGGCACAACGACAGCTCGTGTTTCCTTCTTCTTCTTTCAAAACGATTCCGTATTTTTTGGAAGCATCGAAATCGCTGAAATCCTCTTTGATTCCCAAACCTGACATCGGAATAGTTCCGATTCCGCGCCAAATTGCATCTTCAGTCTGCAAAACCTTATCGATCACTTTTTGAGCATTTTTATTTCCTTTCAAATCCACAACTCGATTGTATTCGTTCACGATTGCTGGTTTGTTTTCATTAACTTGCATTGTCAGATATTTCACGGCTCGCAGAATGTCCAGAGGTTCAAAACCTGCTACAACTCCACCGATCCCATATTTTTCCGGTAAGATTTTATACGATTCCGCTCCGATAATCACGCTCACATGACCCGGAAGAAGGAAACCATCAAGTTGAATATCTTCTGCAGAAAGAAGTGCTTCCAGAGCAGGCGGAACAAGTTTAAAGGCAGGAAATACAGAGAAGTTCTTCAAGTTCTGTTTCTTTGCCATCAAAATAGTTTGAGCGATGCCGGGAATCGTAGTTTCAAAACCGATACCAACGAAAACAGTTTCTTTTTCTTCTGCCATTTTCAAAGCATCGAGCGGGGAATAAACCATTCTCACATCGAGACCTTTGGCTCGTGCCTGCTCGAGAGTTTCTTCCTTGCCGGGAACGCGCAGCATATCGCCAAAAATTGCGATGGTTACTCCTTCCAATTTGATAAGTTCATCGATAAGTGAAGATGGAGTTACGCAAACCGGACAACCTGGACCGGAAATCAGCGAAATATTTTTCGGAACCAGTTTGCGGATTCCCCAATGCCCGATCGCCATTGTATGTGTACCGCAAACTTCCATGATCTTGATCGGTTTATCCCATTTCTTCAAATCTTCTACGATCTTGTTGATCGCTTTTGGGTCGCGGTATTTTTTCAGATCAAGTGACGGCATAACTATCCATCTCCTCGAATATTTTCAGAGTTTCATGAGCGTCTTCTTCCGAAATGATATTCAAAGCAAATCCGGTATGCATCAGCACCCAATCGCCTTCTTTGACTTCCGGAGTGAACGAAAAATTTATCTCTTTGTTCACTCCACCCAAATTTACGACTCCCTGGTCGCCGTCTTTTTCCACAACTTGTGCGGGAATGGCTATACACATATCTATTTTCTCCTTTTTGTTTTAACAGCGGACAATAGCAAACAATCACGAATAAAAAACCACAGAGCAGACGGAGAACACAGAGATAATCTCCTCTTGAGAGGAGTCCGGCTTTAGCCGGGAGGTGTGTTTATCCCCGAAAAGCCTATTTCAATTTTCCTTCATTTTATCTCTTTCAAGGTGATTCTTCTGTTTAACCTTGAAAGTTTCATAATCACCTTTGGTGATTTAGGGAAGAATTTTGAAATAAACATTTTCAAGGTTTTATCTGTGTCATCGGTGTTCTATTTATCAATCCAATTCTAATAATTTTCTTGCTTTTGAGAGAGAAATTGTTGGTGATTTTTCCTCTTTTTCCTTTGCTTTTCTTAAAGCAATAATGTCTTCATAATCTTCCAAAGGTCTTTGAATTTTTTCAACATCTCCGATAGATTTAGATTTGAATTCGATATTACTTTTCGCATCTTTTTCATTCATATATTCAAACAACCTTAAAAAATTTCCCAACCTTGAAAGTGTTAAACAAGAAGATTTTCGTGAAAGAAACATTTTCAAGGTTTTCCTACAACTTCCGAATGTGCTTACTCTTCGGAATGTTGGATTATATTCTAACAACAATCGGAAGACCTGCGGACATTCCGATGTTTTTCATAAATTCCGATTCGCGATCAAAACCTGACCAACAGAAATCGAACCGTCGTTTGGTGTCAATTGCGAAGGCAGAAAAACTTCAAATCCGTTTTTTTCGAGAATTATTTTTAGACCTTCCAAAATGATTTTATTCTGCATCACGCCACCTGAAAGAACCACTTTTTTGATACCGGATAATTTATATGCTTTTTGCACACAATCTAAAGTAAATCTCAAAATCGTGTGATGAAACTTGCGAGCAATGATCTCCGGGGCGGTCTTTGTTGAAATATCTTCAACAATCTCTGAAATTAAATCTTGTATGGTAATAATACGATTGTCTATATTATAAGAATAAGATTTTTCAGAGAGAACAGGTTTGTTTTGACACAGAAATTCCAGAGCCATTGCGGACTGTGCTTCAAAAGTTACTTCAGGGAAGAGCCCTAACATCGCAGCAACACAATCAAACAATCTTCCAATGCTTGAAGTTGGAAAAATATTGAAATTATTCTGTAACTGTTTTTGGATAACTTTCTTTTCCATTGCGGAAATATTAGTTAGAAAAGCCGGATCGAGTCCTGATTCCTGGAGATACGCATAAGCGATCCTGATCGGATGTTTGATGGCAGCATCTCCCCCGGGAAGAGGCATATAATTCAGGTGAAACAGACGCTCGAATTTCTGATATTCGACGAGCAGGATCTCTCCTCCCCAGATTTTTCCATCTATTCCGAAACCTGTTCCGTCATACGAAATCCCGATAACCGGTTCATCGAGATGATGTTCGGCCATGATCGCCGCAATATGAGCATGATGATGCTGGACTTTAATGAGTGGAAGATTCAAACTTTCTGCAAAACGAGTCGTCAAAAAATCAGGATGCAGGTCGCAGGCTACCAATTCCGGTTCGAGTTTGAACCAGCGTTTGTATTTCTCAAAAGTTTCGGTGTAAAAAACCAGCGTTTCTTTACTGTTGTTGTTCCCGATATAAGGGGATAAAAACAGGGAATCATCTTTGGATAGAGCGAAAGTGATCTTCAGTTCCGCACCTGCTCCGAGAGTTTGTTTTGTTTTGAACGGCAGTTTCCTTGGAGTCGGAACAAACCCTCTCGATCTTCTGATCATTATATTTTGAGGTTTCGATGCGCGTATAATAGAATCATCTGAACGGTTTAAAATAAGACGATTATGAGTCAGAAAAAAATCGCATAATTTCTGCAAATCTTTTTCATCCGTAGCGATTGGTTCATCGTGCAGATTGCCGGAAGTCATTATTACAAACGGAAGTTCCTCGCTGATGATCTGGTAATGATGCGGAGTATAAGGCAGGAAAACACCGATGTTAGGATTTTGAGGAGCTACATTTTCTGCGATTTTTCCTCGTTCCAATGCTCCTGCGTTGGAACGCTCTTTCCCCGCTCCTGCGGAGAAGTCTGTTCTTTCATCTCGTACCCAAATCCCTGTATGGGAACGAAAATCACTATTCCCAAACAGGAGTTTGGGAACGAGGTTGGATATCTTTTTCTGTAAGATCAATATCGGAGCTGCCGGAGATTTCAATAATTTCAGTTGTTCGTCTGTGATTTCCACAATTTCTCGAATTCTTTCCGGAAAACACATCACCGCAAAAGGTTTGTGCGGACGATTCTTTTTTTTCCGTAACTTTTCAACCGATTCAAAATTACTTGCATCAACCGCAATGTGAAATCCACCGATCCCTTTTATACCAACGATCTTTCCACTCTTCAAAGCTTTGACAGTATTTTGGATTGGATCACCAGTCTTTTTATTCCAATTCTTGTCCAAAAATATAAGAAGAGGTCCGCAAGTCGGGCAAGCAACAGGTTGAGCGTGAAATCTGCGATCCAACGGATTCGTATATTCATCTTTACAATAATCACACATCTCAAAATGTTTCATCGAAGTTATCGGTCGATCATACGGAGTTTCCTCGATGATCGAATATCTCGGACCACAATTCGTACAGTTAATAAAAGCATATTGATAACGGGGATCGTCCGGATCATTAAATTCATTTACACAATCATCGCAGACAGCCAGGTCTGGAGAAATAAGTGTCGAGCCATCTGTTTTGGAGCTGGATTTGATCACGAATTTATAATAGTTTTTATCTGGAAGTTCTTCGACTGTAAAATGTTTTATTTCAGCGGCAGGCGGAAGTTTGTTCTTAATTTTTGAAACAAATGTCTCAAGCGATACGGAATCTCCTTGCGCTTCGATCAAAACTCCGTTGGTGGAGTTCAGTACAAATCCTTTCAAAGACTGTTCTATCGCAAGTTTATAAATGAACGGACGGAATCCAACTCCCTGCACGATCCCATTGATTTTTATTCTCAACATTTAATTGATTTCTCCATTTCAGTCGTGTATAACTTTTTTCAAAGAAATTGGAGTCAAGTTAAATTTTCTTCTAAAAGAATATATTACATGATCAGTTTGAATAACTTATTGTCTAAAAAGATAATAGAGTGAAAAAGTTAACAGGTATCAAAAATATCTATGTAAATGAAAGTAATTTCAGTAATTAAAAACCTTGACATGAAAAAACCGGAAATTTCTTTTGCCACGAAAAATTTTAAAAGGAAAGGATATATGCCTAAATTATACTCCGTTCCAATTGAGAAATGGCAAACCATTCTCAAAGATTTGTCATCCGATTACCAGGTTTTTGCTCCCATTTACGCAGAAGAATTTTTAGAATATGAAAAAATAACTCCCGAAAATGCTGCGAAAATTTCCTACAATGTCTGCAAACCAACTTCTCCCTTGAAAGCATTTATGTTTCCGATCAAGGAAAATGTCATCAGAGATAAAGACAGCAAAAAACAAAGATTGATCTTTGGAGTTCCAGCCTGCGATCTTTCTGCTCTCGATCTGCTCGATAAGATTTTCCTGGATGAAGATTTCCTCGATATATATTACCAGCAAAATCGTGAAAATACGGTTTTGATCGGCACAGATTGTTATAATTTCCAGGATAACTGCCATTGCACGACTTACGGGATCGAGCCGGTTGCTCAAAAAAATTGTGATATTGCTCAATCATTTGCCCATGATGAAATGATCTTCAGTCCACTCACACCAAAAGGTGAGACTTTTCTGGAAAAATTCAAATCCGAACTTGCTGAAATTCAGAATCTGCCGGATGAAGTTCAAGAAAAGAGAGATGAGATTAAAAAAGGCATCAACGAAAAGAACAAAGATTTACCGGATGCTGAAAAGACTCGAAGAGGAATTCTCAAACCGGAAGAAGATATCTGGAAAAAACATGCAAAAACCTGTGTTTCCTGCGGTGCTTGCGCAGTCATCTGTCCGACCTGTCATTGTTTCCTATTAATAGATAAAGAGAATTTTGAGAAAATCAAAAACTGGGATTCCTGCCAATATCCGGCTTTTGAAAGAGTTGCTGCCGGGGAAGATCCTCTCAAAAAAATATACAATCGTTTAAAAAACAGATATTTATGTAAATTCGTCCATAAATCCGACATGTTCGGTGAAATTGCCTGTACAGGCTGCGGAAGATGTATTACCGCCTGCATCGGTAAAATCGACAAAAATGAAGTGATAATCGAAGTTTGTAAATAAAATCAAGGATAAAAAAGTGCCTGGAAAAAATATTTATAAACCATTGAAGTATAAACTCGATAAGGTCGAGGAAGAAACTCCTCTCATCAAAACATTCTTCATTTCTTCCGACCAGGAATTCGAGTTCAAAACGGGACAGTTCGTCGAAGTTACCATCGATGGTATCGGAGAAGCACCATACACGCCTTCCTCTTCTCCCTACATTAAAGACAAAATGGAACTGACCATTATGAAAGCCGGTTATGTTACCGATAAAATGCACAACCTGAAGGATGGGGAAATTCTCGGCATCAGAGGACCTTTCGGTCGCGGCTATCCGGTTGAAGATTTCTACGGTAAAGAACTTCTCATTCTCGGTGGCGGTGTCGGGCTTGCTCCTTTGCGCTGTTTGATCCTGGCCCTTCTGGAAGAAGCGGATAAATTCGAGAAAATCAATATCCTGTTCGGTGCGAAAACTCCTTCGGATTTTATCTATAAAGACTGGTATGAAAAACTGGCAAAAGAGAAAAATGTTAATCTGCTCCGCAGCGTTGACAAAGCAGAAGGCGACTGGAATGAATCGGAAGGCGTCGTTACTGTTCTGCTGGATAAAGTGGATGTCAACTGGAATGAGGTAGTTTCAGTTGTGTGCGGTCCTCCTATCATGATGAAATTCGGTACTTTAACTTTATTGGAAAAGGGCTGCAAGGAAGAAAATGTCTATCTTTCCATGGAAAAAAATATGTCCTGCGGTTTGGGAAAATGCGGACATTGTGCGCTGGGTGATTATTTTGTCTGCAAAGATGGTCCTGTTTTTACTTATGATGAAATTAAAAATCATCCTGATATTTGGATATAAATATTATTTAAAAAAGAGTTCGATATGAGCAAAAAAATATTACTTGATTTAGCAAAATTCAGAGAGACAGAAAACGGGAAATACAATTTCGGTAAATGCATTTATGATTATCATCCGCAGAATATCGGGATGAAAGACCTGGTCGAAATAGCAATGATGATGTTTACCTGCCGCAAATGTGAGGATTCTCCCTGCATCGCTGTCTGCCCTGAAGAAGCGTTGGATAAAGATGAAAACGGAGTTGTTACCAGGTTTTCAAATTTATGTGTTGCCTGTCAGTCCTGTGTTGCTGCCTGTCCTTTCGGTTCGATTATGAACGATGTATTTACTTCCAAAAAATCAATCTGTGATTATTGTGGTCTGGATGACAGCACAACAACTCTCAAATGTATGGAAACCGCTCCTGCTGGAGCGATCTCGATAGTCGAGACGGAAGCGAACGAAGAAGAACATATTTATGAATTGAATGAAAAAGTCCTGGTCAAAGATTTTGTCTGGGAAAATATTATGAATAATGAGTAATACATTGCTTTGCATTGTGATTTTTTTATGAATGGATAATAAATGAAACAATTATGAATAAAAATTTTGTTAGTTTTTGTTCGTTATTGTTTGCTGTTAAAGAATGGAAAAAAAATGGGAAAAGAATTATTATATTTTTTGATATTTCCGGGTTTTCTCTTTTCAGCTGTGATCGGCGGTTTCTTATCCTGGTTTGACCGAAAAGTTACAGCCTGGGTTCAATTTCGGCAAGGTCCTCCGATCCTGCAGCCGTTGTATGATTTTGTGAAATTACTGGTAAAAGAGACGATCGTTCCTGCTCGAGGTTCGAAGCTCACTTTTTTAACTGCTCCTGTTCTGGCTCTTTTTGGAGCAACTATGTCTGCAGTTTTCATCCTTCTTCCTGCTCTGGGGATCACTACGGGATTTGCCGGGGATATCATCTGCCTGATATATTTATTGAATATTCCTTCCATAACATATATTATCGGAGCGCTGGCATCGGGAAATCCGCTGGCAAATGTCGGAGCATCGCGTGAAATGAAACTGATCATGAGTTATGAAATTCCATTTCTACTCGTTCTCTTGTCGATTGTTATCAAAGCAGATATGAGCATAAAATTATCAGAGATCATTACCACTCAAATAACTAACGGTGCTTTTATCGGCAGTCTTTCCGGAATTCTTGGATTCATCGTTGCTTTGATGTGTATGCAGGCAAAACTGGCTCTTGTTCCTTTCGATATGCCGGAAGGAGAAGGCGAGATCTGCGATGGGATCACTATCGAATATTCGGGAACTCCCTATGCGATGATCATCCTGACAAAATATATCATGCTTTTTATCTTACCTGCTTTTGTAATTTCGATTTTAATGTCAGGATTGCATTTTACAGGAATTCATATTTTATGGTCGGTCCTGAAAATTCTCCTGATCGTTTTATTGATCACGCTGATCAGGAATACAAATCCAAGGGTAAAGATCCATCAGGCAATGCGTTTCTTCTGGCTCTGGATGAACCTGTTTGCTATCGCCGGTGTTGTTCTTGCATTATTCGGTTTATAAGGAGACAAAATTGAGCTTTAAAATGAATTGTTTCAAAAAATCATTATGGCTGTTCCATTTTGCCGGAAGTTCCTGTAATAATTGCGATATAGAAATACTTGATTGCCTGACTCCTCGCTTCGATGTGGAAAGATTCGGAATGAAACTTGTCGGCAGTGTTCGCCATGCAGATGTCATTCTCGTTTCCGGTTGTATTACGAAAAAATCCAGGAGCCGCTTAAAAGAAATATACGATCAAGCCCCAAAACCATGTGTTGTGATCGCGATCGGAACCTGCGCGATCACGGGTGGAATGTTCACAGATTGTTATACTTTTGATGGACCTGTCGATAAAGTTGTTCCTGTTTCCGCTTATGTGCCGGGTTGTCCTCCCAAACCGGAAGCAATGCTTTCCGCAGTGGTGAAGTTATTAGCGAAATTATGATAAACAGCGAACAAGTGCGAACAAAAACGAACAAAAGAATCTAAGTTAAAAAGATGAAAAAGATGAACAGCGAACAAATGCGAACAAGAACGAACAAAAGGAAACATTGTTCAATGAATTGTTCGTCTTTGTTCGCAATTGTTCGCTGTTAAAAAGGTTTAAAAAATGAAAACAGATGAGATTCTGAAAAATTTAAAAGATAAATTTGGTGAGAAAATCATATCTTTTGATAAACGGCTCGAAAATCGAGTAATAATGTATATCCAAACTGATACTTTGCTCGAGGTCGGGGAATATCTCTTTAAAGATCTCGGTTGCCGTTATGTGATTGCTTCCGGATCGGAATTGCGGGAAGGAATGGAAATCGTTTATCATTTCAGTTATGATAAAACCGGTCTGATGATCAACCCACGCATTCTCATGCCGCACGAAAAACCGGAAGTCGAATCTCTCGTATCGGTCGTTAAGGGTATCGAGTGGATAGAGAGAGAAATGCACGAACTTCTCGGTATCGATTTTCTGCATCATCCTAATCTGGTTCCGTTATTGAAAGACGGTTATGAAACCGAACACAAATTTCCGTTAAGAAGACACAATTTAGTTCAAGAATAGGTGAAACAGATGAGTGAAAAAGATAAATGTACGATGATCCCGATCGGTCCGTATCATCCTCTGCAGGAAGAACCGGAACTTTTCCGGTTATACTGCGACGGTGAAATCGTGAAAAAAGTTGTTTGGGAAACCGGTTATAACCATCGAGGAATAGAAAAACTTTGCGAACAGAAAACTTTTGAGCAGGTCTTTTATGTTGTCGAACGCATTTGCGGTATTTGTTCGACATCCCATCCTTTTGCTTATGCAAATGCTGTCGAGAGTATCGGCGAAGTTGAAATTCCGGTAAGAGCTAAATATATCAGGTCGATCGTGGGTGAATTAGAGAGAATTCACAGTCATCTTTTGTGGGTTGGACTCGCCGGACATTTTCTTGGATATAATACTGTATTTATGTGGGGTTGGAAATACCGCGAACCGACTCTGGATATGTTCGAGATGATCACCGGAAACAGGAATAGTTATGCGATGTTCACCATCGGTGGTGTACGCCGTGATATAGATGAAAACCAGTCAAAAGAATTACGGAAAGTCCTGGATCTCGTAAAAGAAAAAACCGATATGCTCGTCGGTGCAGTGATGGACGATCCGGTAATACATGCCAGGTTAAAAGGTGTCGGAGTCATTTCCTATCAGGATGCACTCGATTATGGAGCAGTCGGCCCGACTTCGAGAGCTTCCGGAGTTCCTTCTGACATCAGGCATGACGATCCTTATGCAGCTTACGATATAGTGGATTGGAAAGTCATAACGCAAAAAGAAGGAGATGTTTTTGCTAAAGCAGCGGTTCGTCTCCTCGAAATGTATGAATCGATAAAAATTATCGAACAATGTCTCGATGGATTGGATAAAGAAAAAGAAGGGGGAATAAAAGCTAAAGTCAAAGAAATTCCTCCCGGCTGGGGAATCGGGCATCACGAAGCACCACGCGGAGAAGTATTCCATTTTGTGAAATCCGATGGAGCAAACAGACCGGTTCGTCATAAAGTCCGAGCTCCGAGTTACGCTAATATTCCGACTTTCAGGGTTTCAGCGGTTGGTCAGACGATATCCGATGCTGCTATCGCTCTCGCTGCTGTCGATCCATGTTATTGCTGTACGGAAAGAATGGCTCATGTTTACGATCATAATTCAGGGAAATATATTTTCGGCGGCAAGGAATTAATAAAATTATCTCAAAAGAAAACCGAAGAACTCAAGGCAAAAATCTAATAAAGGTTATATTATGGTTGAAATTCAATATCTGATTTTTTTACCTTTGGCAGCAGGATTGTTCCTGTTTTTATTTCCTGAAACTATGAAGATCTTAAAAGGAATAATCGCTCTCATCGTTTCCGCATTAACTCTTTTCTATTCATATCGATTATTTTTTGTTCCCAACCGCATGTTCGACCTTCAGTTCAGCAAATTCCTCGGGATCGATAAATTCTTTATTTTCAATCTCGATGGTTTAAGTAAGCTTGTCATTCTGTTTACAGGTTTTTTTGGTTTCTTATTCGTTCTGTATTCATTATCCTATATAACCAGGAAGAAAGAGATCATCAGTTATTACTCCTATTATCTCATAACTCTCGGAGCATCTTTCGGTGTTATTCTTTCAAATCATTTCGTTTTATTTATCACCTTCTGGGGAATTCTCGGGGTAACTCTTTTCAAATTGATCAAAGGTTATGATGAGAAAAGTTCAGCAGCAGCCAAGAAAAGCTTGATCTTGATCGGAGCATCGGATTCTTTGATGATCCTCGGCATTGCCATTCTCTGGAAGATGACCGGAACAATGAAAATGAGCGGAATATCCGTCCAGACAACGGGTGCATTAGGAATTATCGCTTTTTTAACTCTTTTGATCGGCAGCTTTACTAAAGCCGGAGCATTTCCGGTTCACAGCTGGATTCCCGGTTATGCAGCCAAAGCTCCTGCTTCCACCTCGGCATTCTTACCTGCTTCTCTCGATAAACTCCTGGGTATCTATTTTTTAGTCAGGATTTGTACCAACCTCTTTGAAATGACTGCTTGGGCAACACTTTTACTTTTAATTATCGGAGCAATAACAATTTTTACAGCATCGATGATGTTGATAATCCAGAAAAATTTTAAAAAATTGTTAGGATATTCAACTATCTCTCAGGTCGGATATATGATCACAGGTATCGGTCTGGGAACACCGCTCGGAATTGCAGCCGGACTATTTCACATGGTCAACAACACTCTGTATAAAAGCGGTTTATTTTTAACTGCCGGAAGTGTGGAAAAAAGAACCGGTAAAAGCGAACTCGATGAACTAGGCGGATTATCAAAATTCATGCCGTTGACATTTATTGCTGCTTTGGTCTGTGCTCTTGCTATTTCCGGGATTCCACCTTTCAACGGTTTCTCTTCCAAATGGATGATCTACCAGGGAATCATCGATTTTGGAAATACCGGATCGGCTCTGGCAAACAAACTCTGGATTATATGGCTGATCGCTGCAGTTTTTGGTTCGGCACTAACTCTTGCCGGTTTTATCAAATTCATTTCCGGAATTTTTCTGGGAAGAAGAAAACAGGAGAACAAAGATATCAAAGAAGTCGGTTTCCTGATGTGGATCCCGCAGATCATAATTGCCGCACTTTGCATTGTATTCGGTGTATTTGCAGTTAAATTCGCAGTTCCGAGATTCATCGAACCGATCACCGGGAAATTCGATTATATCGGGATCTGGAAATCTCAATTCGTTTCCGTCCTTATCCTGATCTCGATCGTTGTCGGATATATTATTTACCTTTTGGGGAATATCAAGAATATGAGAACTTCCGATAGTTTTATGCTGGGAGAGAAAATCCAGGATGAAACAAGTTTCAGTCCCCTGGAATTTTATAAGACCATCAGCGATTTCAAATTCCTGTCATTCTTTTATAAAAAAGCGGAAAAGAAATGGTTCGATATTTATGAGCTCGGCAGAAATTTCATTTTATGGTGCAATTCCTTCTTCAGTGAAGGACATTCCGGAGTTTTGACAACTTATATCAGCTGGGTGATCGGCGGTTTGATAATTCTCTTGATTATTATGTTATAAAGGCAAAAATATGGAAATCTATCTAATTATAATGCTGGTTTTAATGATCCTGGGTTCATTCTATTCATTAAATGCCAGAGACCTTCTTTCTGCTGTAATTTCTTATGGGGTTGTAGGTTTTGGTCTGGTGATCTGTTTTCTCCTTTTGCAGGCTCCGGATCTGGCGCTCGTGCAGGTTGTGGTGGAGATCATCACCTTGATCATCATGATCGCAGTAATTAAGAACACGACAAAGGAAGAAATTCAAACCAAATTCAGTCCTCAATCACTCGTTTACCTGATCGTAACGATCATCTTTACTTTGTTGTTCCTGTTTATTTTTGAGAGAATGACAGGAACCTTGAGCCGGTTTGGAGACCACCTGACCAGGATGTCAACCGCTTATATTTATGGAGCATCCGAAACTCACAGTGCTAACCTGGTAACAGGTGTGATCTTTGATTTCAGGGCTTATGATACACTCGGGGAAGCAACAGTTCTCTTTACTGCTGTGATTGGAGTCTTAACCGTCCTGAGAATTAAAGGAAAGAAAAAAGAGGAACAGGAGTAATTATGAAAGGAATGTCATTAATTGTTCAAAAAATTGCCCAGATAATTGCTCCGGTCATTTTTCTGTTCGGTATTTATATTGTTGTGCACGGACATCTTACACCAGGCGGAGGATTTGCCGGCGGAGTGATCATGGCAGGTTCGTTTATCTTACAGATTTTGGCGTATGGTCAGATACTTCCCAGGTTGCGGAGGGAAGAAGGCGGACTGGAATTTCTTGAAAGTGCTGCTATTCTCGGCTTTCTGGTTCTTGCCGGGATCGGGTTGTTGATTTCGGGTTCTGTCGTCTTCTTCGCTGATTTTGTCAATAAAGGAGCGATCGGAAAAGTATTGAGTGCCGGTTTTGTCCCGATCGAAAATGTTGTAGTCGGAGCAGAGGTTTGTGCTGCAATCTCGACGATCTTTATTGCTCTTGCTGTTTTCAACGACGAGGTATCCAAATGATAGTATATTTTTTATGTTTTATCCTTTTCCTGGTTGGATTATACGGTGTTTTAATGAAGAGAAACCTGATCAAGATCATCATCGGTCTCTGTATTATGGAATACAGCGTCAACCTTTTCCTGATTCTGATCGGTTATGTGAACGGGGGAACTGTTCCAATCCTCAAACAGGAAATGATAATCAATAATAAAGTTTTTGGAATTCAGACAAACACATTTGTCGATCCACTGCCGCAGGCAATGATCCTGACAGCGATCGTGATCGGGCTGGCAACAACTGCTTTGCTGCTTTCGGTTGCCATCAGGTTATTTCGAAAATACGGAACATTCGATATCAGAAAGATAAATAGTCTAAAAGGATAGAAAATGAATTATTTGATTCCTTTGTTCGTAATTATTCCTCTCGGTTCTGCTTTTTTAATGGCGATCCTGGGCAGGCTCATAAAAGGATTTGGAAAAGTTCTCACCAACCTGTTTCTATTATTTCTGACAGGATTGTCGTTATATTTCATTTTAAATATCGATACAACTTTAGTTTACAGGGTCGGCGGATTTGAAGCACATCATGGAATCCCGATCGCGATCTATATGGTGATCGACGGTCTGAGCAAGTTCATGCTGCTGATCATTTCCCTGATCGGTTTCCTCGCTGCTTTTTATTCCTTCTCATATACCAGGCAATATACTGCTGAAAGAAAATTTTATATTCTATTCTCTTTGATGATCGCAGGAATGAACGGGATCGTGATCAGCGGAGATATTTTTAATCTTTATGTATTTCTGGAAATTGCTGCTATCGCTTCGTATGCTCTGGTTAGTTTTGGGATCCGCAAACAGCAGCTGGAAGCTTCCTTCAAATACCAGGTTCTCGGTGGTATTGCTTCTTTATTGATCCTGATGGGAATCGGATTTATCTACTGGAAAACCGGAACTTTGAATATTGCAGATATTTCTATACTGCTTCCTCGAAGCGGTATTTTCATCAAATTTATTTCTGTGCTGTTATTAGTCGGATTTGGACTGAAAGCAGCTATCTTTCCGTTCCATGCCTGGCTTCCGGATGCGCATTCATCTGCTCCGTCTTCCATCTCGGCCATGCTTTCCGGAGTATTCATCAAAGCAGTCGGTATTTATGTGATCATGAGATTGTTCTTTAATATGTTCACGATCTCTTATGAATTTGCGCTCACAATTACTGTTCTCGGAACGATCTCCATGATCGTGGGCGGACTTCTCGCTTTCGGGCAGTGGGATATCAAAAGACTGCTGGCTTATTCGAGTATCAGCCAGATGGGTTATGTTATCCTTGGACTCGGGATCGGGATGTTGATCTTATCTCAAAACGGAAGCAGAACTATTGCTGCATTGTCCATTACCGGAGGATTGTACCATTTGATCAATCATGCGGTTTTCAAGGGCTTGCTCTTTCTTAGTGCCGGTTCTGTCGAATACAGCACCGGAACCAGAGATATGCGTAAACTCGGAGGTTTATCGGAAAAAATGCCGATCACATCCTCTACTTCTTTTGCCGGTTCCATGGCAATTTCCGGGCTTCCGCCCTTTAATGGTTTTTTCAGTAAATTGATCATCATCGTGGCAGCAGTTCAAGCAAGGTATTATGTTCTGGCTTTGCTGGCAGTTATCGTCAGCATCATAACTCTGGCTTATTTTTTGAAAATGCAGAGATACACTTTTTTCAATAAATCTGGAAATGATCCGGAAGATAAGGATAATTTAAAAATTAAAGAAGTTCCCTATTCCATGTGCTTTTCCATGGTCGCTCTGGCGATATTATGTGTTCTTTTGAGTTTGTTTGTAATTCCGGGCGTGAGAGACACTTTCCTGACGCCGGCAGTCGATACTTTGATCGATACGGTTAAATATTCAACAACAGTTATCGGACATTAAATGATCAGGATTGATAAAGATGTTTGTTTTATATTTGTTTAATCCTCTTCAGTTCTCTCTTAAAAAGGGAGATAATAAGGATTTCCATTGAGAGGGGTTAATAAAAAATAGGATTTAAAATGCGATATTTTATTTTGTTTATTATTGCTTTCATTTTATGGATGTTGTTCACTTTCGGTGATGAAGGCGGTTTCAATTTTGATTATCCGAATATTATTATCGGTCTCGCAGCAGCATTGATCACAGCTCTTGTTTTTGGAAATACTTTCCTCAAAGATGTGCGCAAGTTTTTCCAACCACAAAGATATTTCTGGATGATCGTCTATTTATTTGTCTTTATCTGGGAATGCATCAAAGCGAATTTTGATGTTGCTTACCGCGTCATCAGTCCGTCCATGCCCATAAGACCGGGAATAGTGCAGGTCAAATCCAACTTAAAAACCAATATCGGTAAGACTTTCCTGGCAAATTCCATCACCATGACACCCGGCACGATCACAGTCGATGTGATCGATGATAAATTCTATATTCACTGGATCTATGTCAGCGGGAACAAACCTGCGGATTACTCGAAGAAAATTCTCGGTAGATTTGAAAAATTTATTAAAAGGATTTTTGAATGATTATTGATATCTTTTTATACATTTTGATCGGTTTGAGTTTTCTCATCTTTTACCGTGTCGTCAAAGGACCGACCATAGCAGACCGGATGGTAGCGATCGATATTTTTGGAATACTGGTAGTAGGTGTCTGCGTTCTTCTGGCAATCAAAACCGAACGCTTGTTCCTGATAGATATCGGGATTGCCTGGATCATTTTAAGTTTTATCGGAACTATTACTCTGGCAAAATATTTAGCGGGGAAAAAGTTAGATGATTAGTTATATATTTATCGGAATCGGTGTTTTATTCGATTTTTTCGGTGTTCTGGGATTACTCCGTTTACCGGATGTTTATAATAGATTGCAGGCTGCAACGAAGTGCGTTACTTTGGGAACCTGCAGCATTTTATTCGGATTATTCCTCCGTTACGGTTTCTCTAATATTGGTCTAAAAGCCCTGATCGCGATTCCTCTTTTATTCTTTGCTTCGACCGTGGCAGCACACGCTTTGATCAGGGCAGCTCATACTTTCGGGATTAAACTCTGGGATAGATCCGTTGTCGATGATTATAAGGATGTTAAAAAATGAAATATCCGAAATTAAGAGAAGTCAAAGAAGCATTAATATCGTTATTTACGAAACCATATACATCGAGATTCCCATTTGCACCGCATACTCCTTTTGATGGATTCAGAGGGAAACCAACTGTGGATGAAGATAACTGCGTCGGCTGCGAAGCCTGCACAAATGTCTGTCCTGCAGGAGCGATCACCTTCGAGGATGATCCCGGAAAAAGGATGAGAACGATTACGCGTAACATCGGGAAATGCATTTTCTGCGGTAAATGTGAAGAACACTGTACTACCCGGAAAGGCGTTAAACTCGATGACAAAGCCTGGGATCTGGCTGTTTTCGACCGCAGCGACCTGATCGAAACCCAGGAAAGAGAACTTCTTATCTGCGAAAACTGCGGCGCAATTATCACTACCAAACAACACCTGAAATTCGTGCATGACAAATTAGGTCCAAAAGCATATTCGTCCATGCTGAACCTGAATATGCTGAATGAAAGACTGGAACTCGCTTCTGCAGAAGAAATTTCCGTAAAAATTAAAGATGACCTGAAAAGAAAAGACTTTTTCAATACTCTCTGCCCGAATTGTAATCGTAAAGTGCAGGTGAAGAATCTGGTTTGATGTTTAACCGCGAATGAACGCGAATTGTCGCGAATAAAATATTTTACAACTCCGAAGTATCAAGAACTTCGGTAGTTTTTTATGTAACGCAAACCTCCGGTTTGTGATTATTTTTTTCACTCTTTTTAATTCCCACGACTAAAGTCATGGGCTTCTCATCTCATTACAAAACTCTCCCGAATGATTTTCGGGATAATGCCAGGTATAGAGACTCTGTTTCATTTTCTGTTAAACCTTATCAAAATAGTGTTTTTCAAACAACGCATTCCCAAAGAGGAGTTTGGGAACGAGGAATTTCAAACAACGCATTCCCAAAGAGGAGTTTGGGAACGAGAGAAAGGAAAAAATATATGCTCGAAAAAATAAAAAACCTCGTCTCTCAAAAAGAAAAAAAAATCCTTTTTGTGGGGATCGGAAATGCCCTGCTCAGCGATGACCGTGTTGGTATCTATCTCGTTGAGAATATCAAACCAAATAACAACATCCAAACCCTGATCGTGGAAAGCGGCATCGAGAAATTCGTCGGTAATATAAACAAACTTGCTCCCGATATTCTGGTTCTGGTCGATTGCACCGACTTTAACCAAACTGCCGGTTTTTTTGATCTAATCCCGGTCGAGGAAGTACAGGATAATACGATCAATACACATACGGTTTCATTAAACAGGATTTCCGAATTCTTCAAAATGGAAACTTTTCTGCTGGGAATCCAGCCGGGGAATGTTAAGTTCGGGGAGAATATTTCAGAAAGTTTATTGGGAATTTCGGAGGATATTGTAAAAATCATAAACAAAAGAAAATAAAAATTACCTGCCAATATTTATCTTGTTTATTTTTTTGTGATTGTGAAGAGGTTTGAAAAATGAAAACCTAAACATAATATTTTCGTTATTTTTGCTGCTGAACTTTATATTTCTTTTGTCTCTCGATGACACTATTCCACCTAACATATACTCCATTCAATCCGGAGATTGCGATGGAGATGGTGATATCGATTATCTTACTTATCACTATACGGGAAACCAGATTATCCCTTTGGCATGAGACTGGCAGGACTCTCCACTACTGCCGGAGATGAAAGCAAATACCTCTACAACAGCAAAGAACTGCAGGACGACTTTGACTTGCACTGGTACCATTACGGTTAAGTGGATTACTTTGTTAGGACAAAAAAACTTTCTCTTTAAGGTGTAAATTT
>CAZFPK010000014.1:64854-69308 GCA_964521025.1 uncultured Candidatus Cloacimonadota bacterium | reverse complement strand
CCGTTATACCAATGAAAGAAAGGAGAGTACATGATGGCTACTAACGCATATTTATTAGCTTTGCGATTGAAGATTCTCAGTATCGTGATTTATTGAAGGGGCAATCTTATATAATATATACGAGAGCGTTAATCCATATAACAACTTTACAGTAATCGATACTGTTTTTGGGAATACTGAATATTCAAAAGGAATTACGAATAATAAAAATTTCTATAAAATAACAGGTGGAAACAATCGTTCTGAATAACTGTTAATAGCTATCTTCCTTATTTGCTTCAAGTATGAAAAGAAAACATCCACGAACAAAAATATCCACACCAGACTTCATTTATAGTTTCGTGGTTTGTTTTGGGCTGAGTTTGCATTTAAAAGTCGAGTGGTTTGTTGACGATGGTGTGGCATATTCAAACCGTTAAATGGCAAAAACAAAGAAGAACAGCATGTATGAAGAACTAGAAAGAATAAATCATCGGCCAAAATCCTTTGAATATTATCTTGCGAAGATATAAGGTTATTAAACTGCAAAACTCGCAATATAATGCGATGTTATGCCCTGAAAAAACACAAATTAAATAATACATTTTTTGAGTAAGAGTTCGGGATTATGAAAGATACAATTTTTGATTTATTAGTTGCTCCCTGGAAATCATCAGTTCTTACTACTGCGATTCGTCTAAAAATTTTTACGATTCTTTCAGATAACCTGATGAGTGTTGAGGATTTATCTTCACATTGTCAATCTCTCCCGCTTTATCTTAAACCTCTTTTGGATGCCTGCGTCGGTATGGGTCTTTTAAATTTAAAAAGTGATAAGTATTCAAATTCACATTTTAGTCGTGTTTACCTCGTAGAAGACGAACCTTATTATGCAGGGGATTTTATTAAATTACTGTATAATGAGTCACATCGTTGGAATAAGCTTTATGAGATAATAAAAAATGATGAAAAATTTACTGACGAGCAGAATGTAGATGAAGTTCATAGAACATTCATCAAAGGGATGAATAATCTAGGAATGTTAGGTGAGGTAGATGCCCTAATACATGCGGTAGACCTTTCCGGCTGTCAATTAATGATAGATGCAGGGGGAGGTTCAGGATTATATTCTGCTGCACTTTGTCAAAAATATCCGGAATTAAAATCGATAATATTGGATAAAAGCAATACTTTGGTGATAACGAAGGAAATAATTTCAAATCATAAAGAAGTTGAACGAATTGAATTACGAGAATCTGATATTACAAAAGAAACATTTGGTGAAAAAATAGATGTTGTGCTCCTGTCGGATGTTATTTATGATGAATCTGAAGCGGAACTTATCTTGAGAAATGCATGGAATTGTTTAATTGATGACGGCATGTTAATAGTTCGCGGCTATTATTCTGATCCTGCAAAATCAAACCCGCTTTTTGGGGCTTTATTTGTGCTTAATCAAATAGTGTTCGATCCATGCCGGAAAATAGTAACCATAACATCTCTTCAGAAAATAATTAATGCTATTGGATTCAACATAACAAAAATTTCTCCTTTAACGGAACTCTCTTTCATTATCATTGCAAAGAAAAATAATGATTATATGAAATGAAAAAGTAGTGGATAATCTTTTTGGAATAAATGATATTTTCGAACGATTTTTTATACTCGTTCCAATGCTCTGCATTGGAATACCTGCGAGGACGCTCCTGCGTCATTTATTAAACAACGCAGAATGTTGTGAAATAATTTTCATTCCTACGCGGGAGCGTAGGAACGAGTAAAATTTTCGGTGGTTTAGTCTGAGCGTCATCCCTCAATCACAATCTCAACTTTTCCTCTATCCGCTCCTTTCAAATTTCGCACAAAACCCAAAATGGAATCTTTAAACGCTTTCTGCACGAATGGAACAAGTTCAATATCCTGAGCATTCACTTTTAGTCGAATACCGAAATACTTTTCCGTAGCACAATCATTCCTGGTTTTATTTCCTTGTAAAATTTGAGCTGTCATTTCCCGGCAGGAGAGTTTGCAGGCTTTACAGTTTTCTTTTAAGGGAAGTTTCGGAAATACTTTTTCTTCGATCAAATCCACCAGTTTCTCGATATTCGTTGTGGTTGGATAAGTTGGTAATTTCTTGAATTCGGAATTTTCTTCTGCATAATTCCCGGAGACGGCAAAGACAGTATCATCGCATAATTCGTTCAGTTGCTGCTCGTCTTCGGCACACAAAATTTTGGGAAGCGGAGATTTTTTCATCCCTTCCACGATCACAAAATCTGCATCGAGATGAGACAGCATTTCGTTTAATGATAACTGCCGTTTCCAGATTTGATGAGTCTCCTTCAAACCCCTGGCGAAAACGACATTCTCTGATGCTTTTAAATGCTTTTGAGAATTAGAATCCTCTTTTTCCATCGTGAAATCTGCGCGGTGAATATCTTTTATGGATGCGACTTTGTATCCTCTTTTCTTTAATTCTTCAAGCAAATTCACAACCAGAGTTGTTTTTCCGGTACGATGATAACCGATAATGCTAAAAGCTTTCATTTGATTTCCTTTCTACCTTATCCCAATTTTCTCCAAACCCTCTTTAATTCTCCCTTTACCAAAGGGAGATATATGGACTTCTTGATTTTTTGAGAAGGAGTGATTTCCTTTCTGATTACATAAAAAAATCCTTATAATTTCCCCTTTATTAAAGGGGAAACACAAAGGGGTTTAAAAGGATTAAGGTGAGGTTTTCAGTGTCCTTCACCTTTCATCATTTTCAAAGCGTGATCCATGATTTGTGTCAAAACTTGCGTGCAAAGTGTCACTGCTTTTACGGAACCGGGAAAATTAACGATGATCGTATTTCCTCTCATTCCTGAGAATCCACGCGAAAGCATAGCCATCGGAGTTTCTTTATAGGATTCTGCTCGAATTATTTCGGAAATGCCGGGCAGTTCTTTGTCACAAAATTGCCTGCAAATTTCGGGAGTAACATCCTTATCCGAAATTCCGGTTCCGCCGGTAGTGATGATAAAATCGGAATTAAGATTTGCTCTCAGGCATTTCAGGATTTTAGCTTTTTCGTCCGGAACAATCGTTATTTTAATCTGGACATTCCTGATTTTTTTTACTAAAATATCTGCAATTTTTTGACCTGAAAGATCTTTATAAATTCCTTTCGAGGCTCTATCAGATATGGTAATAACAGTAACTCTCATTTGATATTTTTCCTCCTTTTAAGACTTTCGCAAACACACCTTTTCGCGGCATCACGCAATCCCCGATTATTTGAAAAATCTCACAGTCTTGATGACATTCTTTCCCTATTTGAGTTATTTCAAGAATCGCTTCCCCGAGATAAAGTTTAGTCCCGATTGTAAAATTTGAGAGATCGATTCCTGCAGTTGTGATATTTTCCGCAAAATCTCCGAAATTCAATTCGATGCCTTTTCCGCGCATTGTTTCAATGTCTTCATTTGCCAGAAGTGAAACCTGACGCTGCCAATTTCCCGCATGAGCATCATTTTTCAAACCTGAATTTTTTTCGAGAAAAATGCTTTTGACAGGCTTTTTCTGCTTACCTTTTTTATTTGAAATATTGATCGATAAAATCTTGAATTCTTTTTTCATAATTTTTTAAAACTTCCGATTGTCCGCAGGTCATCGGAATGTCTTGTTCGATAAGACCCCCACACTCATTACTAAACAATTTTAACACTTACAATTTCATCATCATTCCGAAGAGCATCGCACATTCGGAAGATGATATCAAATTTCTTCCTTTGTTTTTTCCAGCAGTTTTATCTCCGAGATAACCATCGTTTTATCGACTGCTTTGCACATATCATAGATCGTCAGAGCAGCAATAGAAACTGCTGTTAAAGCTTCCATTTCGATGCCGGTTTTGCCTGTACAGAAGGCTTTGCTTCTGATCTCGATCTGATCCTCCTGGATCGAAAAATCCACATCGATATTGTCGATCGTGATGTTATGACAAAGAGGTATTAAATCGGTTGTTTTCTTCGCTCCGGAAATCGCAGCGATTTTAGCAACTGTCAGCACATCACCTTTTTTGATCTCATTCTCTTTTATCTTTTTGATCGTTTCTTTTTGCAGGTAGATCTTCCCGATTGCTGATGCAGTCCTCTTCACTTTTGGTTTATGGGAAACATCTACCATTTTTGCTTTCCCGTTTTTATCGAGATGGGTGAATTCCATCATTCCTCCTATTTACCTTGAAAATGTTTCTTTCATCTCTTCATCTCGCTTAACACTTTCAAGGTATCTTTCTCAATTGCCTTCCCAACTCTGAAAGTGGTAATTTGAAGGTATCTTTCTCAATTACTTTCCCAACTCTGAAAGTGTCATTTTGAAGATATCTTTCTCAATTGCTTTCCCAACTCTGAATGTGTCAATTTGAAGATATCTTTCTCAATTACTTTCCCAACTCTGAAAGTGTCAATTTGAAGATATCTTTCTCAATT
>CAZFPK010000014.1:0-64754 GCA_964521025.1 uncultured Candidatus Cloacimonadota bacterium | reverse complement strand
TATCTTTCTCAATTGCTTTCCCAACTCTGAAAGTGTCAATTTGAAGGTATCTTTCTCAATTACTTTCCCACCTCTGAAAGTGTCAATTTGAGAGAAATTATGAAGGAGACATTTTCAGAGTTTCCTTCCAAATAAAAACTTCTCCCGAAAATCTTCGGGATCCGCAGGACATCTGAATGTTTTGGACCTGCGAAACCTTGAAAATGTTTCTCTCAATCTTTCTTCTAATTTAACACTTTCAAGGTAAATAACTACACTTTCTGCCAACTCCAAACTCTGAAAGAGTCAAGTGCAAGAATGCTTGAAAGAGACTTTTTCAGAGTTTTATCCGCCGATCTCCGACATATTTCGATTCGAGCAACTATCACCCGATTTGGGTTTGCTCAAAATCGTTCTTATCAGCGAACCTTTGATATCATTCATATTTACTTTAATTTCTTCATTACTGTGAAGGCAAGGTTTCAAATTTCCATCAGCGAGAAGTCGGATTCGGTTACAGTTTGCACAATTCGGCGGACGGTCAAAAGCGTAATGTTCCTGTTTTTCCGAAACTAACGAATAATGATTAATAAGTTGCAGTTCGATCCCTTTCTGTTCACAAAAATCCTGCATTCTTTTAATTTCTTTTTTTTTCGCATCTGCAAAAACGACCATATTTATTTTAGTCATGAAACCTGCGGCAATTGCTGCATCTATTCCCTTCAAAGCATTTTCCAGATCACCACCGTGAGTAAGTTGTTCAAATCTCCCGGGAGCGAGTGTATCGCAGGAAATATTGACACTTGTAAGTCCTGCTTTTTTCAGGACATCTGCTTTTTGCGGGAGAAGAATTCCATTCGTTGTCATGGAGACGATCTCGATTCCTTCTATCTTAGAAATTTTTTCCACTAAATTTTCGATCCCGTTTTTAACGAGAGGTTCTCCACCGGTCAGACGAATTTTCCTGATCCCGAGTTCTGCGGCTTCCCGAACCACTTTTTCAATTTGTTCGAAGGTCAGAAAATCCTCATGTTTGCGTCTGGGAACACCTTCTTCCGGCATACAATAAGTACAGCGCAGGTTACATTTATCGGTTACGGAAATACGCAGATAATTGATTTCACGCCTGAATTTGTCTAACATCGATCTCGCTTCCTTCGATGATTGCGGAGATTCCCTGCTCTATTTTGATGAGAGCATTTGTTCGACCCAGAATATTCAGATGAGACGAACCATGATATTTAACAGGAAAAATTTCTCCTTTTGTAAAAAGTACGGGAAAATATTCGACCCGTTCCGTTCTTTTTCTTTTGATGGTTGCGGATAGAATTCCTTTTTGGATATGCGGAACAAAATCGAGTCCCATCATTTTGAAGAGGAAAGGTTTGATAAAAACCTCGAAAATGATGAAAGTCGAGACCGGGTTTCCGGGAAGTCCGAAGACGAATTTTCCGTTTTTCTCTCCGAAAAGAGTCGGTTTGCCGGGTTTGATCGCTACTTTATGAAGGAGGATATCGACACCGTTTCTTTCCAGCATTTTGGGAACGAAATCAAAATCCCCCATCGATACGCCGCCGGATAGGATCAGAACATCGCATTCTTCCATTGCATTTTTTATGATGAGAAATGTTTTTTCAGGGTCATCCGGAACAGTTCCGAAATATTTTGCTTTGCAGTTCATCTTTTCTATTTGAGCACTTATCTGATAGCCGTTGCTATTGTAGATTTGACCCGGTTCTAATTTCTTCCCGGGATTTTTCAGTTCTGTTCCGGTTGTGATAACTCCGGTCAATGGTTGTCGTGCAACTTCGATTTCCGCTAAACCGAGAGAAGATAAAATCCCGATCTCCTGCGGTCTGATGATGCATTTTTCGAGAACCTTCTCTCCGGTTTTCAGGTTTTCTCCTTTCTTGATGATATTATCGTTTTTTTCTTTTTGGAATCTGACGCAACCATCTCCGATCGTGCAGTTTTCAATTTTCACGACTTTATCCGCACCTTTCGGGATCATTGCTCCGGTCATGATTTTGGAACATTCTCCTGCTTTTATTTCTTTTTGAGGAATATGTCCGGCTGGTATCGTCTCGATGATTTTTAACTCATTCCCTTCATCATCGGAATTATAGGCGAAACCGTCCATAGCAGATTTAGCGAAAGGAGGAGAATCCAAACCGGAGAAAACATCTTCTGCTAAAACTCTTCCCAGAGATTTCGTAACCGGTATTTTTTCGGTCCGGACTTTTACTTCCATACTTTGCATTATTTCTACTGCTTTATTTAGTTGGATCATTTTACTTCCTGAATTATGAATACTTCCGATTGTCCGCAGGTCATCGGAATGTTTTAATAAGACCTGGGAAAAACCGATGGTCTTGTGTTAAGTCGATACTTACATTCCCAAGTGCATCGGACATTCGGAATATGATCATTTCAATATAACCTTACCGCCGATGTTTTAAAAGCGAGAAACATCTTTTTCCCTTTACTTATTTCAAAACTTTTCAATGAATTTTCGGTTATGATAGATGATACTCTGATGCCGATATCTAAAATTATTATATATAAATTTTTTCTTTTTTCGATTCTTAAAACCGTTCCTGAAAAGTTGTTTCTGGCAGAAGTTTCGATTTTTTCAGCGGAGAGGATCACATCTTTAAAATCGATCACAGCTTTATTGAAATCACCATCGATTGCCGGACATTTCAAAATCACATTTTTTGTTTTGAAAAGAGTAAATCCTTCATTTTGCTCTATTGTTTTTCCTTTGAAAATATTCTCTTGATGAGGCTGAATTTTACCATTTTCCAGATGTATCATCTCATCACAAATATGATAAGCAAAACGATGATCGTGCGTGCTGATGATCAAGGTTGTATTTTTTTTAATTTTTAATAAGATCTCTGTAAACAGGATCATTGTTTTTTTATCGACATTCGCTGTCGGTTCGTCCAGGAGCAGAACTTCCGGCTCCAGAACTAATGCTCGTGCGATAGCGATTCGCTGGATTTCACCACCTGAAAGTTCTCCGGTTTTCCTTTTTTCAAAATTTTCCAAACCAACGATTTTCAGAGCATTTTTTACTTTTTTTTTCAGATCGGATTCCTGCCGCATTTTCAAACCAAAAGCAATATTGTAAAAAACGGTTCCTTTTAATAAAAAAGGATTTTGATGAACATAAACCGTTTTCTTGCGGATATTTTTTTTACCGGAACTTCCTTCGAATAATAAACAGGAAGAATCCAAAAGACCGTTCATAATCTTCAGAAGAGTAGTTTTCCCGGAACCGTTCTCACCCAGGAATGTGTAGATATTTCCTTTTTCCAAAACCAGGTTTGTAATATTCAAGACAGGTTTGGAATTGTATGAAAATTCCAAATTCTTGATCTGATAAAGCGGATTATTCATCTTTCACCAATATATGCAAGCCGAAGTTGATTCCGAGTGCGATGATCATCAAAATAATACCGAGAGCCAATGCTAAACTGAACGCACCTTTGCTTGTTTCCAAAGCGATCGTTGTCGTGATCGTGCGCGTGAACCAGCGGATGTTCCCGCCCAGCATCATGGAAACTCCGACTTCACCCACAACTCTTCCGAAACCGGTCAGAATTGCTGATAGGATTATGAATTTTGATTCCCGTACTGTTGCTGAAAAAATATTTTTCTTCTTCGCTCCCAAAGTGATCAAAGTTTCCTGGAATCGCGGATCTAGTTTGGAAAGCCCGGAATATACCATCGATGTGACCAATGGAAATGCCAGGATCGATTGCCCGATAATGATCGCCAAAGGAGTGAACAAAATTCGTGAACCGCTGCATAATCCGGAATTGGAAATCATGGCATAAACCAGGAGTCCGATCACGACTGTTGGGAGAGCCATTAATCCGTGCAGGAAAGCAACGATACTTCTTTTGAAACGGAATGTATGCAAATGCAGTGATATTCCGAGCGGAATACTGACAATAGATGAGATCATAACCGAAGCAAATGAAAATTTCAGGGAAGTGAAGACGATGAATAATACTTCCCTGTTTCCTGAAAATAATAGATTTGCTGCTTCGATAAATGGATTGGACATAATTTTATTTCACCACAAAGATACGAAGAACGCAAAGAAAATCTCCTCTTGAGAGGAGTCCGGCTTTAGCCGGGAGGTGTGTTTTCTTGTTCCCAATCTTTGGCTTGAACAAATAGCATTGTAAGAGAGGGATCGAGGGTGAGTTAGAAAAAAGATATTCATAATATATTTTAACCTTGAAAATGTTTCTTTCACTTTCACTTCTTGCTTAACACTTTCAAGGTTTCTTCCAATTCCACTTCCTGCTTAACACTTTCAGGTTTCTCTCACTTTGTTCGACCATCTCCGAACTCTGAAAGTGTTAATAAGTAAGAGCTTGTGAAAGAGACATTTTCAGAGTGTATTCGGATAAAAAAGTTGTTCCCCGTTTTTCCTGAAGTCATCGATCATGTTTTGTGCTTTTTTCCCGGTGATCCAATCTATGAATTCCATCGCAGCCCGATAATTCGTCTCCCTGTGTTTTTCAGGATTCACAGCGATCACTCCGTAAGGATTGAAAAGTTCTTTGTCGTCTTCAAACAGAATTTCTAAAGAAATTTTATTCTTCATTGCCAGGAAAGTTCCGCGATCGGTAAGCGTAAGAGCTTCGGTCTCATTTGCCATCAAGATCACAGCGCCCATTCCTTGACCAACCTCTTTATACCATTTTCCGGCAGGCTCGATTTCTGCTACTTCCCAGAGTTGTTTCTCTCTTTTATGAGTACCGGAGTCGTCCCCGCGTGAAAAGAAATTCGCTTCTTTTTGAGCGATCAGGTGCAAAGCTTCTACAACAGTTTTTGCTTTTTTAATACCGGCAGCATCTTCGGGTCTTCCGATCAAGATAAAATCATTATGCATCACATCTTTCCTGTTCACACCGAATCCATCTTTAACAAATTTATCTTCAGCTTCTCTAGCGTGAACCAGGATGACATCCACATCTCCGTTTTCCCCGAGTTTGATCGCTTTTCCGGTTCCGACTGCAATCACCTTCACAGTTATTCCTGTCTCATTCGTAAATACCGGAATAAGATGATCCAGAAGTTCGCTGTTTTCCGTGCTGGTTGTAGTTGCAAGTTTCAGGTTTCTGTTATCGGAACATCCAGAGAGAACTACACCTAAAACTCCGAGTATTAAAAGAAATTTATCCATTTACATTCCGAGATTCCTGGCAAACATCCAGACGAACTGCAGATAAAAATAGTCTTTATGTGTATTATTTATTTTATCAAAGGCTCTTTCTACATTTGTTTGTAGAATGATCGCATTTTTGTCTTTATTGTGAAGGTTCCAGTTTATCCCGGCAACCATTCTTTGATGATCATTTTCCCAGGAATCGAAGCGACCTGTTAATTGGATTTTATTTAAGTTCAAAGCAGGAGTAATGGAAAATCCGGTTTCATTTTCCGTTTCTATAGTTTTCTGAATAAATTCAATTCTTGTCTCAAATTTATCGATTTTGAGATCGGTAAGAACAGAAATAGCATCAAATTCATTGTTGGAAAGATATGAAGTTCCGAGAGAGATAAATTCTGCAGGAAAGGTTTTTAGGTCGCCGATAAAAACGGGTTTTGTATCTATTTTAGAACCGCAATTCGTATAACCTTCTCCATTTACAATTTCCAGAATATAGTTGAAAATTCCTTTTGAACCGGAAAAGGCTGCTCCATAATCGACGGACGCAACAATTCCTTCCTGAACGACAAAAGCAGGATCGACAATAATTCCAATGTAATCAGGAGAACCACCAAAATAATTCTTAATTAGTCCGGCTTGTAGTTTGTTTTTTCCAAATGGAAAAAGATCAGCAAATTCCAGATAAGCATATTTAACTTTAAGACCCGATCCTCCGGCATCGAAGTCTTCATCGGAGGAACTGATATCAGTGGTAAATCTACCTTTGATCTTTTCAGTAAAGGTCTGTTTTACAGTAAGATAACCTCGTTTCAAGGCAAAACCGTTTTCGATCAGATCATCCGATTCCGAATCTCTTGCTAAAGTATATCTACTCCAGAGCAGCATTGACAATTCGGTTTTTTCAGAAATTAAATTACCGGTAAGGATCAGGGAAAAAATCAGAATTACGAATTGTTTAGTAAATAGTCCGTTGAATGATTTATTTTTCAACTTTCAACCTCCTTTTTATTTATAAGGTAAGGAGGAAAATCCTCGCTCACCTTTTCAAACACGGAAGGTAAACCTGTTTCCGGGTTTACCCTATCGGTAATCGCTCATATCCAGTCAAACCGGATTTAGAAACAATTACTCGGTGATGAAATTGAGAAATTTTAGGGAAGATTTTTTGTCAAGAGAGGAAATAGAAATATTTTTTATACACCCGGATTAACAATATGCCCGGGAATCCTTCCTTGAATAATCGCAATCGCATTTTCAGCTGCGAGAAGTCCCATTTTTGTCCTGGTCTCGATGGTGGCGCTGGCAGTATGTGGAGTCAGGACAGCATTTTCACATTCCGCAAGTCCTTTTGTCATTTCCGGTTCATTCGTGTAGACATCGAGTCCTGCTCCGGCAATCCAATTCTCTTTTAGGGCTTTGACCAGAATTTTTTCATCTACGACCGCTCCTCTCGCGGTGTTTATGAGGAAAGCAGTTTTTTTCATCATTTTCAATTCTTTTTCACTAATTAAATTTATTGTTCCTGGTACCAAAGGAACATGAAGCGAGACAAAATCGGAATTTTCGAGTAAATATTCGAATTCGACTTTTTTCGCATCAACAGAATTTTCAATTTCTTTATTTGGAAGATCATCCGTATAAAGAACTTTCATTTGAAATCCACTCGTTCGTTTGGCAACAGCAGTTCCGATCCTTCCGGCTCCGATAATCCCCAGAGTTTTTCCAAAGATATCATTACCGAGAAAGAACAAAGGACCCCAGCCTTTAAACTTCCCGGCTCGATTAAATTTATCGGATTCCACGATCCGGCGAGCTACTGCAAAGATCAAAGCCCAGGTCATATCTGCGGTTGTTTCGGTCAGAACTCCGGGAGTATTGCAGACAGGAATTTTCCTTTTGGTTGCTGTTTGGATATCGATATTATTAAAACCGACTGCATAATTGGAAATTCCTTTTAAATTCGGATTCACATTCAAAATTTCTGCATCGATCTTATCGTTCAACAGGCAAAGCAGAATTTCACACCATTTTGCTCCAACTATCAATTCCTGTTTGGAAAGGACTCTATCTTCGGGATTAACTTTTACTTCAAAAACTTCCTTTAATTTATCCATTGCCGGTCTGGGAAGTAACCTGGTTACAAATATTTTTGGTTTCATTTTGATATTCTCCTTTTTACCTCATCCCCAGCCCTTCTCCTGAAAGCAGAAGGGAGTTATTTAACGGAAATTTATTCATTCCTTATTATTTCCCTCTCTTCTCAAGAGACTTTGGGTTTTAGTCCGGCGAAGACGCATAGGGTGAGTTTTCAAATACATAGCGGCTTCTTTCGAAACCTCGATCAAATATTTTTCCGCATTTTTCATTGCATCTTCCTTTGAGATTTTTACTGAAGTTAGACTGTATATCTTTTCAAAATGTTGATTGAATCCACAATGTGTTATCCTTAAATTTCCAACGATAGAAAAAACAGGAATTTCATTTTCCTTCGCAATTTTTGCTACTTCAAAAGGAACTTTCCCGAATTCGGTTTGAAAATCCATCTCACCTTCCCCGGTAATGACCAGGTTCGATTTTTTTATTTTTTCTGTGAGTCTCGTATATTTATTAACTATCGCAAATCCGGATTCCAGTTTTGCTTTAAGGAAAGCATACAAACCTGCACCCAAACCTCCAGCTGCTCCCGAATATGGAATATTTTCAACATCGATCTTCAAATCTTTTTTGATCATTTGAGCAAATTGCTTCAGGTTCTTTTCCAGGATTTTTACTTCTTCCTCCGTAGCTCCTTTCTGCTTTGCATAAACAACTGATGCTCCTTTTTTTCCTGTCAAAGGATTATCGACATCGCAGGCGGCGAGCATTCCGCATTCATAAATCCTTTTATCCATTTTAGAAATATCGATATTTTCTAATTCCCTCAGACCTGCTCCTCCGACCGGAATGTTATTTCCATTTTTATCTGACAATTTTACTCCCAGAGATTGAACTGCTCCGGCTCCTCCGTCATTGGTCGCACTTCCCCCGAGACCGATGATAAATTTCCTGAATCCTTTATCCAATGCTGCTTTGATCAATTCCCCGGTACCGAAAGATGTTGCCATCATCGGATTGTATTTTTCTTTAGGGAGCAGCATCAAGCCGGAAGCCTGTGCCATTTCAATGATCGCTGTTTTTCCGTCTCCTGAAATTCCATATTCTGCTTCGATCTTATTTCCCAAAGGATTTGTAACGATTTCAGAATTTTTTTTTCCTTTAGTTGCATCGATTAATACCTGCAGAAATCCTTCTCCACCATCAGAAATAGGAACTTTGATATAATCCGCACGAGAAAATACTTTTTTAAATCCTTTTTCGACAGAATCCGACACTTTTTTAGCGTTCAGACTTCCCTTAAAAGAATCGGGTGCAATTACGATTTTCATTTTATCAAACCTGCACTAAAAATTTTTTTGATACAAATTAAAGTCAAGATTTTTAGATATTCCATAATTTCAATTTGACAAAGCTGTATGGATTTTAAATTTGTGCTATCTAAAAATTTAAAAGGAGTTGAGATGAGAAACAAGTGCAAATTATTTTCTCTACTGTTAATTTTGTCCCTGTTCGGTTCTAAAATAGCCGCCGAATACATCACAACCGAAACCGGTTTAAAATACAAAATAACAGAGTCGGGAAGCGGAGAACAAGCAAATATAGGCGACAAAGTAAAAGTTCATTATACCGGCAAACTGGAAAATGGCGAAGTTTTCGATAGTTCGATCGAGAGGGGTCAACCATTTGAATTTGAATTAGGAGCAGGTCGTGTGATCAAAGGATGGGATGAGGGAATTGCTTTATTAAGAGTAGGAGATAAAGCTACTTTGGTCATTCCTCCCGAATTAGGTTATGGAGAAAAAAGTTTTGGAAAGATCCCTTCCCATGCGACATTGATCTTCGATGTGGAATTGGTCGATACAATCAAAGCTCCGAAATATAAACCTTTCAATACTAAAGGAATCGATGCCATATATTCCCAAACCGGTTTAAAATTTTATGTAATAATTCCAGGCGAAGGAGAATCTCCACAAGAAGGGGATATGGTTACCGTTCATTACAGCGGTTATCTCGCTGATGGCACAATGTTCGATTCTTCGGTGGAAAGAGGACAACCATTTAAGTTCGAGTTGGGAGCTGGAAAAGTCATCAAAGGTTGGGATGAAGGAGTTTCTTTCATGAAAAAAGGTGGAAAGATCAGGTTTATTATTCCTTATGAACTTGCTTACGGTGAACCGGGAAGACCTCCAAAAATACCTCCAAAAGCAGAACTGACTTTTGACATCGAATTGATAGATTTTGAATGATTTTGATAATAATTATGAATTTAATCTGAAAAGGTAATAATTAATGATATGTTAGAAAATTCATTAGTTAATTTGAAACCGATGAATCGGTTGGAGGTCTCTATCTTATTATTAACCACCAACTTAAGTTGATGGTTAATGAAAATAGAAAAACACTTTAACTGTTTCAACAGTTTCATTTTATCTAAAATAATGTTTTTAGAGTGGACTCAATTATAGATTATAAAGAGGAGAAAATCATGCAAAAAGGAGAAAGGAAAATGACAGTAAGAGAAGCCCATCAGGCTTTTGCTGCCGGTTTGTATAATTATACCTGGGATTTGTTGGAGAAAAAAGACAGAACTCCGGAAGATGATGAAATGATGATCAATACCGCGCATTCATCTTTATACCATTGGAGCAGGATAGGAACTCCGGAAAATATCCAGAATGGTGAATGGATGTGTTCTCATGTTTATACTATTCTGAAAAGACCGGAAGCTGCTCTTCATCATGCAAAGATTTGTGTGGAATTAACTGAAAAACACAAGATCGGAGACTTCAGGAAAGGTTTTGCTTTCGAGTGCTTTGCCAGAGCTTTAGCTCTAAATGGCAGAAAAGAAGAAAGCGAAAAATATTATAAAATGGCTAAAGAAGCCGGACAGGAAATCAAGAAAAAGGAAGATAAAGATTATTTTCTCCAAGTTCTGGATGAAGGTCCCTGGTTTGGAATGAAATAGTAACACAGATTTGGAATCTGTGAAAAAGGAAAAAACTAACAGAATATAATTCTGTTCTGCATTATGAAAACGATTGGACTAATCGGAGGAACCAGCTGGGAATCGACTAAAGAATATTATCGCATCATCAATCAAACGGTAAATCGGAAATTAGGAAAAAAACATTCCGCAAAGATCCTGCTTTATTCCTTTGATTTTGAAGAGATTTACAGTTTGGTAAATGACTGGACTCAAATTTTTAAAAAATTGATCGATGCTGCGGAAACTCTTGAAAGAGCCGGAGCGGACTTTATTCTCATTTGTGCCAATACAATGCATAAAGCTGCAGAACAAGTTCAGGAAAAAGTGAATATTCCCATCCTGCATATCGCTGATGTAACTGCCGGAAAGATAAAAGAAAAAGGATTGACGAAAGTCGGATTACTCGGAACAAAATCCACGATGACGGATGATTTTTACAGAAAGAGACTGAACCGGCAATTCGATATTAAAGTGATAATCCCAGGAAAAGAAGATAGAGAATTTATTCACCGGGTTATTTTTAAAGAACTTTGTCTTGGTAGATTCGATATTTTATCGAAGAAGAAATTTATTGAAATCATCAAAAAATTAGAAAAGAAAAATGCTCAAGGTGTGATCTTAGGATGTACTGAAATTCCGTTGCTTATAAAACAGCAAGATGCAAATATTCCAATTTTTGATACTCTGGAAATACATGCAAAAGCAGCAGTCGAATTTGCTCTAAAAACTTTCGAGGAAAAATGACAGTTAAAGAAATAATCGAACAACGAAGATCCTATCGTTCTTTGGAACCTTTTAAAGTCACGAATGAAATCATCGCTGAACTCGCAAGGGCGGCGAAATTCGCTCCATCATGCTTTAATAAACAGCCGTGGAGATTTGTTTTCGTCGGAGATAAAGATGTATTGGAACAATGTTTCACTGCTCTGAAGAAAGGAAATGAATGGTGCTGCAAAGCATCTCTTCTGATTGCGGTTTATACTCACAAAAATCTCGATTGCATTATTAAAAACAGGAAATATGCAAATTTCGATACTGGTTTGGCAACTGCTTTTATGATTCTGCGAGCAACAGAAATGGGATTGGTTGTTCACCCAATCGCCGGATTCAAAAATAAAAAAATAAAAAATATTTTGCATATTCCCGAAAAGATGAAATTGCTGACAATTCTGGTCATAGGAAAAAAATCAGAGGAAATCGATCCCGATTTGAACGAAAAACAAAAAATTCTGGAGGAAGAACGACCTCCGAGACTGGAAAATGATCAGTTTGTTTCCATCGATCGATGTACGATTAATGACAATTTGGAGAGAGAATAAATCATACTGTCATTCTGAGCGATCTCACAAAGGAAATTTCACGAAGAATCTGCAACTAAAACGCAATCACATTCCGAAACTTGAATCTACTAATTTGTGAGAAAAGCGAGAATGTTCCTGGATTTGGGGAATTTGAAAAGAAAGAAAATCAAATTCCTCATATTATGAAGCATGATGACAAAACAGAATGACAGAAATTAAATTAGGGGAGGAAAAATGCGGAAATTTTTAGCACTTTTTTTATTGATAATTTTCCTTATTTCGTGCTCTACTGTTCCCATTACCGGCAGAAAATCATTCAATATTATTCCCACAGAAACCATCAATTCCATGAGTTTCCAGGAGTATGGAAATTTCCTGAAATCCAATAAAGTTATCGAAAAAACTAAACAAGCCGGAATGGTGAAAAGAGTCGGTAAAAATATACAGAAAGCAGTTGAAAAGTATTTTGCCGAAAAAGGGATGTCCAACCAATTGAAAGGTTATGCTTGGGAATTCAACCTGGTCGAAAGCAAAGATGTCAATGCCTGGTGTATGCCGGGTGGAAAAGTCGTTGTTTACACCGGAATTCTACCCATCACCAAAACTGAAACAGGTTTGGCAGTTGTGATGGGACACGAGATTGCACATGCGATTGCCGGACACGGTAGTGAAAGGATGAGTCAGGGATTGGTAACGCAAATGGGAGGAATGGCTCTGGCAAAAGCATTGGAACAAAAACCGCAGGAAACGCAGCAACTCTGGATGACTGCTTTCGGGGTCGGAGCTCAATTCGGTTATATGCTTCCATTCAGCAGATTGCATGAAAACGAAGCAGATCATCTCGGTTTGATCTTTATGGCAATGGCTGGATATAATCCGGAGGAAGCAATTGCTTTCTGGCAGAGAATGTCGGAAATGAAAGGTGCTTCCATTCCGGAATTTATGAGTACACATCCCTCTGATCAGACGAGGATTAGTAATTTGCAGAAATTACTACCGGAAGCGATGACATATTATAAAAGAAGTTAAATATTTTGTCATTCTGAGGATTCTCCCAAAGGAGTTCTTCCGAAGAATCTGCAGCTTAAAACTGCTTGATCATCTCAAAATTGGAGATGTCCAAAATTCACACTGTTCTTGAAAAAGTTGAGTTAATCAACCAACGCAACTTGGGAGAAATAATTGAACGATTTTTTATTTTGGTTGTATTTAATAAATACTATATTATTGATCAATCATGAAATTGATTCTGCTTACTGGAAAGAATGGGAATTATTCAAAATTCCGGGAGATATTACCGGATTCTTGTTGCTCCACTTTCCTTTTTTATTCATTATTATTTATGGACTGATTTTAGTTTATAGACAGTCACTAACAGGTTTGATATTTTCCTTAATCTTATGTTTTACAGGTCTATTTGCATTTTCCATCCATACATATTTTCTGAAGAAAGGTCGAAACGAGTTTAATAAACCTATCTCAAAATTCATTCTTTTATCGATCCTGATTGTATCTCTAATTCAATTGTTTGTTACTATATATTTGATTATCTGAACAAAGCAATTTCAAGATTAGATCCATGAACAAAATCCTTCACATTTTAGCACAGAAACCGGGAAATACAGGCAGCGGGATTTTCCTGCAATCACTTCTCAAAGAAGCATCCAAAAAGGATTATGAACAGGCAGTAATCGTTGGAATTTCACAAATTGATCGAATAGAATCATTTGAGTTTGGAGAAGATATAAAGTTGTTTCCTGTTCGATTTGAAACCGAAGAACTTCCCTTTCCGGTTGTCGGTATGAGCGATGTAATGCCTTATCAAAGCACACGCTATCAAGAAATGACAGACCAAATGCTGGGAAAATGGATATCCGCTTTTAATCATCAAATCCAAAATGCTTTTGAGAATTTCAATCCGGATTTTGTCATCTCCCATCATTTATGGATTCTTTCAACTTATGTGAGAGAATTATTCCCCAAAATCACGCTATTTGTTATTTCTCATGGCACCGGTTTAAGACAACTAAAGCTGGCGGAACAATTCTCTGAACATATTATCTCGAGAAGTAATAAATTCGACCGGATCTTCGCTTTAACAAAATTCCAAAAAGATGAGATCATCAGGCAATACGGAATATCAGAAAGTAAAATAACAGTCATCGGTGGAGCATATAATCCTGAAATTTTCTATCCTGATAAAATTCGTAGTTCGAAATTTGTTCCGAATCAGAAAATAAAAATCGTCTATTGCGGGAAATTGAGTTTTGCCAAAGGTGTTATGTCATTATTAAGAATTTATGACCGGAAAAATTTTGAGAAAAGAAAATTTGAACTCATATTAATTGGATCGGGAAGCGGAGCGGAAGAACAGCAAATCCGGAATTTTGCCAAAAAATGTTCCAAACCGGTAAAGTTCGCAGGTTCTGTTTCCCAATCCGAGTTGGGAGATATTTTCCGCAAATCTGATATTTTCGTGTTGCCTTCTTTTTACGAAGGTTTGGGATTGGTCATTGTCGAAGCATTAGCCTGCGGATTGCGGGTTGTTTCAACTGATTTCCCCGGATTGAAAGAATGGATAGGAGAAGAGATAAATCAAACAGGAATCATCAATTATGTTCAACTTCCTCGTTTGAAAAATAAGGATGTTCCTTATGAGGAAGATCTGCCCGGTTTTGAGAAAAGATTTGAACTCGCTCTCATTGAGCAAATTCAAAATTATCTTTCTGAAAAGCAGAAACCGGATTTAACTGAATTCTTAAAAGATAAAAGTTGGGAAGGGATTTTCAACAAGATCGAGCAGAGATTTCATTAAATTTCATGAATAAGTTTTGAATTTTTAATGAATTTAATAGTTTTTTAAAAGTTTGATTTTGTCATTCTGAAAGCAGTCTCATAATCCCGAATAACTTCAAGCAGACAATAACTATCGCCATCGTCAGTACGATTCTCACGAATTTCTCACCTTTCCTGATCGCAGTTTTGACACCGATATAAGCTCCGATAATATTTCCGGCAGAAAGGATAAGCCCGTATTTCCAGATGATCTTACCGGAAATGGCGAAGATCAGAACCGCAAAAAAAGTGTAGCACATAATTATGAAAACTTTTACCGCATTTGCTTTGATGAGACTGAATTCTTCGATCAAGTTCAAGGTTGCCAGGAAGACAAATCCTACGCCAGCCTGGATAAAACCTCCGTAAAATCCGAGGATCAAGAAGATGAGGAATTCCAGCCATTTTGGCAAAATTTTTGTGAACCTGTTTTTCTGTTTATGCGGTCGCAGCATAATAAAAAGTATAAAAAAGAAAAACTACTCCCAATACTTTATCGAAAATATCAGAACTGATTTTAATCACAAAAATGGAACCGATTATCGCTCCCAAAACTGCTGCGATCGTGATATGAAAAACAGGTTTTACTTCTAGGATATTATGTTTATGAAAATTGGAAGTTGCTGTAATATTCTGGATCAGGATAGCAACTCTATTTGTCGCATTGGCAATTGGAGACGGGATTCCGGAAAGGATCAAAACCGGGAGAACGAGAACAGAACCTCCTCCGGCAAGTGTGTTCATAAATCCGGCGGTAAGTCCGACGAAAAACAATAAAATAAATAACATCAAATTCCCTGAAAATTTTTTGCTAAAACTAAAATATTGGATTGATTGTCAATCAAAATGACAATTCTAAATTGACACAATTCTCTTTTCTCAAACTTTGGAGACAACTCTGGAGGATTTGATGAGATTTATATTATCACTGTTTTTGTTGATGTTGATGATAAATTTAGCAGCAGATTTCCAATTCGGAAAGGAACTATTCGAGGATGGACTTTACGAAGAAGCGATCCTCGAATTTGAGAAGATAATTTCTCTTTCTCCAACTTCGGAAGATGCACAGCAATCACTTTTTTATATTGGGGAATGCTTTTTTGAGCAGAAGAAATTTCTGCAGGCGGAAGAGAAATATTTGAGTTTACTCGATGGTTATCCAAACAACTCTTTTAAAGATAAAATCTTGTATAAATTGGCTTTATCGCAATTCAAGCAAGCAAAACTCAATGAAGCCCTCCTTAATTTTGATACTTTGATCGATAAGTATCCGCTTTCGAAATTTACGGAACTATCTCTTCCTTATTATATCCAGAGTTTTTTCGAGCAAAAAAATTATGAAACTGTTATCGTTAAAGGACAGAAATTAATAAAGGATTATGAAAAAAGCAGCCAGGTTCCGGAAATCCTCTTCTGGATGGCAAAAGCATATTTTTCCGTAAATAAGCGGACTGAATGCGAAAATACTTTAAAAAGAATTTTATCTGAATTTCCCAATGCTGAAATACGCTGGAAATCTCTGCTCCTGGGAATTGATCTGATCGCTGAAACACAGGGAATTCAAAATGCTGCTGATACACTTTCACTGAAATTAAAAACCAATATTCCCAGGCAGTTCGAAGAAGAACTTCGACTGAAACTGATCGATTATTATTTTGTCCTGGAGCAATATGAATCTGCATTTCCGAATGTGAATGAATTGATTCAAAAATTTGATAATTCTCTGCAGCTGGATTTTTATATAATTTTGAAGACGGAATGTCAGTTGAAATTGAAAAAAATCGAGGAGATTCTCAAAGAAGAAAAGGATTTCAGGAAAGTCTTTAAAGAAAGCGATCTGAAAGAAAATTATGAACTAAACCTGGCTCGAGCAGAATATCGTTTGAGAAATTATGAAAAAGCAAATAACAGGTTGGATGAAATTTTAGCAGATACTAAAAATGATTCCATTATTTATGAGTGTAAATTTTTACGGGCTGGGATTCTGGAAAATACGGGAAAATTCAGTTTCGCAATAAACCAGCTTCAAGATTTGTTGGATTCAGATTTTTCCCAAAAAGATCAGATTCTGTTTAATATTGGAAATATATACTTTGAAAAATTCAAGAATCACAGAACTGCGATAACACATTATCAGCAAATAACATCACAATTTTCTCAATCGGATTTTTTCATCCCGGCAATATATAAAACTGCTTTATGTTATGAAAAATTTGAGAAAAATAATGAAGCGATCAGAGAACTATCCAAAATCGATCGTGAAAATGAAAATGATAAGCAATTGAAAGCAGAGATTTCAGCTAAAAAAGAATACTTAACAAAATTTAAACAAAAGGATTTTGAAAGTGGATTTTATAATCTGCTGCATTCGATTTATTTTTACCTGGAAGATGATAACAAGGAAAAACTGCAATATGAAGTAATTTCAATTTTAGTCGAAGATATAAAAAATATCGATCAGATTGAAGAACTGATATCTTCAAAAACAAGCCCCGAGTACATCTATTTACAAGCAAACATTTACCTTTATAAAGCGGAAAGAGCAAAATATGAAAGTAAAGATTTTGATAAAAAATCATATTTATTAAAGGCTGGAGAAAAGATAGATTTATTGAATCCGCAGACTCACAAAATGTGGTTCGATGAATTGAAAATTGAAAAAGATTTACATCAGGAGCAAGAGACAAATCATCAATTTATCAGCAGAATGGAAAGATTTATAGAAGAATTTCCTGATACGAAAAAGAAAAACAAGTTTCTTCTTGAGATCATCAGATATTATTCCAATCAAAAGGATAAAGAAAAAACTTATCTATTTGCAGAAAAATTAATATTAGATAAAACAATCGAGCGGAGCTATTTTTTCAAACTGAAGTTAGATTTAGCAGCTTATTATTTTCAGAAGAAAAATTATAAAAGTGCTCTGAAAAATTATCATCTGGCAGAATCTAAAATCACGATCGACCAACCGCAAACCTGGTTTGACTTTGCAGTTACTTTGTCTGAACAAGGGCAAAAAAATAAAGCAATATCGAAATTGGAATTTCTTGTTAACAATGCCGAAGATTTCAAAGAATTTTTAAATGCAGTTAAGTATCTTGTCCAGATTCTGCATGAAAATGAAAATTTCACAGATGCTGTAAAGTATTCCCAACTGATTCCGGGAATGGATAGAGATGATGATTATTATCTCGATTTGTCCAATGATTATCTCAAAATCGGAAACAAAGAAAAAGCTAAAGAATATTTGTTGCACATCAAGGAAAAGGATATTGAAACATTACGGAAACTAGCAAATCTGCAGTTTGAAACCAGAGATTATGAAATGGCAAAATACACATATAATGAGTTGGTCAAAAAAGAAAAGAACAATCTGCAAAATTATAAAATGCTTGCTCATATCTCTTTCCTGCAGGAAGATTTTTTGGATGCAGCAAAGAATTATAAAGTCATCGTGGATAAACTCGGGGAGAATTTTAAGGATTATCAAAATATTCGACAAGTTGCGTTAGAAAATATCATTTCACTTTATCGCATCGAGAATCGACCAAAAGCAGAAACTCTGACAAAAAAATTCAAAGATATTTTATCTGAAGATGATCTTGATGAAATAGAGTTGAATAAAGGAATTTATCAAATCGAAGTCGATCCGAAAAAAGGGGAAAAGATCTTCAAGAATTTATTGAAAAAACCGGAGTTGAAAGCAGAAACAAAGATCGCTGCCTATTTCCGGAGAGGAATTGCACGCTTGAAACAGGAAAAGATCGAGGAAGCAGAAGTAGATTTCAAAACCGTCGCTAATTCCATCGATCCTGAATTGAGTAAGCAGGCACACCTGAAATTAGGAACGATAAATTTTTCCAATGAGAATTTCCAACAAGCACTTGAAAATTATTACAAAGTTATCGAAGCAGATGATGACGGACAATTAGCTTTCGATGCTGCCAAGAATTTTGCTTTTGTCTGTAAAACGATCAAAGAATGGCAGAAAGCGATCGCTGCTTATGAAATTATTCTGGAACGTTGGGGAGATTCCGGTTTGGAAGCAGCCACAGTTTTCGATATTGCTTTCTGCCATTTCCGGGACAAGAAATACATGAAATCCATCGAGATGTTCGAACGCGCAATTCCCATTTTAAACGAAAAAGAATTACAGGCAGAAGCCCATTACTGGATCGGAGAATCTTATTTTGGTCAGGAAGATTATGAAAAAGCAATCTCCGAATTCCTGAAAGTCGGGTACAATTATTCCGAATTTGCTCAATGGACTGCTTCCGCTGAACTTCGCGCCGGAGAATCTTATATAAATCTCGACAAAAAAGATAAAGCGAAAAGAACCTTCGAACGCATCATAGATAAATATGGAAAATACAGCGATTGGGGGAAGGAAGCGAGTAAAAGGTTGGAGAGTATGTAAATATCATGTTTGTGAAACTTGGTAAGTTTCAAAGACTTCAAAAGTTTCAGAAAAAAACTTACCAAATCTCCGAGATTTGTGAAGTTTTTAAGAAAAAAGAATATTCATGATTGATATCATTATCGCAGTAATAAATATCAACCTGGTTAACTTTTCAAAAGTTTTTGAAAACTTGGTAAGTCTCAAAGACTTCACAAGTTTCAATTAGAAAAAACTTCCCAAACCAAAATATCATTGACTGATTTCACCTTATTTTTTTCCTCTATTTCATCCAAAAAATGAAGAGTGAAATTCAATGGATAAGGAGAATCCAAATGGATAAAAAACTACTCACGAAAAGAAGGGAAAAACTGGCAAAAAAAATAAAAAAAGACGAGATCATTATCCTTTTTGCTGCGTCCGAAAAACATGATACCTGGTATTTTCAGCAGGAAAATAACTTTTTGTATTTGGTTGGATTGGAAATTCCCGATGCAGTTCTGGTTATTTATAAAGTTAAGGATAAACCTGCGTGCGAGCTTTTTATCGAGAGAAATCTCCCGGAAAGGATTGTCTGGGAAGGTGAGAAATTAATTCCGAAAAAAGCCAAACAGTTCAGCGGAATTGAAAATATTTCCTATTTGGATGAATTTGAACGGAAGATCGGCTCGTATCTTCTGAACAAGAAAAAATGTTTCATCAATCACATTCATTCAGGTTTGAATTCTCCTCTGAATAAGCAGCAGATGTTCATCAAATCCGTACGGGATAGATTTCCAAACCTTATTTATGAAGATTTCACGGAGATTATTCGTCCTTTGCGTTTGATCAAAGACAGATGGGAAATCGGGCAGATCCAGACTGCGATCGATGTTACGGAAAGAGGAATCTCCGAAATAATGAAAAAGGCAAAAAGCGGGATGATGGAATATGAACTGGAAGCGATCCTGAATTATGAAATCATGAGAAGCGGAATGCGTCATCTCGGTTTCAAATCGATTATCGCTGCCGGGAAAAACGCAGCAACTCTGCATTATGTTCATAACGATTCTAAAATCGGGAAAAATGATCTCATCCTGCTCGATGTTGGAGCAGCATGCAATAATTACAGTGCAGATATATCACGCACTTTTCCGGTTTCCGGGAAATTCACAACCAGGCAGAAAGCAGTTTACCGGGAAGTTCTATCTGTGAATAAGAAAATAATCGAAATGATCAAACCGGGAATCGGTTTGAAAGAATTGAACAAAGAAACAACAAAATTGATCAAAGAAGCATTAGTAAGACTGAAATTGATCAAAAGTACCAGAGGAAAAAAAGAATATAAAAAATATTATATGCATTCGGTTTCGCATCATCTTGGATTGGATACACACGACATCGGTAAAAGAGACTCGGTTCTAAAAGCCGGAAATGTGATCACAGTCGAACCGGGAATTTATATTCCAAAAGAAAAGATCGGTGTGCGTATCGAAGATGATATCCTGGTTACGAAAACCGGTTGTAAAAATCTGTCTGAAAATATCCCGAAAGAAATCGAGGAGTTGGAACACTGATAACACGGATTGAACGGATTTTCACAGATAAGAAAAAAACTGGTTTCTTAATCATAACCTTCGTGTTTTATTTGTGCCTTCGAGTCTTTGTGGTTTAAAATAAGAGGAAAAAATGAAATTAACAGAATTAGAATTTTGGGAAAAATATTATTTAGATCAAATGTCATTCATGTTATTGAAAGATAAAGATAAAATGATAAATGCTTTAAACTCAAAAGACGAAATAAAAGCAGATTGGATCGATGCTTTTATCAAGAAATCTTGCGATATAGATAGAGGTGCAGAAAGGATTTATCATTGGTTATTCAACAATCTCGGAATTCCAAATTCAACTCCAATCGGTTCTGATTTGTTATATGAAACCTGTAATGCATTTATTCATATCGATGTTAAAACTTCTTCATTTTATTATTTTGATAAAAAAGATAAAAAGAAGAAAAAAAATTCCAGTGATTTTTTAGGTGTAGTCTCAATTGGAGAAAATCAAACCTCTTACATTTTTGAAGAAAATAAACAAGGTAATAGAATTAAACACTCATCGAATTTACCAGCGATTTATAAAAGTAAAAATAAGATATGTTTAACTTATATAATTCAGATAGTTTATGATAAACTTGAAGATGGTAATTTAAAAATTCTCTCGATCATCTTAATTTCAGTTCCTAACGGAAAACTAAAGAAAGTTTATGGAAACGAAATTTGTGGTGGGAGTAAAAACAAAAACGAAGCATTCAGATATTATTACAAGAGAAATCCTTTTTTTCAACTATTAAAAGAAAAACCGTTCAGATTTAATATTCTATTTATTAATAAAGAATTTCATAAAAAAGAAGAGCAATTAATTGGTTTGAAATTAAACCATAAATAATTCGAAATGTATAAAATAATTAATTCTGATGTTTATTGCGGATTATCAAGTTTAAGCAATGATTCTATAGATTTAGCAATAACATCACCTCCATATTGGAATCAAAGAGATTATGGTTTTGACGGACAGATCGGTAATGAAGGAAGTTATCAGGAATATATCGGCAAATTAATTTCAATTTTCAATCTTTTAAGAAAGAAACTCAATAAAGAAGGAGTTTTTTTCTTAAATATCGGAGATAAATATTTATCTAAATATGGTAAATCACCTTTAGGATTCATCCCTTTTAAACTTGCCCGGTTTATGATTTTGGATGGTTGGAAATTGGATGATATTATAATCTGGTATAAACCGAATCATATGCCTTCGAGTGTTAAAAATCGTTTTACAAATAGTTATGAACCGGTTTTCGTTTTCACAAAATCCGAACATAATATCTTCCAACGAAAAAGAGATAATAATCCTGATTATTCCAATATATTAAAAGTTAGTTTACAATTTACACCATATAATCATATTGCAGTTTATCCGGAAAATTTAGTATTTAATTTATTGGAGTTGGTTGAATTACATGAAGAAAATGTGATTTTGGATCCTTTTGCCGGAAGCGGAACTACCTTGAAAGTTGTGCAAAATCTAAATGAATCTATATTTAGTGATAATTTGTCTGCGATCATGATCGAGAACAGTTCGGATTATGTCGAAGTAATGAAAAAAAGATGTTCGCTGGGAGATGATTGTATTATAAAACTTGATTTTAAAGCATATAAATATGAAGAAATCAATGATGATAATTTTTATAATCTACATTTTAAAAAAGATTTATCACTAAATGAAAAGTTTGCTGAAAATGGATTTTTGATAATACTTGATCGAAAAAAAGAATATAATAATTTATTATCTCTTTTTCTGAATGGTGAAATAAAAAAAGTATTTAAGAAAGATGGTATTTGTTTTATCGGTTCAAAAGAATTTGATCTTGAAATGATCTATAATACTTCATTAATAAATGATTACGGATGGATAATCAGGAATATGATCGTTGTCGAGAATAACAAAAAGTGGTTTCCGATTTTTATGATTGTCGATGATAATAAAATCGTGAGATATAAATTTAACTATAAAAAAATGAATTTATCACATAAAATTCCTCCGAACAAAAAAAGGAGAAAAATCAATTTTACCGGATATAAGGTCGTAAATAATTTGAATAAGAATAAAATACAAGGGATTATTGTCGAAATTTTAGAAACGAATTCTCTCGGATTTCCAAAATATGTTATTGTGAAATGGGAGGATAAATCTTATTCAAAAGAGTTTGTTATTTTTTCCGAAGAAAATATAAATGAAAATTTGGTATTTATATATAATGACGATAATTTAATTTCGAATATTAAAGAAAAGAAATCATTGATCAATATAAATACTAAATTAGAATATTATAATAATATAGAAGATAAAACGGTTATAAAAGATGAAGTCGGCATTAATAAAAATTACATGGGAAAATTTAAAAATGAAAAAAGAAAAAATTGGGGAGCTTCTCCGGGAGCGAGAGCGTCATTGGAAGAAGACTATTTTTCAAAAAGAAGATTATATAATGTAGATCAAGTCTTAGTAGCAGATTATCTAAACTTAAAAAGGAAAAAGAAAAATCTTACAAAAAAAGAACTCACCGAAATATTTCCGGCAAAATATAAACATACGGTTGGTCATTGGTTGAGGAAAGATTTTGGTGGTTCGATTCCTATAAAAGAAGATTGGAAAATCCTTGATAAAGTTTTGGATTTAGATAAGTTTTTTTCAAATTATGTCTGTAAAACTGCTTTAAAATTGCAAACTGTTAGTAATGGTAAATATAAATTACCGGAGGATTTTGTTAGAACAAATTTTTTAGAAAAATTATCATATTTAATTCAAGATAAATAAAATTTTTATGAATTTCACGGATTAATAAAAGAGGAAAAAATGAAAATAGCCATCTATCCCGGAACATTCGATCCCATTACGAACGGGCACATCGATGTCCTGAAAAAAGCGACCAATATTTTTGATGAAGTGATTCTGGCGGTTGCTCATGATCATGCTAAAAATACGATTTTCGATCTTAAGGACAGAGTAAAATTATGCCGGGAATCGACTAAAGATCTGCCCAATGTCAGAGTTGAAGAATTCGATGGATTAGTTGTCGATTATGCAAAAAAGATCAAGGCTTCTGCGATGATCAGAGGTTTAAGGGCAGTTTCCGATTTTGAGTATGAACTTTCACTCGCTTTGATGAACAAAGAACTTTATGGAGAGGTGGATACGATCTTTTTTGTTCCTGAAAATAAATACTTATATTTGAGTTCGACCATGATCCGGCAGGTTGTCAGGTTAGGAGGTAATATTCGTGATTTGATCCCAGAATGTGTCGAACAGGCATTGCTGAATAAAAACAAAAAATAAAGATGGAAAAAATAAGAAAAGCAACTTCAGATGAAATAAATTTTTATGAAAATGTCCTGAATCCGTTTCAAAATGAAGTTTTCAAATCGATTCAAACAGATGAATTTTATTTAAGTGGAGGAACCTGTTTGTCCCGCTTTTATTTTGACCATCGCTATTCAGACGATCTTGATTTCTTTTTTGACGGATATTCTTTTCCGGAAGAAAAATTCGCTATTAGTTATCGTGCAATCGTAAATCGTTTAAGTAAAAGATTTCAGGTCGAAGCTGGTTTGGAATCGGAATATTTTAGACGAATAATTTTGCATAAAGAAAAAATTCCGTTAAAGGTTGAATTTGTATTTGAAAATTTTAAAGGAATCGGTAAAAGAAAGATGATCGGGGAAATCCAAATCGATTCCAAAGAAAATATAGCAACCAACAAACTAACAACAGCCTTTGATCGCAGATCGACTAAAGATTTTATCGATCTTTACTATCTCTTGCATGAATTTAAAATTCCTCAATTGTCGGAATGGGCAAAAACCAAGATAGTTCCTCTTGCTTATGAAGATGTTATTACTGCCTTTAAGGACTATAAATTAGAAGGAACTGTTTTGATGAAAAAAGATATTCCGGAAAAAAAATTCAATCTTTTTGTCCAAGATTTGCTAAATGGTTTATTAAAATATGCAAGAAGTTCTTAAAAAATATTTCTGGGACGGAACGGAAAATATTTCCAATGAATATTTTGTCAGGAGAATGCTCGAATATGCTTCCTTTCCAGATCTTCTGAAAATATCCTTTCATAAATTCAAAGTAGCGATCAACAACATGGAACTCGATAAGATCAGGACATCAAAAGCAAGAATAAAATTTGTTAAATGTCTTCTTCCGTACTTGGAGGATGCGAATGAATGGGAAGACGCGATTTTCAAAAGTACGGAAGATATGAGTAGAAAAATAAAAGAAATATTTACTGATTATTAATATATATTTTATTGTATTACATAAAAAATGTTAAAATTTGTGTAATTGGTGGATAAAACAAAGGAGAGGATAGAACAAGGAGAAAATATGCGGCGATTCAGCTCATACGGACCGATCAATGAAAAAACAAATTATTATGCTCCGAGAGAAGAATTGATAAATTTTGCCTTACACCAGATACTTGGAGAACCGGATGATGAGGGCGGACATTTTATAACAGTTTGGGCACCTCGTCAAACGGGAAAAACCTGGGTAATGAAAACAGTTAGGAATAAAATAAGGCAGACGGGGGATTTCGATGTTGCTTTGATGTCTATGGAAGCTGTAAAGAATAAAACAAAAGAATCCGAAATTGCTAAGGAATTTGTTAGAGAATTGTCATTAGTTTTTAATATGGAATTTCCTGCAATCGAAAAAATTGCTGAAATTCGAGATTTATTCACCACAAAATATTTCACAAACCGCGTAATCTTATTGATCGATGAATTCGATTCTTTACAGGAAGAATTTATCAGCGAATTTGCCAATACTCTCCGCTACATCTACTTGAGCAGAAACTCCGAAGATAGTAAAAAAAGCAAAGACAAAACTCTCTTGCTGCATGGAGTTGCTTTGATCGGAGTACGCAGCGTTCTCGGCATTGAAAATGTCAGAGGTTCACCTTTCAATATTCAACGCAGCATCCACATACCGAATTTAACCAATGATGAAGTTCAATACATTTATGACTGGTATCAGAAAGAATCGGGACAAAAGATCGAACAGTGTGTGATCGATGATATCTACTATGAATTTAAAGGACAGCCGGGTCTGACTTGTTGGTTTGGAGAGATGCTGATAGAAAAGTATAATGATGATCCCCAAAAACCGATAGATCTTAAAAGGTATCAATATATATACAAAAAATCGACAAATATTGAACCAAATGCTAACATCATAAATATCATAAATAAGTCGAAAGTAGAACCTTACAAAAGTGTAATCCTGGAATTATTCAAGACAAGTGAAAAAGTTGAATTCACTTTCGACGATGTATATCATAATTATTTGTATATGAACGGCATCATCGATATCGAAGAAACTGAAGGAACGCAATATGTCAGATTCAGTTCCTCTTTTATCCAAAAAAGATTGTTCAATTATTTTGCCAGAGAGATCTATAGTTATACGGGAGTATTAGTCTCTCCGGAAGAAGACCTTTCCGGAATTATCGAGAATAACAAATTAATAATTTCGGAAATCATCAAATTATATAAGAAATACCTGGTTAGAAATAAACACTGGTTATTCAAAGATGTTCCACGACGGGTAGATGGACGCATTTTTGAAGCTGTTTATCATTTTAATCTATATAGATTTTTATGCAGTTTTTTGGAAAGAAAGGAAGTAACTGTTCATCCTGAATTTCCAACAGGAAATGGAAAAATAGATTTGTTGCTCGAGTATGAAAAATCTAAATACGGTTTGGAACTAAAAAGTTTTGTAGATATTTTTTCGTATAAAGAAGCACTGGTTCAATCCGCAAAATATGCGGAAAAACTTGGTTTAAATGAAATCTATCTGCTTCTGTTTATCGAAAAAGTAAGTTTTGAATTTAAACAAAAAATAGAAGTCGAATATATCGATAATGAGACAAGAGTAAATGTGATTCCGCTTTTAATCGAAATCTGAAATTTCTATTATGTTACAAAAAAAGGAGATAATAAAAATGGACCAAAAAAAGAAAAAACTGAACATCAAATTAGATGAAAAGATCGGGGAAGGGATCTACTCCAATTTTGTTATGATAACCAGTTCTCCTTCCGAATTCATCCTCGATTTTGGCAGGATCGCTCCGGGATTGAAAGATGCTCGTATTTTGAGCAGGATCTTTACAACTCCGCAGCATGCTAAACAATTCCTGAACCTGCTGGATAAAAATATTGAAAATTTCGAAAGCAAGAATGGTGAGATCAAGTTACCCGGTAAACCCGATGAAAAGGAGATTGGTTTTAAGAGTTTAGGACAAAATTCTTGACTGCATAAAGACTTAAAAACTTTTTGATTTTTCTCAAAAATAAAAGATGCAAGATTTCGGGGTTTTGCAATTTTATTATTTGTCATTCTGATCTGGCAGTTGTCGGACTGCTTTTCTCTTGAAGGATCTACGCTGAAAAAAAGATTCTTCAGAAGATTACTGTTGTTATAAACATCAGAATGGTAGTAATTTTATAAATCCTAAATAAGGAGTTTTAATTAATGAAAAATAAGAAATTGAGAGGATTGATAATTTTAGTTGTGATCCTGGTTACAGCATATTTTGTTGCTCCTCTGATCATTCCGAATTTGCCAGGTTTCTGGACGAGTAAACGATTGAAATTAGGTCTGGATCTGCAGGGCGGTTCGCAAATCGTATTGGAAGTCGATTATTCCCAGTTGGAACTTTCCAATGAAGAAAGAGAAGATGCGGTTAAAACTGCACTGGAGATCATCCGCAACCGTATCGATCAATTCGGAGTTTCCGAACCTTCCATCCAGAGAGTCGGAGATAACAGGATAATTATCCAGCTTCCGGGTTTGAAAGATCCGGGCAGAGCCAAAGAATTGATCGGAAAAACCGCTCTCCTGGAATTCAAACTGATGGCAAATTCGGATCAGACAAAAGAAACATTCGAGAAATTGGATAAATATCTCCAGGAAAATATCGAGCAATATGATTATTTACAGAAAATCGAAATCGTAGATGTTGAACAGGTCGAAGATATTTTGGAAGCAGATGCTCTCGATATTATGGAATCGGAAGAAGAAGATGCCGCAGATACGGCAAAGAGCGAAATCGACGAACTTGATAAAATCGAGGGAGATGAAGAATATCAGAATGTTTTTACTTCACTGACAACACATGATGATATGCCCGGAGTAATTTCTCATAATAATATTGCTCCATTCAAAAAATTACTGAAAGATGAGGATTTCCGAAAAAATGTTCCGGCAGGAATCCAGGTGGCGATCGGCAAAGAGAACAAAAATGATGTTTTTGCTCCGCGACCGCTTTACTTTCTTCTCGAAAGAACAGAATTATCCGGAAAATATCTCGACCAGGCGACCGTGAAGATCGGTCAGGGATATGATCCGAAAACATCCGGGAAACCTTATATTTCGCTGAAATTCAATAAAAGAGGTGCGAAAAAATTTGAGACAGTTACCGGTCAGAATATTAAAAAAAGACTGTCGATCGTGCTGGATGATGTTGTACACAGCGCTCCGGTTATCGAAGATAAAATTCGAGGAGGGGAAGCTCAAATAACAGGTTCGTTTACACTGGAAGAAGCACAAGACCTGGTCATTGTTCTTAATGCCGGTAATCTACCTGCTCCTGTGAATATCATCGAAGAAAGAACTGTTGGTCCCACTCTCGGTTCGGACAGCATCAAAGCAGGAATTATGGCAGCCTTGATCGGAATGGCAATCGTTATCGTTTTCATGATGATCTATTACGGATTATCAGGAGTTTTTGCCAATATTGCTCTCGCTGTAAATATCGCATTCATTATCGCCGTCATGACCATGCTGGAAGGAACTCTGACCATGCCCGGAATCGCAGGAATGATCTTAACCATCGGTATGGCGGTCGATGCTAATGTGCTTATTTTTGAGAGAATTCGAGAAGAACTGCGCTCCGGCAAAACAGTCCGTTCCGCGATCGATGCCGGGTTCAATCGAGCCATCATCACGATCCTCGATGCAAATATCACAACACTCATCACAGCGCTTGTTCTTTACCAGTTTGGAACAGGACCGATCAAAGGTTTTGCTGTTACATTATCGATTGGAATTGTCGGCTCGATGTTCGCTGCTATCGTATTGGTGAAAGCGATCTACGATGGTTTCGTTACCAATGTGAATAGAACGAAGTTGAGCATTTAGGGGGAATAATGAGATTTTTTGGAGATACAAAAATAGATTTTATCGGGAAAAGGAAAATATTTTTCGTCATTTCTTTAGCCATCATAATAATTGGAGTAGTTTTCCTGATTATCAATAAAGGACCAAAATACGGGATAGATTTTTCCGGGGGTGTTTCCCTGGAATTGGACATAACACCTGTTAATGAAAATGGAAAAGCGGTCGAAATCCAGGATGTGCGGGATATCTTAAGTGAAGAAGGCATCGAAGGAGCAGAAATCCAGGATATTAAAAGTGCTGATAACCGCAATTTGATCCTCATCAAAACAAAATTAACCGAAACCGAAGGTGAGAAGATCAGCGTCCGCATCGTGAATTTGATCAAGAAACATTTCCCGGATAATGTGGAACCGGAAAAACTGATCAGACTGCAGGAAGAAGTCGGTCCAAAAATCGGAGAAGAACTCAAGGGAAAAGCCATCATGGCTATTTTCTGGGCTTTGCTGGGAATTATCCTTTATATCTGGTGGAGATTTGAATTTACTTTTGGAGTAGCTGCTGTAATAGCTTTATTCCACGATATTCTTATAACTGTCGGGATCCTTTCCATAACCGGAACTGAATTCAGTTTACCGATTGTCGCCGCTCTTTTGATGATTGTCGGTTATTCTCTGAATGATACGATCGTGGTGTTTGATAGAATCCGCGAAGATCTGAAAATTTATCGCAGGGAATCTTATGACAGCGTGATCAATCACAGTATCAATGAAACTTTGAGCAGAACGATCATAACTTCCTTAACTACTTTTTTCGTAGTTCTATGTTTATACATTTTCGGCGGCACAGTGATCCATGATTTTGCTTTTACCATGCTCATCGGGGTTATTGTCGGAACCTACTCATCGATCTTTGTTGCCAGTCCTTTAATGGCTGAACATTTCAATAGAAGACTGAAAAAAATGGGTGGTAAAAGAAGGTAGCACAATCCGTCAAAAGCAGGACACAGTTTGCTAAATAGTTAATGAAAAAAGGCTGTTCAGATATTGAACAGCCTTTTTCTGTTATCGCTTTGCGAAAATTTTTTTGAAGGTGACATTGCGCAATGTCGCCTTCAATTCGAGTAAATTTTCGCAAAGTTTACTTCCAATTATTTCTTCTCAAATTCAGGAAATGTTTTAACATGAACATCTCTCTGCGGGAATGGGATTTCGATGTTATTTTCTTTGAACCTTTTCCAGATTTCTATTCTCACATCACTTTTAATATTAGCAATTCCTTTCTCAGGGTCAATTATCCAGAATTTTATGGTCAGGTCGATGGAGTTGTCTCCAAAATTAGATAGTATTGCTGACGGTTCATTTTGCTTGTAGATTCTCTTTATTGATTTTGCTGCTTCTTTAATAATTTTTAATGCCTTGGGAATATCCGTATCATAAGAAACTCCTACATTTACATCTATTCTAATTAAACGATTTGTATGAGACCAGTTTATTACTTTTTGTGTAATCAGGTCTTCATTCGGGATCAGGTGTTCTTTTCCATCGACTGTAAGCATGGTAATATACCTGGCACTCATCGATTGGATTATGCCGAAAGTATCATCGATTTCGATCACATCTCCCGGTTTTATGGATTTATCCATCAGCAAAATAAAACCACAGATGAAATTGGAAACAATCTTTTGCAGACCGAATCCGATACCAACACCGATCGCACCACCAAATATGGCAAAAGCTGTTAATTTTATCCCTATAACATTCATTGCTAAAATAGCCGCAATAAACAGGAATAATATTCTCGTTATTTTACTAAGGAGAACACCCACAGTAGGACTTATATTCTTGCTTTGACCGATCCTCATCTGCATAAAAGTAGATATTTTCAAAGCTAACCAGAATGCTATAAAAGCAACAAAAATGCCTTTGATCACAAATAAAAGAGAAATATGAAGATCCCCGATGTTCAGGGCAATTTTATCTAACAAAGTAATAAATTCATCGAGTAAAGTCAATATATTCAATAAAGCAAGAATTGAGATAATGAAAATAAAAGTGCGAAACCAGACCGCTTTCCGAAAAAATAAGGAGATGGTTTTAATTATTATCCAGGCGGCTAAAATACTGGCAATAGTATTTATAAATACATTATTCCAACCGATACTTTTGAATGATATTTTAGCGATCGATAATAGAATAAAGAAAAGGATAGGAAAACAAAAATCATGCAGGTAATTGAAAAAAGTTTGAAATTTTTTCTTCTTATATTTTTTGATTTTTTTCTTCAAAAATTTTGAAAAAAAGTAAGATAAGACCAGACAAATTATCAAAGCACCGACTTGAAATAATCCCACTTTTGTAAAAAGTTCAGTAGTTGCCCATAGATAAATATTCTGTCCTAAATCTTTAAAGAAATTTAATATCTCCTCCATTGTTAATGACCTCCTTAAGATTTAAAAATGTTAAGAATTCCTTATTCTCATTCCGGGTAATTAAATGTTTCTTTCCGATTTAATATTTTTTCTTACCATACTTCATTGCATAAAAACTATAGTTCAAATAAAATATTTATGATTTTTTATGCAATAGATTTTTTTATACTGAGCAAAATTAAACAGAAAAAACTGTTCAGTAGGAAATGTCGATAAATGATTTTAAAATATGATAACCTGAAACCACATCCGAAGGCGACATTGCGCAATGTCGCCTTCATAGGATAATTTTCACAAATATTCACAATAGATTGGATGTTTTTTCGACACAGGAGCGTCTATCAATTCATTCCAACGCCGGAGCACTGGAACTATTATAATTTGATTTACTTACAAATCCCTTTGATCGAATTTTTTACAAAATCGATATATACCTTTTGTTCATTTGTCATATCCGGGATTTCCAATGCTTTTTCCATTGCTTGAGATACATTCAAACCGGAAAAATGGAATAACTTGAAGATCTTGCGGATCGAATTAATCTGTTCAGATGAAAATCCTCTTCTTTTCAGACCGACTGAATTTATTCCATTTACTTTGTAAGGTAAACCGAGTCCGCGCGTATAAGGAGGAATATCTTTGGTCACTCCGCTCGATCCTCCGACATAAGCATAAGTTCCGATGCGCAGGAATTGAGCAATCGCCGTCATCCCTCCGATAATTGCAAAATCGAAAATATGAACATGTCCAGCAAGATTAACTGCGTTTGCCATTATGATGTTATTTCCGAACTGACAATTATGAGCAATATGAGCGTAAGCCATGATCAGGTTATTGTTGCCTACTCTGGTTGGTTCTTCCATAGTTGCTGAACAATTGATAGTCGCAAACTCGCGGATAGTATTATTATTTCCCATGACCAATCGAGTTGGTTCACCTTTATATTTCAAATCCTGGGGATTCGTTCCGACCACAGCAGAATGATAGAAATGATTGTCCGATCCGATAGTTGTATTGCCATCGATCACAACATTCGAATCTAAAATGCAATTATCCCCGAAACTTACATCTTTTCCAATAATGCAAAAAGGACCAACAGTTATGTTATCTCCCAGTTTTGCATTTGGGTTGATGATCGCAGTTGGATGGATTTTGTTCATATCTTCCTTTTTATTTATCCACGAATTACACTAAATTCACGAAAATTACAAACTTAATGAATGGTCACTTCCTGAACTATCCGAAAAGTCTTAAATCAAAAGATTTGTGTAATTCGTGCAATTCGTGGATAGTTTTTATTTCTTCATCACTTTAGCCAGGAAATCACCTTCGCAGACTTTCGCTTCTCCGACATAAGCATCACCATGCATTTTTGCCAAACCTCGTTTCATGGAAACAACTTTTAATTCAAATTTTAAAGTATCTCCCGGTAAAACCGGTTTACGGAATTTAACTTTATCGATAGCAGCAAAATAAGCGACATATTCTTCCGGGTTGGGATAAGCATTAAGCAGCATGATCCCGCCGGTTTGAGCCATTGCTTCAACGATCAGAACTCCCGGCATGATCGGATGTCCGGGAAAATGTCCGTTGAAAAATGGTTCATTAATACTTACATTTTTAATTCCGACAATACTTTCTCCGGCATCGAATTCAATGATCTTATCGACTAACAAGAATGGATATCGATGCGGAAGAATTTTTTGAATAGCATTAATATCAAAAACGATATCTTTAGTTTTCTTTTCCTGGTATATCTTTTGCAGTTCCTGTTTCTTATATAATTTACGCAGTTTCTTAACCAGTTCGACATTTGTTTTATGACCCGAACGGGCAGCTAAAATATGACCTTTGATGGGAACACCCAGAAGTGCAATATCTCCGATCAGATCGACGACTTTATGACGAACAAATTCGTTGTAATAACGCAGCGGAGTATGATTCAGAAGACCATCGCTGCCGACTTTGATCTCATCTTTATAATCGAATTTTTTCCGTAATTTATCGATCTCTGTTTGCGAAATATCCGGATCGGCAACAACGAGAGCATTTTTGAGAGAACCACCTTTGATCAAACCTGCTTCCTTCAAAGCCAGAATTTCATGCAGGAAACAGAAGGTCCGGGCTGAAGCAAAATCTTCTTCAAACACATCGAGAGAAGGCAGGAAAGTGTATTGTGTTCCCAGTGCTTTCTGTTTATAATCGACCATAAAAGTAACTTTCAGATCATCCGATGGCACGATCACGATATCGACATTATCAGCCGGAGCGGAGAAAGAAATCGGTTTATCGAATTCCAGGTATTTCCGTTCCGAATCCTGCTGGACGATGCCGACTTTTTTCAGGAGTTCCAGGAAAATGATGGAACTGCCGTCTGCAACCGGAACTTCAGGTCCATTCACTTCGATCCTGATATTGTCGATGTCCAGACCTTTAATTGCAGCCAGAACATGCTCGATCGTGGCAACAGTTGCCTTTTTCACACCGATCGTCGTTCCTCGCGAAATATCGGTAACATGGTCGATATCAGCCAGGATCTCCGGTTTTCCTTCCAAGTCGGTGCGGATGAAAACTATTCCTTCATTCTTTTTTGCAGGTTTGAAAGTGATGGTCGAAACCTGACCGGAATGTAAACCGACTCCGGTATAACTTATTTCGTCTTTGATCGTTTGTTTGAATTCTTTCATTGTAGTTCCTTAAATTTTTTGCAGATCGTTCCCAATCCTTTATTGAAAATCTCTATACATTAAGATCCTGTTTGTTTTGATAATAATCTCTGCGGGTATATTTTTGATTTGAAACTATCTTTAATAAAGTTTTTAGCTCTCGATGTCCTGTTATTTCGGGCTTTAACATAATAATATTCATTATCAGTAGAAATTGGAGCCGACCAAGATAGAGCATCAAATATTCCGTTTTCATTTTCTATAAATCCGGTATCCGGATTTTCTGAAGAATAAACATTATAAAATATTGCACCCGAAACCAAATCCCATCCTAAATGAACGGAATCTGAATCGACAAAGAAAATTATATTTGATGGAATCTCAAGTTCAGCAGTTTGATAAAATGAAAATGTACCCATATCGCGTATTGTTCCGTCCGGATCGATATAATTCGGATCACCAGCATCAATACAAGGTGAATTCCAGAGCAGATTAAAATCATTATTCGCTGCATCTACGAAAAGGGGATCGGAATCTATATTTCCTTCATCTCTAAAGCCGCCTCCTTCAATATCGGAATAATTAACAAATATCTCATAGGCAACAATAGGAGATGTAGTATTATTCCACAAAATGCAATTTAAAAGATTCGGTTGACTTTGATATTGGTAAAAATACTGACAGTAAATTGCTCCGCCATAATTCGCATTATTCCCAAAAAAAATACAATTTGTTAGATCCGGGAAACACCATGATTTACAATATAAACCACCTCCGTTATAAATTGCAGAATTATTTACTATTATCAGATATTCAAAGTCGGGATAACACATATTATAATACTGATTCCAAATATGAATTGCTCCTCCATTCTCTGTAGCCGAATTATTTCTTATTATAGTATTCGTAATTACCGGACTGGATGAATTATGAAGGAAAAAACCTCCTCCTCCGGCAGCTGAATTATTTGAGATGATACAATTATCTATAAAAGGATCTGAATTTCTGAGATAAATAGCACCTCCGCAATTATCAGGAAATGAACCTGAGGCATGCCCATGTTGCAATATGCAATGAATAACTCGCGAACTGTCTTGACCACTGGAATTTTGATCATAAAATCTTAAACCATTCCAGCCGGTTGTTGTATCTTGAGCAGTGAAAATTATGATTGCATCTTCTGTTCCTTCTGCCAAAAGTCTTCCATAGATATTGAATTTGTAATGACCTGAAAAATTAACTTTGATTCCCGGTTCAATTATTAAGGTATCACCTAAAGGAACAGTTATTTCTCCATCGATAAAATAAGTAGAATATATATTCGACCAGGTTCCGGAGACATTTCCGCTTACATGTATTTCATCATCGGAGAGAGTAACTTCATAATCATTTTCACTGGTTTCATCACTATCTAACCTGGCAATGATTAACACGACCTTATTTACAGGATCATTTACCTCGAAGCTGATAACTCCTTCGCCATTTGTTAGTGATATTTCTTGCTCTGAAATTAGATCATTTCCTTCCATCAGCAGAGCATTTGCATAAAAATCCGCCATATTCCCATTATCATCGGGATCACCATCGAAACTTAAACATACATTGGTAACTAATGCTCCGATATTAAAGACCATATAATCGATGCCAAAAGGTTCCGCGATATCATCGGATTCGGTTATATTTCTTTCTCCGGTAAAAGTATTTGTGATTCCATCTCTGTGACTGGCAGTTATATAAGGAGTTACATAAAATGTGTCGCTTGGACAGGGGTTCCAGATATTGTAGGTTGGATCGTTAAGGTAACAATTTTTGGAAAAATCTTTTAGAGCATCGTCGAATGAACTATATAAACCACCTCCGGATGATAAGGCATTATCGAATGCAATCTCACCATCGACGATAGGATCAGAACCGACAATATCTGATTTTTCAAGTAATTTAATGAGAATATCCAATTTATCAGATTCACTTCCGGATTGATAGTTCTCATATAAAAAACGCCAGAATAAGCAAAAATCATAATCAACATCTTCCAATGATAAATTTAGACCGTTTAACAAATACTGGTTAGCCTGATATTGATATTGTCTTCCTCCTGCAAATTCCTCATTAACGGCAGTACTACTGTGATAATCCATATAAACGGTTTGGATAAAACGCGCTTGCCCTTCGGAAATATATTTATAATATTTATTGGGTGGCGACACCCAATTTATAAAGATATTAGGATAATGATATTGGACAGAATGAAGAAATTCATGACATAAAACTTTTCCTATTGCGTCCAGATCAGTAGTATAATGAAAGTTATTTTTTAGATAATCTATATAAGGATATCCGATTGCAATACCTTTAAAAATTAAACTATCACCGGAAGTACTTCTGATTGCAGAACCATTCTCATAATCCGCTACATAGATATCAAGACTATCATTCAAATCAATATCTTCAGGTGAAGGAAAATTCCAATTATTTATTTCTTCATTATAAACAGTATCAATTGAAGTTGTTACATTATCAGCAAATGTTTCAATAACAGATTCATTAAAACCGGCAAATTGATCACCATAAAGAATATGATAATTATAATTAAGCTCACCGGGTAAAGCATTTGAGCGGGTTCGATAAATAAAGAAATATTTTTCATTACCTCCGTTTGCTGTGATTTTGCACTTACCTGTATGAACATCAGCAGGAATTTCCCAATTATGGTTTGCATTACCACTTGCATCAACAGGTATGGCTTGATTAAATAATGTATCTATAGCAGCATCTTTTTTTATTGTAATTATTACATCAACATTAGATAAAGGTGTAAAATCACTTAATTCAATAATCACTGTACGTTCATTAGGAGGTTTAGGGTTTCCATCATCTTTTACAACTACATACTCGTGTTTGTACTTAAAATCATCATTCGGATGTTCAACATCAGAAAAGGTTATTTCCTCGTCAGAATGATTTTTTATTGTGACTAATTCCGTTCTTTCCTGTGTTCTTTGAATAATATCAAAAGTACTGGATCCACTACTGCCTTTAGATGGTCTAGGCAATTCTTCATCGAAAAAATAATCACCTGTAAATCTATCTAAAATCAGTATTGCATAACGATGGATCTGTCCATCTTTAAATGTAAAATTCCATTTTATTCTTACACCGTTTACTTTTGTCCAAGATATTATTTGAACATTATAAGTTGTAGTATAGAAATTTTCTTTATTTTCAACCGCATATGTATTAATACTTACTTTTTTTATTTCACTTTGCTCAATGATTGTTTCATCAATTCTACATAGTTCAACATATTTTTCGGCAATTGCCAATTCGTTTTCTTTTGTAGCGAGATTATTCGAGTCTATGAGTAATTTATTAAAATCTCGCGGCATTAAATAGAGATTATCATTTTTTTTTAGAATCGTGAATCTATAAATAAGTCCAACATCAATACTAGCTTGATATATCTCATAATCTTTATAGTTCTTTTGATCGATTATTCTTTCCAGACCAAATAAATTAAGATGATCGCCTATGCTTTTTACTACATTCATTTCTTTTTCAACCAGAAAATCTCTAATCTGTTCTTTCAGTACAATATCCTCAACTTGTTTACCTTTTGCATAAACCACATTAAAAATTACTGTGCAAAAAAGTACTCCTATTAAAATAAATCGTTTCATCATATCCTCCTATTTTTTTATGTTTCAACTACTTATTTATATACTAATTCTGTCAAAACCTTTTTCTAATTCCCTGAAAATAGAGAATGAGAGAAAGGCTTCAATATCTGTTTCATTAAAACTTGGGAATTGATCTCCATACAGAATTTTGTAATCATAATTAAGTTCTTCCGGTAAATCATCCGAAAGCGTCCGATATATAAAGAAATATTTTTCGTTACTACCATTTGCTGTAATTTTGCATTTACCTGTGTGAACATTATAGGAAATTTCCCAATCATAGTTTGCATTCCCAAGAGAATCAACTATTATGATTTGACTAAATAAAGTATGAATAGTTGCACCTTTTTCAATAGTTATTTCGACATCGACATTAGAAAAAGGTGTAAAATCACTTAGTTCTATATTTACTGTGCGTTCAATAGCAGGAACAGGATTATCATTTTTTTTTACAATTACATATTTATCAAAATAGTTAATATTATTTGTAGGATCTTCAAATGTAATTTCATCTGCTAAATAGTTTTTTATAACAACATTACATAATCGTTCATTTTGCCTTGTTTTGATATTAAAAGTTTGACTATGAATATTTCTTTCTGTATCTATTCTTTTGTCATTTATATATGATTCTAATTCCTCTTTTCTGAAACGAAAAAGCTGTCCATTTTTAAATTTTAAATTCCATTTTTTTCTAATAGAATTTATTTTTGTCCAGGGATTAATATCTCTTATATTTGTTAATGTAATTAGTTCAATATCATATTCTTTCCCTTCAAGAGTGACATTTATCATCTCACTTTTTTCTATAATGATATCATCGACCTCAAAAAGTTCAACATATTTTTCTGCAATTATCAATTCATTATCTTTTGTAGAATGATTATTTGAGTGGAAAAGTAGTTTATTAAAATCTCTCGGCATTAGATAGATATCATCATTTTTTTTTAGAATCGTGAATCTATAAATAAGTCCAACATCAATACTAGCTTGATATATCTCATAATCTTTATAGTTCTTTTGATCGATTATTCTTTCCAGACCAAATAAATTAAGATGATCGCCTATGCTTTTTACTACATTCATTTCTTTTTCAACCAGAAAATCTCTAATCTGTTCTTTCAGTACAATATCCTCAACTTGTTTACCTTTTGCATAAACCACATTAAAAATTACTAGCAAAATAATACAATTAGCATCATTTTCTTAAACATCGTTCTTTCCTCCTTATTTTTTAGGTTAATTTTTTTATTTCTCTAAATGAACTGTCAAAGCCTTTTTCTGATTCCCCGTTTGATGGGAATGGGAGAAAGGTTAGGATAGTAAATGTAACACGAGTTTTATACTTGAGAAGTCAGATTATTTAGCTTCTTTCTTCCTGGCTTTCTTCATCTCTTTTCGATAAAATTTTACCACTTCCGGTAACCGTCTCTGCACTGCAAAAATCCGTTTCTGCAAATCCGCATCGATCGCCGGGTAACCCAGGTATTTCGCATTTTCGGGAACATCTCCCGAAATCCCGGATTGAGCTCCGATCATGGCTCCGTCGCCAATTTTCAGATGTCCGGCAACTCCAACCTGTCCTGCCAGAAAAACTGTGTTTCCGATTTCCGTACTTCCGGCTAATCCAACTTGAGCACAAATTATGGAATTTTCACCGATCTTACAATTGTGTCCGACCTGAACAAGATTGTCGATCTTGGTTCCTTTACCGATAACTGTCGCTCCGAGAGTTGCTCGATCGATGGTTGAATTCGCCCCGATCTCGACATTATCTTCGATGATAACATTGCCGACCTGCGGAACTTTGTGATGAATTCCATTATCAAAAATGTATCCGAAACCATCTGCTCCAATAACGCAGCCGGCATGAATGATCACATTATTTTTGATGATGCTGTCTTCATAGATCGTCGTGTTAGGATAAATATGACAATTTGAACCGATCCGGACATTTTCCCGGATAACGCAATTACTCTCGATCAAGGTATTATTATCGATGACAACATTTTCCCTGATCACGACATTCGCTCCGAGAATAACATCTTTCCCGATTTTTGCAGTTCCGGAAATCGATGCTGTATGGGAAATATTTTCAGCGATTTCCGGTTTATTCATTTCCAGCCATTCCCGGACGAGTTTCAGAAAATTGATGTATGGTTTTTCGATGAGAAGAAGATTTGTATCAGGTTTCAAAGTCGGGTCAAAATCTGCCGGAACAAAGATCAAACCTGCTTTTGAACTTTTCAGGTCGGCTAGATATTTTGGATTTTCATAAAAGCAGACAGAATTTTCTTCCGCTTCGTTCAATTCCGATACATTGGATAATAGATTTTTGTGATGTTCGCTCAGAATTCCTTTAAATTTGGCAGCGACCTGTTTTGAAGTTAAAGATGTTTTAAATAATTTCATTTCTTTATTATTTGAATTGTTTACATTCATCCTGATTCATCAATCGCAGAATACTTTGGAGAATGGACAATTCGATTTTACTCAAAACCTATTCGACGGCTTCGTCGAGTTCCAGGATAATATCGTCGGTAATATCCAAACTTGGTTTTGCATAAAGAATTCCACCGGCAGAAGCATCGAGAACGATCGTATAATTATTTTCTACGGAAACTTTTTCTATAACATTTTTAAGTTTAGTCAGGATCGGTTCGAGAAGTTCAGCATTTCTTTGCATTGCTTTCCCGCTTTCTCCGTAAATTTCCTGAACAAGTGCCTCTCTCTCAATAGATAGCTCATTGATTTTATCTTCTGCTTCTTGTTTACCTGATTCTGTTAAGATCATTTTTTTAGTTTCATATTCAGAATAAAGTCTTTCAATTTCTGCATCAAGTTCAGAGATCTCGTTTTTCCAACTTTCCTGTTCTGTTTGAAAAACATTTTGTGCTTCTTGCGTATCCCGGCTTTCCGCCATAACCCTTTCCGTGTCGATATAAGCGATTTTGATAGATTCCGCGATTAAAATCGTACCAGCTAAAATTGCCATTACAATCGTGGTTATTGTACTTTTCATTTCTATTCCTCCGAATTATTTTTGCTTTAACCTTTTCTTTTTGGAATGATTTGAAGTCAATACAAAAATTGGAAATGTGCTTAACAGAAAAAAATGTATTTCATTTCTGAAACTAAATTCGAAAATAATAATTTATCGAAATTGATAAGATAACGAACTTAAATTTTAATTCCGAAAAACAACCAACTCAAGAAAAATATGACTCCTAAAATCGGTACAATATTAAGAATTAAAGCGGCAAAGTTTCGGAATTTTCTTCCTTTCTTTTTTGCTAGGAGAAATATCGCATAAATTGTGCAAATTATATTGATCAGGATCGCGATTGGGAAAAAGACCCGTAAGATCATTCCCAGAAATTGATGGGAAAGATATAGATCGTTCAAGACAAATATATAAAAAACCAGCCAATAGATCAACAAGATCAAAGCGAGGATGATTTGTAACATTTTTTAAAGAGAGTTATTCAGCATTCGTTATCGCTTCGATTATCGGAATATATCCCGTGCAGCGACAAAGATTTCCTTCGAGCGCAATTTTTATTTCATCTCCGGAGGGTTTTGGATTTTTATCGAGAAGTGCTTTGGCACTCATCAGCATTCCCGGTGTACAGAATCCGCATTGAATCGCACCATAATCATGGAAAGCTTTTTGCAGATTGGATAGAACTTCATCCTTTTCGAGAATTTCCACAGTTTCGATTTCCGCATCTTGAACTTGATCAGCCAATATCAAACAGGAATTGACAGCTTCTCCGTTCATAATAATTGTGCAGGCTCCGCATTCCCCGATGCCGCAACCTTCTTTAGTGCCTGTCAGATCGAGTTTATCTCGCAGAATATCGAGCAGTCTTAATGAAGCATCGACTTTGATTTTTATTTTTTTTCCGTTTACTTTGAATTTTAGATCGATCATAATCTTCCTTTTATCAAACCTTGGAGGTTAACCTTGAAAGTGCTAAGCAACAAAGAGTGTTTTCAAGGTTTATTATTCGCGTTTTTTCGCGAAAATTCGCGGTTAATCTCTCTTAATGCTTCTTTGCACATATTAATAAAAACCGGTCTTTTATATGCTGACGACCAGCGTCTGCCGATCTCCTTTTCGATTTTTTCCGACAAAAGTTTTTCGATTCCTTCAATGTTTTGCTCATTCAATGGTTTCCCGATGAGTGAATTTTCTACTCCTGTCAATCGTTGGGAACGACTGAAAAGCGAACCGTCCACCAGCCGGCATTCGTCGATCTTGTTTTCAGAATCGAACGAGATCAGAGCACTGATGCTCATTCGAGTGATGTTCATGGCATTTCTTCTACCGAGCTGGAAATAACTGTGATAATATTTTTTGTTTGCAGGTTTGGGAATATTAATCGAAACCAGCAATTCATCGGGTTTGATTTTAGTTTGATAATGCTTGATGATGAAATCTTTAATGGGGATTTTTCGTTGTCCGGTTTTAGAAAGCAGAACAAGTTCTGCACGACGGAGGATCAAAGGAGGAACAGAATCCGCACAGGGAGCGGCATTGACGATATTTCCCCCGATCGTGGCACGATTGCGGATTTGCGTGGAACCGATTGTGGAACAGGCTTTCACTAAAATCGGGAAATGTTTTTTGATGAGTTCATTGGAAATTAACTGGGAGAAAGTAACTGCACTTCCGATCAAAATTTCATTTTCAGTTTCGGAAATTTCTTTGAGTTCAGCAATGGAATAAATATTCAAAAGATTTAGCAGTTCGGTTTTCATTCTGGCTTGTACGATAACATCGGTGCCACCGGCAAGGATTTTATATTTCCCTTCAGATAGAATATTAAGAGCATTTTCAAGATTTTCAGGAGTTTTTGTTTTGATATTGTTTATTCGAAAAACCTGTTTTGTTTTCTTTTGGGAAAGATGAACGACTTCACTTTGCCGTGCCGGTTTTCTTAAATTCTTTCCTAAAAATACCTGTTCCAGAGTTAATGGAATTTGATAAGAATGCTTTCCAATTGCGAATTTCAAAGCATTATTAACTGCAGCAGCAGTTAATTCCAGAGTCGGTTCTCCGATACTTTTTGCTCCGAACGGTCCGAATTTATCGGGATTCTCGATCAGGACCGGTTCTATTTCAGGAATATCTTTTATGGTCGGAATTAAATATTCATCGAAGTTTTGCGATTTTACTTCACCATTTTGAATGTTATAATCTTCCAGAACTCCGTAGCCAAACCCCTGCGTAACTCCCCCGTAAATCTGTCCTTCTGCTCCTAAACGATTAATGATTTTGCCGACATCATGCGCAGCCGTGATTTTCACAAGTTCGATTTTCCCGGTAATCGTATCGACTTTTATCTGTGCGATATGACATCCGTAAACATAAGTGAAATAAGCATTTCCCTGACCGGTTTTTTCTTTCCAGCCAACTTGTGGTCCTTTGAACCAGCCATAAGCAGAAAGATTGATTCCTTTCCAGTATGATCTTTCTACTGCCTGGGAAAACTCGACGAAATTATTTCCTGATTTTTTAGAATAAATCTTTCCATTTTTCCATTCTGTCTCTTCCAGAACCGCTACTTTCAAATCTTCTTTGATAACTTCAAAAATTCTATTCTTAACTTTTGTGGCAGCATCGATCACCGCATTTCCGCCAACCAGAGTTCCACGCGAAGCAACTGTCGGCCCTCCATCTGCAATCGTCGAAGTTTGAGGTTCGAGAAAGGTTATTTTTTCGAGCTCGACTCCCAGAACTTCCGAACATATCTGGCACATCGAAGTACGCAATCCCTGCCCGTTTTCATTAACTCCGGTAAAAACGATCACACTTCCATCTGCCTGCACGGAAACGATCGCCGACGACATATCCATTCCTTCCGCTCCCAGAGAACAACCGCGAAAACTGCAGGAAAGCCCGAGCCCGAATTTGTATCTTTCCGAAGTCTTATTTTTCTCGAAATATTTTGTTCTTACTTTTTTATAATCGCTTTTCTTAACTGCTTCATTAATAACTTGCTGTAAAGATACTTTATGCCCGGAAAGTTTCTGACCGCTGGCTGTGATACTTCCTTGTTTATAACCGTTAATCTCTCGGATTTCAAGAGGAGTGATACTGCAAATTTCTGCAATTTCGTCCATCAAAGATTCTTGGGCGAAAATAACCTGTGGTGAACCGAAACCTCTCATTGCCGCGGTATAAGAATTATTCGTGTAAATTCCTTTGATATCTGTCTGCACATTCTCGATCTCGTAAGGACCGGTTGCCTGCACGACCGAACGCCAATTTACGAAAAAAGTCTGGGATGAATATGCGCCGCTGTCTGCCAGAATATCTATTTTCATCGCTTTCAATTTTCCATCGCAGTCGAATCCTGCTTTGTAGTTCATCAGGTATGGATGTCTTTTATAACCTTCTTTTATGGAGTTTTCACGAGAATAAGTTATCTGCACAGGTTTTCCTGTGATTTTTGAAAGCAGTGCTAATCTGCAGGAAATATGATTGATGATATCATCTTTTCCTCCGAAAGAACCACCTAAATTGGAGGGAAAAACATTAACCTGATTGAGATTCAGACCCATAAAAAGAGCGACAATTTTCCTGGTTGTAAAAGGATTCTGAATCGAGCCGTAAATTTTGAAACCTTTTGTGGTAGGATCGGGAACTACAGTTACTGATTCCGGCTCGATATAGGAATGTTCAACAAAATTAGTTCTGTATTTTCTCTCGATAACCTGTTCGGAATCTGCAAATCCTTTTTCCACATCTCCTTTGATGAGCGGATAATGAACAACGATATTGCTTTTGTATTCCTGGTGAACGAGTCTCGAACCCGGTTTGACTGCTTTTTCGATATCTGTGATTGGAGTTATCGGTTCATATTCGACTTCGATTTCCTCGACTGCCGATTGAGCGATTTCTTTAGTTTTTGCTGCAACAATTGCAATTACATCTCCGGCGTAAAATACTTCGTCATTTACGATCGGAAAATAATCCTGCCGGATCGGTCCAACTCGTTTTGCTCCCGGAATATCTTTATAAAGAACGATTGCTTCGACACCTTCCAATTTTTTAGTTCCTGTAATATCGATTCTTTTTATCTTTCCGGATGGAATATCAGTATATCGAAAAGCTGCGAACAGCATTCCATGAATTTTGATGTCATCTCCGTAAATCGCTTTTCCGGTTACTTTTTCGTAACCGTCTATTCTTTGTATTTTTTTGCCGATTGTGTTAAACATAAATCATCCTGGAAATTAATTAATTTTTTCAAACCTTTCAAACAACCTTTCTGAAATTCCAATCCTGTTTCGGATCAAATCATCGTACTTTTTCGTCAGATGCAATCGAAAATCATCCAGCAAAATCGCATTTCCTTTGATCACCCATCTCGCTTGCGATTCAGTTATCCCATAAATGAAATGTCCCCAAAATGTATTTTCATCAAAAGGAGTTGCCGGAACATAATCGAAAATCACGAGATCGGCAGGTTCGTTTTTCAAAATTCCGAGCGGGAAACCGAAAGTTGTTTTAAGTTGGAAGGAATCGAGAAGTAATGACATCATTTCCGGAAATCCAATATCCGGATTTTTGTTCTGATATTTTGTGAACAGAAATGAATTTTTCAATGCTTTCAGAATATTGGATGTCATTCCATCCGTGCCGGCAGTTGTTTTGATTCCTGAATCGATGATTTTGGAAATATTGGCAATGTTGAGAGCATTATTCATGTTGGAGTCGATTGCCTGGGCAATAAAAACATCTTTTTCTTTCAGGATATCAATCTCCTTTTTGGAAATATTACTGGCGTGAATGAGCAGCGAATTTTTACGAAGCAAGTCGAATTCTTCCAACCTTTCAATAACAGATTTCCCATATTTTTCTTTGCTTTGAATCTCATCGATCTCACCTTCCGCGATATGACAATGGATTGGTAAATTTCCTGTTTTCCGGTTTATTTCTTCCAGGTTTTGTTCATCGAGAGTAAGAAGTGCGTGCAGTCCCATCATTCCTTTCAAGTTTTTGGAGTTTTGATTTTTCTGATGGAAACGAATATTTTCAGCGAGTGACTTCTCGAAAACTTCTTTTCCATTACGGTTAGAAGTCTCAAAGCAGAGAACTCCGTTCAATCCGAAATCAGAGAAAACATCTCCCATCGTATCCAGGGAATTTTCTATATAATTCGCTGAAATATGATGGTCGAAAACTGTCGTAACTCCGCTCTTGACACAATCCTGTAAAGTTAGAACTGTCGAGAGTTGAACGCTTTCTTTATCTAACGCACGATCCAGTTTCCACCAGAGATTTTCTAATGTTCCTAAAAAATCTTTGAACGGTGTCTTCGCGGGAATTCCTTTGGATAAACAGGAATAAATATGATGATGAGCATTCACCAGTCCGGGAAAAATGACCTGATTTCCGGCATCGATTGTTTTGTCTGCTTTTTCAAATTTTTTCTTATATTTTAGGATTCCGTCTTGGATGAAAATATCATTTTTTTCGACTTTAAATGAGTTTTCTTTGGGGATAATTAAATATCCGTTCTTTATTTCGATGTTCATTTTTTACTCCACCTGTAAATGTAACTCAAAGCTCCCGCTTTGAGACCTGATATTTTGACTCAAGTTCACAGATCACAACAGATCATTTAGTAAGACAAGATGCCGATCTTGTCATTTTTTTAACAACAATTGGGCAAAATGTTTTACTTCTCAAACCAGAAGTTTGAGTTACAGTATCACGATCATTCCTGATTGTGAATGTTATCCGGAAATGCATTCCGGGAAAAAATCAAATTTCAAATCGATCAAAATTTTTTAAAAACATTTTGAAAAAAATGTTCTACTCATCCAATTAGCTGCAGGTTGAGTTACTTAATTTGGCTGATTCGGAGAATCAGGATGACAACGGAACAGAGTTCCATGTTACATCTCAAACCGGAGGTTTGATTTACATATCAGAAAGGAAGAAAAATTTTATTGTTTGTTTCGTCAAATTTATTTTTTATCTTATCCTAAAAGTTGACATTTGAAGGGAAAAAATGAAATTGGCATTATTGTTGCATAAGTTCGATCCGGAGGGAAATGTGAAGAAAATATTCCTGTTGATTTTCGTTCTTTCTGCTTTTTTATTAAATGGAAAGATCGAAATATTAGAACAATCACGCGAAAGATCATTAATAACGATCTCGGTTCAGGGTTATCAAATCCATGAAGACCGGAATTTTACATATATAAACCTGGAAAACTGGACAAATACCGGAGAAATCGGAGCGCCGGCTCTTCCTAATAAATTTATCAATATTGCTGTGCCGCCGCAAGGGAACATTTCAGTGAACATTATTTATGAGAAAACTTCGATTAAATATTTTCGACTTCCATTGCAGCCGGTTCCGAGAATTATAAAAAGCGGTGAAACGAGTGATTTTATTTTTGAGATAGACGAAGAATTATTTTCTCGAGGATCGGATCGATTCCTTGTAATCGGGGAGAAATTACGCTTTCGTTTTAATGAGTATTTTCCCGTAAAGATCTCACCATTTTTGTATGATCATTCTGCCAGAAAATTAGAAATAATAGAAGAATTGATTTTAGAAATTAATATCGAAGGTGATCATAGTTTCAGGAATGAAATTCCCGATAAATTTGATCGCATTTATGAAGATTTTTTTATAAATTACAACTCTTCCAAATCCTGGAAAACTAAAAGCGATCGGAAAATAAATTCCATGCCTTTTTCCGATTCCGGTTTCTGGTACCGGATCGAAGTCGAAGATGAAGGGATTTGCGGATTGTTTCTTGCAGAATTATCCCAACTCCCGGATTTTGTGGAATCTGACTCCGTCAGGATTTTCCGGGGAATAAGAAAAGAAAACCTGGGAGAAAAAGAAAGGACGGAATTTTTAGTTCAGGAAATTCCAATATTTATCGAAAGCGGAAATGACGGTCGTTTTGACGAAGAAGATTTTGTCCTTTTCTCCCATGAAATTTTAGTAGATGATATTCATCATCGCTATTCCGGGAAAACAGTATTCTGGTTAACTTTTGGAGGAGAATATCACAGCAAACCTGCTCGCAGTCCGGATTTGCGGAATATCGATAATATTTTAAATGTTTCGGATTTTAACCAATACTCCCCTCCGGAAACAAACGACCGCGACCGTCAGGTCGATTGCCTGATGATCTCTCCATCCGTATTTATTTCCCAATCAGAAGAATTAGCCCAGATCCATCTCGATAATTACGGATTGTCTTCCGAAATCATAGATCAACAGACCACTTTCGATCTTTATGGAGAATCACCTCAAGGACTAAAGGACTATATCGAAGTCTATTTTAATGATCATCCGGAATTGGAAGTTGTTATCTTGATGGGTTCGGGAACAACGAACTGGGAACTTAATATTGAAAAAAATAAAATTATTGTTTATGAAAATGATTCCCATTATGCTTATGACGATTTTTTTATTGCTTTTGGAAGTTCCGAACCCGACCTTCCTATCGGCAGGATCCCGGCACAGAATACTTCCCAGATGGATTTGATGATCGGGAGGTTAAGAGATTATATTGAAACACCGAATTTAGGCTGGTGGAGAAATAAAGTATTGATCGTAGCAGATGATGAAAATAAGAGTGGAGGTCTGGAAGGGACAGGAGGTTTGGGCTTGAATCATACTTATCAGGCTCAATATACGGGGGAAATATTAAGTAATGGAGTTTATGTCGATAAATTACTGGCTATCGAATATGATATGGATGAATTCCTGTTGAAACCGGAAGTTCGGGACGAAACAATAGACAGGATCAACGAAGGAAGATTGATCTGGTATTATATCGGGCACGGAGCAGATGATATCCTGGGAGACGAAGGTTATTTCAGGGGTTCGCTGCATATCAGGTTCCTGGAGAACGAAGAACACCTGACTTTATTTATTGCGGCTTCCTGTAATGTCGGACAGTTCGATGATTCGGCATTTGATTGTCTGGGAGAAAAATTATTATTTCATGATTACGGCGGCTCGATAGCTACGATCGCTGCTTCCAGGTCATGTGGTGGAAGTGCCAATACAACTTTGATCAGACATTTTTTTGATCAATCTTTGAATGAAAGAGAGAATATTGGCTGGGCATTATGGGATGCAAAGTTATATTCCGGAGCGACCAGTTCTAATAGCAGGTTATATCATGTTCTTGGGGATCCGCTTTTACAGGTTTTAACACCGGAAATTTCCGGTTCCATGACGATAGATGAACCGATCGCAGACAGCCTACTACAAGCGAGACAAACTGTTTTTATTTCCGGAGATTACGAGTTGGAAAATGCAATTTCCGGTGTGGGTGAGATCAGGATATACAATACGGAAGATTCTCTTAATTATCACCGGGAATTGAATGGTCAGGTTTATGATGTGGATTACACGAGGAACGGGTCATGTTTTTTCAAAGGCTCTGTGCAAACAGAAAATAATGAATTCGATGCCGGGTTCATCATCCCTGACGATGTTCAAAATGGTGAGAGAGGGCGGTTTATAAGTTATATTTCGGATAATATCAAATCGGATTTTACCAGTTATTTGATTCCTGTCAAATATAGTGAAATTGCAGTTCCTTCCATAAATAATGATGCTCCTTCTGTGCAGTTATGGATCGATTCCAAAAAATTCCTTTCCGGAGATTATGTTTCCACGGAACCGACCTTGATCGCGGCGATTTCCGACAGCAACGGTATCAATATTTCCGGGAGTGCAGGTCATAAGATCCTGCTGCTTCTCGATCAAAGCAACGATCCGCTCGATGTTACGGAGCATTTTTTTTACGATATCGATTCCTATACAAATGGGGAATTGCTTTATGAGCTCGATGAGATCGCAGTAGGCAGGCATACTCTCCAACTGATCGTCTTTGATAATTTTAATGTTCCGACCGTAGCATCGACCGAGTTTATCGCAAGAGAATCCGGGAAAGTTGCGATCGAGCAGATGCTTCCCTACCCCAATCCGATGAAAAATGAGGGATATTTTACCTTCATTATTACCGAAGATGCTGATGTCGAGATCATGATCTACACGATCACAAGCAGGAAAATCCGTACTTTGAAAAAACAGAATTGCGGAGCCGGGTATAACCAGGTTTTCTGGGATACAAAAGATACGGAAGGCGATCATATAGCTAATAATACCTATTTTTATAAGATCAAAGCAAAACAACTCTCAGATGGAAACATATCCGAGAAAACAGGGAAAGTCATAATTTTGAAGTAATTTCACAGTAGTTCATTGACAAGAAAAGACATCAAAAAAAATTTGCTGTTCTCTGGAATTAAGCCAGTAAAAAAATAAATGTTTTATGAAAATAGAACGGGGGAAAAATGAAAAAATTTGATTGGAAACAGATCAGGAATGTTGCCCTGGTGGGTGCAAGTGGTGCCGGGAAAACGAGTTTAGTCGAGCAAATGCTTTTTAATGCGAAAGCCAGCAGCCGAGTTGGAAAAATAGAAGACGGAAACACGGTGATGGATTTTAGTGCGGAAGAGATCGAAAAAGGGATGTCCATGTCTTTGAGTATTGCAAATTTCGAATGGAAAAATCATAAAATAAATATTCTCGATGCTCCGGGTAACGCGGATTTTGCCGGAGAACAGATTTCATCTTCTACAGCAGTGGAAACGCTTCTCTTCATGGCAAATGCCGGCGGCGGATACGAAGTCAGCCTGGAGCAATCCCTGGAACTTCTTGCAGGTTCATCCGCAGCCAAAGGGATCATCATCAATCGTATGGACAGCGAAGGTGCCGATTATAAGAAGACCGTTGAATTGATCAAAGAAAACACGGATATGATCCCGGTTCCGATATTTCTGCCCATCGGTTCGGAACACAGGTTCGAAGGAATCGTCGATATCGTGAAAGGCAAAGCATTCGTGAATAATAAAGCAGCAGATATTCCCGCAGAACTGTCTGATCAAGTTCAGGAAAGCAGGTTGGCTTTGATGGAAGCTGTTGCGGAGAGTGACGATGAACTCCTGGAAAAATATTTCGAGGTGGGAGAACTTTCGGATGAAGAACTTTCCGCGGGAATTAAATCCGCTATATCTGCGGGAACCCTGATCCCGGTTTTTGCCTGTTCTGCAACCGGTAATATTGCAGTAAATGATATGATGAATGCCATCGTCGATTATTTACCGTCTCCTGCTGAAAGGAATCAAATAGCCGTCGAAGAAAAAGGTGAAATAAAAACTGCAGCAACTTCTGCTGATGGTGATCTTTGTGCTTATGTCTTCAAATCATATACTGATCCGAATGTAGGTGATATTGCTTATGTCCGAGTATTTTCAGGCAAATTAAAAAGCGGAACCGAAGTTTTTGTTCCCGAAAAAGATACTAAAGACAGGATCGGTTCGATGTATTATTGCACCGGAAAAGGTAGAACGGAAACCGATGAAGTGATCGCAGGTGATATCGGCGGATTGGTTAAAATGAAAGTTGCACGCAGTTTCAATTCGCTTGTTAAGATCGGCTCAAAAACCAGGTTAATGAAAGTCGCTCTTCCGACTCCTGTTTTCTGGCAGGCGATCAAAGCCGTGAACCAGAGTGATGAAGATAAGATCGGTTCTGCTCTCGGTAAATTATTGGATGAAGACCCGACCGTGAACCTGGAAATGAATGCTGAGACGAACGAGAATGTTCTTGCCGGGATCGGTGAACAGCAAATCAATTTCCTGCATAAAAAATTGAAATCCCGCTATAAGATCGATGCGCAATTATCCTTACCTTCCGTTCCTTATAAAGAAACAATAACCGGCAAAGCAGATATAAGTTATAAACACAAAAAACAATCCGGAGGACGGGGACAATACGGCGAAGTATATTTCCGGGTTGCTCCCAGGCAGAGGGGAGAAGGTTTTGAATTCATAAATTCGATCGTGGGCGGAACGATCCCGAGTAAATATATTCCTGCCATCGAGAAAGGTCTTGCGGAAATACTAGGTAAAGGTATTGTTTCCGGCAACCCGATCGTCGATATCAGCGTCGATTGTTATTACGGCAGTTTTCACGATGTGGATTCTTCGGAAATGGCTTTTAAGATCGCTTCCTGGAATGCTTTGAAAAAAGCTTTCGAGGTTGCTAAACCGATTCTCCTGGAACCGGTTTATGAAGCGCAGATCATTATTCCGAACGAATATATGGGCGATGTCATGGGTGATGTTTCAACCCGCAGAGGAAAAATTTTGGGAATGGAACAGAAAGGGAAAAAACAGATATTGAATGCACACCTGCCTCTGGCTGAATTATTCGGATATTATCCGGCTTTGAAATCCCTCACACAAGGTCGTGGAAAATTCACCCAGAAATTCTCTCATTTAGAAAAAGTTCCTAAAGAGATAGCTTCCAAAGTCATTGCTGAAGCTAATAAAAAAGATGAATAAAATTTATCTTTCCGAAGCTTCTTACAAAGATATTCTTAAAAACAAGATTCGGAAAGTTGATTGAATTATAGTGAATTAGGAGTTCTTTCTACGCAGAAATATCATTACACAATGGTTTAGATGTTGCCTTATATAATATTGGAAAACTTGAAAAAAAAGAGATTCGGGAATTAAAAGTAAATGCCCTAATTGATTCCGGAGCTTATATGTTAGCCATCAATGAAAATGTGAAGAATCAGTTGGGTTTGGTCAAAGTCGATGAAAAAGTTGCTGAACTTGCAGATGGAACAAGACACAAATTAGATGTTGTGGGTCCTGTAGAAATCCATTTTAAGAATAGAAGAGCAAATGTAGATGCTATGGTTTTACCTGCTGATTCTACAATTTTACTCGGTTCTATCCCCATGGAAGATATGGATGTGATCATCGATCCGAAAAAACAGGAACTAATTGTAAATCCAGAAACTCCTTATATTCCCAAAACTTATTTGAAATAAAATTGAAGAAGACTTTATGAGATGGCAAAAATAGCGATTATTTAAATGTAAAAAAGATGAGATATTACGGTAATAAAACAAAATTACTTACATTTATTGAAGAAGTTGTTAAGAAAACTAAAATAAATGGATCTTCAACTTTTTTTGATTTGTTCAGTGGAACATCTTCAGTGGGAAAACATTTCAAGAGAAAAGGATTCAGAGTTTGTTCAAATGATATTTTAGAATTTGCATATTCGTTAGCAAAAACATATATTGAACTTAATTCTAAACCAGAATTCATCAAATTAAAAAATGAATATAAATTTCATTCAATAACCGAAATATTTTGTTACTTAAATAATTTATCGAGTTATGAAGAAGGTTTTATTTTTAAGAATTATTCACCAAATGGCAAAAGAAGATATTTTACAGAAGAGAACGCTTTAAGAATAGATATAATAAGAAAACAAATCTATGAATGGAGAAAGGAAAAATTAATAACTGAACTCGAGTATTATTATTTACTCACATCATTATTAAATGCGATAAATCTTGTCAGTAATGTATCCGGAACCTATGCTGCTTTTTTAAAAACTTGGGATAGAAGAGCATTGAAAAAAATTGTTCTAAAAGAAATAGAAATTATTGAGAGTAAACAGAAAAATAAAGTTTTTAAGAAAGATGCAAATAAATTGATTAATGAAATCGAACCGGACATTTTATATATTGATCCGCCATATAATTGTCGTCAATATGCATCGAATTATTTCATTTTAGAACTTATTGCAGAAGGTTGGTTTGAACAAGAACCTATAATTTACGGACGAACCGGAATGAGAGAGTATTCAGATCAAAAATCAAAATATTGCTCTAAAAATTTTGCATTATTGGAAAAATAAATGAATTTACAAATAATATCAAATATCAATTATCCTATTGGTAATATTATTAATTATGAACTACAAAATTCAAGTGAAACAAGAATTGCAGTAGCTTTTATGAAATTTTCAGGTATTAAGAAAATAGAGAACTCATTGATGCAATGTTTACAAAAAAAATCATCTGTCGAAATAATTGTTGGTCTGGACTTTAAAACAACCGATCCTAAATCAATGTTGTATTTAATAGGTTTGAAAAAAGATTATCAAAATTTATCATTTTTTTGTTTTGGGGATAGAAATAAAAATAAGACAAATATTGTATTTCATCCAAAAATATATTTATTTTCAAATAACAATGAAAAAACAGCGATCATAGGAAGCACAAATCTAACTAATGGTGGTTTAATAACAAACTTTGAAGTAAATACAATTATAAGAGAAAAAAAACCTCAATATTTTTCACAACTAGTAGCAATTTACAATTCTGTTAAATTCACAGAAAGTATATTTGCTCCAGATAATGACTATATAATTGGTTATTCTGAAGTATATAATGCTTTTCTAAAAAATGAGAGTATTGCCAAAAAAGATAAAGGAGTCAAAAAAGTTATTCGAGAGATAAAAAGAAAAGAAGAAGAACTGCCAGGAACAGTTCCAACTATGAAGCAGATGATAATTGAAGCAATAAAAGAAATATCCAATAATCAAAATGATTATGTTGATTTAAAACTAATTGGAGATTATGTTTTAGAAAAAATTAATTATTTGAATTTAAACTATTCGATGGTAAACTATAGACAAATTTTACGAAAGACAATTTATTTTGATTTAGTTGGATATAATTATAAATATAATAAACAATTATTTGTTACAAAAGATAAATATACTGGTCTCTATAAATTATCTGAAAAAGGTATGAATTATAAAGGAAGGTAATTATTCTGAATAAATCTTGTCTCAAAATTTAAAACACCTAAAATATATGAATAAATTTAGAACTTGTTAGGAAGTAAAAGTGATGTATTCAAAAAAAACTGAAATGTATCCCGATATCTGTAAATGGTTAGAATCATATCTAAAAGATAAATTTGCGAAAGAATCTAATAAAATAACTGTGTTAGATACTCATAACTCCTATTTAAGTAATTTCATTTTAGAATTAAAATATCAGATATATTTTCCTGAATTTTCTACTTATCAAATTCAGCAGGATATAACCGGATTTATTGAATATAACGATAAAGTAGAATTAGTTTTTGTAGAATGTAAACTTAATGAATTATCATTATTAAATCTTTCTCAATTAATCGTTTATTCCGTTATTGCCAAACCATTTATCTCAATATTATTAAGTCCAAAAGGAATGAGCAATTCTCTTGATAAATTATTAAATGTTTATAATAGGAAAGACATTTTAGAATATCGACCAGAAAGGAAAATTTCGGTAATTAAATGGGATATTTATAAACAAGATATAGATTATATGAATAGTATAATTTAATTTTTCGGAGGAAAAAATGTCCGGTCATAGTAAATGGGCTTCCATCAAACATAAAAAAGGAGCAACCGATGCCAAACGCGGTAAACTCTTCACAAAATTGATCAAAGAAATAATCGTGGCTGCCCGTGAAGGCGGAGGAGACATCGACAGCAATCCTCGTTTGAGAGTTGCTGTTTCCACCGCACGCGGAGCTAATATGCCGAATAATAACATCGAAAGAGCAATCAAACGCGGAACCGGTGAGATCGAAGGTGTAAATTACGAAAATTTCACTTATGAAGGTTACGGACACAACGGTGTTGCTATTCTCGTTGAGACCTTGACAGATAACAAGCAGCGCACGGTTTCGGAAGTCAGACATGCTTTTTCCAAATATGGAGGGACGCTTGCAGAAAACGGTTCTGTTTCCTGGATTTTCGAGCAGAAAGGTTTGATCGAAATTCCCAAAGATGATCTGGATGAAGATGAGATCATGATGGCTGGTCTCGATGCCGGAGCAGATGATATCACTCTGGAAGGTGATTTTTTCCAAATACTGACTCCTTATTCCGAACTTCATTTAGTCCTGCAGAACCTGGAAAAAGCAGGTTACAAAATCGAAAAAGCTGAATTGACCAGGATCCCGAAGAACACGATCAAAGCCGATGATTTTGCAGAAAAACTGCTCAAACTGATCGACAGTCTCGATGATCTGGACGATGTGCAGAAAGTATATGCAAACTTCGAGATTTCCGATGAAACTATGGAAAGGTTGTTCCCAAATTGATCATTCTTGGTATCGATCCGGGCAGTAAATATTGCGGTTATGGTATAATTGAAGTCCAGAAAAACAGGATAATCGCAGCCGGTTGCGATGTTATCAAGATCAAGCAAAATCTATCTTTCCCGGAAAAATTAATAGTTGTTTATACAGAGATCAAACAAATAATCGCCAAATATAAACCGGATATCGCTGTCGTTGAATCTATCTTTTACGGTAAAAATATCAAATCTGCTTTTATCCTCGGACATGTCCGCGGAGTGATCCTGTTAGCGCTGGCTGAACAGAATATCACGGTAAGCGAGTATTCCCCCCGGGAAATAAAAAAATCGGTTGTAGGAAACGGTAATGCTTCCAAAGAGCAGGTTCAATATATGGTGCGGAAAATCTTGAATTTGAATTTGGAAAACCAGTCTGAAGATGCGATGGATGCTTTAGCGATCGCATTGTGTCAATTCAATAAAGAAAAATTCAGGAGCAAGTGATGTTTGCATATTTAAAGGGAATTCTGACTCAAAAAAATCCGGTTTATGCCGTAATCGATTGTCTCGGAGTCGGTTACGAAGTGAATATTCCTTTGAGCACTTTTGAAAAACTTCCCGAAATCGGAAAAGAAATCGAGATTCAAATACATTTTTCCATGACCGAAAATGACGGGATCCGTTTATTCGGTTTTTTTTCTGTTGAAGAAAAAAAACTATTTCGACAATTGATATCTATTTCAAAAATCGGACCTAAAACTGCTTTAGCGATACTTTCCGGACTTTCGGTTCAGGATTTGATCCAGGCAGTTCAAACCGGAAATGTCAGTTTGATCTCAACCGTACCGGGTTTAGGAAAAAAATCGGCAGAACGACTGATCATCGAGCTAAAAGATAAAGTTGGAAAAATCGGCAGCGAAGAGATTTCATTATTATCCGGAATAAGAAAAACGGATATCATCGGAGAAGCTGAATCAGCCTTGATCACACTTGGGTACAGACCGCCGGAAGTAAAGAAAACAATTGCCAGGTTAATAAAAGAAAATAAATTCCAAAGTACTGAAGAGATCATCAAAGCAACGATCAAATTTTTATACCAGAGAAATCGATGATGAATATCAGGCAGGAAGCCTATAAAATTATTCTAAAAGTTCTGACCAAAAACATTTTTTCTGATAAGCTTCTTTCAAAAATTTCTAAGAAAAAAGAAGAATCACAAACTGATATCAACCTGCTTTTTGTTCTCGTTAAAGGTGTCATTAAAATGAAAGATAATCTCGATTATATTGCATCGATCTATGCTGACAAAGAAAAATTTTCCACTACCGGTCTGAAGATCAAGATCATACTTTACCTGGCATTTTATCAAATTCTTTACTGTCATTCAATCCCGGAATATGCGGCTGTTAATGAATCCGTAAACCTGGCAAAAAAGCTTTTTAACGAAAATATTGCTGATTTTGTCAATGCGGTTCTGAGAGCTTATTTAAGATCAGGAACGATAAAATACCCGGATAATGATATTGATAGATTAGCTTTGCATTACTCATTTCCAAAAGAAATAATAACGACCTGGCTTGATTATTGGGGAATGAAAAATACCGAAAAATTATGCAGGTATTTTAATGATACTCCCGAACTTCATATCAGGATCAACAAATTGGCAACCGATAAATCCCGTTTGCTCGAGTATTTTAAAAGAAGAAATATTCTGGTTAAGGAAAGCAGAATTTCTGAAAATATTCTGATTTCCAAACAAGCACATAAAGTTTTGGAGAATATTGCTTTTTCCGAAGGCTATTATTCCATTCAGGATTCATCTTCCGTTCTGGTTGTCGAATTACTGGATCCCGCTCACGATGAATCGATTCTCGATTTATTTGCCGGACCGGGAGGAAAAGCAACTTACATGGCAGAATTGATGGAAAATACAGGAGAAATCATTGCTGTCGATAAATTTCCCAGGAAAACTAAACAGATCAAACAGGCTTTGGAAAGGCTTCAAATTACGAATGTGAAGATCATTACTAAAGATTCTTTTAGATACGGACCGATTGCTCCTGCTTTTGATAAAGTTCTGCTCGATGTTCCCTGCACTGGTTGGGGTGTTTTTCAAAAAAAAGCAGAATTGCGCTGGCAGATGAACCAAGATCTGCCGAAACTTTTGAAATTGCAGGAAAATGCACTTAAAACAGGTTCGGCTTTTGTGAAAAAAGGTGGATTTTTAATATACAGCACCTGTACCTTGAATGAAGAAGAAAATGAACAGCAAATTTCCAGGTTTCTAAAAAAAAATAAGAATTTTAAAAAAGTTCCGGCTGAAAAAAAAATTCCTGCTGAAATTGTGAAAAATGGATTTCTCAAGACTTTACCTTTCAAAAGTGATATCGACGGTGTTTTTGCTGCTAAATTGAAAAGGATTTCATAATCTGATTTCGGCTTTGAAATGATTCATAACCTGCTGAAATACGAGTAATCTTGTTTTACGGAAATCAAAACCATTTCCGGCATGGTCATCGTTACAAATCTCTTTGGCTGTGTGAAAACATTTGTTTATGGACAAATTAGACAAATTGTCATCCTGATCGTAGTCGAAGGATTTTGTCTAATTTATAGCTATGCAAAGAATTGCAAGTTTTTCCCGACAAGTCAGGACTCAGACTGACAATTCATTTACTTACTGATTGAGTTTTCACGCAGGCAGTCTGATTGGGATTGCGATATAAAACTTAACTCGGTTTGGAGAATAAATTTGAGATACCATTTGGTACTTGACCTAATATACGGGAGTTTTGAGCACAATTGAACAAATAAAAATGTTTGTTTTACGATTTTGGAGCAAATAATGAGAAAAATAAAACCATATTTAATCGTCGTTTCAATCCTTATGGCTGCTTTTATCTTAGGTTTTTTGGGGATAAACTTGATCATGAAATTAGTTGTTGGTCATCGCAATGAAGTCAAGGTTCCGAACATTGTCGGATTGAATTACGAGGTTGCCCGCAAAAACTGCAAAGACCTGAAACTGTATGTGCAGGAAAATGAGTCTATCCACAATGATGATTTTGAAAAAGGAAAGATTATTTCACAAGAACCTTATCACGATATTATGACCAAAAAATTCCGAACCATAAAAGTCATTGTCAGTAAAGGGCCGGAAATGGTCAGGATTCCCTATCTTGATAACTTGAGTGAAATGGAAGCGAGACTGAAATTGGAAAATGCCGGACTTTTTCTGGGTAAGAAGATCTTCCGTTATTCCGATTATGTAAAGAAGGATAAAGTGATCTTTTCTCAACCGATGGCAGACGAACAAATTGCCCGTAAATCAAAGATCGATGTGATCATCAGTTTGGGAAAATTACCGGAAGCATCTCCTAAACATGATAAATATAAGAAATTACTGGACGATGCCGGAGAGTAAAACAAGATGTAATCTTGTTCTCTTATCTTGAATATCCAATGATGCAGGGAAAAGGGAGAAGGGAAAAAGGAGACAGGAGAAAAAAACTAAATCTCATTGATCGCCTTTTTCCCGAATTTATTTGGAAAAGTTTTTTTTGAAGTTTATTCTATTTTTGAAAAAATTTCCGGTTCAAATATTTTGTAAAGAGTATAAACTTTCCAGAAAATTTCACTCATAAAAAATCGATATAATTAATCCAAATTTTCAAAATTTGAAAATCTAAATAATGATAGTCATAATCGACTTTTAACTAATTTTTTTACTGAAAAACCGGTTATTACTAAAACATATTCAAAAAGTCATTTATAACCAATTGAAATATAGGCAGTTACAAATTTATTCACTAAATTAAAAAAAAATCATTAAAACTATCTAACATCAAGTAAATAAAATAGTTGACACATATTACTCCAGATTATTATTGGAAACAGATAATTTAAGGTTTTTGTGAACATTAAATTACACAAAAAAAGAAGAGGAAATTTTATGTATGATTCGAAATATACGGCAGGTAATATAAAAGTCCTGAAAGGTCTCGAAGCTGTGCGCAAAAGACCGACCATGTATATCGGCGGCATCGGTGAAAGAGGTCTTCACCATCTGGTTTATGAGGTCGTCGATAACAGCATCGATGAAGCATTAGGCGGATACTGCGACGAGATCATCGTGATCATTCACCAGGACGGAAAGATTTCGATCGAGGACAATGGTCGCGGAATTCCTGTCGAGATCCATAAAACAGAGAAAATACCGGCGGTTCAAGTTGTGATGACAGTTCTGCATGCCGGCGGAAAATTCGATGATAAATCCTATAAAGTTTCCGGAGGTCTGCATGGAGTCGGAGTTTCCGTAGTTAATGCTTTATCCGATACCCTCGAGGTCGAGATCTATAAAAAGGGAAAGATCTACCATCAATCTTATGCCAAAGGTATTCCTCAAAAGGATGTAGATATTGTTGGATTGTCCGATAAAACCGGAACCAAAGTTACTTTCAAACCTGATCCGGTAATTTTTGAGACTGTTGATTTCAGTTTTGATTATCTTTCCGTACGACTTCGGGAACTTGCTTTTCTCAATAAAGGTATCCGCATTCACCTGAAAGATGAAAGAGACGGGAAAGTTCATGAATTCCAATATGACGGGGGAATTGTTTCTTTTGTCGAATTTATCAATGAGAACAAGAAAGTTCTTTTTGGAGAACCGGTCTATATTTCAGGACATAAAAACGGCACGGAATTCGAGGTCTCGATCCAATATAACGAAGGTTTCCAGGAATTGATCTACAGTTTTGCCAACAATATCAATACGATCGAAGGCGGAACTCATTTAAGTGGCTTCAAATCTGCTTTGACGCGCTCTGTAAATGCTTATATTAGAAGTGCGAACCTGCTGAAAAATGAAAAAGTAACTCCCGGCGGCAGCGATATCCGGGAAGGAATTGCTGCTGTCATCAGCGTGAAATTAAAAAACCCGCAATTTGAAGGACAGACAAAAACGAAACTACAGAATTCCGAGATCGACGGTATCGTCAATTCCATTGTTTATGAAAAATTAATGGAGTATTTTGAGGAACATCCTGCGGAAGCCAAACATATTGCGATGAAAGCGATATTAGGAGCTCGTTCACGGGAAGCAGCGCGTAAAGCCAGAGAATTAACGCGCAGAAAATCCGTGTTGGAAAGCGGCAATTTACCCGGAAAACTGGCAGATTGTTCGATCCAGGATCCTTCCCAAACAGAAATCTTTTTGGTCGAGGGAGATTCTGCCGGAGGTTCGGCAAAAATGGGAAGAGACAGGACATTCCAGGCGATTTTACCGCTCTGGGGGAAAATGTTGAATACGGAAAAAGCGAGGATCGATAAAGTCCTGAACAATGATAAGATCCAACCGATAATCCTGGCTCTCGGAGCAGGGATCGGGGAAGAATTCGATGTTTCCAAACTGCGTTACAATAAGATTGTGATTATGTCCGATGCTGATGTGGACGGTCAACATATCGCGACTTTACTGCTGACTTTCTTCTTCCGTTATATGCGTCCGCTGATCGAATACGGACATGTTTATATCGCCAAACCACCTTTATTTCTCATCAAAAAAGGAAAAACAAATAAATATGTTTATACAACCGAACAGAGAGATGAAGCATTGAAAAAGTTCGGTGATAAAGGAGTGTCGGTGCAGCGTTATAAAGGATTGGGAGAGATGAATGCCGATCAATTGTGGGAAACTACTCTCGATCCGGAAAAGAGAATTCTAACTTCCGTCAAAATCGACGATGCTATCGAAGCGGATAGAATGTTCACGATCCTGATGGGAGATGAAGTCGAACCGAGACGAGAATTTATTGAAACGAATGCAAAATATGTGGAAATAGAAGTTTAAAATTGCATGTTTAAGATTGAATATTGAAGATTCTTTCCGAAGTTTCTTCTAGAGGAACTCTCAATAATAAAATTCGGAAAGTTTATGACATTGTTGGAAAGATCGATATTAGATTAAAAGAAACTTAAATCATCCGGCAACTAACGGATAACTAAAGTTTTAAAATATTAAATTATTAATCGGAGGTTTAATGATTCATGATAGATCGAGGATCGAAATAATTGAAATCGAAGATGTTTTGAAAAAATCATATATGGAATATTCCATGAGCGTGATCGTTTCCAGGGCGCTGCCGGATGTGCGCGATGGATTGAAACCGTCTCAACGCCGAATTTTATATGCGATGCATGAACTCAATCTTACTCCCGGAAGAGGTTTCAGGAAATGCGCAAAAATTGCCGGCGACACTTCCGGAAATTATCATCCTCACGGTGAACAGGTAATTTACCCGACTTTAGTGAGAATGGCTCAACCCTGGAGTTTGCGTTATATGCTGGTCGATGGCCAGGGAAATTTCGGTTCGCAGGATGGTGACCCGCCTGCTGCGATGCGTTACACGGAAGCCCGTCTGCAAAAAGCTTCAGTGGATTTGATGGATGACCTGGATAAAGATACTGTCGGTTTCCAGTCGAATTACGACGATACACGCAAAGAACCGTCTGTCTTTCCTTCCAAATTTCCTAACCTGCTCGTAAACGGTTCTTCCGGAATTGCAGTCGGCATGGCAACGAATATGGCACCTCATCATATCGGTGAAGTTTGTGACGGGATCATTGCTCTTATCGATAACCCGGATATGGAACCCCTGGAATTAATGGATTACATCAAAGGTCCGGATTTTCCAACGGGCGGATATATCATCGGTTCTGCCGGGATCAAAGACTATTTCCAGACAGGACACGGCCGCATCATTATGCGTGGGAAGGCAAATATCGAAACCAAAGATAACGGCTCCGAATCGATCGTGATCACGGAAATTCCCTACCAGATAAACAAGAAACTGCTGATCGACAAAATGGTGAGCCTGGTCAAAGAAAAAAGAGTGGAAGGAATAAGCGATATCCGTGATGAATCGGGCAGGCAGGGAATGCGGCTCGTAGTAACGATCAAAAGGAATGCGGACGGTGATGCAGTTCTTAATAAACTCTATAAGTATTCACAACTTCAGGTCAGTTTTAATGTGAACAACCGGGCGTTAGTGAAAGGTGTTCCCATAGTCCTGAATATGAAGGAATTGATCCGGAATTTCATAGATTTCCGGCATGAAGTCGTAGTTCGCAGGACGAAATTCGAACTCGATAATGCGGAAAGAAGACTGCATATCCTGGAAGGTTACCGCATCGCTCTCGATAATATCGATGAAGTCATTGCTACGATCAAAGCATCAAAAACAGCGAATGAAGCGAATCTTAATCTGCAGGAGAAATTCGAATTCACCGAAATCCAGGCAAAAGCGATCCTGGAGATGAGACTGCAGCGATTGACCGGTTTGGAAAGAGACAAGATCGAGAAAGAATATAAAGATATCGTGAAATTGGTGAAAAAACTCAAAAGGATCCTGAATAACAAAGATTTAAGGATGGATATTATCAAAGAAGAGATCAGCGGCATTAAGAATAAATACGACGATATTCGCCATTCGATGATCATCGAAGGATCTGCAGATATCGATACGGAAGATATGATCGCAGACGAAGATATGGTCGTTACGATCTCTCATCAGGGTTATATTAAGCGGTTACCGATAAATACTTATCGCAAGCAGGGCCGGGGCGGGAAAGGACTTTCCGGATCGAACCTGAAAGAAGAGGATTTCGTGGAAAATATTTTTGTAGCTTCAACCCATGCTTACATACTTTTCTTCACTAATTTCGGAAAGTGTCACTGGCTGAAAGTTCATCGCATTCCGCGGGTAGGAAGGCTGGCACGCGGAAAGGCAATAGTTAATCTCCTGCAGGTGGAAAGAGAAGAAAAGATCGAGGCTTTTGTAACGGTCAGGGATTTCAATCTACCGCATTATGTAACGATGGTTACAAAAAAAGGCACTATTAAAAAGAGCGACCTGATCGCTTTTTCTCATCCTCGCGTAAGCGGGATCATTGCCATTAAATTGACCGATGGCGATCAATTGATCGATGCGCGCATAACTGAAGGAGATAACGATATAATCCTGGCTACGCGGAATGGTTATGCGAATCGGTTCAGTGAAAACGATGCGCGCTCGCAAGGACGGAATTCTCAAGGTGTACGCGGGATCAGGTTACGAGAAGAAGATGAAGTCGTAGCAATGGTTGTCGTCAAAAGAGAAGGAACCATTTTAGCGATCAGTGAGAATGGTTATGGGAAAAGAACGGTAACGAGCAGTTATACTCGCACACGAAGAGGTTCAAAAGGTGTATTTACCTTAAAGACATCCGAACGGAACGGACATCTTATTTCTTTGATGGAAGTAGTGGATAATGATGATCTGATGATCGTTTCCCGAAATGGAATGATTATCAGGCAACCGGTCGAGAAGATCAGTGTCATCAGCAGGAATACGCAAGGGGTCAGGTTGATCGCACTGAATAAAGATGATAAAGTTTTTGATATAACGAGGATCGCAGCGGAGGAGGAAGAAGAGATCGAAGAAATCGCAGAAGAAGCGGAAAATAAAGAAACAGCATCTTTAGAAATTAATAAAGAAGCAGAAGAAGACACTCCGGAAAATTCAAATAATGAAACTATTAACGAAGAGGATAGCAGCGAGGGATAAATGGAGTTTCCTAAAATAAAATACCGGATTCTTATTATTCTTTTAGGCGGGATATTAACTTCCTGTTCCGTGAAATACATCCCGGTTCCATCCAAAAATATTACAGTTTCGGATGGTTACGGCATCCTCAAACAGGAAGATCTTATTTTCGCTGTTTCCAATAAATACTGGATCAAAGAACCGCAAAACCTGACCGATTATTTTACGACTTTTCATATTTCCGTGAAGAATAAAACTGATGAGAAAATTAAGATCAAAGCAGAGGATATCAGCCTGCTCGATATAGAAGGAACTCAATTCGATGCAGTGGGAACAGATTATGTTTTAGAGTTGTTGGTTCCGGAAGAGATCGCATACAATTCCTACCTCGAGATCCCGGAAGAGCATCGCCATATCTGGGAAAACTGGCGGGAAGCAAAAAAATACCTGATGTCCGATACTTTTAATTTTGGATACATCCTGCCGGGAGCAACCAAATCGGGATTTGTTTTTTTTCCGAAACTGAAATCGGTCAATAAAAAATGTGCGATCGTATTTAAGGGTCAAACTATAAATTTTACCCGGGAAAACTGATAAAATTCAGGGGAGATCAAACTTCTTCTTGTTTTCATAAAGATTACAGAAAGTTTTCCCATAAAAGCGAAGTCGAGATGTAATTACCTCCTGCATCCTTGACTTCGCTTGGTTTTTTTATATACTTTGCGAAAATAAAAGGTGCTCTTTCGAACACCTGATTTATTGTTTCAAAATTTTGGATAACATCTGTATGCCACGCCTAACTAAAAGTTCGCATAACTTATAGGATTTTATACATCATATCTATAATTTTATCCCGATATTTGAATTCCGGTTGA
>CAZFPK010000013.1:0-80770 GCA_964521025.1 uncultured Candidatus Cloacimonadota bacterium | reverse complement strand
AGCTTAATTTTCACGACAACTTGTTGGTAAGTTTGGTTTTTTAAGTGACTAAATTCCTGTTTGGGAGTACAATGATTCAAAACTTCGTTTTGTTTAAAATTTCCGAAACAGAATTACTAAACAGGAGTTAGTAATGAAAAATAAGCTGGAACAAAGTTTCCTTTTAGTTATTTAATTTTTTTTGAATCCGGAGGATTAATGCAGATCTTCATAAACGAAAAACCTTATGAAACCAAATCAAGAGAAACGGTTTTACAAGTTGCAAGAAGAAACGGGATTTACATTCCTTCATTGTGTTATCATAGAAAAACCGGGAAAGCAGCAAAATGCCGCGTTTGTTTCGTTTTGATCGAAAGAATTCCCGGGTTTCAAACCGCTTGTAACCTCGCAGTTCGGGATGGAATGAAGGTAACTACAAATTCGGAAGATATTATCGAAACGCAAAGAGCAATTGTCGATTTGATCCTTTCTTCAGGAAAGCACGATTGTCTTTCCTGCGAACAGAACGGGAATTGTGAATTGCAGGATGCTGCATATTATTTAGGAATAGAACGACCAACTTATGATCTTTATCCGAAGGAAAAGGAAAAAGACGAAACCAGCGAATTCATCAGGGTTGATCGCTCCCGCTGTATTTCCTGCGGCAGATGTGTCGTCGGTTGTAATGAAATTGTTGTGAATGAAGTTTTGACTTTCACGGAAAGAAGTTTCGAGACAGATATCACCTTCGATGATGAATTGCCAATGGGAGAATCTTCCTGCGTGCAATGCGGAGAATGCGTGCAACTCTGTCCTGTTGGCGCTTTGATAGATAAAAGAGCGATCGGCAAAGGTCGCATTTGGGAATTGGATAGAGTTGAAACTGTTTGTCCGTATTGCGGAGTCGGCTGCCGGATGGAACTTCATATCGATCGTATGAAAAATGAAATTGTCAGAATAACCGGAGTGGAAGATTCTCCAACCAACCAGGGAATGCTTTGTGTCAAAGGTCGTTACGGATTTGATTTCGTGAATTCTGAAGAGCGTTTGACTACTCCCTTGATCAAAGAAAATGGAAAATTCCGGGAAGCAGATTGGGAGGAAGCGCTTTCTCTCGTTGCATCAAAATTCAAAGAAATAAAAGAGAATTTTGGAGGTGGAGCGATTGCCGGACTTGCTTCTGCTAAAGTTACGAACGAAGAAAACTTCGCCTTTCAGAAATTCATGAGAAGGGAGGTGGGCACAAATAATGTCGATCATTGTGCCCGTCTCTGACATTCCTCGACCGTAGCCGGTCTGGCTGCTGCCTTTGGAAGCGGAGCAATGACAAACGACATTGCCGGGATTAAAAATGCTGATGTTATCTTCATCATCGGTTCTGATACATCTGCTGCTCATCCTGTTATCGCTGCTCGCATAAAACAAGCGGTGCGGGAAGAAACAACCAAAGTCATTGTTATCGATCCGAAAAAGATAGTGATGGCTGATTATGCGGAAATTTATACTGCTCAACGACCGGGTTCGGATGTCGCAGTTCTGAATTGCCTGATGCACATCATCCTGAAAAATGGTTGGGAAGATAAAAAATATATTGAAGAAAGACTGGAGAATTTCGAGGAATTCAAAGCAGAAGTTCTGAAAGATAAATACACTCCGGAAAATATCGAGAAAATTTCTGGTATTCCTGCGGAAACTCTCAAGAAAATCGCTGCACTTTTCAGTAAAGCAGAAACTGCATCCGTCTATTATGCCATGGGTATTACTCAACACACAACCGGCAGGGACAATGTCTTGTCTATTGCCAATCTGCAGATGATCTGCGGAAATCTCGGGAAAGACGGCGGAGGAGTGAATCCCTTACGCGGTCAATCAAATGTGCAAGGTGCTTGTGATATGGGCGGGCTTCCCAATGTTTATCCCGGCTACCAGAAAGTTACGGATGAAAATGCTCAAAAGAAATTTGAAAAAGCGTGGGGAAGAGAACTCGATCATAAAGTTGGTTTGACGGTTACGGAAATGATAGATGCAGTGTATGATGGAAAAGTCAAAGCACTCTATATTATGGGAGAAAATCCCTTCCTTTCCGATCCTGATCAGAATCATGTTATCGAAGCATTAAAAAGGACCGAGTTTTTAGTAGTTCAGGATATGTTCATCACAGAAACTGCCGAATTCGCCGATGTGATCCTACCGGCTGCTGCTTATGCTGAAAAAGACGGGCATTTCACCAATACGGAAAGAAGAGTTCAGAGAATTCAGAAAGTTATCGCTGCTCCGGAAGGCGTTAAGACCGACTGGGAAATTATCCAGATGATCGCCAATAAAATGGATTCGGACTGGAATTATGAAACAGTCAAAGATATTACTGATGAGATAAATGAACTGACTCCTCAATATGCAGGAATTACCTGGGAAAGAGTCGGCAGGAATGGTTTACAATGGCCCTGTCCTAATGAAGAACATCCCGGAACTCCTTATCTGCATAAAGGAAAATTCGTCAGAGGAAAAGGTCTGCTGGCTGCTGTTCCATTCAAAGAACCGGATGAACTTCCGGATGAAGAATTTCCGCTCATTATGACCACCGGTCGTGTTTTGGAACATTTCCACACCGGAACCATGAGCAGGAAAACACAAGGTCTGAATAATTTGGCTGGACCAATGGTCATGATCTCGGTCTTCGATGCGGAAGAAATGAACATTTCGAACAGCGATGTCGTGAAAGTTTCAACCCGCAGAGGAGAGATTGAAGCACCTGCATTCGTAACCAAACAGATACAGAAAGGCGTGATCTATATTCCGTTCCATTATAAAGAAGCACCTGCTAATAGACTGACCAATCCGGCTCTCGATCCGGTTGCCAAAATACCGGAATATAAGGTTTGTGCTGCGCAGGTGAGTAAGATTTAAGAATAACTCACTCCAATCCCTTACTTTTAAAGAAAGAGAGGGGAGTAATTAATCCTGAAAGGATTTAATATTGATAACCGGAGATGGGATCTCCGTAAAGAAACTCATGTTATCTTCCAATCATGAAAGGATTGAATGCACATCAGGATAAAAAATCTAGAGAATCCAGCATCTGTCGGACTCACAAGATTTTAAACCTACTATTTTATAATCTTCACTTACTCAATCTTGATCATTTTCTTCAAATGTGATTTATTTCCTGAAATCACTTTCAGGAAATATATCCCGGAAGTTACTTCCTCTCCATTCTTGTTTTTTCCATCCCAAGTAAGACAGAATCTATTTGCATTATAATGTCCATTGAATAGTTGAGTGATTTCCTGTCCTTTGAGATTATGAACTGAAATTTGAACAAAAGCAGGTTCAGTTATCATGAAACTGATTTCTGTAGTTGAATAGAAAGGATTTGGATAATTATAAAAATTGGATATATCAATTTCAGGAAGTTCAGGATTTTCTCCACTTTCGGGAATGGTCAGAGAAATCGGACCAAAATGTTCTGTTTGACCGGAAAAACTGATGCTTTCTAACCAGTAATAATAAGTCGTACCATAATGAACAGGAACAAAATCATCGAAAATATAGTCTGTAGGTTCGGTAGAAGTTCCTGCTCCATTGATAAGAGAACCATTGATCTGGATTGCATTTTCCAATTCAGTTTCGGAACGATAGATGTTCCAACCGAGGTTATTGGATTCGGATTGAGTTGTCCATTCGAGGAGGGAAGAACCGTTGGCGTAAATTGCGGTGAAGGTTGAGAGTTCAACTGGGGTAGGAGGATCAGGAGGAGGATTATCTTGTAAATTCGGATAACCATCATTTACACCTCCACTCATTGCCCAGATAGTTGTAAAATCCCAGCCTGCATCTGTAAAAGTACTCTCGGTTTTCATTTCGGTTGTAATTTTGGCAGTTGCACCGGTTGCAGTAGATTGGTCTGATGCTTCGCTATCCCAAAAATTACTTGTATATGTAATGGTATTACCTCCATAATTACTCTCAATTCCCACAAAACCTTTATCTGAAACTCCATTACAATCTACATCTCCTATACTGTAGCAATATTCTATTGTTGCTGATGGTGTTGACATCATATCCAACCATAGTATTCCCACGAAAGCACCAAAAAAATCATTTAGATAAGTAGTATTTAAAGCAGCATTGCCTAATGCATAACAATTGGATAAAGTGATGTTCGTACTATTACCGCATTCCATACTACCTACAAAGCCACCTATACTATCCCTACCGGAAGTGTTTCCGGTACTATAGCTGTTCGAAATAGAAATCGGTGAAGACCAATAAGTAGATATAGCGCCAACTAATCCACCAACACAACCTGCTCCTGTAACATCTCCGGTACTATAACTATCTGTAATGTTATTTCGGGCACTACCTATCAATCCACCAACATAACTAGAACCTGTTACATCAGCTTTGCTGTAGCAGTTATCCACTTCTACATAGCAGTTTGCTATCAAACCTCCCGTTGTACTGGAGTTTCCGGTTACAGTTCCGCTTTCTATTCCGCAATTTGTTAGAGAATCTCCAAAAAAGAATCCTGCTAAACCACCAACATTATTATAACCGCTTATGTTTATATTCGTTAAAAAAATGTTTTCTAAACTACTTCCGGTGTTTAATGCACCAAAAAGACCAATCTCAGATGTACTTCTGTTTATGTACAAGTTTTCTATTACGTAGTTTTGTCCATTATAACTACCTGTAAAATGAATATTTGGGGCTGGAAAAGTCTGAAAATATCCTATTGGGTCCCAACCATCCCCGTTGTTATAAGGGCTTACATCCAAATCAATATCCGCTGTTTGAATAAAATGTGATGAAAGATAATTTCTTACATCATTCAATTCTGTGGCATTACTAACCTGATACGGATCTCCTGATGACCCGTCTCCGCCTGCAAATCCAAATAATCCTGCACTCATTGACAATAACATTATCAGCATAAATCCTAAAACCAAGTTTCTCTTTTTCATCTTTCCTCCAAGATTTACCAGCGAAACACACCCCGATACTGTCGTTCCTCCATACGGGGCAGGTGAAAAAACGCGCATAAACCTTTTTGTTTGTATCCCTGTATTCTATCAGGAGAGTTGTGATCCAGCCCTTCAAGGTTTTCGGAAACCTTGAAGGGCTTATCATTCATCAATCCATCAGGATCATCTTTCCTGTATAAATCTCATCATCGATTTCCAATTTGTAGAAATACATCCCGGAAGTAACTTCATTATCATTATTGTCTTTACCATTCCAGAGGGTTGAGAATCTTTCGTCAGAACAATTTCCGTCATACAACTTGATAACTTCCTGTCCTTTGATGTTGTACACAGTAACTTTCACATTTGCCGGATCATTCAGCATAAAACTGATTTCCGTATTTGAACTGAAAGGATTCGGATAATTAACAATATTCGAAATAATATCAGGAAGTTCGGGATTTTCTCCTTCTTCGGGAATGGTGAGAGAAATCGGACCAAAATGTTCTGTTTGACCGGAAAAACTGATGCTTTCCAGCCAGTAATTGTAAGTTGCATCGATTACAAGTTCTTCTTCGTCATAGAATTCATATTCCGTCGGTTCGGTAGAAGTTCCTGCTCCATTGATAAGAGAACCATTGATCTGAACTGCATTTTCCAGTTCAGTTTCGGAACGGTAGATGTTCCAACCGCGGTTATTGGATTCGGATTGAGTTGTCCATTCGAGGAGGGAAGAGCCGTTGGCGTAAATTGCAGTGAAAGATGAGAGTGTTACTACTGTTGGTGGGTCACTGCCAAATTCATAAGCGCCAATGTCTACAGTACTGACTCTGGCAGCACCACGCTGATCGGTTGTTGGAATGGATACTCCGTTATTTGCTGTTTCGGATCCGGCATTAATGGCTATACTACCTGAACTGATAGACAATGTGGGTGTTCCGTTGACAGAATTGTTTTGAGCAAGTGTACTACTTATATTGATGGTTAAGCTACTACCAGTACCTGTACCTATATGGTTTCCATTGTTTCCATTTGAAAAATAATAATATCCAGCAGGTGCTTCAATTATGCAATTGTAAGTATAATCGCTATATCCGGTATTCTCGAAATCATTTGGGGTTGGTGTAGCATCCGTATTGGTTAGATTGTTTGCTATTATTGTGTTTTTTAAATAAACTGTTACATAATTTACATTAAGTCCGGCTCCATCATTGTTAGCATCTAAAGTATTGTAACAAATCGTACAATTAGTAATAGTAGCTCCGGTTCCGTTAAAATCTAATTGGATTCCCCCTCCGCCACTTCCCGTAAAACCATACATGCGATTATGAGAAATGGTAGAATTAGTAATAGTCAGTGAACCATAAATATGATAAATACCTCCACCTTCGCCACCACTACCGTTATGGTCAATTGTACAGCCGTTTATAATCAATGTTCCACTATAATGGTCTATTCCACCTCCACCGCTGTCATATGATCTGTTGTTATGAATTCTACAGTAATTCAAGGTCAGTGTACCAGTTTCAAGACTTATTGCACCACCTCCACCTGCATATGACACGTAACCATAACGCATCGTCACGTTTTCAATGGTTACTGTTACTGCACTTGATATTGTAAATATTCTCATCCCAGCAGTATTTTCAGTATCATCAGCTTGAATTATAGTTTGATCAGCACCTTGTCCTGTAATTGAAATGTTTTTGTCAATAACGTAACCATTATCATTAGTATATGTATCCCCATCTTCTCCAGTTCCATTGGTCCAGTCAAATGTTCCGGTCAGGTTGATTTTATCTCCTGCAGCAGCTTCGGTGTAAGCTTTATGAAATGATTGATATGGACTGCCTGATGAGCCGTCTCCTGTATTATCATTACCTGTGCTGCTATTTGAATACCAGATATTATAATCAACGCTTCTATGACCAGTTGGATTTGTTTCTGTTGGTGTTCTTTCTATTCCACCAACAGTAGCAGCAGTACATTGTCCGTCAAGCCTATTTCCGCTGTTAGCACCTGCTACTATATCATAGGCAAGCCAAAAATAGTTATTGCCTTCAACAAGTGTTTGAGAACCTGTAACCGTGAAGGATCCATCCGGGTTGGCCGTTGTTGAGCCAAATTGTGTTGTTGTTGCAAAAGTTGTGCTTGTTGTATAATAAACTTTTGCATTGGTAATATCAGAAGTACTTGTTGTACCGGTTGTATTAAATGTAATTGAAGTTGTATTAATGGGATTGGAAGAACCTGTTGTAACAACATTTAACCTGATTATTTCATTGTTGGATGAACTTGATGAAACCACACTTGTAGATGCTGTTTCTGTAGTTGATGATGAAAACGACATAGGTGTAGTATATGTAATTTTCAATTGAGGTCCATAAGCCGTTCTTGTTCCATAAACTTCAGAAACATCTGCCGGATCAATATTTGTATATGAATTTTCATATAATGTTCTGTTCGAAGTATAACCATCAAAACGATACCAACTATAACTCAAAGTGCTTCCAGCAGTATTTTCGTCAACAGCAATAACTAAATTATTTCCAGTATAACTAAAAGGAGAAGCTAAGGTTATTGTCAACCAACCCGAACCGGGGCTTTGTGGAAGGGTTCCTGAATATACCTGAGTCATGCTTGATGCAGGTACCCAATCACCATTTGAGGAAAATGATGATTTTGTAGTATTTCCCAGATAAATTACCCAATCATTACTATTATACAAACTTGAACCACCGTAATTAAAGGCAATATGTGTAATTGTACAACTACCAGTATTGATTTCAGAAGAATAATAAATCTGTTGAGTATAATTATAATTATGAAAGGTACTAATAGGATAATAATAGTACGTACTGGATCCGGAACCAATAGTTATTGTTGTTTGCGACATTAAGCTTGTGCTCAATGCAAATAGCAGTATCAGCATAAATCCGAGAACTAAACTTTTCTTTTTCATTTTTTCTCCTATGTCCGTTTTTTCGGACTTTGTATCGGTAAATACCGAGTGTTTTCTGACTCACTTTCGTTTCTCTCCGGCAGTTGCCGGAGGGATGATTCAATTTCGATATTAACATTTCAATTTTTTGACTCGAAAGAGAATATTCAAGTCTTGCCTTTGATCTATATATATATATTTGTGTTTTCTAAATACTGCTTGAAACAGAATGACTCAAATATCCTTGTTTTTTCCGATGTTTGAGATGTTTCTTGATATTAATTCTTTTTGATGGTCTGTAGTATTTTTGTTCAAAATGAGTGGTTTTATAATTTTTGTAACTTTTAATAATGAATAAGATAATAAATGTTAAAGCAACAATTAAATTAATCGTCATGATTGGTTCGGTGAATAAACTTAATATTTCCATTTTTACTCCCTTTGGTTTAATATTCAAATCTGTTTTTTGAGTTGTTTTTGGATTTTCAGAAGAATATTTTTTATTTCTTTCTTATTATTATCATTATAGATATAAGTTATATTTTTTAAATTGCCGTTTTTATAATTGATCGAGAAGCCGATTATGTTTTGCTCGGAATCGATGCTTTTGGGAACATCAACTATCTCTCCGATTTCCAAAATTTGAGAAAGTAGAATTCTTTCACCATCCGGTAATATAAATTCATTACCCATTTTTTAAATCCACAATTTTTTTTAGAACTTAATAACATTTTTTGAACCATAAGGATTTATCTATTGAATTTGAGCAAAAAAAATCGGAAATGTATTCTGTAAGTTTTTATTATTTAATAAAATAGGTAGGGAAAAATAGTTTCAGAATAATTATTTTTTTTAGGATTTGAATATTAGGAAAAATTTTGTTCTGCGAATCTGCTATAGCAAAATCGCACAGTTGCGGGAAAAGAGTAAGAAAACGACTGGACTTCATCACGAAGTAGATGGAGTTCAGTCTTGCGGAGTTATATTTTTGTCCTCAACTCCACCGCTTCGCTGTGAAGTCGAGTCCTATTTGACTGGACTTCATCACGCAATAGATGGTGTTCAGTCTGCTGGAGTTATGCTTTTGTTCTCAACTCCACTGCTTCACTGTGAAGTCGAGTCCGACCTTAATATTTCCGAATTTTAATATTATATTTTTTTAATCTTCGGATTAAGGAATCTCGTGAAATTTTCAGAAGTCCGGCTGCTCTGGTTTGATTAAAATCTGCTATTTCCAGAACTTTCCGGATATGCCGGATTTCAGTTGCTTCAAGACTTAAATCTTCATTTTTCTTAATATTTTCTTCTGATTCCTTTTTTACCGGTATAAGATCAGGAATACTAAAATCGGAAAATTCCAGAACCGGTTTATTACAATGTATGAGAGCGTTTTCCACGAGGTTTTTCAGTTCTCGTACATTTCCCGGAAATTGATAGTTTTTCAATTTATAGATAAGGGTTGGATCAATATCCGGAACAGTTTTATTTAGTTCATGGGATATTTTTTTCACATAATATTCGAGTAAGGGTTCGATATCATCGAGTCTTTCTCTTAAAGGTGGAATTTTAATGACCATCGTATTTAAACGATGAATAAGATCGAGCCTGAACCTGTTATCCTGAACCAGCTTAAAAATATCTTTGTTCGTGGCAGAAATGATCCTGAAATCAACAGATAAATTTTTCTGTCCTCCAATCCGGGTGATCTGTTTATTTTCGATCACTCTTAATAATTTTGCCTGCAACCTGACCGGCATATCGGCAATTTCATCGAGAAAGAGAGTTCCTTTATCAGCGATTTCGAGGAATCCTTTTTTGTTATTTATCGCACCTGTAAATGCACCTTTAACATGTCCGAAAAATTCACTTTCAATAAGCGTTTCGGGGATGGCACTGCTGTTCACAACACAGAAATAATTTTCTTTTCTTTCACTCGCATAATGAATGATCCGGGCAATGATCTCTTTACCGGTTCCGGTTTCACCAACGATCATAACATTTGTGTTTTTATATTTTGCGGCTGTCATTGCCTGTTTCAGGACATTTGTTATTTGTTCACTTTGACCGACAAGCTCGTTCCGGATCAATTTTTCCAATTCTCCGGAAATCATGGAACCGAATTTCTTTGCCTGTTGGTATTTTTTTACTGTCCGCTTGTATTTTGAGCGAATATTTTTTTCTTTTTTGTGTTTATCCAAAGCTATTTCTATTGTTGTGTATAATTTTCTTTCGTTAAAAGGTTTGATAATATATCCGTATGGTTCTGCTTCTTTCACTTTGATTAAAGTGTTGTCATCCGAAAAAGCAGTGATAAAAATTATGGGGATATCAAATTTACGAATAATATATTTTGCTGCTTCGATACCATTCATTTCACCTTCCAGAACCAGGTCCATTAATACTAAATCAGGTTTTAAACAGGTAGTTTTTTGAATAGCTTCTTCCCCGGAAAGTACTTTATCGCAAACTTCATACCCAAAATTCAGCAGACTTATTTCTATATCATCGGCAATAACAGTTTCATTCTCGACAATCAGAATTCTTTTCTTATCCATTATCTTCCTTAAATAAATTTAAGAATTAACATGCTGAAAAAAATTTAATTCCGGATAAAATTTCTTTTTTTCTTTTAAGTTCGATTCTATTTTATGAGATTTAATGTCAAATAAAAAATCAAGAAGGTGATTTTGAGGGATATTATTGAAATTTTCCGCAGAATGTTAAGATTTGTTTATGAAATAAAGTCTCCCAACCAATATGGAATATTTTCCTTTTTTAAATCTTACGGTAGAACTCGATCGACTGAAAAATTTGACAATAAAAAACAAGAAATAAAATTGCACTAAAAAAAGAAAAGGAGAGTTATTTATGTCTAATTTTATGCCACCCGCTGAATTAGCGAAAGCTTTTATCGATATCAGTAAAGCAAAAGCCGCGAATTCAGCAGGTAAACTTTTTATACTTGGAATTTTAGCCGGAGTATTCATCGGTTTTGCCGCTCATCTGGCAACAACCGTAGCAACCGGCTGGACAATCGGGGGAACTGCCGCTCTGTTCGGTTTGAAGAAATTTTTTATCGGATCTGTTTTCAGCGTTGGACTGATGTTGGTCATTATACCCGGTTCCGAACTCTGGACCGGAAACAATTTAATGTTCATCGGCTTATTGAACAAGGATATCAGTTTAGGGCAATTGCTCAGAAATTGGATTCTCGTTTATTTTGGAAATCTTGTCGGTTCGATCTTCCTTGCCTGGATCATTGCTTCCATGAGTGGTTTGACAGGCGGAAATGTTGGAGGAACTGCGATCAATATTGCTTATGGAAAGGTCGCTGCTGCTGTCGATGGCGGTGCATCTCATAATGTTATGTATTTCTTTCGGGCGATCGGTTGTAACTGGTTAGTCTGTCTGGCAGTGATGATGGCGATCGCAGCAAAAGATATTGCCGGAAAAGTGCTGGCAATTTTTTTCCCGATCATGGCTTTTGTAACTTCCGGATTTGAGCACGCGATTGCTAATATGTATTTTATTCCAGCCGGGATTTTCGCGAAAGTATTTCCCGGGGCAGTCAAAACTTCCGGTAAATCAGCCGAAGTTCTTGCTAATTTGAACTGGGGAACATTCTTTTCAAATAACCTGATCGCAGTTACGCTTGGAAATTTCGTAGGCGGAGCTCTTTTTGTAGGAGCAGTTTATTGGTGGATATTCGTTCGTGGGAAAAAAGAAGTGTAACTCCATTGACCTCACTTTATCGAACGAGAGGAATAATTCGGAAGACTTTTATTAGCTAATTTGAAAATTCACCATTCGAGTCGTATGGACAGCGTCAAAACAAGTTTTGACGAAGGAAGACGACTTGAAATCGCTGTACTGAGCAGCAATAGAAATGAAATATTTTTATTATGTATTATGTTAAATCCAGTGAATAGGAAAATCAAAAAGTGAAATATAAACTGATCAAAGATTATTGTGAAAATCCGGGAAATAGACATCTCCTGACTGATTTTGCCATTCAGATTTTCAATCTTGATTTAACCAGGTGGATTCAAAACGGTTTCTGGGATGAAAATTACAAACCGATCTCGTTTCTGGAAAATGACAAGATTGTCTCAAATGTTTCGGTCTATTCCCTGCAGATGATAATGAATGGACAGATGAAAAGAGCCTCTCAATTCAGCACAGTTGGGACTTTGCCGGAATATCGTAGAGAAGGTTTAGGGAAAAAACTCATTCAGGAAGCGATTGAATTTTGCCGTGAGGATCATGATTTTATTTTCCTTTATGCAAATGATGAAGCAGTTTCCTTTTATCAGAAACAGAATTTTCTCTTTCAAAAAGAATACAAATATTTTGTGGAGTTAAAAGCTATTCCCCAAAAAAGAGGAATAATAAAACTCGAGATGAGCAATCTGGATAATCTGCAAAAAGTTTATGAATTTGCACGCGATAGAAAGCCGGTTTCAAACAAGATCGGGATTTTGAGTGAAAAATTATTGATGTACCACGCACTCTATCCGGTCAGCGATTTTATTTTCTTTATTCCTGAGCTGGAGTTAATTCTAATTTTTGAAAGGAAAGAAAATAAACTGATCATTTACGATATTATCGGAAAGGAGATTCCCAAATTTTCGGATATTTTTCCATATATATCAAATAATGAAAATACCATCATCGAGTTTCAATTTATGCCTGATAAATTGGGATCGATGAATTTCAAAACGAGAGAATTTACTGATAATCAATTACATATTTATGAGCTAAGTCCATTCAAAAATGAGAAGATCATTTTTCCGTTTACTTCTCAGGCATAAAAAAATAGATGTAAAACAATTTGCCAAATTGTTTTACAGAATTATATGGAGGTTCAATGAGCAAAGCAAAAATAATCGATACAAATGAGACCAACATCCAGAATTACGGGATGTGCGGTTACAAAAGTCTGAAAAACGAGGGTTATAAAAGAAAAGCAGATTGGATAAAAAAACATTTTAAAAAAGGAATGAAATACAAAATTTTATTTTCAGAAGAAAAAAGAGCAGTCGGCGGGATAGAATATCTTCCGGGAGAATTTGCCTGGCGACCCGTCAATGCCAAAGGATTTATGTTCATTCATTGCATCTATATTATGTCTCGAAAATTTAAAGAAAAAGGTTATGGTTTGGATTTGGTGAATGAATGTGTGGAAGATGCAAAATCTCAAAATATGAACGGAGTTGCCGTAGTAACTCGCAAAGGTTCTTTTATGCAGGGGAATGAAGTTTTCCTGAAAGCAGGTTTTGAAATCGTTGATAAATCTGAACCTGATTTTGAATTGCTCGTAAAGAAATTTGATCCGGAAATTTCCAATCCAAAATTAAAAGTTTTTCCCGAAAATTCTTTGGAAAAATATAATAAAGGATTGTTCATTATTACTTCCGATCAATGTCCGTATGCGATCAAGAGTGTTACTGATATTTCTAAAACGGCAGAAGAAAAATATGGTATTACTCCACGAATTATCGAATTGCAGGATCATCGAGATGCCCAAAAAATTCCATGTGCTTTTGGAAGTTTCTGCATTATTTTAGACGGGAAAATCGTAGCCGATCATCCGATCAGCAGCAGGAGATTCAGCAATATTATAGAAAAAAGATAACGACTAAAAATATGATCCTTTTCTATTTCTCCGTTTCTCCTTTCTTCCGTTTCTCCATTTCTCCTTTCTTTCTAAAATTCTATCACAAACTCCGTTTCCCCTTCCTCATTCATCTCCAGCGAAAACTTAAAACCATGATTAACCAAAATCTCCCTAATCAGAGTCAACACAATTCCCTGACCACCTTTTTTAGTGCTAAAAAACTGGGTAAATAAATTCTGCTGAATATTCTTATCGATTCCTTTTCCATTATCTGTGATAATTAATTTCTGCTTTGGATGAACGCTTGTTTTGATGAAAATTGTTCCTTTATCTTCGATCGCTTCCAGCGAATTTTTCAGGATATTTATCAAAACCAGTTCCATTTGCTCAACATCGAGTTCAACTATTAGCGGCTGTTTACAGAGTTCCAGTTTCCATTTTATCTTTGGATTCTTATCCATCAAAATAGAAATTGCTTTTACCGGTTCGTTCAGGTTTGTTTTCTTTTTCAAAGGTTTGGGAAGACGCACGATATCGGCAAATTTATTCATAAACTTATTCAGGTTTTCATTTCGTTCCACAGCGATATTCAAAGAAGTTTCAAAGTCTTTTTTATCTCCTACATATAAATAATATTTTTTGTTTCACAAAAATAGAGAGTGATTAATGAGTGTTTTCACCCCATGAGGTGAAAAATCTTTTGAAATTTTTATAGAGTGTTCAGGGTAGTATAACCTAATTTTTTCAGGACGATCGAGTCCCTATGGAGTCTGTTAGCTGCTCATAATTCCGATTAGTTGATTGAACCATAAGAGTTCCCGTCAAGTTGGAGATTGGATAAGGGCAGACCTGATACTCCTTTTGTCATTGATCCCACACTTAAAAGAATGGGCTATTGATTGAGATAACTACCTGATCAATAATCCCTAACTTCAGGTAGGGGAACCTTTCTAGCCAATTTATTTTCATAAGTTTTCATAAATTATATTATTCAACTTAACCGTAAACTTTTGTAAAATCTTTTTCTCTTCAAGACTCTTATGAAACCACTATGTAAATTAAAGAATATAAGGAGTCAGGATTATCAGAAAAATTGACAATTTAGCAAATTGTTCTACAATACTTTGTTTCATCTTAATGAAACTATCAGCTCGCTGATAGATAGTAGCCTGGCACAAGCCGAAGGTCTTGTGTTAAGTCGACAACGGGAGCAGCAGCAGCCATTAGCGGTTCTTTTCATTTATCTTTTATTCTAATCTCTTTTTGATGCAGATGGTCTTCCATATTGGAAATGATAACTTCTTCACCGACTTCGATCCCGCTTTCGATTTCGGCAAAATCAAAGTTTGTAGCACCGATATTTACGGTTTTCCGGATTGCTTTATTTCCTTTGATCACAAAGACATCCTGCTTTCCCGAACCATTGATGAAAGGACCATTTTTGATTCTGACGATATTTTGTCTGGATGAGGTGATCACAAAAACATCGACTCTTAAATTAGAGCGTAATAATTCACTGGTTTTATTATTTAATTCTACGAAAAATGTAATAATTCCATTCATGATGGTTGGTTCGATACTGACAATTTTCCCGGTCAGATCGTTCTCATTTATCCTGATCCTGACTGGATTTCCAATCATCAATTTGGAAGCGTGAATATCCGAGATTTTGGATTCTACTTTGAATTTATCCAGATCTGCAATACGCACGATTTCCTGACCTTTATTCACATTTGCTCCGATGTTGTCATTAACCCAGGTTATAACTCCTTTCCTGGCTGCTTTTGTCTCAGCCAGTTCCAGTTGTCTTTCAAGTTCTTTGATCCTGTTTTGCCGGATACGAAGTTGAAGATCGATTTCAGTTAGATCGGCTTCTAAAGACTTTTGATGGTTCTCGATTTTTTTTTTGAGTTGTACTTTTTCCAAAACGGAAATTTCAACATTCAATTTTGCCTGATCATAATTAGTTCTTGCGCCACCTCCGACTTTATAAATCTGTTCCTGTGCTTCCAGTTTTGCTTGGAAAGATTTAACTTGAAGTTCTAAAATTTCGAGTTGGGTTTGAAGTTCCAGTAATTGACGCTCCATTGTCAGTTTTAACTGTGTTTTCCTATTCGCCTGTAACTGATATTCATCTTTGAGTTTTTCATAAGTTAGGATAGTAAATTCATTATTCAATTTCAGGATAGGTTCACCTTTTTCGATCTGATCTCCTGCTTTGTGATAAACACTGTCGATGATTGCCTGCATTGGGCAGATGACAACCTGTTCAAATTCCGGAACTACAATCCCGGAAGCGGAGATCGTTCCTTCGATTGCTCCAATTTCAGTAATTGCAGTTCTTATCCGTGAGCGTTTGATAGAAGGTCGGATCAAAGTTCTGAACATTATTAAAATGATAATAAAGATGAGAATATATATTGAAAAACGAAAGATTTTTTTCATCTTCTGTTTTCTGATAATTGGTGCTGATAATTCTTTATCCATAATTTATCTTAATTTTCTCTTTTTAAATTTATGATTGAAGCATTTCCTATACCATTTATTTAATGTGTTAATTATTAATAAGATACGGAAATGTAATCAAAGAAAAAACTGTTCAAAAATGAACAGGCTGTCCGATAATGAATTCTGCTTATAACTGCTGAATTTTCTTTTTGAAAAATCTTTACAACTCAGTTGTATAATTTTTACTTTTGACAAAAAAATTGACATAATTAGATAGACCGGATTATTCGAATTGTATTTTATGGAATGAAGATAATTTTTCAGGAGTTAGATAAATGAAATTAAAAGTTATTATTCATACTGCAGAAGAAGGTGGATTTTGGGCGGAAGTCCCTGCAATTCCGGGATGTGCAACCCAAGGTGATACTTTCGAGGAATTGTTAAAAAATATCTATGAAGCAGTAGATGGATGTCTTTCAATTGATGTCCAAAATATTACGGTAAAAGAAAGTGATAGAGTTTTGGAGATTGCAGTTTGAAATCTATCAGCGGGAAAAGATTTTGTCGAATACTGGAAAATCACGACTGGAAACTGAAAAGGATCAATGGTAGCCATCATATTTATATAAAATCAAATAATCCTGCTCGCATTTCTGTTCCTGTTCATAGCAATAAAACTATCAAAATCGGTTTATTAAAACACTTTATGAAAGTTGCAGGAATTGATGAAACAGAATTGTAATTTAATCTATTTATAAACTTTGAATTAACTCGTATGAAATGTCTCTGATTGATCCTGATTTATGCAACAAAAATTAGAAGACAGGATTTATTCATATTCTACTTATCTGAAAAAGAGATTTGGTCGAAAAGTATTCCGGGTGGGATTAAGCATTGGAATTGTCTGTCCTCATCGAAGCAAAAAGAACGGTTGTATTTTCTGCAATCCAAATTCCTTTACTGGTGAATATCAATCCGAAAATCTATCCATAACAGAGCAATTGGAAAAGGCAATTCCATTAATTATAGAAAGTTGCGGAGATGTTGATCTATTAGCATATTTCCAGGATGAGACCTCGACTGCTGGAAAAATTTCCGAACTAAAAAAGAAATTTTCCCGGGCACTTTCCCATCCAAAAATCATTGGATTGATTGTTTCCACTCGCCCTGATTTTGTGAATGAAAAAACTGTTGAAATGTTATCATCATTCGATGTTCCGGTAACGATCGAAATCGGGCTGCAGACAATTCACGAGAAAAGTTTGAAATTCCTGCAGCGAGGACACGATTTCGAACTATGTAGAAAAGCAATAGATTTATGTGGAAAAGCAGGTTTGGAGGTTGGAGTTCATCTGATCTTGGGAATTCCGGGAGAAAGTTTCGAGGACATGAAAGAGACAATCGAGTATGTTTCTTCCAATAAATATATCAAGCAGGTAAAATTCCATAACTTAATGATATACAAAAATACAAAATTAAAAGAAATGTATGAGAACGGAGAAGTCTCGATTTTTATGATCGAGAATTATATCAAAATTCTTGGAGATTTACTTCCATTTTTAAGAGGAGATATTGTCATCACAAGACTATTTACTTCGAATATTCTCAATACTGATTTGACGATTGGAGATTTCAAAGGTAATAAAACCAAATGGATGAATTCCTTGAGGAAATATATCATTCAAAATAATATTTTTCAGGGAAGTAAAATCGAAAAACAATTTGCTAAATGTCGTAACTCAAATATTTCTAATTATATATAATTTTTTTCTTGGCAGGAATCACAAAAATTCTAATTTGACTCCGAATAAAATTTTAATTGAGTATTAAATTAGAATTAAACAGGAGGTTCAGATGCAAATGCAAATAACTCGGGATATACGTTCTATAACGGAACTTAAAAAACATACGAACAGTGTTCTGCAGCAGGTTCATAAAACCAGAAGACCGGTTGTTCTTACTGTTAACGGCAAAGCAGAAGCAGTTCTTCTCGATGCGTCCGAATTTGAAAGAATGTCCTCAGCCTTCGACTTGATGCAGAAATTATCAAAAGCAGAAATGGATATCAAAATAGGCAGAACAGAAACCGCTCTATCATTTTTCAAGAGATTTAGAAGTGAAAAAAAAATATAAAATCCAGATCACAAAATCCGCTCAAAATGATATTGAAGAAATTTGGCAATATATTACTTTGGATAATGTAAAAACAGCATCGAAATTCATCGCTAAAATCGAACAGAAAATATTTTCTCCGGAAAGTTTCCCGGAAAGAAATCCGCTGATCCCGGAAAGCGAAATCCTCAAAATCGAATATCGACAACTTCTATATCAAAACTATCGCATAATCTACAGGATTTACGATAACATCGTATATATCATGCGCATAATACACGACTATCGTTTGTTTGATCTGTAACACGAAACTCGGTTTCGTTGTAATTTTGATTCTCCGAATTAATCAAATTCGGATTTTTTCAATTTAGCGAGACTGTTCAAACTGATATTCACACAATAAAATACTTGACATTATACTTATTAAAAAACACATAAATCTGAGCATAAAGGAGGTTGAAATGATCGAAAAACATATTAGATTAAATCTGACTTTACCGGAATCTATCGCAAATGAACTTACCCTGATTGCCAGCGAACTTAATGATAAAAAGAGCAGAATTGTCGCGAAAGCGTTGGAATTATATTTTGATGAAATAGACGGACAGATCGCTGAAAAAAGAATGAAGGAGTTGGAACTTGGAAAAACTCAATTGATCGATGCGGAAGATGTTTGGAAAGAACTCGGGATTTAAATGTTCAAAATCAAGTTTTTAAAAAGAGCAGCAGACGAACTTCAAAAAATCGATCCTATCTGGCAGAACCGCAAAAAAAAGAAAATCAATCAATTAGTTGAAGATCCAACAGTATTGAAGAATCGGATCAAATTATTAAAAGGAAAATCTAAAGCACTTTTCAGATTAAGAGTAGGAAAATATCGGATCATTTTCCAAAAAAGAGAGGAAGAACTAATCATAATAATCGTACGAGTAGCGCATCGACGAGAAGTATATTAATAACAAGGAAGGATTATATGTTAAACGCATACAAAGTAATTAAAGAACTCGGTTTTGAGAGATTAGCGGGAACTGATGGAGAGAGAAAAGCGATCAAAATATTATCGAAATATATCGACCTGCTGGGATTGACACCAGAATTGGAATCGTTCGACTTGATTACTTTCACTCCGGGAGATGCAAAGATTTTTATCGAAGGAAAAGAATTCCCGGCAGTTCCTTATGGTTTGAACGAGAATGCGACTATCGAAGGTGAATTCATCTATCTCGATAACCAGGAAGTGATCAACTGCAACAAAGGTGCATTCAAAGGCAAGATTGTGATGTCTTACGGATTTTCCCGCAAACTTGCACTCGATCTGAAAGCAGGAGAAGTTGCTGCTTATATTGGCATCGGCAGACCGGGAAGAGAAGCGAATATGTCGTCTCATCGCCAGAAATCGAGTGAGGATGGATATGTTCATTCTGTTAATATCAAACACGAAATAGGGGAGAAGTTGCTGAAATTTTCCGGGAAAAAAGCAAAAATCGAAATTGTTCAAAATGTGAAGAAACAAAAAGCCCAAAATATCGTTGTAGATATTAAAGGAAAAGGAAAAGATGAAAATGTAACACTCGCAGTTGGACATTATGACAGTGTTGCGCGTTGTGCCGGTTCTTCCGATAATGCCGGAGGAACAGTTACGCTTCTCAAAATTGCAGAATATTTTTCCAAAAATCAACCGGAAAGGGATTTGAGAATCATATTCTTTTCAGGAGAAGAACTTGGACTTTTGGGCAGTCAGGCTTATGCGAAGAAGCACAAAAAAGAATTGGAAACCAAGATCGGCTTGGTGGTGAATGTTGATGTTTCCGGAGATCCGGTCGGACTCGATTCCGCGAATGTGATTGGCACCAAAGAATTACTCGGTTATTTTGACGGTATCACCAAAGAGATCGGAGTTGTTTTCCATAATAAACTGGATTTATACAGCAGCGATTGTATACCTTTTTCAGTTTATGAAATTCCTTCTGTCAATATTGCTCGTTCCAGCGGTAAAGCAAATTTCTTCATCCATACTCCTGATGATATTCCCAAATATGTTTCACAAAGAGGATTGGATAATACAATCAATGCATCCTTGAATCTCCTGAAGAAAGTTTTGAATGCAAAAGTTTATCCTATCAAAAAAGAGATCGATAAATCTTTGAAAGAAAAAATCGAAAAATATCTCTGGAATTTGAATTATGAAAAACCGGAATTATTCTGGACTCCGAAGTATAAGAAGTAAAATTGGTTGAATTGGTGAACTGGTTGAATTAGGGGAATTGGGAAAACTTGTGAAGTTTATGAAACTTAACAAGTTTGGAAAGTCATGCTCAATAATATTATAAAAATAAAAACCAGACAATGGTTGCAATCACCTGATTGCACAGTCAAAGATTTGGTTGATCACATTCGCAGTATTGGCTATTTACGAGAAGCACAAATTGAAGCAATTGAGATTTATCTGTTTCTGAAAATAAAAGGAGATAACAAACCTCTCCGGCAGTTATTTGCAGAAGGTTTTTTTGCAAATAGTTCTGACCTGTCAAAATTAAACATAAATCAGAATGCTCGAGATTTTCTGGAAAAAAATATCGCTGCTCATTCCTTATTTGATTTCTGCCGACTGAAAAACGGAAAAACAACCTTATTACCTGAACTTGAAAAATTGATTATTGAGAATCCGGAAATCATCGAATACGAAAGAATTATTAAAAGCATCTTTTACGATGTGGATTATGCTGATTATCTGATGAGTTTGCCGATGGGAGCAGGAAAGACATTTTTGATGGCTGCTTTTATTTATCTGGATTTATATTTTGCGTTAAACGAACTGGATAAAAAAAACTTTTCCCACAATTTCTTAATTTTGATTCCCTCCGGACTCAAATCATCGATTATCCCAAGTTTAAGGACGATTGAACATTTTAATCCAGCCTGGATTTTACCAGAACCTGCTGCATCTGAAATTAAGAGATTATTAAAATTTCAAATTCTCGACCAGCCAAAATCTGCCAGAAAAAGCAATAAAGCCAGAAATCCGAATGCTCAAAAAGTGAATCAGTGTCTGCCCAATCCATTCGGTTATATTTTTGTCGTGAATGCGGAAAAAGTCATTCTCGATAGAATGGAAGTAACCGACCAATTGGATGCATTTGAAAGAACGGAAGATGAAAAAGATTTGCTGGCAAATGAATTACGCCATTTAATTGGTAAAATTCCCAATCTTTCCATTTTTATCGATGAAGTTCATCACGCTGCCAAAGATGAAATAAAACTACGCAAAGTTGTAACAGGCTGGAACAAGAAAGGAAATGTAACAACTGTTCTCGGTTTCACAGGAACACCATATTTGAAAAAGGCAGACAAAATCAAAGTAACAGAAAACTCCTTTTTTAAATTCAAACAAATCACAAATACTGTATATTATTATCCGCTTACGACTGCTATAAAATATTTCCTGAAAAAACCGCAGGTAAGATTTGCATTGGAATTGAATCGTCATCAAATCATTGAGAAAGGGATTTCCGATTTTGATAAACTTTATAAAGACAAAATTTATGAAAACGGAACTATCGCTAAACTGGCAATTTATTGCGGAAATATCAAAACTCTGGAAGATGAAGTTTATCCTTTCTTGGTGGGAACATTAAAAATCAATCCTGATGAAATTCTCAAATATCACGGCGGAAATAAAGAGTATAAACTTCCCAGAGAAAATGAATTGATGTTCAATTCCCTGGATATTCCGCAAACGATTACCGGATTTTCCAAAAGGTATATTCTGCTAGTTCAAATCGGAAAGGAAGGTTGGGACTGCAGAAGTCTGACAGGAATAATTTTATCTCAAAAAGGTGACAGTCCGACCAATATGGTTTTGCAGACTTCCTGCCGGTGTCTGCGGCAGGTTGATAAAAATAAAGAAGAAACCGCTCTCATCTGGTTAAACGAATTTAATGCAAAAACATTGAACACCCAATTACAGAAAGAGCAGAACACAAGCATCGAAGAAATCAACACTATCAAAGGAAAGGATGATATTGAAACTGTTGAAAGATTTTCCCGCATCGAACATCTGCAACTTCCCAAAATTGATTTTTATCAATTGAAAGTTAGTTATCATGCAATCGACGAAGAAGAAACACCGAATACAAAGAACAAACTAAAATATATCTTCAATCATCTTGAAAAATTCAAAACTCCAGCTCTCATAAAAACAAGCGAATTGAACAACATCGATAATGCAGATATTTCCATTGTTTCTCAAATCGGTTCGCAAAGCACGAGTTTTAATCGATGGATATTTGATATTTCGAAAAACAGTTTTGGTCAGATTTCTATTTCCGAACTGCAAAGTTTCAGAAAAATATTGAAAGATATTTTCCAGAAAATTACTTATCAAGATGATGAGAAAAATTTCTATAATGAAGTCTTTGATGTTCATCAAATCAATTCCGGAATCCGGCTTGCATTCTGCATCAAAAGGCAATTACAAACAGAAAGCGAAGTAATTCCGGAACAGGCTGAAATGCTGATCGTCGATAAAATTTCTCCGATTGAGAAGAACAAAAAAATCTATCCTGATGAAAATGCGGCTAAACAGATATTGGAATATGATAAAGTCGGTTCTGATGTTGACTCAATAGAGAAAGAACTCGCAAAAAAAAATGAACAAGCCTTGAAAGTTTTAAAGGAACAAAATCTGGAGAATTTCTTTTCACCAAAAACATTGTTACCGGAAGTAAAACACAAAGAAAAAACCTTTCATTATCTGCCATACAACTTTATCCAAAGCAATTTTGAAAAAGAATTCCTGCAAAGCACTTTGAAATTAGACTCTTTCCAAAATAAAGGACTGGAAATCTATTATAACGGAGAAAGAGGATTGACCGAGTTTGTCATAAATTGTTTTGCCCTTTCCGGAAAATATTGGAAAAATATCGGCAGATATACAACCGATTTCTTAATAATCAAAAGAAAAGATAAAGAAATTCACAAAGTGCTTATCATTGAAACAAAAGGAAAAGGATTTGAGAATGATAAAGTTTTCCTGAAAAAGAAAAATTTCGTATCAACCGAATTTCTCAAGCAGAATAATGAAAAATTCGGATATAAACGATTTGATTTTTTATATTTAACTGATGCTGAATCCATCGAAAAAAACCTGACAAAACTGAATGTGAAAATTAATATTTTTTTTATGGATTAAAAATATGAAAAATACAAAATAACTTTACGAATATTTTTAGAAGGAAAAAATTATTTTCATTTTGGAAACGGTTCAGATGGAAAGCGAAAGGAAAGTTAGATTAAAAAAAACACAGTTAGTTCCATTTTGGAACATACTGCTGTTGAAAAACAAAAAAAATTTGAAGGGTAAAAAAAATGCCGATTAAATACATTCCCTATTTCCCGAACACTGTGGAAGGACAAGCAATCCTCAATAACATTACACGAACGAGAAGGCTTATCAGTTATCGCGAAAATGACAAAGTTTTTGAAAAAATAAAAAGAGGAATGCCGTTTTATGAAGTGGAAGTTTTGGAAGAAGTTCACCGCAAAGACGCGAAGACGCAAAGAGAAATTCTAAAAACTTCTGAAGTTTCATCTCAATTCGATAATCTCGTTATTCGCGGTGAATGTATCTCCGCTTGTGCTTATTTAAAGGATAAAGGAATAAAAGTTGACCTTGTTTATATCGACCCGCCTTTTGCCAGCGGCGCGGATTATGCCAAAAAAGTGTATCTTCGCAGAAATCCCAAACTGGTCGAAAAAATAAAAAAAGCAGAGCAGGAAATAGACAACGAAGAACTGCGCGCCTTCGAAGAAAAAATGTATGGTGATATCTGGAAAAAAGAAGATTACCTGAACTGGATGTATGAAAATTTGCAAGCAATTAAATCTATTATGAGCGATACAGCAAGTATTTATGTGCATCTCGATTGGCATATCGGACATTATGTGAAAATACTTTTGGATGAAGTTTTTGGGGAAGATAATTTCAGAAACGACATTATTATACATTATACTGCTGTAGGTTTAAAAGCAAAATCAAAAAAATTTCACCAAAACACTGAATCCATATATTTCTTTGTAAAGAATGTTGATTCCGATTATGTATTTAATGATGTGTATTATAAGTTAGATAAACCAAGAATTGCAAGTAAACACGAATTTGACTCTACAACTAAAAAAGCAAGCAGAATTAGAAATGAAAACGGAGAGATAGAATATTTTGAGATTTGGGATAATAAAGCAGATAATTTATTAAATTTAAAAAGAGTTAAAATAAGTAATAATACTTATAATATATTTGATGATGGAGGAAGTTCATTTATCGAAGTTCCTGCATTAAGAGGTTTTGAGAAAATAGATTATAATACTCAAAAACCAGAAGAAATTCTAAATAGAATCATTAAAGCCAGCAGCAACGAAGGAATGATAATCGCAGATTTTTTCGGTGGCAGCGGTGTTACGGCAAAAGTAGCAAACGATCTAAACAGAAAATTTATCCATTGTGATGTAGGAGTAAATTCCATTCAAACTACAAGAGATAGATTGATCGACGCCAGAGCGGAATTCCGAATAATGGAAATCAAAGACGGAGTGTGTTTGTTCCGCAATCCGGTGCAAACGATGGAAAAACTGGCAAAACTGATACCCGGTTTGCAGCAGAATATAGAAGGAATCGGCAAATTCTGGTTTGGAGCAATTCAAAGCAGTAAAGAAGGAATCATTCCTGTTTATGTGCCCAACCTTTTGGACAGCAAAGAGAAAGTGCTGGATATTCCGCAAATCAACAAAGTTATCAACCAGGAACTGCAATTATTGGAAGTCGATGCTAAAAAAGTAATTGTTTATTACATCGATATCGAAGATTTTAAAGAGATAGAGAAATTCATTCGAGATAATAATATGACAGAGATCAAAGTGGAATTGAAGGATTTGAAAAATCTGTTGGACGATGTTGTTATCGAGGATATCATCGAGTATAAAATAAAGAAAATAGATAAAGTTTTCGAAATCGGAATAACCGGATTCATCAGCGACAGGTTACTCCAGAAGATTTCCGAATTTAATGAAAAAGGACAATTACAGGCAATTTCAAATGGTAAGAAATTTTCTCCGATAAATATCAGCGAAGAAGGTTTGGAACTTATCGAAATGATAAGTGTTAACTGCGTAAATAAAGATGGAATCTGGCAAAGTCATACGGAAATCAAAATTGATAAAACTGGTTTTGTTTCAATCGATGGTGAAAAAACTAAAAATTTATGGGATGGAAAAATCAGGACAAAACAAAAACCTATGCGAATGAAAATTCGGAATATTTCAGGTGATGAGACGATAGTACAATTATGAAACTCTTTGAAAAAAAAATAAATCAACTAAAAGCAAAGCAGAACTTTCTAATCATTTTCAGATTTCTGCTAATGGCTATCCTGCTGTTGATATTGTTCTTCAACATCTTTTTCGCAGTTTTTAATTTCACCAAAAATCACCAGCAGGAATTATTCATCTTTGCTCTATTTATTAAAATTCTTTTTTCAATATCAATTGTTTACTTGATTATCCGCACGAAAAAATCTCTTCAAAATAAATTCCAGATCGCTAAATTTCTCGATGAATTTAATTCTGATAAATCCGATACATATCAGAATGCTCTGGAACTTCTGTATGAAAATCCTGATGCAGATTCCGATATCCTGAATTTGATTTATCAAAAAGCAGATAAAAAAGCAGAAAATCAAAACCTTAAACCGGACAACACTTTCCTGAAAAAAATGATTCTTCCCTTTGTTTTGATTGTGGTTTTTTCTGGAATTATTTTTGGATTAAATCTTGAACTTTTCTCCTCTACTTTCAGATTTTTCACATTATTAAAACTTCCCCCGGTTGCTCATAAAGATTTTGTCGAACTGGAACCGGGAAATCTTTCTCTTCTAAAAAATTCAGATTTAACTATCGAAGTAATAGATCCTGAACCTGAAATTGAACATAAATTTTTTTACCGGATCGAGCAAAACTGGCGGGAAAATATCCTGTTCGATTTTCAGAAAAAATTCAATAATCTCGATTTTTCTTTTGATTATTTTGTCTCGACTCCTTTCGCGGTTTCCGATACATTCCGCATTTCAGTTTTCGAGAATCCAATGATCAAGAATTTTTCAGTTAAATATGATTTCCCTGATTATACCGGAATGGAAAACGAATATGAGAATGAAAGCAGCGGTCATCTGAAAGCGATTACCGGCACCAAAGTAAATTTGCGGGTCCAAGCCAATAATCCCATCGAGACCGCCACTATGTTTTTCTCGAACGGAGATTTCCAGGAAATGGAAAGGATCGGGAAAATCTCTTTTGGAACGAATTTTACTTTGAAAAAAACCGGTTACTACAACATCGAATTGATCGATTTTTTGAATAATAAATCCCGTAAAATCACCAAATCGATAACCGCAATTCCTGATAAATTTCCGGAAATAAAAATCGTCAAACCCGGGAAAGATACACTCATCACGCAAAATATGCTGCTGCCTTTGGAAATTTTTGCTGCAGACGATTTTGGACTGCAAGACCTGACTTTGCATTATTACATTAATTATGAAACAGAAACTGTATTGGAAATCCAAAAAAAGATCAGGGGAAATATCTTGAATCTTGATCATATCTTTGATTTGAATGATATTTTTTTGATTCCCGGAGATAACATCACTTACTGGTTGGAAATTTACGATAATTCTCCAAATAAACAAAAAGCCACAAGTCGTAAATATAATGCCCGATTCCCTTCCATCGAAGAGATTTACCGGGAAATCGAAAAAGAGGAAGAACTCAAATCCGTATTGATGGAAAATACACTGGAACGCTCCAGAGAACTGCAGGAGAAATTTGAAGAAAAACGAAGGGAATTGATGAAAAAACAGGAAATAGATTGGGAGGATAAACAGGAACTGGAAAAATTTTTGGAAAAACAGGAGGATTTGAATCAAGAGATCGAGAATATCGCAGAAGACTACCAGGAACTGATCGAGAAATTCGAGGATAACCGGGCTTTATCCGAAGAAACTCTCGAAAAAATGGAGAAAATACGGGAGTTGATGGAAGAAATTTCCAATGAAGAACTGGAAAAAGCAATGGAAGAACTGCGTCGGAAAATGGAAGAACTCGATCCGGATGTTCTCCAAAAAGCGATGGAAGATTTCAAATTCTCGATGGAAGATTTTTCTAAAAAATTAGAGCAGACCATAAAACTTCTGGAAGATATTAAGAAAGAACAGGCTCTGCAAAAAGCGTTGGAAATTGCCGAAGAAATGGAGGAAATGCAGGAAAATTTGAATCAGAGAACGGAAGATCAGGAAGCTGATAACGAGCAACTATCCAAAGAGCAGCAGAATATTTCCGAAAAACTGGAAAGCCTGCAGGAGCAATTGGAAAAAACCGACGAACTTCTCGATGATAAAAGAGACGAAGAAGTAATAAAAGCAATGGAGGAGTTGCAGGAACAAATAGAGCAGGACAGTCTTTCTGAGGATTTACAGGAAAGTATGGAAAATTTGCAGCAAAACCAGAAACAGAAAGCACAAAAATCCCAGCAAAGCGCATCCTCCAAGATGAAAAAAATGACTCAAAAATTGAGTGAGATGAAACAGATGATGTCCGGCGGCTCGATGATGGAGATCGGCGAGATCATCCAAAAGACGATCAGGAGATTACTCATCTTTTCTCAAAAGCATGAAGAGTCAGCAAAAACTTATACAAACGATCCCTTCCGGATAGTTCCCAAACAGTTATCCAATTTTGAAGGGATCAATCTCTCCTTGAAGGAACTTTACACCATCCCGATGATCGTTCTTTATATCGGACCAAAATTCGTTTATGATGCGAATTTCACTTCCAAAATTTACCGCGAATTGTTCCAGCACATAAATGATGCTAAAAAAAGCAAAGTAAAATCTTATCTGAAAGATATTCAGAAAGGGATCAACCTGATGATCTACGACCTGATGCAGTCGCAAAATAATATGCAGCAAGGTCAGGGCGGAGGTTGACCGATGTCGCAATTGATGCAAGGTTTGCAGCAGATGGGTGAACAGCAGTTGATGTTGAATATGATGACCGAACAACTGATGATGCAGTTAGGTCAGGAAGGGAAAATGTCTTACGAGATGAGACAGACTGCAGATCGCTTGGCTGCGGATCAACAGCGTCTGGCAGAAAATTTGAAAAGGATGCTCCAGAACAACCCGGAAGCCCAGAAACAGACTTCGAGTTTGAACAAGATCATCGAAGATATGGAAAGTATTTCCCGCAACTTGAAAAACAACAAGATCGATCGTAATTTGATAGATAAACAGGAAAGAATTCTCTCGCGTTTGCTCGATGCACAAAAATCGATACATAAACGGGAATTCACTAAAAAAAGGAAAGCAGAGATCAGTGAAATCGAAAATTGGGAACTTCCCGAGGAAATAAAATTAAAATTTGACAAAATGATGAAGAAAGCACTTTTGACTGATGATTATAAATCCTTTCCCAAGGAATATCGGGAGTTGATAAAGGCATACCTGAAACTCCTGAATGAGAAAGCGGAAGATTAGTTATAAAGGTTGATCCAGGAAATGCTAATGATAATTAGAGTTCATGAGGAGTTTTTTTTATGAAAAAATTTTTTATTTTCGTCATGTTGATAAGTTTTATATCATCCCTCACTGCTTTCACTATCATCAAAGATTTCAGTTATGCAGCAGCAGATTTCGAGGAAGAGAAATTAATCCGAATTATTGCACTCGAGCATTTAAAGAATCTGCTATTGGAAGCTGCTGGAGTAAATTTATACTATGGCATTCATAATGAATATGAAAATGTTCCAGCAGAGATAAAAAAATTAACTTCCAAACATCTTGTATTTTTATTATCCGATTTCAGTTTTGGCAAAATCCTCATTGATAAACGGGATGAGGAAAAGTGTTATTTAAAAGCAGAATTAGAAATATCAGAAGACGGGATTTTCAAATTAATTTCAGATATAATTGAAGATCCCCAGAAAAAGACTAATCTGGAACAAGCATATTTCAAATCAAAAGATGTACTTAAGCAAATCGAAACTCTTAAATCGGATATTCAAAGTTTTAAGGATGAAGAATCAACTTCCCTTCTTTTTTACAAATATAAAAAATTAGTCGGACAGTTAACTGCTGAAGAATGGTTTCTAAAGGGAAGTATATCTTATGAATTAGAAGAACTGGAAAGCAAAATAGCCAAATTCCTAAAAAAACCAATGAAAGAAGAGTTAAGTTATGACCGGGAATTTCGGAGTAAAAGCTGGGCAAATGTTTACAGCGGAGATTATGATGAAACAATAGATTCTCAAAATGATGAACCTCATGAGACTAAAGAAATAGAAAGTCCAAGTACGACTTTACCTAATAAATCGAAATCTTATTATGAAAATGCCCTCTTGTCCGACCCGAATAATTTCTATGCTTATGACCAGATTGGATTAATATTATTAAAAGATTTCAAGTATGATACTGCGATTGAATATTTTAAAAAAGCACTGGATATAAATCCTGAATTTCCCAATTCATACAACAACATGGGAATTGCTTATATGAAAAAAGCAAATTACAAAAAAGCAATCGATAGTTTTTATCAGGCTCTAAAATACAAACCTGAAAATGCAATTGCATATAATAATCTCGGGATAACTTATATGAAAATATTCAATTATAATACTGCGATCGAAAGTTTCCTGAAAGCCGTGGAAATAAATCCCGGATCAGCCAGTGCATATTTTAATATGGGATTTACTTACCGCAAGATGCAGAATTATGAAAAAGCCATTGAGAGTTTTAAAAAAGCAATAGAAATAAATCCTGATAATTCCGATGTTTATTTTAATTTAGGAGTTGCTTATGATGATATTGGACAAAATCAGAAGGCTGTTGAGAGTTATTTAAAAGCAATTTTTCTAAATCCTCATAATGCCGATATTTACTATAATTTAGGAGTTTCTTACGGAAATCTTGGTAATGATGAAATGGCTGTTGAGAGTTATTTAAAAGCAATCGATCTCGATCCGAATGAAGCAAAAATCTATTATAATCTGGGTATTGCTTACGGGAATTTAGGAAAATCGGATAAGGATTTGGAATATACAAAAAAAGCAGCTGAAATGGGATTCAAACCGGCACAGGATTATTTAAACGAAATCGAAAAAAAATGGAATGGGTTTTAAGTCAGTAACTCAACTTTCCTAAGTTGAGAATCCGTAACATAACTTGTCAAGTTGTCTAAAAAAAAAGAAGGGGATTAAAAATAACAATTCAGGCGAATTGTTTTACTGATCGTAACTCAATTTGCTAAATTGAGAAAACCCCAAAGGAAAAAACTATGAAAAATATTGTTCTGATCTTTATGATAGTAGCAATTTGTACGACTCTTTTCTCAAAAAATTTCATTCGCGATTACACTTATAATGCCAGTGAAGCGGACAGCAAGATAACTTCCAGAGCAATTGCCCTGGAACAGGTTAAAAGATTACTGCTCGAAGAAATCGGAATGTATGTTCATGCTACCGTGCAAAATGAAGAGATCGAAGTAAGCGGGGAAGTTCGTGATCTTACTTCCAGGCAGATCGAGATCATTTCAGCAGGAATCACTGAAACAGAAATCCTGGAAGAAACCTGGAATGGCGAGCTCTATTACATCAAAGCCGAGATCGAAGTAGATGAGGATGATGTCCTGAAAAGACTGGATAATGCAATCAGAGATGAAGAATTTAGAGAAGAATTGGAAGAGTCTCAAAAAAATACCGAGGAAGCGATGCTCGAGATCGAACGATTGCAAAAGGAATTGTCCGAAACCAAAGATGAGCTGGAAAGAGAGAAATTGAAAGATGAGTACCAGCAAAGAAGTAATGAACTTTCCGCAGAAGATTATTTCCGGAAAGGAAAGCAAGCTTTGGATTCCAGAAATTTCGATGTTGTGGAAGTCAACTTGCGAAAATCTCTGGAATTAAATCCCGATCATATCCATTCTCTGGTTGGTTTGAGTGTAGTTTTAGGGAAAAGAGATAAAATCGATGATGCAATAAATATTTTGCAGCGATCATTGCGGATAAAACCCGATTTTGCTCCGGCATACCTGGGTTTGGCGCGAATTTATGAATTGAAAGGCGATCATAAAAAAGCAGTTGAAAATTTCCAGAAAGCTATTCAAATAAATCCTGAACTTCCGCTTGCTTACTTTGCTCTCGGTTTGCATTTTCAGAAAAATAAGAAGAACAAAAAAGCGGTCGAATCTTTTCAAAAAGCTGCTCGATTGGGTCACAAAGAATCACAGAATTTGTTGAAGAAAAGAGGGATTAAGTGGTAACTGCTTATTATTTTTTTTATTAGGATAAAGCGATCAGCAAATGGTGGTTGTTCTCAACTCGCACTTCGTAGCAAGTCGAGTCCGACCTTATAATAATTCAGTTAATCTCAATGCTTCCCCAACCGGTAAATCTCATTCGACAAAGACTGTTTATCTTTAAATCCCAGAATTTTTGAGATCCTGTCGCGATCATCATTATATTTTGTACGCAAGTGTTGAATGACGGGTCTTTTCATCGCATCTAAAAGTCCGCCGTAACGCAGATGACCTTTTTCCATCAATTCGATGACCTGCCAGAAAGTTTCCACATTTGCTCTCTCTTTTTGCGTTGAACGACTCTCTCTTTCATCGATTTCTAAAATTAATCCGGATGAATTATTCATCAGCATTTTGATCAGGGATTGATAAACGATTTTCTGCAATTCTCTCATATTACCCGGAAAATCATATTTTTTCAGGTTTTCGAAAGAATCCCGATCCGGATGAATTGATCCGGAAAATTCTCCTTTTATTTGTTCCTTCAGGAAGCGATTCACAAAAACCGCACACATTATTTCCAGGTCTTCCGGAGTTTCCCGTAAAGGAGGAATTTGGATTTCAGCGCCTTTCAACCGGTAATAGAAATCTTCCCGGAACATATTTTGTCGAACTGCATGATATAGGTCTTTATTGCTCGCATAAATATAACGCACATCGATCATTTTCTCTTTAGTAGAACCGACTTTGAGGATCACTTTTCTCTGGATTGCCCGCAGCAGTTTTGCTTGTTGATCCGGAGGAAGATCGCCGATCTCATCGAGAAAGAGAATACCGTTATTCGCTTTTTCAAAAACTCCGGTCTTTCCCCGTTTATTCGCTCCGGTAAATGCTCCTGCTTCATAACCGAACATCTCGCTTTCAAATAAAGTATCGGGGATCCCGGCACAATTCTGTACGATGAAATCACCTTTATAATTTCCCAGAAGATGGATTGCTCTCGCTAAAATTCCTTTTCCGGTGCCATTTTCACCTTTGAGCAAAATATCGGAATTTATCTCCTTAGCGTAAAACGATAAAAGTTGATAACACTTTTGCAGTTCGGGATTTTTGGAGATAATGATACGGGAATAATTCCGTAAAACTAATTCCACCACCGTTTTGAAATACTCCGGATTAATATTCATTTTGGGAATAAATAAATCGATTCCGGTTTTGTAGGCTCGGAAAACATTATCAAAATCATCTTCGTCTGAAAAGGCAATTATTTTTGTTCTTTTATTTTGGGTTTTGATCTTCTTTATCAAATCAAATAGAATTTCCCTTTCTTCAAAGTCCGGATCGAAAATTACCAGGTCGAAGAGGAATTTTTTAGAAAGATCTGTCGCTTCCCGGATCGAGTTTGTAAAAGCGTATTTTTCCGAATCTTTTATTTTATGGATTTTGCTTTTCGGAATTTCAGGATCTAAATATAATAATGTTTTATTTAATTCTTTCAGGAATTTTAGGATTTGATTCAATTTTTTTAAGATCATAGTTACTCCATCACTTTGCGAAAATTCCACCAAAGGTACTCTTTCATTTAATTTCCACAAAGATATTGTTAGACGGCTGCCCGGTTTCAAATCTTTGTGGAAGTTCTGACATAAGAAATTCAGAGGAGATAACTTTCGCAAAGTGATCACAATTCCGGTAAATCAAACGCATCCTTCGTACTCGCATTTTTTATCATGATAAAATCAAGATCAGCAAGCAGTTGACAGGCAAGAGCATAAAAGAAAAGCCCGTTTTTCTTATTCTTTAAATTTTTTAAGGAACTCCTCTCAAAATCACGCATTTCATAAAATGAACGCAAAAGCGATGCTGCTGTCAGGCTCAAATGAAAACTTTTTTTAGAATTCTCATCGAGATTTCTCTTAAAGGGATAAATTTCCGCTAAAATCTGTTTGAAGTTTTCAGTTGCCGGTTGGGAGTTGATTTCTTCCGGAGGATTTTTCAAATAAGAAATAATTTGCGGAATAAAGTTGAGAATAGAATTCCAGTCTTTTTCCGCTGATGTTTCCAGCATAAAAACCTGGGCAAACCAGCAGATCAGGAAGGTAAGATCGAAATGAATAACAGTTTCCCGCACTTTCTCAAAATCGATGAGAACAAAATTCCTATCGGATTTGAAAATAATATTATCGAGATTCAGATCACCGTGAACTATAAAATAAAATGTGCTGAATCCGTCTTTTGTCCAAAAATCCGGATTCTCAAGATAAAAAATAATATTCGGAAAAAGTTTCCCTTCGATATTGATGAATTGCTTTTCTTTTTGGATCTGCATCCTTTCCCATTTAAATTTCAAGATATCATCGGTCTTAAATTCCAGCATATTTTTCAGATGCTCGACGGGTTTCAGAAAACGCTTTTTATTATTAGGTATGGAAAAGAACTGCTTTTCATAAAAATCTCTGATCCTCGAAATTTCAGGGAAATAAAGATTGTATTTTTTTTGCAGACTCTCTCGTAAAGTCATCACATTTTGTGTATTCTTTTCTCCCGCAAAAGTACTGAACAATAGACTTCGATTGTTGGAAACGAGTTCAGATTCTGTGAAAAGCAGGATTCTTTGCGGTAGATGCTGCTCGATTTCTTCGATCCGGTTCTGTTTAAGAGCAGCAAATCCGGCAGATTCGCGTTGTAAGTTGCTTTTTAGAATTTCCTTCGCATCATTTTTGTCGATCTTCAAAACAGCAAAATTGGTGGTCGCATCTTCTTTTTGAATAACTTCAGCGAGAAAAACAGATGAACCTGAAAATCCCTGTTTGAGAGAACGCACAATATTTATTTTTTCGATTTCCGGAATTTCTATTTTCAAAAGTTTCACCAATAAAGAAAGATCGATATCCGACACTCTGATTTCCGAAAAATCTTTTTTCTCGAATTTAGCATTTTCCAACAATTCTCTGATCTTTTTCCGGCAGGAATATGCTTTATCAAATTCCTGCTTTTTCAAATATACAATTTCCAATTCCTGCCAGGCAGCTAAATGATTCGCTTTGATTTTTACCAGTTTCTGGAAGATCTCGAGAGCTTGCTCATATTCCTCTTTTTTGGTAAAATCTTTACCGAGAATTAATAATTTTTCTATTCTTTTTTTATGAAAATACAGCGTTAAAATCGATATTAAAATCACCAAAAAGATAACAAACGGGACGAGGTATTCGAGTAGATTTCTTTTCGGTTTTTCCACGATACCTTCTTTCAGAGCGAAGATGCTGCTGGAATATTTATTTGGATAGATCTCGATTTCATAGATTTTTCCGGCATCGACTTTGATCTCGATCCGCTTTAATCCTTTTTCTCGTTCGATGAGAATTTCCATCATCCCGGGATTTCTTTTCCAATTCAGGAATTCCTTATTGGAAATTTCTCCGACAAATTTCTGATTATCAAAAATTCTATATTTCTCCGAAAAATATGTATCTTTTCTTTGTAATTTGATGATGGAATGCCGGACAGGTTCTGCTCCGGATAGAAAGTTGAATGAGACTAACAATATTATTATAACTTTTATTTTACAATTCTTTTTCATATTTTATTTCCAAACTTGCCAAATTTTGTAACACTGAACTCAGTTCCGTTGTCATTTTGAATCTACGATTCAACAAAGAAAGAGTCAGAGACTCTTTTATACAACAATTCGGAGAATCGTGGTACAAACTCATTCATCTTCCGAATTTTCTTTTATAAATTGCTGAAAGGAAGACGAATAATGTAGATCTTCGAATAATTTCTGAGTCAGGATAACTTTCTCATAAAGTTTTCTATTTATAATTTTTTTTGGAAGGTGGATCCTGACATAAGTTTGATATTCTTCGGAATGTGAGATGATTGTTTCCTGCCTGCTCATAAAAAAGTCAGGATAGTCTTTTTCCGAAACCACTTCGACCAATTTATCTTTCATTGAAAGAGATAACGGGTCTGTTATATTTGCTTCTAAAATAAATTTTTTTAACAAATTTTCCAGGTATGCTTGAATAAATATTTTCTTTTCAGCGATTGCTTTTTCAAATGCATAATTGTGGGAATCGACCTGCGATTCATCTATATCGGTTCCAAAAGAATAAATATAATCCGGATTGTCCTGCACTAACCACCAATCGGGGAAATAAGTTTTTGTTTTAAAACTCCATATTTCGCTTTCTGACTCGAATTCTCCGTCAAAAGCAATGATTTTCCAATAATAGAAAGTATCAAAATCCAGTTCGGGAAGTTCATAAAAATTCCCGGAATGATCAGTCGTCAGAATATCGAGACTGTCTAAATCCATTTTCATGCTAAAATAAATATCATATCTTAAAGAGTCTTTATCCTGATCGAAGCAATTCCATTCAAGAATGATATCTTCGATTTCAATATTTTCGGATGCATTTTCCGGAAAAAGATAAAACGGTTTTTCAGGAGGATGATTCGTAGATAAAAATTTGAATAACGAGCAGCTCATAAGTAGAACTAATACAAATATGAAAAAACTTTTAATATTTTTCATTAATTACCTGACTTCATTATTTTCCGAGAAGATAAAATTCCAATAACTTATTCTGTCCATAAAAAAATAAAAAAGGCTATCCGCATTTTACGGATAGCCTTGTGAATTTAGTTGGTTTTATAACTGATCGCTAAGATCAGCCCGATATTAAAACATCATTTAGGGAGCAGTAGCAGTTACTTGATAGTAATACTTTGTGCCTGCTGCTGCACCGGTATCTGTATAATCACTTGTAGCTGAGGTGTCATAAACAGCACCAAAGCTATAAGGATCGGTTGAACGATAAATGTTATAGCCGGTTGCGCCGGATACATCATCCCAATCCAGAACAACGTCATTACCTGAAATTTCGATAGTTATATTTGCTGGTGTTGTAAGATAGAATGCGTATTCAACGATAGCATTGATAAAACGATCACCGGAAGAATGAGCATATTCTGTTCCTGTCCAATAAACGGAATGGTCCGTATATGCACCCGAACCCATCTTATCTCTGATCATATTATCAAATAATGGAACAATATCACCGGTTCCCGGATCCCACCAGTCACCACTGATAATGATAAAGAAATCATCGGTAATGGTAACATCTGTAGTTAAGTCGAAGACAGCCCATTCATAAGTTCCACCCAGACCTGCTGTATAAGCGAACGATTCGGAGTAGATCAGAGCTCCGGGAGTTACATCATCGATGGCTTCAAAGATCTCGATAGTCTGAGTTTCTGTGCCGTTATCAACACCATAATTTATCAACAATAATTCGACATCGGTAATTACATAAGCGTAATCTCTTCTTGTAAATATTCCATCTGTAAATGGTGTGAAGTAAGTTCCGCATTTTGTGCTGGTGTAATATACTTCATCCCAGATCCTGGAATTATAACCTAATTCATATTCATTCGGGGGATAAATATCGACCGCGATCGTATCGGGAGCAAAACTGTCTGCTCTACCTTCGTCCGCTCCGTCGCACCAACCTATATAATCCCATGTTCCTTCGGCTGGAACATATTGAGGCATCTGGATTGTTAATTCGACTAAAGCATATTCATCCATAGATAGATCACCCATATTGTTCTCACGGAAATCGTATAAGGGATATGCATTCCCTGTTAAATCTACATCACAACTTCCGTTCGCACCCGAGGTTCCATATCCTGCTTGGTGATACAACATTTTTGGATGTGGGAAATCTACCATTCCTTCGGTTGTTGGATAAGGCACTAAGAGGAAATCACATTGAGTGTCATGTTCCGGAAGATTAGAACCAATCAATTGAACATCGTCAACCCAGAATCCTTCACCTTCTCCACCGTTATGATCGTAATCATTGATCACTTCGATCAGAATCTGAACATCGTCTCCGATCCAGGCAGAAATGTCAAGAGAACCATTCCAGATTTGATTGTCATCTTCGAGAACCCATAATGTATCACCATCCTGCCAGTAATCATAGGTAAGTTCATCTCCGACGAATGGTACAGCAGCATCGGGAATCAGATGAACTTCAGTATCAGCATCATCTTCAAAAACAGTTGCTCTGGTATCATCAGTAACGACAACATTATCAATAAAGAAACCTTCAAAAGTTGCAGCAGGATCAGATGCTAAAGCCCAGCGAAGAATGATATTACCGGTATAAGCAGAGATATCAAAAGATGCATCAATCCAACCTCCACTCGAACCATACCAACCTGGATAATATCCAGTTTGACCGGTATTTACATAATAAGCATAAGCACTGTCGGCATCATAACTCGGAGTTGTTGGAATCAGGAAATCCCAATCGATTCCTCCATTTTCGGAAATCTGAACATTACAAACATCCCAAGCATCAAATCCGGGAGGTTCGCCACCGGATGTTTCAATTTCGTATGCTGTTTTAAATGTAAGAGTTCCACCAGCCCTTACTCCAAGATCGATTTCTGGAGAAGTTAAATGATACATTTCATATGTTCCGTACAGATCATAGTCTTCAGCTCCACACCACCAGGAATTACCACTGAAAGCATTATGCGTCGAGGTATGCCAAGCACAAGTATCATCTGCTACATATACTTTAAAATAATCCTCCAGTGTGCCGTCATCATCACCATCCCAGTCTATCAGGTTATTGAAATACCAGAATTGTAAAAATAGTTTTGTATGCGATGATGGTAAAGTCATCCAGGGAGAGACCAATTGTGATTTGGGAGCAAATGTCGAATCCTCATCGACCCACCAGCAGTGTGTCGGACTATGTGCTGCATCTGGTGATTGTGGATCTGCTCTACTTGTGATTTCAACAAATTGCCATTCACCGGATGAATCCGTCCAGGGATCCGGCAAAGGATCTTTATTGATAATTGCACCGATCCAGAGATTACAATCGACCGTCCAGGAAGCAAAAGTTTCCCAGGCGCCTAAATAATAGTCAACAGCTCTTTGTTCTCCTGCAGAACCGTCATCGGATATGATGGCAATATCTGTTGTTCCGGCTACACCGTTAGTTACTTCATATCCAATAAAGAAGTCGGTTCCTTCTGTTACTGCAATACTTAATGAGCTGAAATCGACATAACACCAGTCATCAAAAACAAGGCTGGCAAAAGGAACATCGACATATCCGAGTTCTGTTCCGGGAAGTCCGGCATTATCATCCCACACATAAACTCGCAAGTCCGGCGCTCCTGTTGACCAGGCACCATAAAAATAAAAATACGCCTGATCAATAACTCCATCTAAAGTCGGAGTAAAGCGCATTCCATACATTGTTGTTCCGTACCCATCAGGCAGTCCCCATCCGTAACTAAAACTGACACCGTAAAATAAGTCAGCAGTAGATTCAAAATTATCCTCCCATAACAGGTCACCTGCTATTCTTCCACCTCGGGTACTCGGTGTGGATTTCGAAACAGGTGATTTTTTTGCATCAACAGGATGTTCGATGCGTTTTGGTTCGAATCCTTTTGGAATCTCTTTACTATAAGACGAAATAACTTTTTCTTTATCTATTCTGAATGAAGTTACTCTGTCTTCTTTAAGAGAAGCCCAGGATAAAGTTGTGGAAAAAATAAGCAATAACAGTGTAGTTAATAAAATTGCTTTTTTCATTACATCCTCCTCGATATAAATTTGTTAAATATTCAATAAAAAAATTGTTTTACGATATTAAAGATCAAAATACAAAAACCACAATAACGATATTTCACTCAATCTAACTAACCATGACTGCGACATTTAATTTTCAATAATCTTACTTTCGATATTAACATCTTAATACCTCATATTAATTCCAGAATGCAAAACCACTTTTTACTGTTTTTTTTGTCAAATCTTTTTTATCTCATTGTTTATTTTTTGATAAAAAAGTATCTGTTTTTCTTTTCTAAATCTATGTAAGTTTTATAGTTGACTTCCTTTACATAAATTATGATAATCCTGAATTAATTTTCGAAACATGATTCAAATCGATTTTATGTTGGAAATCCCGAAAATTCCTTTTGTGAAATTTTCCTCGAACCGAATCATTGACAACAAAACCGGTTTTCAGATTTTTGCACTGCGGGATGTAGCGCAGTTCGGTAGCGCGTTCGGTTCGGGACCGAGAGGTCGCAGGTTCAAATCCTGTCATCCCGATTTATTGAAATAGCCACGAAAATGCACAAAAAAATTAGCTTCAACACGGTCGTGAAAGTCTAAAATCATCTAAAGTTACCATCTTGTCCAATATCAAAGCATATTGCGATGAGTGAAAAGTATGAATGCGTAGTCGTAAGACCTATTTGCGAAAATATTAAATTTCACAACTCATTTTACTTGATTAGTTTTCTTTGACGATAATCTATAAATTTTAATGAAAAACTTTGTGAAGGTCGAGATATACAGGAAGTTCGACAATCTTCGCAAAGTCTAATAATCTATGGCGTGATCCTCTTCCCGCGCCCGTTATCGTTTCCCGGGGAACTGTTATAAGATTCGATCACATTGTATATGACACCGATAAAATCTTTGGAAAATTCTCCGTGAAAATAACTGTGAATCAGGTTGATGTATTCGACCACATCCTTTTCATAATCAGTTAGATCCGGATTTTCGGGGTGGAGAAGATAAGCGATCGTTTTCAGTTTAAAAGTCGGAATATCCATAAACACGATCACGGAAGTCGGATCGGTCATCTGGTTGAGGAAAGTTTGCGTTCCTCTTTCGGGAGTTGCGTATAATTCAAGGGAAACTTGTTTTGTCAGATCGAAGATCGTATCGGCTTTGGTATAAAGATCGATCAGGATCGCCATTTTTTTCATCATATCATCTTCGTAAGTGTTTTTCAGGAGTTGGATCGTTTCTTTCAGTTTGTCTTTTTTGGGAAGGAATCCACAGCCTTTGATGGCATTGTTTACTTTGAAATGCGAATCTTCCCTTTGATAACCGTAAGTCGCGATAATGCCGTTATGAGGTCCGGCGAGTCCCGGCATTTTCCCGGTTTTGATGTCTTCGATAGTTTGTATCCTTTTTTGGAAATTCCATTGATAGAAAATTTCCGGAACTTCTTCGAGTTCAAATTCTTTCCATTCTCTATCCACTTTTGCTTTGATGATGTTCTCATCCAAACGGGAAGCATCTACAACTTTATGAGTGAAAGTGTTGCCGTCCCAAAGTTCTTTGCCGAATCCATCAGCAAAAATTATTGTACTTAAAACGATTAAAACTAAAAATGCTTTTATTTTCATTTCATCTCCTTCTAACCTCATCCCCAATCCTTCTCCTGCGAGGAGAAGGGAGAAATTGAGGAATAATTTTCTTAGTATTATTCGATTGACTTAAATTTCATTTATTTCCTGCTGTCAAATAAAATTCAGGATTTTCTCGAGATGCTGCTTCGTTTTCTGAAAATTTTCATTAACAATTCCGTATAAACCGATCTTTTCAGCTGCTTTGATATTTACCGGATGATCGTCGATAAAAATAGATTCTGAGGGATTTAAATTGAATTTTTTCAGGGCGTTCCGATAAATTTCCGGTTCCGGTTTGACAGCATTCAATTCATAAGAAAGCAGCAGGTTATTCTTAAAAAAATGAAGTGAAGGAAATTTCTTCCAGGCATACGGAAAATGAATTTCATCGGTATTCGATAGAATAAAAATATCGTGTTTCTTTTGTAACTTTTTTGCCAGTTCGATCATTTTCGGAATTTCCGTAAAAATATCTTCACACCATGCTTTCTCAAATTCCGTATCGGAAAGATCAAAATGATAGACCTCCCGCATCCTGCGGATAAAATCATTCTTCTTCATTTTCCCGGATTCAAAAAGCAGGATCGGTTCACGGGCTTCATCGAGATGTCTATCTTCAGGATTTAATCCGATTTTTTTGAAAAAAATATCAAAATCAAAATCGATCAATACTTTTCCCAGATCGAAAATTACATTTTTTATGTTCATAGAAAACCTTTTACAGCCATTCTGAGTTTTCTTCCAACTCTTCTTACGAAGAATCAATTACTTCATTTAATATCATTTGATTGCTCGAGATTCCTCGAAAGAAATATTAAAAGAAATATCGGAATGACAATCTTTCATATTGTCATTTTGAACCGGCAACTACCGGATTGGTTCTTTTCCTAAGAATCTGCAGGTTCAATTTGATTTCATTTATTCACTGGAGATTCCTCGCAAGATGGCGCTGAATGATTCCTCGGAAAGACACATATTTAGCGCTCCAAAATGATTGTTACCGGACCATCGTTAACGAGCGAAACCTGCATAAATGCGCCGAAAATTCCCATTTTTGGTTTGATTCCATTCCTCTCTAATTCCAATGAAAATTCCTCATAAAGTTTTTCTGCTTTGTCCGGTTTTGCTGCTTTATTGAAATCGGGTCTGCGTCCTTTCCTGCAATCGGCATAAAGAGTGAATTGTGAAACGAGTAGAATCTCTCCATTGATATCTTTTAAGGACAAATTCATCTTCTTGTCAGTATCTTCAAAAATTCGTAACTCGATTACTTTTTTTGCCAGCCATGCAATTTCCGCACCGGAATCTTCTTCTGAAATTCCAAGTAAGATCAAAAGACCTTTCCTGATTTCGGAAATTACTTTGTTATCGACTTCGACTTTTGCTGATCTGACTCTCTGAATGACTGATTTCATTTTTTCCCTGCCGCGAATTGTACGGATTAATTGCTACTGACTTACACTGACTTTTCACTGAAAAAACCTACATTTATTTTTGCTCAAGGACCTGCACGGATTGAACGGATAAAGAAATATAAATTATTAAACTAAAAGGAAACTATTCCTCTTTGTTCTCTGTGTCTCTGTGGCAAATGCTTCAATAATTTCCAGGAAAAAGTATTCGTTCGATTCCTTCGATGATTATATGCAGGATGAGAATATGAACTTCCTGAATCCTATCTGTTGTTTTTGCCGGAACGATGAATTCGTGATCACATTTTCCTTTTAATTTACCACCATTTTTACCGGAAAGCAGAACTGTTTTCATCGCCAGGTTTTTCGCTTTCTCGACTGCTTTGATAACATTGATCGAGTTTCCGCTCGTGGAGATCGCGATTAAAATATCACCTTTTTTTCCGTATGCTTCCACTCCGCGTGCGAAAATTTCTGCAAAACCAAAATCATTGGCAGTGCAGGTTATGTGCGACGGATCTGCGATGGGAATGACTGGCAGCGGTTTCCTGTCTTTACGGAATCTGCCGGTCAATTCTTCGGCAAAATGCATGGCATCGGTCAGGCTTCCTCCATTTCCGCAGATGAGGACTTTGTTCCCTTTCTGGAAGGTTTCTGCGATCAATCTTGAAACTTGATCCGTTTTTTTGATATTATTTTCGTTATCAGCAAATTCTGTAAAAACCTTTGCTGCTGTCTGATAGGATTCTTTCAGTTCATTGAACATATTTTCTCCTGAAATTTAAACTTAACAAATTTTCAAAAATTTGTGAAGTTTTTTCAAATATGAATAAAGATTTTAAAAAATCCCTGAATTTAAAAACTTCACAAGTCTTTGAGACTTGGTAAGTTTTACTGTTCTTTAAATTTCTCATTTGGCAAATTGAGTTACTTCCGAAAAATCCTAAATTTAAACTTAACAAATTTCCATAAATTTGTGAAGTTTTTCAAATATGAATAAAGATTTTAAAAAATCCCTGAATTTAAAAACTTCACAAGTCTTTGAGACTTGGTAAGTTTTACTGTTCTTTAAATTTCTCATTTGGCAAATTGAGTTACTTTCTGAAAACACGATAGATCACACAATGCACATCTTCCGTGAAATGTTTCATAGTTTCCGGAAAATGATAAATACTTTCTTTAATTTTTTCTGCTCCTACTACCTCCTGCATTTTGATGGAAGCAATATTTTTTTTGTTGGGAGAACCCTCGACTGCAATCGCATCTGTATTCTCGAAAATATAATCCACTAATGCCCTTTTGATCTCTTTTCCATAACCATTTCCCCAGAACTCAGGAAGCAGTTTGACATCTGTTTTGGAAATTCCTTCTTCATCCGGAAAACCGAGTTTCGCTTCTCCGATCAAGATTCCTGATTCCTTAATTTCAACTAGTAATAATCTGTCAAATTCTGAATGCGGTTGTATCGATAATTTTTCATCAATCTTTTCTTTAAAAATTCTCAAACCTCCGGGAAATCCAACATATTTCATCACTCGCGGATTGTTCCAAAGTCGAAAATAAAGGTCGATATCTCTTTCCGAATTTTCTGCTTTTCTGGTGATGAGTCTTCTGGTTTCGATTATTTTGTTCATTTTAAAAATCTTTGTATTTCGGAACCTTTAGTCCGGCTTTTGACGGATTGTTTCGAGGAAAAAACTTGTTCAAATATTTCATTTCGGAAATAATTGAATTAGAAATTTCACTTTGATTTATCCTTTTAAGCAAAAAGAATCAAATTAAAACTTTTTATATGTGCATTCCCATATTGGAACTCGGGAATGAGATAACCGATTCTCAAACAGGATTGTTTGAGTTGCATCTAAAACTCCGCCTTCACTTCCACTTCTATTTTATGAACATCATTCCGCTCCGGGTAACTATCACCTGCATACTCCAGGCTCGCTGAAGTATAACTGTTCATTTTATAATCCAGGCTGATGTTCCACTTAAAAATATTTCCATTTTTTTTGTCACTTAAAAAACTTAAGTAATCAGAGCCTTTTCTAAAATTTCTTTTGTAACTGAATTTTCCGAAAACTCTATATTTCCTTTTGAAGAAATAAGTTGCGGTTTCCGTCAGTTGAATGCTGTCGATCTCAAAATCATCATCTTCTCCGGATTTATTGGTTGTTTCCCGCGAAAGATCCAGGTTGGAATTCAGAGTCAAGTCCGGGTTCAGTCTGTTCCTGACATCGAAATCGAGTAAATGAATTCTACTTTCCGAATCATAAAACGATTTCTGCTCGCTGATATTTTCGTAAGTCAGTTCAAAATTACTTCTTTTTACGGAAAGAAGTCGCAGCATCGCTTCCCAGGTTTGCTGGTCATTTTTCTCGACTTCATCGATGTAACGGCTGTCGAGATTTTTTTCAGTCTGGAATCGCAATTTTGTTGTCAATTTCCTGGGAATAAAATCATACCAGAGAGTTTGCTGGAAATCTGTTCTACCAAAGATCGTAGTTCCTTCATTCATCAGAAAATCAGGATGTAAAAGATAGACATTAGATTTCTTATCAGCAGTTGAATTTTCGGTGATGATGAGGTTTGTTTCGGTTTGGAATTTCTTCCAGAATGATCCAGTAACAGCTTTCGGATTCAGGAACAAAGAAAAATTAGCATTCACTTCGATCGACATTTCCGGGTTGTTATAATCGATCTCTTTGATGATCCAATCGTAATCTCCGTCTCCCGTATAAACTCCGGTGCTGTCATACAAACCGAGACCTTCACCGATATACTCCAATTCTCTTATTTTGGGATAATACTCGATATTTTTCAGGGAATAATTCGTGTTCAGATCGACTGCATCTTTCCAGAAAGAATTTCGTAATGTGATTTCCGCCTGATCATATTTATCATCATTCTTGATCTCGCGATGGGAATAATCGATCCTGACTCGATGATCCTCAAAATTCAGTGTATTTTTGAAATTTACAGTTTGAGTTTCCCGGCTTATCTTCCAATGATCTTCCAAATTTAAAGAATCGATCTTTTCCCTTTTATAGGAAATCATTGCAGACCATCTGTTCGTATTCAAAGTTGAAATATCATAATTTAAGAACCTGATTTTTTCTCCAAACCGAAAATTATCATAATCTTCTGTTGTTTTCCTTTTTTTGGAGAAGAAATCCGTTCCGATCTTTATTTTTTTATAGGAATAATCTCCATTCAGAGTGTGCTGTTCCTGCTTGGAAATTTTTGTCAGGATCAGCGGATTTTCCTCGTAGTTTTGCGTCCAGTTCAAAAAGCGATAATAAATTTTCGGGAGAATCCATTTCTGTCTGAAATTGGAAGTTAAGGCAAGATAATCCTGCTCTGCATAATCTTTTGCTGTTTTTTTCTTATATTTGATGTTGGGAGAAAAATAGTCGAAAACATTCATGCTCAAATTAGCAGAATATTCTTTCGTCTCGAGAGTATCGGGAAATTGAGCGAGTTCATAGAAATCGAGAGGTGTTTCAATATCGGCAAAAGTAGAAAGATTTTTGGAGATATTTCGATAGAACAATCTCAAGTTCGGATTGATCTTATCATAATCCGGGAAAAGATTCAAACCGAGATGAGCTGCATAACCATCATCATTTTCCTGATCGAGAGCGGAAAAGGTGTTTTTATCCAGAACGCTGAAAATTCCTTCTACATCCAATTGATAAAAATCTCCGGAAAAATCAATATTCAGATCATAATTTGCTTTATTTTGTGGAGCGATCAATTTCCTTTTCAGAACATAATTTCCCAGATTCTCACCTTCATAAATGTAATCCCGTGTATCGGAGTTATAATTATAATCACCATTTTGATAGCCGACATAAGTTGAATGAAGATTGTAGTTTCCGGTTGAATCCGAACCGACATAAATAAAATCATTTCCCTCTAAAACATACAAACCTGTTCCAGCTTCCACTTCAAAAATTCCATTTCCCCAGGCTTGTTCATCTCCGGCAGTTTTAAGCGAATCAAGATCTTCATCCGTAAAATCATATTGCAGAGGATTGTTTTTATCATCATTTTGAATAGCCAAAAAATTTCTGATCTTCAGTTTTTTAAAGAAATTAATTTCGGAAGTTGCGAGATACATATTTTGCCGAAAGTTTTCATCGGAATATTGGAATGAAACGAGGATAAATGAATTGGAAGTCAGAAAATGTTTGTTCGTGAAAGTTATGCTTCCTTCCGCATAATCCATCGTATAATCGCTTCCTCGCTGCATTTTCAGACCGTTCAAATAGACTTCTTCCGTTCCAGGAACGACCAGAACTCCGCTCGTATTCTCGATGGAAAGATAATATGGGCCCTGCTTGGCTTCGACTCCGTTAAAACTGACAGTTGTCTTTTTCCCTTTGGAAATCGCTAATGCTCCGAAATAATGATTTTCTCTGAACCAACCTGCTTTTAATCCTTCAAATCTGGGAGCATAATTGATAAATTGTGTATTCTTGAATTCCATCTCCAGATCGCCAAATGCGACTTCGTATTGCTTCCCGTAAAGTTTGATAAAAATCTGATCGAGACTGCTGATCTCGCGGGAATCTCCTTCCGGAGTGATGGGAGATTCGCTATCTGAAAGTTGTGCTTCGATGCGCAGGTTTTTTCCTAATTCACCGTTTATTTTCAGGAAAAGCGATTGATCGATGCTGAAATCTTCGTTATTGGCAATCGAGACTGAAATGCTTTTACTTCCGGTAATGTTCAGGTTTGTGTCGGCATAGAACTGTCTTTTCTTCTTTTTCTTTAGTCTGATCTCGGTGCTGTCGGAAGTTGTCTGTTCTTCAAAAAGAAAATACCTGCTGATCAAATCTTCCGGGAAGATCAAATATTCGATGGAGACATTTCCGACAAGAACAAAAAAGGTAATTTTCCCATTTTGATAATCGATTTTGTAATCTTCATTTTTTTCCAATAAAATCGAATCGTGAAAAACTTGTTCCGAGTTAACTATCAAGTTTAGATGTTTGAGGGAAAATTCTCTGTTTTGTTCTGAAACTGTGAAATTTTCGGTTTTGATGATCGGGGAGAAATAATTGTAGGAGAATAGGGAAGTAGAAAAAAAGATAAGGAAAAAAATGGAGAGTTTTTGGTTTGTCATTTAGTTAATAAACCATTGAAATGGTAGAGATAAAAAACGGTTTCTTCTGCACCACAATGAATTGTGGTGTTACTCTGATTTCATTTTTCATTTTTTAGATTAACACCCGATTTTAATCGGGTGTACAAATAACAGAACGACTTTTTAACCGATTCATCGGTTTAGAAAAATTTAAACTAATTATTATCATAAATATTTATTTTCGTTTTCTTTCTATCTTTTTTTGTTCATAATTGTTCGCTGTTAATCTCACTCTTCATTCGGGAAAATAAACCAGAAGATCAAGTAAAGAATGATCCCGATCCCGCCACCGAAACTCATCAAAATAAATAGCAATCGAATTATGGAAACATCCCATTTCAGGTAATTTGCCAGACCGGAGCAAACTCCGGCGAGCATCCTGTCATCCCAGGTGCGGAAGATATTTGTATATTCCTTTTCTTTTCCTTTTTCTTCATCAGTTTCAACTTCCACATCGATGATGTTCGAGTCTTTCAATCCTTTCGGTAAAATAGCGAACAGGATCAAATAGATCAAAATTCCGGTACCGCCAAAAAAAATAGAAATGATAAAAGCCAGTCTGATCAACCTGACATCGATCCCGGTAGATGCGGATAAGCCTTCGCAAACTCCGAAGATCATCTTGTTCTTTTCTGAAAGATGCAGTTTTTTCATTGTTCCTCCAATCTGTATCACCATCGTCCCGATGGTAACTTTTTCTTCAAAATTCGATTTAGACAAATTCTGTCTAAAAAATGATTCCCATCGGGACGATGGGATTACTGAAATCCTTAAATCAACCCAAATCCGTCAAGAAAAAATAAAAGGATAAAATTTGACATTAAAACAAATTTAAAAAGTTTGATTTGAAAATTATCGGAGGTAGGATGAAATATCAGACAAATTCCGTGAAATCTTCGAGTAGAGAAGAATTGATAGATATTACGCGGAATGTGAACGAATTTGTGAGAAACTCGAAAATCCAAAACGGTAAAATAACGCTTTTCGTTCCGCACACAACTGCAGCCGTAACCATCAATGAAAACGCAGATCCGGATGTTCCGCACGATATAATTCTCGGTTTGAATAAGATTGTTCCGCATTTTTCCGGTTTCCGCCATTCCGAAGGAAATTCCGATGCTCATCTGAAAAGTTCACTTGTCGGCTGCTCGCAGGATATTTTTATCGAAAATGGAAGATTGGCTCTGGGCACCTGGCAGGGAATTTTCTTCTGCGAATTCGACGGACCGCGAAATAGACGATTGATTTTGGGAATCGAGGGGGAATGATTGCTCACGGATTTTCATGGATAGAACTGATTTCAATCGACTCGTAAGCGAAGAGACGAGTCGAAGCAAAGAAAAATAAATTAGAAAAAGCTTCGAGTCGTCACTTCGCTTACGACTCGATTCTTTTTCAGTCTCTTTCTGTGTTCTTGGTAGTGAAATAAAGTTCGTGAAATTCGTGTAATTCGTGGATAAGAAAAAAATGAAAAAAATATTCTGGATAGCCGGTGAAAATTCCGGTGACCTTCATTCCTCGAAAGTGATCGAAGAATTGAGCGGAAGGAATTCGAACTTCGAGCATTTTGGAATTGGAGGAAGGCTGATGGAAAAGGTTGGTTTTAAACCTCTTTTCCCTTTTGACCGCTTTTCCGTGATGGGATTCGTCGAAGTTCTCAAACATCTTTTCTTTTTCATAAAGGTTGAGAAAAGGATAAAACAGATCTTCCGGGCAGCACCTCCGGATTTAGTAGTTTTAGTCGATTATCCCGGATTGAATATGCGAATTGCGAAAATTGCAAAAGTGTTAAATATTCCTGTTCTTTATTTCATTTGCCCGCAATTCTGGGCTTGGAAATATAAGAGAATTCATCAACTCAAGAAGTTCACGAATTTTATTGCTTTTATTTTACCTTTCGAGCAGAAATATTTCGATAAATACCAGATAAAATCGAGATTTGTCGGACACCCGATCGCTGAAGAGATAAATATTAAATTATCTAAAAAAGAATTTGCAGAAAAATACAATCTGGATTTGGATAAAAAATGGCTGGGATTCGTTCCTGGAAGCAGGAACATCGAGATCAAAAAAATGCTTCCGATATTTTTGAAAACAGTTGGGAAATTTAATTCAGGGAATTTCAATTTTTTGTTTTCCAAAGCAAATTCAGTTAATAGAACTTATTTTGAAAGGACAGTCCAAAAACTCAACCATCCCCATCTGCGAATTATTGAAAATCATAATTACGAAATGATGAAATATTGTGATTTTCTTGTTGTTGCATCCGGAACTGCAACTCTGGAAACAGCATATATCGGAACTCCATTTATCATCGTTTATAAAACCAGTAGAATTTCTTATGAAATCGGGAAAAGATTCGTGAAAATAAAACGGATAGGACTTCCCAATATTGTGATGGATAAGAATGTTTTACCGGAATTAGTTCAAGATGACGCTTCTGCGGACAATATATTCAAAACAATTTCCGAGATATTGAGTTCTCAAAGGAAATATCAGAAAATATCTGTACAATTAACAGAACTCCATCGGGTTCTCGGAGAAAAATCCGCTTCCAAAGAAACCGCAAATATTATTGAAAGTTTTTTCCAATGAATAAATTCCTCTTTTTTATCGAGAAATTTTTAGCAGCAAAATTCGTCCTGATTTTAGGATTTACTTTAAGAATAAAAATCTTGAAAAAGCAACCGCAGGAAAGAGTTATTTACTCTTTCTGGCATCGGAATATCTTTCCTCTCCTCTTTACCCGGAAATTTGAAAAGATCGTAGTTCTCATTTCTTCTTCCAAAGATGGAGAACTTGTTGCGGGTCCGTGTCGAGTTCTCGGTTTTAAAACAGCCAGAGGTTCATCGACTCGAAACGGTATTAAAGCGATGAAAGAGATGATCAAACTCTCCAAAAAACACAGCATCGCCATCACCCCGGATGGTCCCAAAGGTCCGCGGGAGAAGATCAAAGACGGACTTCTTTATCTTGCTTATCTTACTAAATTGCCGTTAATTCCGGTAGCTGTCGATATCAAGAAAGAACTCGTTTTCAATTCCTGGGATAGATTCAGACTGCCGCTTCCTTTCAGTCAGGTGAATATCAGTTATGGAGAACCAATTTATGTATCTACAAAAAAGGAAGTAGAGGAAAAATTATGTGAAGTTCAGAAGGCGATGGAGGAATTGAAAGATTTTAATTCATTTCATTGAGATAAACTGAAGAAATTGAGGAAGACTGAAAAAGAAAGAAGGAAATTCTATTATTGTCATTCCGAAAGTTTTTCTTGCTATATCAAACGAGGAATCTGGTAGAAAAAATTTCTATTTATATAATGTAGGTTCTTCAATAGAAAAGCAGGAAGAGAACTCAGAATGACAGATTAAAAATTCAGTTTATTTCAATTATTTCAGTTTATCTCAATGAAAAAAGAAAATGAAAAAGAAGTGAGGAAAATATGAAATTATCAAAGCGTGCAATTAATATCCAGGAATCTCCGATCAGGAAATTGAAACCTTATGCGGACGCTGCTAATGATAAAGGAATAAAAATCTATCATTTGAACATCGGACAACCGGATATCGAGACACCAAAAGAAATGCTCGATGTTTACTCAAATTATCATGAAAAAGTCCTGGCTTACGGACCATCGCAAGGACTTGATTGTTATCGGGAAAATCTCGTCAATTATTACGAAAGACACGGAATCGAAATCGAGAAAGAAGATATAATCGTTACAACAGCCGGTTCGGAAGCGATCGTTTTTGCCATGCTTGTAACCAGCAACGAAGGAGATGAGATCATCGTTCCGGAACCGTTTTATACCAACTATAATGGATTTGCTTCGATGACCGGAATCAAGATCGTTCCGATCACAACTTTTGCAGAAGATGGATTCGCTCTTCCTGATGATGAACGGATCATCCCCAGAATATCTTCAAAAACAAAAGCAATAATGCTCTGTAACCCGGGAAATCCTACGGGTGCAGTTTATTCCAAAAAGGAATTGGAAAGGATTGTCAGGATTGCAAAAAAACACAACTTGTATATTATTTCCGATGAAGTATATCGCGAATTTGTTTATGATGGACTTTCTCACACGAGCATTCTCGATTTTGAGAAACTCAATGATAAAGCGATCATGGTGGACAGCATTTCCAAAAGATACAGTGCCTGCGGAGCGCGCATCGGTTGTTTGATCTCGCGGAATAAGCGGTTGATGACTGCAGCTCTGAAATTCGCTCAAGCCCGTTTGTGTCCTCCGACCATAGATCAACTGGCGGCAAACGCAGCTATCGATATCGAAGCTGAATATTTCAAAAAGATTTTAGCAGAATATGATACTCGCCGGAATATAGTTTTTGAAGAATTGCAAAAGATCAATGGAATCGTCTGCATCAAACCAAAAGGTGCTTTTTATATCATTGCCAAACTTCCTATCGATGATGCCGATGACTTTGCACAATGGATGTTGACCGATTTTTCCATCTACAAAGAAACCGTGATGTTCGCTCCTGCACAAGGTTTTTATGCAACTCCAAATATCGGGAAAAATGAAGTTCGGCTCGCTTATGTACTGAATGAAGAAGCTCTTAAGAATGCGATGAGGATTTTCCGGGAAGGATTGGAAGAATACAGGAAACAGGAGATAGGAAACAGGAAAAGGGAAAAGAGAAAAGAGAAAAGAGTAAAAAGTAAAAAGATATTGACTTAAACCATTTGATAAAATTTATCTTTTAAAAGAGGTGGTAATATGAAGTCATTACAAAAAAATAGAGGAATCGGTAACACAGCTTTCAAAAAACGAACTACTTGATTTTCGTGAATGGTTTGATAAATATGAAGCAGATACTTGGGATGAAGAATTTGAAAAGGATGTTCAGGATTGGAAATTAGATTTTTTAGGTCAACAAGCGATAGAAGATTTTGCATGCGGAAAATGTAAACGAATATGATCCATTTAATAAGTCCATCGTTTTGGAAATATTATCAAAAATTACAAAAATCTATTCAGAAAGCTGCTGATAAGAATTTTACCTTATTGAAAAAATCCTGATCATCCGTCTCTTCATTTGAAAAAAGTTACTAAATATTGGTCAATTAGAGTAACGAACAAATATCGAAGTATTGTTAGAGAAATCGATAATAATCTTATTTGGTTTTGGATTGGATCCCATCCGGAATATGAAAAATTATTAAAACAATGATTTGTTATTTTATCGATTTCTTGTATCTAATATCTGAATTTAACACAAATTGTTTTCTGAATGAAAATTAAAATCGAAAAAATAGTACAATCTATTTTATCCAACGATCCGGGAGTAGTCGTTCATTATCTGCTTTTACGGGATTTATTGAAATTACCGGAAGACTCCTCTCAATTAAAAACTGCCAAACAAAACCTGCATAAAAGTCTTCAAGTCCAAAATCTCCAATCCGAACAATGGCAGGATGGAAGTTGGGGAGCATTCCATTCCCGCAGCACCAAACTCAAACAGAAAATTCCTTCTACAGAAGTTGGAGTCGCGAGAGCACTGACTCTTGGTTTGGATAGAAATTCAGGAGTATTATCAAAAGCAGAAAACTACATTTCAGACCTTCTACAAAATAAGATCAAGTTCCCTGATTATGAAGAAAAAAACGATAGATGGGAAACAGGTAAAAATTTATTCTTAAGTTCTACTCTGGCAACGATAAATCCTGATCATCCGTTACTTGATGAACCAAGGAATTTATGGCTGAAAATTCTACAACGAACTTTCCAATCAGGTTCTTACAAAGAAGATGATGAGATAAATGCTCATCAGGAACTGACAGGAGCAACCGTAAAGGACAGTTATCTTGTCTTGAAATCCAGGTATCATTTGATATTGTTAGGTTCAAAAAAAGAGATTATCCAAGAAAAATTGCAACGAAAATATTTCGATTGGATTTGGAATCAAAAATCCGGAATCAGTTATCTTACGGCTTCATTAAATAGAGGAATTCCCTTTGATTATCCCGGACAATTGGACAGATGGTTTGCTTCGCAAGAACTTCTCTCGAAATATTTTCCGGAAATTTGGCAGGAGTATTTTGGGAAATATGCCGAATTATTATTTGAGATACAAACAGACAATTCTTTCTGGGATTTGGGTTCAAGAGTATCCACCCAACACTATTTTCCTCTCTCCCGAAATTGGAAAGCAAGATCCCGCAGGTATGCAGACTGGACAACCAGGATTTTGATTTTATTGAGAAGATATTATTTCAGGATCGAATAATTTAAACTTTGGGGTACAAGATGGAATTTTTAAAATTACTAAAGATCAGGCAAAGTGTCAGAAAATATGATAATAGACCGGTTGAAAAAGAAAAACTCCAAAAATTGATAGATGCTGTCCGTTTGGCTCCATCTGCGAGTAATTCACAACCCTGGAAATTGATTATTGTTAACGAACCCGAACTAAAAAATAAGATCGCAAAAGCAACATTCGATCAGATTGTTGCTTTTAATAAATTCGCTCTGCAAGCCCCTGTTATCGCAGTTCTAACCCTCGAAAAACCCAAACTCGAAGCTCAGATCGGCGGCTGGTTGAAAAAAAGAGAATTTCCACTTATCGATATTGGAATCGCAGCGGAACATTTTTGTCTGCAAGCAGCAGAACTCGGTTTGGGAACCTGTATGATGGGTTGGTTCGATGAGAAAAGGATAAAACAATTATTGCATATTCCCCGTAAAACCAGGATCGGTCTGGTCATCACTCTCGGTTATGCGCAAAAAAATTATCCCATTAGAAATAAAATTCGTAAAGACTTAAATGTGATGAGCAGTTTTAATAAATATTAAAAAAACGAACAAGATCGGCATCTTGTTTTATGATGTAACTCGATTTACCGAAATCGAGAAAAATGAACAAGATTGGCATCTTGTTTTACAGTCCGATTTGATCCGAATTTTATTTCAAATCTTTTTTCGTGATCATTAAAAAATCCAATTTCCGGAACATCCTGGCTGCTTCCATAACTCTTTTCCTGATCGAACCGATTCCCCGACCATCGAAGACATTATCCTGCAGAGATGCTAATAGGATCAATTCAAAGGCAGTTGAAGAAATCCAGGGAACGATAAGTTTGTATCCGCAAATTGCGAGTGCCTTTGTTTTCTGCAAAAATTCCCTTAACTTCTGCTTATCAACGCTTACGGTGTTGCACGATGCAAAAACGATGATCCTGTTCTTACATTTTCCTTCCAGCAAACCGCTCAGTTCATCCAGAGTCAGTAATTTATCCTCGATCAATATTCCGTTTTTCAAACCATGAAAAGCAAGATACAAGACCGGATAATTTGCATATTTTTTTGTTCTCCATTTTTTTAGATAGAACTTGAATTCCTCGATTGTTGCACAATCCGAATGCAGGAACGGAATATCCGAATTCAATTCCAGAAGGTCTAAAATCGGCTTTACAGTGGACTTTTTCCGTAGATCCTCATACCATAATCCTTCCAGGCAAAAAATTCCTTTTTTGTTCATACATGTTCCTTTTAAAAAGTTTTAAACCTACAAAGCTCGGCTAACTTTGAAGGTCCGAAATCAACTGAAAATCGTACAATCGCTGTCAATAAAAAATCTTGTTTATGAGTTAAATTATTTTGTGAAATTAGTGTAATTCGTGGACAAAAAACACGCCCGTAGGGATTCGAACCCCAAACCTTCTGATCCGTAGTCAGATGCTCTATCCAATTGAGCCACGGGCGCTAAACTGATTTAAGTTAAAACCTTTTTTATAGTTATTCATGTCAAGCACAATTTAGGAAATTTAAGGAATTCTTGACATCTACATCGGCAAGAAATTTTTCGAGAACTGAATGAGGTAAGTATGAGAAAAAAAATACTGATAATTACTACCGGCGGAACAATCGCTATGAAATCCAATAGTCCATTTGGGATTATACCAGATGATGAATTTATTACTCAACTGGAAAAACTACCTCAACTCAAAACCTTGGCAAAGATCTCTTTTCTTGAATTTGCCAACATGCCGAGTCCTTTCATAACCGCAACTAAAATTCTGGAATTGGCTGTTCTTGTTGATGAGAAAACCATGTATTTTGACGGAATTGTGATCACACACGGAACAGATACATTAGAGGAAACAGCTTATTTTCTGGATTTGGTTCTAAAAACAGAAAAACCGGTTATTTTTACTGCTGCGATGCGAAGCAGTTCCGAACTTGGACTTGATGGTCCTCGAAATATTGTTGGTGCTGTTCGTGTTGCATGTGATCGACAGGCAATAGGAAAAGGAGTGCTGGTTGTCTTGAATGATGAAATAAATGCTGCCCGTGATGTCATCAAAACCGATTCCGGTAAAACCGATACTTTTTTTACTCCTAATTATGGTTTGCTTGGTATTATCGATCCGGACAAAGTAATTTTTTACAGGAATTTGATCATCAGAGAAAAAATCCATACTAATAAAATCGAAACAAATATCGATTTGATCAAATGTGTGAGTAGTATGGATGGTCGCTACCTGAAATCTTCTCTGGAAAATGGAGCAAAAGCAATTGTGTTGGAAGCATTTGGGAGAGGGAATGTTCCCAGATCTATTGTTTCCGACATAAAAAAAGTGATTAACAAAAACATCATGGTTGTAACAGTTTCCCGAACTTATACTGGAAGAGTTCTGCCCGAATATGGTTACGAAGGCGGGGGAGCTTCTCTGAGAAAGATGGGAGTGATTTTTGGAGAAGATATCAAGGGTCCGAAGATGAGGATCAAACTGATGATTCTTTTTGGAAAATTTCAAGATCCTGAATTGGTCAGGAAATATCTTTTAGAAAATTAGTATTGTCATTCCGAGGATTCTTACAATATTTCTATCGAGGAATCTCTAACGAAATAATCAAAAGAAAGTTATAGATTCTTCGTAAGAGAAGCAAGGAGAGAACTCAGAATAACAATCGAATTTTGTGTCTAATCCTTTAGAAAGGAAAATCAATGCTGAATATTTTAGAAATAATCAGAGAAAGTTTCGTTCATCATATCGTTTTTAGCGCAGGTTTACTGTTGATAGTCGGGTATATTTTCGGGCAACTGGCGGAAAAAGCGAAATTACCTGCAATAACAGGTTATATTTTTGCAGGAATAATAATCGGAAGTTCGGGACTGAAATTCATTCGTCATGAAAATATGCACATGCTGAACATTATTTCGGAAATAACCTTATCCTTCATCGCCATGATCATCGGTGGAGAATTTTCCTTTTATAAATTACGCTTATACGGAAAAAAAGTCATTCTTCTTACTCTTACTCAAATGTTCCTGACATTTGGTCTTGTATCTGCGGGTTTGATCTTTTTAAAATTACCTGTTTATGTTTCATTTCTTTTAGGAGCAATTGCAGCTGCCACAGCTCCGGCTGCTACTGTTGTTATCGTTGAAAAACTGAAAGTTAAAGGGGAATTTATCGATTATCTTTACGGGATCGTTGCTCTCGATGATGCAGGAACCGTGATCCTCTTTTCCATCGCTTTTGCCTTATCATCCTCGATTATCGGAGAAACAAATGTCAATTTCGGAATATCGATGATTCATGCTTTTTTGGAAATTTTATCATCGCTGGTAATTGGAATTGCAGGAGGATTCCTTATTCATTTTGCATCCTCGAAAAAGCGAAATATCAACGAGATCAAGATCATTACTCTCGGTGTTTTGTTTCTCACAACCTCGATTTCCATCAGCCTGAAACTTTCACCATTGATCACAAATATGACAGTCGGGATGCTGCTCATTAATTTGAGTAAGAAAAATATCAAGATCCTGTCCTCACTCCAACCTTTGACTCCCCCTTTGTATGCGATCTTTTTTGCAGTTGCCGGAGCGGAATTGAGTCTTTCCATTTTTAAGGACAGCACGGTTCTACTCGCAGGTTTGACCTTTATTATTCTCCGTGCTTTTGGAAAATACTTCGGGATTTATTTGTCTGCATCTACTCTAAAAGTTTCCGAAAATGTTAAAAAATATTTAGGTTTAGGATTATTACCCCAAGCCGGAGTTGCGATAGGACTGGTGCTTTTCGTCCAGGCTTCCCCCATTATTGAACAGGCTTCTGCTGCTATACATCTGGAAATCGATAAAATGATAAATATTGTCCTGATGTCGGTTTTCTTTAATGAACTACTCGGTCCTCCAATCGCTAAATATGCTATTTTAAAGAGTTTTAAAAGAAAATGAGAGAAGGAAATTTCTAAATCCGAATTTCTAATTTCTAATAAAATTCCAAATTCCAAATTTCAAATAACAAATAATAAATAAATCCCAAAATACAAAATGATTAAATCTCAAACGAAAAACGAGAGAAAATTTCTAAATCCTATTTCCTATCTCCTATCTCCTGTTTCCCGTTTCCCGTTTCCAACATTCTTCTTGACATCAATTTAATGAATAATAAAAACATAACCAGATTAAAATTAATTGGGAAAAAAGATGACACGAAAAGAAAGATTTTATAAATCGATAAATGAAAATAGGGCATTTTTAAAAAATCTCGGCATAAACTCTATCGGAATTTTTGGTTCTGTAGTTCGCAATGAAGATAAAAAAGATAGTGATTATGATATCCTCGTAAAGTTTATGAAGGATAAAAAATCTTTTAAAACCTTTACTGCTTTATGTGACTTTTTTGAACGACATCTCGGAACAAATTATGAAATAGTTACCAATGAAAGTATCAGTCCATATTTGAAGCCATACATTTTAAAGGAAGTTGAAAATGTCAAAATTGCCAATTGAATATTTAAGACATATTTTGGAAGAGACAAATTACATCCTCTCAAGTAGTGAAGATATCTTTAAGGATGATTTTCTCAATGATCCTACATTACAAAGGGCGATTGTCAGGAGTCTGGAGATAATTGGAGAAGCAGCAAAAGGACTTCCTGATGATTTTAGAAACCGGAACAACCAAATAGACTGGAAGAATATTATAAGGATGAGAGATAAATTAATTCATCATTATTTTGGAGTCGATTATGATATTGTCTGGGACATAATCAGAAATGAGATTCCTAATCTTCGTAAAGAAATTATAAAGATCATAGAAAGTAATGAATGAAAAGAAACCTGGAATTTTGCAGGATGAAACATACATTTTAGAAAAGGATGTAGATTGGTCTGTCATAAACGAAGGATTTTCAATTCCAATAACTTATCAGTTTGGATTTTATGATCAGATTAAGAAAAACTTAAAACATGGAGAAAAACTCTCGATTACTCTATTTTTCAATAATAGAGAATTTTCTGCAAAATTGGTCAACCAGCCATTTGATAAAAGGAAATATCCAAAACATAAAGATATTTTACAAATAAGATATTCAAAATCATTAAGTAACGAACTAAAACAAATATTTTTTAGAACTTATAAATATCTGAAAATTAAAAGAGAAAGTAGATCACTAACTGATAATTCTTTACTCCCGGTTCCTGATGATCTCAAAGAATCAATTTTAATTTATGGAACTGAAATATTCAATGAATTCTATCTGGATTCAATAACTTTAGATGATAAAAATGAAATTAATTTCGGAATTAAGGAACATAAAATTCAAGAAGAAGAAGTTGAAGTGTTTTTAAATAAATCTGATGATACTGCTGGATTTTATGAAATAAACAAAATACTGAAATTAAGAAAATTAAATAGAGCATTAGGAAATGCTTTAAAAGAATTATATCATTATAAATGTCAAATTTGCGGAAATAATTTTGGCAAAAATTATAATACAAATATTGTTGAATGTCATCATATAATTCCATTCGTTCAGTCATTAAATAATGATTCAGACAATTTATTAATTATTTGCCCGAATCATCATCGAATTATTCATAAAACTAATCCGATTTTTCATAAGCGGAAACTAACATTTGAATATCCAAATGGTCTTGAAGAGCGATTATTGATTAATAAACATTTAGAGTAGATCCTTTTCCTGCGATTCTGTCGGGATCTGTTCTTGACAGAAAAATAAGGAAATTAAATGTTCCCTTGAATACTCGATAGGAGATTTCCTGAAGGATGAAAAATTTAGGAGGAAAATTATGAATGCAGAAAAATTGCATGCAATATTTTTACAATTAAGAAATGATTTTAAATCTACTAATTTAGTAGGACAATTAAAAGGATTAGTATCAGATTTAAATAATCAAATTAATCAACCTAATCAACCGCAACATCAACAAAATTTCAGTAAAAATATTGAAAGAATATATAATGCTTTAAATTCATCAATTGTTAACAAATTTCAGCCAACATGGATACAAACTATTGACGAAATTGGAGCAAAAGATCTATTAGGAAAAAAACTTAAAGAAAGAATGGAGTTGATTTTTGCACGGAATCAAATAACACCGTCTATTGCTGTGAAAGAAATTCAAGATATTCATTCACAAGTTGTAGAATTAGAATCGGCTATTAATAATATTATTAGCGGTTTAAAAAAATTGGAATTAAAGCAGACCAACTAAAACCAGGAGAATGTGAAATTGGAGTTTTGATTCCACGTATTTTTTTGAAAAATAGATTAGATAAATTTGGTAAAGAAATTTCAGAATTAAACAAAATATTAAATGTTTTTGCAGAAATCTCAACTGAAAGTAGACCAGATTTTACAATAAGAGGGGTATCTTCAAGTGATTTCAGTATATTTATAGATTCTTTACAAGAAATTGGCGCATGTTTAACATTTGCATTATCCCCATTAATTTCGAATTATAAAAATTTATTGGAAATTAAAAAGTTGAGAAATGAATTAAAAAAACAAAATGTACCTAAAGAAAATTTGAAAGGTATAGAGGATTATGCAAAAGATGTTATGGAAAAAGGTATTGAAGATTTAATACCAAAAATTATGAAAGAATTTTATCAAGGAAATGATCCTGGTAGGAAAAATGAATTAAAAATCGAACTTCGTTCATCATTAAAAAAAATTGCTAATCGTATTGATAGGGGATTTAACATTGAAATTCATTCTGAACCAATAAAAGAAGAGGAATCTGAAAATGATTCAGATAAAAGTAAAGATTTAAATAAGTATTATAAAATGATAAATAATTCTAAAGAAACATTAAAGTTTCTGAAACAAAATGGGGAGCCAATATTAAGTCTTCCTGAAAATGAAGGTAGTGATTAATAAGATCAATTTGTATTTATATCTGACCTATCTTATGTATCTTAATAGAAAAGATTTAATAACTTCTAAATAAATTTTACGAAAAATTTATAAATAGAAAAGTATATATAAATAATTTCAGTAAAGACTTTTTCACTTTCCAAACCATTATTCTTGACTTCAATTAATCCAATTCCAAAAAAGCATCAGGAGTAGAGATGAAACAGGAACAAAACTATAGTAAAACCGGTTTTGCCTACAATGAGCGTTTCCTCGATCATATAATTGAATGGGAACATCCTGAATCACCGGAAAGACTGAAAGCGATTCTGCAAAAATTGAAAGAAGAAAATTTATATGATAAATTAGAAAAAATTCTGCCGATAGAAAATCCGTTACCGCATATCAGAAAAGTTCATACGGAAGAACATATTCGCTCGATTCAACATCTCGAACCAACCGGAGATATTGCTGAACTTGCTGTTGCTCATGTTCTGGGAGTAGTGAAATCTGTTGCGGCAGGAATTGTGAAAAATGCTTTTTGTGCGGTTCGTCCTCCGGGACATCATATTCATAATGAATGTAGGGAAGAGGGATTTTGTTATTTCAGTAATGTGGCGATAGCGGCTCGTTATGCTCAACAGGTTCTTGGTTTGAAGAAGGTCCTGATCATCGATTGGGATTATCATCACGGCAATGGAACTCAAGATTTTACGATAGATGATCCGCATATTATGTTCTTTTCCACGCATAATCTTTATGATTATCCTCTGTCCGGTCTTCCGGAAATTATTGGATTCGGAGAAGCAGCAGGAACGAATTTTAATGTGCCTTTACGATATGGAGCAAATGATGAGGATATAATTTCTGCTTATGAGAATATTCTGATTCCAAACGCTTATAAATTCCAACCTGATCTGATCCTCATTTCAGCCGGTTTCGACAGTCGTAAAAACGATCTTCTCGGTTGTTTCAATATTACGGATGACGGATTTATCAAATTAACGAAAATGGTAATGGAAATTGCTCATGAATTTTGTGATGACCGGATCGTTTCTGTTCTGGAAGGCGGATATAACCTGGAAGGTCTGGCAAAAGCTGTTTGTTGTCATATCAGGACTATGATGTCGGATTAAAAACATCGGAATGTTCAACTTGTTGTCCGGCAATTGCTGGATGTTTAAAAAAGACCTCAACATTCCGAAGAACTTCGTACATTCGGAAGTTTTAAGTTTTCTAATTGGAAAGAGAGAAAAAAATCGAAACATTAGAAAAAGTATATTATAAAGATTTCGGATTAATTCATTTCGTCAGAAGTTATCGCGCAAAACGGATTAGACTAACTTTTAGTTCCGGTTCGTCTAAAGAAATTAGAGTGATAGTCCCGAAAGGAATATCCTTGAAATCCATAAAAGAGTTAATTTTATCCAAACAGGAATTGATTTTAAAAAAAGTTAAAAAAATTAGGGAACAGGATAAAGAAGCTCGAAAGAATGGTGGAAATAACGAACCGATCAAAGTGCAGGAATCAGCTCAATTTCTCTATGACCGGCTTTGTGAACTGGCAAAAAAATACGGATTCAAATTCAATAAAGTATCATTTCGCCGGCAAAGAACTCGCTGGGGAAGTTGTTCTTCCAAAAACAATATCAGTTTGAACATCAAAATAATAAGATTACCTTCCAATTTACAGGATTACATTCTGCTGCACGAACTTGTTCACACCCGTATTAAGAATCATAGCCAGGATTTCTGGAATGAATTGGAGAAATATCTTCCGGATGCAAAAAAACATCGAAAAGAATTGAGAAAATACCTGATAAAGTATTTATGAATTTGTTGATTTCATGATTTGGAGATTTGGTGATCTATTTTCATGCTCCGTAAATCGTCATACAAGCACAAACTCTACTCGAGTATATATAAAAGACATTAAAAATCGGATCTCGGCAGAAACCTGTGGGTAAGCTAAGAAAATTTCTAAATCCGAATATCTAATTTCTAATTCACTCCGTTGGATATTTAAAAAGTATTTGTGATAATTATTATTTCTTATTATCCTACGGGGTAAAATCCAAAACATTAACCTTTCACTTCAGTGAATGGCAGATGAAAGGACAGCAAAACCTTTCTGAATTCATTCAGAGTATTTCTTAGAGGGATCAAATTTCGCAAGAAATTATCAAAATCATTTAAGTGGTTTATGCAGATATAATTCCATAAAAACGAAACTTGTCTTTATTAAAATGAAATTTCAAATTTTGATATAATCCATACATTTCTGCTCAGAACCTAAAAATCTAGTAAATTCTTAAAAAAATTAAATTGATCAACAGACTCGTTTATAGATTTGAAATTTTTTTGCTCGCGGATTTTTACAGATTTGCCAGGATAAAAATTATTTATCTGTTATTAATTTTCCCACACCTGAAGTTGTGGATTATTGATTTCAATTAAGATATTTCAAAAATTTGCTTTTTTATTTTGTGGCTTTTCGTGGTTTATTTCCTCTCCTTTTAGGAGAGGATTAAGGTGAGGTTTTTTTAATACTCCAAACAACTCCCACCGATAAATTCTCTCAAAACCGAATCATCGGGAACAGGAGAATCATCCTCGACTTCGACAACCTCATCCAGGATGTTATAAATTCGTAGGGCTCTTTTATACGCATCTTCCCGTAATGGATCATCTTCATATTTTATTGTCCACTCAAGGAACTCATTAAGTAAGCGTGCTTTATACAAGGGGATTTCATAAGGCATACTGCTATTGATGATAAAATCAGCAGTATTGATATAAGGAATGATATTGCGCTTTTCACTCCTGCGAACATAATGCCAATGTTCCAGTGTTTGTTCGGGTTTATATGCTCGATGAGCAGCATCGCGCAGCATTCTCCTGATCATGCGCAGGTCTGTCCAGCGGATGAATTTGTTATCAGGTCCTTTCATCTGCAAAAGTGGTTCGAGATAGAGTTTAAATTTATTTTCAGCGGGAATTTCCTTACTGAATCCGGGAAAAAGACCATGCAGACTATCGATCAATAAAATTTCATTTTTATCGAGTTTTATCGGAGTTTTGTCCAGATATCTTGTTCCGGTTTTGAAATCATAACAAGGGATTCTTACTTCTTTTCCCTCAAAGAGATTTTTTAAATGTTCATTGATTAAAGGAAGGTCAAGAGCTTGTGGAGTTTCAAAATCAAAATCTCCGAATTCGTCTTCGGGGTGCATTTGCAGGTCGAAGAAATAATTATCCACATTCCAGGCTTTGAATTTCAATCCTCTTTTTTTCAACAGGGTTTCAAGTTTGATCGTTGTTGTTGTTTTCCCTGAGGATGATGGTCCGCTGATCATCACCATTTTAAGATTTTTACTTTTTTCGATAATCAATTCGGCAGCGGTCGAGACTTCGTTTTCATAAGCGATTTCCGATTCATTCACGATCGCCGGGAATTCACCATTATCGATTCGCCAATTCAATTTCTCGATCGTATGCAGATCATGGTTTACTGCCCAGTCGAGAACTCTCCAGATCTTGTTCCAGGGAATATTTTCCGAAAAGATAGAATCGTGTTTCCCCTTTTTTTTTCTTTCCTGTTTTTTTTCTTCCCGGTATAAAATATAAGCCTTTGCAACCTGAGAATGTCCGTTTTTGATCAGCACTTTTTCCACTGAATCCTGGATTTCTTCGATGTGAGGAATATGACTTTCAGGAGAAGACTTTTCCAAATTCCGGATAACTTTTTCCGCAAGTTTTTCAGCAGCTTGTTTATCGCTGCCTCCAACAGCAACTGCTGCCCGGTAAATAGCATTCATTATCCTTTTTTTTTGAAAAGGAACTTTTGCTCCGCTGCGTTTGATGACAAATTTCAGATTGCTCATTTTATTTTTTGTATTGGAATTTCAATTTTTTAAACCTTCAAGGTTTAAAATCTTTTATCCGGTTTTTGCCGGATCGATGTGTTAAATCTAACATTCTTCACATTTTTTTTTAAGATCTTCGGCATCGATGGTTTTTCTTAACTGGTTTAAGTAGGAACATTTCAGGCATTTGCTGGTTTTTCTTTTAGCGATCCGTTGGATATTAAGCAGATGTTTAGCACTGATATTATCCGCTGTTATGTTGTTCCCGCCGGTGCCGCAGCCTAAAGTTAAAGAAGGTTGAAGGATATTGAATGATCCGCCTAGAGCTCCTTGCGAAGAAGGTGTATTGATCACGATCCTGCCTGCATTCATTACTTCGGCAAAATATTTGATCTTTTCTTCATCCCGGGAAAATATGCTGACAGTATGTCCCAGACCTCCGTGAAGATTTATTTCCCGGCATATTTTAATACCGTGTTCAAAATCCTCGGCAACATAAAAAGCAAGGATTGGTGCGAGAATTTCCAGGGAAAGAGGAGATTCTATCCCGACTTTATCCAGTTTTGCAATAAGCATGGTCGTATCGGAAGGAACATCGATCTTAGCCATTTTTGCAATTTCAGCAGCCGGTTGACCGATAACTTCCACATTCATGACATTATTGACTTTGTTAAAAGCGACCGGTTCGAGTCGTGAGATCTCTTCCTCTGATAAAAAATGGGCTTTGTGTTTTTTAAACTGTTTGATAACTTCCTCGACATGACATTTTTTCACGACCATTGCCTGTTCACTGGCGCAGACAGTTCCGTTGTCGAATGTCTTGGATAGAAATATCTGCTTCACTGCAAACGGAACATCCGCACTTTCTCCGATATAAACAGGAACATTCCCCGGTCCGATCCCGATTGCAGGATTTCCTGAACTGTATGCTGCTTTTACTAATCCGACTGAACCGGTAGCAAGGATCAAGGCAGTATTTTTATGTCTCATAAAAGCAATTGTTTCTTCCTGGGATGAGCGTTTGATCCACTGGATACAATTTTCAGGAGCTCCTGCATTTAAGGCAGCTTCATAGCAAATACGAGCTGCTTTGATAGAACTTTTCTTCGCAGCTCCGTGTGGTCGAATGATGATTGGATTTCTTGTTTTCAAAGAGATCAGGATTTTAAATAGAATTGTCGAAGTTGGATTGGTGATGGGTGTAACAGCAAAAATTGGACCGATCGGTTTGGCAATTTCCAGGACATTGCCGTTTTTTTCCTCTGAGATAATTCCGACTGTTTTCAGGTCTTTGATGTCATTATATAAATAATGAGTTGCTATAACATTTTTAAAAACCTTATCTTTCCAGACTCCCAATTTTGTTTCTTGATGAGCAAGTTTTGCCAGCTGGACTCTGTTGTTGAAACCGGCTTCATAAACTGCTTTAACTATTTTATCAGTTTGTTCCTGATTGAATTTTCTAAATATGGCAGCAGTTTTTTTTGCTTTTCTCATAATTTCGTCAATATCGATATTTGCCATATTTCTCCTATTTCAAACTTTTTCTTTCCGAAGCTTCCCACAAAGGAATTCTCAAATAAGATTCGGAAAGTTCAAAATCTTAACAAACAAGTCAGACATCTATCCAACCTTCCGAAACCTCTGATTTGAGAAAAATTGAAAGAAGACTTCGGAAGGGAAATTTTCTTTATTCAAGAACCTTGATATTTTTCTTTTCACAAATCTCTTTAAGTTTCTGCGGCCAGACAGTTACGCTAACTTCGCCAAGATGGGCTTTTCTAAGTAAGTACATATAAGTTCGGGATTGTCCGATCCCTCCTCCGATGCTTAAAGGAATTTCATCATTTAAGATCGCCTGATGGTAGGGAAGGTTCAGGAAGTCGGACTGACCTGTGATCTCAAGTTGCTTTTTAAGGGTATCTTTTGTTACGCGGATTCCCATGGAAGTCAGTTCGTGACGACGCTTTGTAACCGGATTCCAAACCAGGATATCTCCATTCAGACCGTGCATTTTCTTTTCATCTTTAGAGATAGTTTCCGTTACCCAATCATCATAATCAGCAGCTCTCATTTCATGCGGATAACCATCTTCAAGAACCCAGCCGATCCCGATAATGAACACTGCAGGATATTTTTTTATGATCTCGGTTTCTCTCTGTTTACGCGGAAGGTCAGGATACATTTCCAGGATTTCTTCTGCATGAAGGAATTTTAATTCTTCCGGGAAATCAGGATATCTGCTGTCTTTCAACTGCGGGTAAAGTTCCTGGGCAAGCTTTCCTGCTCCACAAATGACTTTCCAGATCTTTGTCACAACTTCCTTCAGGAATTCGAGATTTCTCTGATCTGCGGTCATAACTCTTTCCCAATCCCATTGATCGACATAAGAAGAATGATCGTGATCCAGGAAATAATCCTTCCTGACTGCTTTCATATCCGTGCAGACACCTTCTCCAATCTCACAGTCAAATTGCTTCAAAGCCATTCTTTTCCACTTTGTTGCGGCTTGAACAACCTGCGCCCGGATCGGTTCTTCGAGACCTAACCCGCATTTAAAATCGATCGGCGTTCTCGAACCGTCACGATCCAGGTAATCATTAACGCCGCTGTTCAAATCTACGATCAATGGAACCTGCACCATGAGAAGATTCAACTCTTTACAAAGATTTTTTTCAATGTAATCCTTCACGGCAAAAAGTGCTTTCATTGTTTCTTTTGGAGTCAGGATCGATTTGTAATCACCCGGTAAAATTTTCTCCACATCATCATAATTTCCGATACCCGGACCTGCCAGGTCTGCTTTTTTTAAATCACTCATAAAGTTCTCCTTTAATATTTATTTGAAATATGAAACGGAAGATTTTAAATAGCAGTTTGGTGTCAAATGGATTTTTTGAGTTTTGTTTTAAAAGTAGTATTTAACAATTTTGGTTTAATAATTTTCAAAGATTATATTTTTTAAAAATTATTTGAGATAAACCATAATTTTAGTATCGCTAAATTTAAGATAAATCTAATATAATAATTATAATCTGTCCGTAATATTATCAATTAGAGATTTGGTTATAATTCGTATTGACTTTTATTTCATTCCACAACACCTTTTATTTCAATGAGATAAGAGAATAAATTTATCTGAAACCGGTTTTGGTATAATCGATGCTCGTTAAATAGTCGTGATCAAAAAAAAGAGTCCGGCTTCATAAAATCATGCCGCGACAAGGAGGAAATCATGATCAGAACAAATTTGAATACAGCACTGATAATTTTCGTGCTGCTGTTGGTTGGAGTTGTCAGTACGGGTTTGCATTATCACCTGGAAGTTGAAAGAGCAAACCTGGAAAAACAATTTCAGAGATTGGACAATTATGACGAAAGCGTCAGGAAGCGGGTCGATTTTTTACAGGAACTTCATAAAAAGATGAAATCGAACCTGGAAAAATTCAATTCGGCTTTTGCCGGTTATGAAGCAATTGTCGAAAAACTAAAAGATGAAGATTCGATCATTACTTCCCGGTTACATGAATTTGCCGGTAATTCGGCATCGATCGAGGAGATCAATCGTCTCAAAAATCAAAATCTGGAAGATAAGATCGTTGTTCTCCGAAACACACTCGAGCGTTTGGAAGAAAAACAAACTCAAAGTATGGAAAATTTATTTTCCAATATCACGGCTCTGGGAGATTCTATTTTCATCAAAGACAGATCGATGAAAGAATTTATTCAGAAATACGGAACGCGCAAAATGAGAAAAAACATGGAAAATTTCCGGATCGAACCGGTCCAAATCCAAATAACAGAACTATTTAAGGAGGGAAAATGAAAAGAACATTATTACTCACGATCTTCCTGGCAATTCTTATAGTTTTGCTGGGATGTAACAAGAAAGAGATGAATACTCTGACAAAAGTTTCAAAGAATGAAACAACGATTTCTGCGGAAAATTCCGAACCGGAAACAGAATCCAAAAAAGAAGGAAAAAAATACGAATATTCATATTTCAAAACCAAAGAACAGGAGCAAAGAGAAAAGGAAAGAACGACGAAAATCAAAAATCTATCAAAACAGGATATCATAAAAAAACTGCAGGCTGATTCTTTATATTTCAAACCTGATAAATTGTCCGATTTGCATAAGAAATATGTCGTGCAACTTTCATGCATCAAAGATAAAAAAAGATTGGAACAAGAACAACAGAAATTAAGTAAATACGGTTACGAAACAAATATCTCGCAAAGAAATAATATCGACGGTACAATATATTACCGGTTAAGACTGAACGGCAAATTTACGGAAATCGAAGCCACCAGACTCGGTGATGAGATCAAGAACAAATTCCTCAATATCACGGATTACATCGTGCTGAGGGTGAATTAGAGTCTATCAGTAACTATGAAAACTTAATTCATCAGGAGACTGCCAGATAAATCAAGTTTTCAGTTTTGTCTGAAATAAAAAGAATTGGAGGATACGATGAAAAGAACAAAAATAATATTCCTGACCATCCTGATCGGATCGATCGGGTTGTATTTCCTGTTCAGGAAAAGGTTTTCAGGTGAATAAAATGAAAAGGAAAATATTATTCATTGTCTTCATTTTTTTCCTGGTAATTCTGCAAAGTTGTAACCGTAAAAAGAATGAAGAGATAAAAAAAACAGCAAATGAGAAAACCAAAATCGAAGTTGTAAGGGATTCAGTTCCCAAAAAAATTGAGAAAAAGGAAATTCCTGAACAAAGGAAGAAAAAACTGAAAAAGGAAGATAAAAAAGGCGGGATTCTTTTTACTCGCACTTCCGATAATTTCCAGGTCATTCTACCCTTGAAGAAAACCGATGTTGAGATGAAGATCACTGCCGGAATTTCCCAAACTGAAGTTACTCAAACTTTTTATAATGACACAAAAAATTCTTTGGAAGCGATCTATATTTTTCCGCTTCCGGCAAAAGCAACGATTATTGGGATGGAATTACGGGTCGGAAACAAGATCATCGAAAGTGTCGTCAAAGAGAAAAAAGAAGCGAAACGGACTTATGAAACAGCCAAAAAACAAGGTAAACGAACTGCATTGCTGGAACAGGAACGGGAAAATATTTTCACGACTTCCGTTGCTAATTTCCAGCCGGGAGAAACCGTACAGGTCAGTTTTTCCTACCTGCAGAACCTGGATTATCAAAAAGGAAAATATGAACTCAATTTCCCGATGGTTATCGGGCAAAGATATATTCCTTATAAATTGGAAAGAGATGAAAATTCCCATGTTTATCTAACTTCTGAAGTCGAGGATGCTCACCGTTTGAACCCACCTTTAATTCCTCTGAATATGGAAAACGAACATTTGCTTTCTTTACATATCGAGATTGACGGGCTTCCTCTCAAAGAAGTATTTTCATCGACTCATGCAGTCGATATCAAGAAGGAAAATTCACAGAAATTCCTGATCTCTCTTTCAGAGGGAAAAACAGTTCCTGATTGTGATTTTAATCTGAAACTTTATCTGAAAGAAAACAATTCTCCTCAAATTTCTCTGCTTAATTCCAAATCGGAAAACTCGACTTACAGTATGATCACGGTATTTCCTCCGACTAAAAAAGAGAAGACGGTTTTTATCCCCCGTGATGTTATTTTCCTGATCGATACGAGCGGTTCTATGTCCGGTTCTTCTATTGGTCAGGCAAAAGAAGGCTTGAAACAATGTCTGAAAATGTTGAGAAATGAAGACCGTTTCACGATAGTGCGATTTGCCAGTGAATTCTCTTATTTCAGTCCTGCTTTGCGGAAATCAACATCGGAAAAAATTGAATCAGCAAGAGGATATATCAATTCTCTCCAGTCAGGAGGTGGAACGGAAATGCAGAAAGCATTGCGTTATGTTCTTGGTCTTCCAACCCGGGATTTCGCTCTGAAAATGGTTGTTTTTCTAACGGACGGCTGCGTTGGGAATGAAGATACTCTGTTTCGATTATTAAATGATAAATTGGATAACGGTCGTCTTTTCACTTTCGGGATCGGCAGCGCTCCGAATGAACATTTGATGAAGAAAATGGCAGAGACAGGGCGAGGACAATCACGGTTCATTCATTCTCATGAAGATATCGGAGAAGTGATGAGCGATTTCTTTGAGACACTGGAAAATCCGGTTTTAACAGATATCGATGTGCAATGGAAAAATTCAAAAACAGGTAAGGAAGAAATCGTCGAGCATTTTCCAAAAATTTGTCCCGATGTGTTTTATGATCGACCTCTCCGGGTTTTTGCTAAATATAATTCCGGTTTTAAAGGAAAAATAAAAATCTCCGGAATTCTAAATGGGCAAAAAGTTGTTTATGATTTTTCTCTGAAACAAAAAAATACGGAGACATTTCCCGCCATTGAAAAGATGTTCGGAAGGGCAAATATCGATGATTTGATGTATCGGATGATCAAAACCAGGGATCCTGAAATTAATAAAAAATTAAGAAAGCAAGTTCTGAATGTTGCTCTTGAACATCAACTGGTTTCGCAATACACTTCGCGGATTGCTGTCGAGTATGAACTGAAACAAGAAAAAAGACATGACGGAACTCTGATGACCGTTAAAGTACCCGTCAATCTTCCCAAAGGTTGGGATCCGTCCGGATTCTATCGAACTGCATCGAATAATTATTTGATGCTGCTGCTTGGGTTTGCCATGATTTTGATGGTAATCATGATCAGGATTTTTATTTCACACTGAGATTGGACTCGACTTCACAGGAGTTAAGCAACGGTGGAGTTGAGAACAATCGATTATTAAATCATCGACGAGAATTAAAAACCTTCCAAAGGTCAACAAAATTAGAGTCCTTCGAAAATTACCTTTGGAAGGTTGAATCCTAAAAGGGGTCTGCATAATCCAATTTATAACTCACCCTCGATCCGTCTCTCCATAGAGAGGGATGACTTCCGTTTCCCCTTCTCTTTGCATGAGAAGGGATTAGGGGATGAGTTGAATAATTGGAATTTCTGATTTTTTTCCATAATTCTCAAAAACACCCAATTTTGCAGAACTCTTTTGGATCCTTAAATGACAAGAGGATCAATTAATGAAAAAAAAGAGATTAATAATAATAATCCAACTTCTTTTATTTTTTTCAGGAAGTCTGATAATCTCCAAACCTTTATACAGAATCGGTTCCTTGAAATACAAAAAATTCAGGATCGAAAAGATCAAGCAAAAATGGAAAATGTTTGATCAGGACACTCTTTCTTTTGTCTACTGGTTGGATGTTCCGGCAATAAATATTTCTTATCCGGTCCTTTCCGTATCGAATGAAGATAATTTGTATAAATATCCCTGTTTACATTCGATCCGTTCACAAACTGAAAAAGATAGTTTGAAGTTGATCACTGCTCATCGTGATATGCATTTTTATAACCTGAAAATGCTGGATGGAACGGAGAGTATTTTCCTTGAGAAGCGGAATGGAGAAAAAACAGAATACAAAATTCTGGAAATTGAGAACCTGCCGACCGAAATTGCGGAAAGAAAAATTCTGGAAAAAAAGGAAGAAGACTGGCTCGTGTTGATGACTTGTTATCCTTTTCATTTTATTGGCTCTGCTCCGGAGCGGTTTATCGTCTGGGCGAAAGATTTTAGAAAAGATAGTCCGAGTGATTACCAATCGAAAAATAATAAAATCATTTTTAACCTGTAAATTTACCAAATTAAACCTTCTATTTTTATCTTAAAACAGCATTAAAAACCTTTAGCAAAATATTCGAATTGTCATTTTTTAATAAAAAATTGATTTTAAACTTGCAATATTTTATAAAAAAAAAAAATTAGAAAAAAATTTTATCTGGGGGATTTTGGTGAAAAAAATTCGGTCTTTTTCTATTTTTTCAGTCTATTTCAATGAAAAATGAAAGTAGTAGATGGTGGTTGTTCTCAACTCGATGACTTCGTCTCTCAAGTCGAGTCCAACCATTTAATTCAGTGTGTTTCAGTTTTTTCAGTTTCATTCAATGAAAAAAAAAGAGGAGGAAAATAATGGCAGGCAGAGGAAATTGGTCGAGTAGAAGAGCGTTTATTTTAGCGGCGATCGGTTCTGCGATTGGTTTGGGAAATATTTGGCGTTTCCCGTTCAAATGTTATGAAAGCGGGGGAGGAGCCTTCCTTATTGCTTATTTAGTTGCCATGTTAACAGCCGGAATTCCGATTTTGATCATGGAATTAAGTTTAGGACATCGTTATAAAATGGCAGCTCCACTCTCATTTTCCCGCATCAAAAAGAAATTTGAATGGATTGGTTGGTGGGCAGTTCTGGTTGGTTTCGGAATCGTTTGTTACTATGCAGTTGTTATGGCTTGGGGTTTGAATTATACGGTTTTTTCTTTTACCCAGAAATGGGGAGAAAATACCGGAGATTTCTTTTATAAAGAATTCCTCGCTTTAAGCGATGGACATTTCGTTTTAGGAGGGATACGCACGCCTATCATCATTGCTTTGATCATCAGCTGGATCCTGATCGTTGGTTCTATCTGGAAAGGAGCGAAAACCGTTTCCAAAGTTGTTTATATCACTGTTTTCCTGCCGTGGCTGCTTTTGATCATTTTTGTGTTCAGGGGAGTAACTCTTCCCGGTGCTATGGATGGTCTGATCTTTTATCTGAAACCTCATTTCAGCATGCTCCTCGATCCCAGTGTCTGGATTGCAGCTTATGGACAAGTCTTCTTTTCTCTTTCCATCGGTTTTGGCATCATGATCGCTTATGCCAGTTTCCTGCCGAAGGATGCTGATATCATCAACAGTTCTCTGATCATTGCTTTGAGTGATGGTGCTACTGCTTTTATCGGTGGTTTTGCTGTGTTCGGTGCATTGGGATATTATGCTAATATGACCGGGCAGGCTGTGCAGGAAGTCTTAAAAGGAGGTCCTGGATTGGCTTTCGTGACTTATCCTGCGATCATCAATAATTTACCTTTCCTTTCCCGTATATTCGGTTTGTTATTTTTCCTGATGCTTCTGACTTTGGCAGTGGATTCTGCTTTTTCTCTCGTCGAAGCTGTGGCTGCTTCCCTGCGAGATAAATTCGGCTGGGGACATAAGAAAGCAAACCTGAGCGTGTCGGCTGTTGCGATCGTGATTGGCATTATTTTCACGACCGGAGCGGGTTTGTACTGGTTAGATGTCGTCGATAAATGGCTGGAAGTATTCGGACTTTCCATGGTCGTACTCGTTGAATGTATTGTTCTCGGCTGGTTTTATAAGTTGGATAAATTACGGACTTATGCCAACGATTATTCGGAAGTAAAAATCGGTAAATGGTGGACCTATATCCTTAAATATTTTGTTCCTATTGCTGTTTTTGCCCTGGTTCTAACAGAAGCGATCAAGTTGATCACCGAAGGATATGGAGGTTATCATTTTAAAGCACTTTACCTGGGTGGTTGGACAGTTGTTGTCCTGCTTCCCATCCTCGCTATTTTTATCAGCAGTTTTAAGAGAGCAAAAGAAGTGGAAGTTGCACATGTTATCATTCCGAAAATACCTTTCAAAGGTGACGAAGTTTATTCCAGGCTGAATTTTTACTTTGCAACTTTATTGGTGGTTGGTGATATCATTGCTATTTTTGTTATTTTTAGCAGCATTTTTGAACAATTAAGTTTTGTTATCACTCCCTTGATTGCAGGATATATTTTCCTTGCTTTGATCGGCGGAGCGATTTATTTTACAACCTTTTCCATAAAAGAAAGCCATGACCGTGATGAATGGTCTGATCATGCATTTCCTGCAGAATGATTAGTAACTCAACATGCCAAAACTGGAAATAGATAAAATCTATTCGACTTTTCAAGAACGACGAGTCAAAAAAAATTCAAAGAAATTTTTAATAAAAAAAGGTTTTCAATGAAACAAAATCTTATGTTGATCATCTTCATCACGATTTCAACATTTTTATTCGCCCAATTCGACGAAATGAAGATCCTTCTCAAAAAAGCGGATACTCTTACGGAAAGACGGCAATTTGAAAAAGCGAATGCGATCTATCTCGAACTCCTGGATAAATTCCCGGAAGAATACATCATTCTGGAAAAATTACTCGTCAATTACTTGCGAACAGCAAAATTGAAAGAAGCAGAAACAATCCTCGAAAAGCATAAAAATATCTGTCCCGAATATGATCATATAAGATTGAAGATCCAAATTCTCTTACGAAAAGGTGAAGCTAAAGTGTCTTCTGAGATGGTTATGGATTTTCTTCAAAATTCCGGGAATATCAAATATTACAGGAATTTCTCGCTGATCTTCCAGCAAAACAAACAGGATAAATATGCCCTGAAAATCCTGCAAAAAGCAAGAGAAATTTCCCGCGATGTTTATTTATTTGCTCTTGAAATGGCAAATTCGCATCAGAACTTGCAGGAATTTCCAGCAGCTATTGAAGAATTTCTTAAACATTTTGAAAGAAATAACGACTACTTTCATTATATTCTGAATAGGCTCACGAAAATCCTCGATCAAGACAGATCGCAAATTGAAGCGATCAAAAACTATGTTCTTCCTAAAAAGGAAAACCTAAAACTGATCGAGATCTACGCTCTCTGCCTTGCCGGAATTGGTGATTATGAAAAGGCTTTAGTAGAATTTGATCGACTCGATAGCAGCCAACTTCTCGAATTTGCGGACAGGTATTTTTCTCTAGGTGAGTATGAAGTCGCTTTAAAGGCATTTCATAAACTCCTGATGAAACTGAAAGATCTTCTTTTTATAGCGGATGTAAAAATCCGGATCGCCGAGATCTATATTTTCCAGGATAGTCTGAATTCTGCAAAAAATATCCTGCACGAGGTTCATGATGATAAAAAAATTCAAGCAAAAAAATACCGTTACCGGACCAAAGCCAATCGTTATTGCCGGGAATTATTAGCAACGATCGCGATCAGGCAGGATGATGAAAAGAAGATTATTCTCCAATTTTTAAGGGAAGCAAAAGATTTTGCGATCAATCGAAAAGAGAAAAAAGAGATCGATTTCCGCATCATCCATTTTATGCTCATGTCGGAGATGTTCGAGGAAAGCAGGATGGCACTCGATAGAGTTCTGGAGAATGAAGATCAATCTTCGGAGATTTACAAACTAGGTTTTTATTACTCGTTCCTGGCGGCAACAATGGAAAACAACCCGGAAGCAGATAGTCTGCTTGGAGAATTGGTCATCAACCTGCCGGAAAGTTATCTGACAAATGATGCTCTGCATTTGACGATCTTGCTTGAGAATTTCGATGATAAAGTGAGAAATGAATTCCTTTCTGCTTTTCGTAAGAAATTACTCTTTAAATACGAAGAGGCATTAACGATTCTTTTCCAACTTTATGAAGATTCAAAACAGGAAGAGATCCTCATCCTGGCAGGAGAATGGTCATTGGAAAGTAATGATCCTGAAAAAGCCGGGACAGCCTTTTCCCATGAATATGAAAGTGAAGTAATTAACGAATATGCAAAATTAAAACTGGCAGCGATCACCGAAGAAAAAACTCTAAAAAAACAACTCATTACCGATTTTTTGAAATTAAACCCGCAATCCGTATTCTCCCCGGAATTCAGGCATCTTCTGGAAACTCAATCCGGTATCTAAAATGAATCCGATCATCAGGAATCTGATTTTTATTTTCGTGTTGCTAATTTTTTTCAGGTTTATCGGATTTATCTTCAGGTTCGGGATAAAATACTGGTATATTGTCATTCCGCTGATGATCATCTTTTATCTATTCCGAAAGAAAAAAAGAAAAGATAATATCAACGGACTCGATCCCGACAAAGAAATAAAATTGAAAGAAAAACCGATCATTGAAGACGATGAGTAATCGATCTCTTTCCGAAGCATCAAACAGAGGAATTCTTTAAACTATGATTCGGAAAGTTTTTCCCTGATTGGGTAAGAACTTGTTCCAATGCTCCAGAGTTGGAACATCAGATCGAACGCTCCTGCGTAAAAAATCCTCGGTTAATTCTACAAAACATTCCCTGGCAGGAGCATAGGAATTAATTGTCATTATGAACAATAAAGATCTCTCACCGCACAACCAGGCATATCTGAACAATTTCACTTTCCATCTGAAAGTCGAAAAAGGTTTATCGAAAAATACAGTAGAAAGTTATCAGAATGATTTGAATGATTTACTGATCTTCTCTAATAAAAAAGCAGAAAAGATTTCCTCGCTTGATATTGTAGACTATTTTGTATCATTACAGGAAATCGGAATTTCCAATACAAGTATTGCCCGGAAAAAAAGCTCACTGAAAGCATTTTTTAAATTTCTATCGGAAGAAGAGATAAAATTATCTCTGAATCTGGATGATATTCCAGCTGTCAAGATCTCCCGTAAGCTACCTGATATCCTGACCGTCAAAGAGATGCTGAGCTTACTCGATAATATAGATCATAGCACTGCACTCGGTCTTCGCAATAAAGCTCTTCTGGAATTGATGTATGCCAGCGGATTGCGAATTTCGGAGGTTCTGAATTTATCCATTCATGATATCTACTGGCAGGAAAAAATTGTCAGAGTAACCGGAAAAGGCAGCAAACAACGGCTGGTTCCGGTTGCGGAAAATTCTCTTATGTTCATAAAAAAATATTTTCAGGACGGCAGACCCGAACTGAAAAAAGACCGGGAAACGGATTTGTTTTTTTTAAATAGATTCGGCACGAAATTAAGCAGGATGGGGGTCTGGAAAATTATCGAAAAATTATCTCTGCAGGCAGGATTGAAAAAACATATTTCTCCGCATACTTTCCGACATTCATTTGCCACGCATCTGCTCGAAGCCGGAGCAAATCTACGCATCGTGCAGGAACTTCTCGGTCATGTCAGTATAAATACAACTCAGATTTATACAAATATCGACAGGAATTTCATCATTAAAGAACATCGACTCTATCATCCGCGAGCATGAATTTTTAAACACAGACAGAAGAATTATTGACATCATAAGAAAATTATAAAAAATGACCAACTTAGAGAAAGAAATTGGAGGATAAAAATGAAGAAGAACATTACATTCGCAATCATATTTTTTGTGATTGGTTTTTTACTGGTCGCAGAAGGTAAACCATTGGAAAGGATTGCAAACGAACTGGGAGTCGAAGGCGAAAATTTCTATAATGAAAAAAATTATGTTGAAGCCGCTAAAAAATTTGAAGAAGCTATTGCCAAACTCGATGAAGCTGTAAAAAAAGACGGTATTCCGGAAGATAAAGAAAAAATTTCCCGCTGGTATGAATATGCTTTCAACGGTTATTATCAGGGAAAAGATTTCACAAATGCCATCAGGATTTTGGATAAAAGACTCGAATTTTCTCCTGATGATTATGATCTAATAAAATACAAATCCATAATCTACAAAAAACATCTTGAAGATGTCGATAAAGCCAATGAAGTCCTGATTAAATTCGATCAGAAAAAACCTCATTACAAAGCTCGAAAAACTATTGCTGTCAATTTCAAGAAATATAAAAAGAATAAAGAAAACGCTCTTTTATGGTACAAAAAAGCTTATGAATTAAAACAGGAAAAATCTGTTCTGGAGAATATTGCTCTCCTCAATAAAGAGCTGGGAAATAGCCAGGAAGCTATCGAAGCTTATGAAGACCTGATAAAAATGAAACCAAGCGAGAAAAAACTTATTTCTGCCTATACTATCCTGGGAAATCTATATGATGAAAAGAAAAATGTCTCAAAAGCTACTGCGAATTATGAAAAAGCCAATGCTCTCAAATTTGATGAAAAGTTATCAATTCTGTTGATCACAAAGTATTATGATTCCAAGCAATATGAGAAAGCAACAAAAAGTATCGAAACTCTACTTAAAAACAAAACGCAAAGTCCTGATGCAATTTATTATCGCGCCTTGATCAATTATGATAAAGGAGAAAAAGCTGCTGCCAAGACAGATTTTGTAAAACTTATCAATGATGCAAAATATGGTAAGTCTGCGAAAGGATACATCAAAAGTATAAAATCTGAAGGTAATTATGAATCATCTAATATCCCCGCTAATACTGAAGATGATAAGTTAAATACTTTATATTCATCAGGTCTTTTAAAAAAAATTAAAGTTGATATAAATGAAGCTTGGGTAGATCCATTTATTTGGGAATCTATCGATTATGACATTAAATTGGGAATATGTAAAACATTAGCAGATAAATGTGATAAAGCTGGATCTTCAGGACGAATTACAATCATTGATAATAAATCTGGGGATAAAATAGCAAAATATAGTAAATCGTTTGGATATAAAAATTTTAAAAAATAATTTAAAAAATAAATTTCACGATTTAATGTTATATGTAGATAAAAAATTAAATAATTCGGAGAAATAATGAGAAAAACAGTTATTGCTGCCAATTGGAAAATGAATAAACTTTTTTATGAAGTTGAAGATTTTCTCATTGAGTTATGCGATTTTGAGGATGAAACTTATCTGGGTGATGTGTCTGTTATCGTTTTTCCTCCTGCAGTCTATCTCGAAATGGCTAATGATATCACTAACGAAGGTCATGCCATTATCGGAGCTCAGAACATATATCAAGAAGAATGCGGTGCATTTACCGGAGAAATATCCGCTCCTATGCTGAAATCTATCGATATCGATTATTGCCTGGTCGGTCATTCCGAAAGAAGAAAATATTTTCTGGAAACAGACGAAACTGTGAATAAAAAGATAAAAATACTTCTTCAGAATGACATGAATATCGTATTCTGTTTAGGAGAAACACTCGAACAAAGAGAAGCGGGAATTACCCAAAAAATTGTTCTCGAACAACTGCAAAAAGGTCTGGCAGATATCAAATCTTTGCATAATATCATCATTGCTTATGAACCGGTTTGGGCGATCGGAACAGGTAAAACAGCAACTCCTGAACAAGCTCAAGAGATACATTGCTTGATCAGAAAATGGCTGTGGGATAATTATTCTGATCAAACTGCAGAAGAAACTTCCATTCTTTATGGTGGAAGTGTTACTCCTGAAAATATCAAAGATCTATTGGAACAAACTGATATCGATGGTGGTTTGATCGGTGGTGCTTCTCTAAATATTGAGAAATTCATTAATATGATAAACATAGCAGTGGAGATGAATAAATAAAATGCTCGATTTGAAATTCATTCGTGAAAATCCTGAAATTGTTAAAAACGCAATTATTAATAAGAATGAAAAAACCGATGTCGTTGAATTATTGAAGATCGATGAGAAAAAACGAAAATTACAGTTTGAATATGATAATTTAAGAAGTCATCAGAATAAAGTCTCAAAAAACATACCGCTTCTGAAGAAACAAAAAAAAGATGTTTCTGATTTGATTTCTCAAATGACATCTATTTCTCAAAAGATAAAAAAGATTTCTTCCGAACTTTCCGAAGTTTCACTTCAATTGGATAAGATGCTCCTGACCATTCCTAATATTCCTCATCCGGATGTTCCCATTGGAAATGATGAATCTTATAACTCTTTTGTTAAGTCTTGGGGTGAAAAAAAGGAATTTTCCTATCCTCCAAAAGATCATCTTAAACTCGGGAATGAAAGGAAACTTTTTGACTTTCAAAGAGCCAGCAAGATTTCAGGGACAGGTTTTTCCATTTATACCGATAAAGGAGCAATGCTGGAAAGGGCTTTGCTTAATTTCATGCTCGATTTTCATATCCAAAAACACGGGTATAAAGAAATCATCGCTCCCGTTCTTGTAAATCGAAAAACGATGACAGGAACTGGACAACTTCCTAAATTAGAAGAAGATATGTACCGGATCGAAGAAGATGATATGTTCCTTATCCCGACTTCAGAAGTTTCTGTTACCAATATTTACGCAAATGAAATTCTTCCATATTCGATGCTTCCTCAAAAATTTGTATCATATAGCTCTTGTTTCAGACGGGAAGCTGGTTCTTACGGTAAAGATACAAAAGGTTTGCAGCGGATTCATCAGTTTAATAAAGTCGAAATGGTTCGATTCGTCAAACCTGATTTTTCTTATAAAGTATTAGATGAAATGCTGCAGGACGCCGAAGATATTCTACAAGTTCTTGGTTTACATTATCGTATTATGACTCTTGCTACTGGTGATTTGAGTTTTGCTTCAGCCAAGACTTACGATATTGAAGTTTGGGCTCCCGGAGCAGAAAAATATTTGGAAGTATCCTCGATAAGTAATTTTGAAGATTTTCAAGCAAGAAGGGCTTCTATCCGCTTTCGTGATGTAAATGATAAAGTTAAATTCATTCATACTTTAAATGGTTCGGGAGTTGCGACACCAAGAACTATGATAGCTATTTTGGAAAATTATCAAAATAAAGATGGGACAATAGCAGTTCCTGCTGTTTTGAAACCTTATCTTCGTGGAATCGAAGAAATTTAATTTATTCTTAAAGAATTAAAATATTGAATATTTCCCCTTTTTTTAGATTCAAATATTTTCTATTGACATGAAACATCTATTTTAAATTTTGTCAGAACCTTTTTTTTTGAAGGTCTTTGTTAAGTTCTTTTAACTTGAGTAATAAATAGATGTGTAAATAGAGAGAGTTAGGATAT
>CAZFPK010000012.1:31432-90712 GCA_964521025.1 uncultured Candidatus Cloacimonadota bacterium | reverse complement strand
TAACTTACGAAGAAGTGAAGATAATAGAGGAGAATATAGATGAAGTCCTGACTACTTTTGGTATCAACAGAGAGAATTATAAGCAGGTGACTTTGGAAGAGATAGCAAGACTTGAATCGTCCCGAAGGCTTTCGGGATGATTCGAGGATTGCGGGTGTTAGCGAAAACTTCTGGGAAAAACAGAGAATCGCAGGTTGGTCGGTATCGGTTTGTTCTCGACTCACGCTCCGCTGCGAGTCAAGTCCAAACCTGCTTTTGTTTTATCAAAAGAAGAGTATGAAAAGATCAAAATCAATTAAATCCCTTTTTGGGATAAGTCAAGTATTAGAATGATAAAATGGAGACAATAATTTGAAAAAAAGAACAACACTCTTAATAATGGGGTTGATTATGACACTCTTAAACTCACAATCCGGCTACAAACTACCTTCGGAAAATATTTTAAAGATCTTTGATGCTCCGGCATTTCCATCTGTATATTTTATTCCCTTTGCGAATATCGGAATCGAAACAACTTATCAACGCTATCAAACTCTCGAACAACTCGCAGATGAATCCGTCAAACTGGCTGGCGAGGATATTTCCAAAAAAATAAATGCTCCGAGAGATATGTATCCGATCAATAAAATGAAGATCCTCAATTTCGAAAATGATTCTGAAATTTTATTGGATCTGCCGGAAGACATCAAGATCAGGAGTTACCGGATTTCCTTTGATCAGCAAAAATTAGCAATAACTTATGAAGCGGAAACCGGCATCAAACTCCTGATCGCAGATATAACTACCGGAAAAATAAAGAAGATAGATTCGATCCAAATCAATGATATTTTTGAAGATACCGGAATTTTCTGGTTGAATGACAATAAAACTCTTTTGATAAAAACAATTCCCGAAAAAAGAGGAGATGAACCGGAGAAACCAAAAATCCCGGAAAGTCCGATGATCGAAGAAACCAGTGGAAAAACTAGCACGGTCAGAACTTATCAGAATCTTCTTAAAAACAAATATGATGAAAAATTATTCGATTATTATTTTACTTCACAACTTATTCTAATTAATACGGAAAATGGAAATATCAGAAAAATTGGAAATCCGACAATTTACGAAGATGTCGATATATCTCCCGATAATAAATATATTCTAATAGAAAAGATCGAAAAACCTTATTCCTATCAAGTTCCCTATTATTATTTTCCAAAGACATACAAAATCATAAACCTGAAAGGTGCTCTTATAAAAACTATTTTTCAGAGACCTTTGCAGGACCAAATCCCGATTGGAGGAACTTACACAGGTCCGAGAAGATTTCATTGGCAACCTCTCAAAGATGCAACTCTTATCTGGGCAGAAGCTCTCGATAAAGGTAATCCTAAAAACGAAGTGGAATTTCGTGATAAAATGGTCAGGCTTTCCGCTCCTTTTAAGGAAAAACCAGAAGAGATTTTCAAGACTCAACATCGTTATTCCCGGATCGATTGGTCGGAAATAGAGAATGAACTGATCTACTATGAATATGATCGGGATGAACTCTGGCGAAAAGGCTGGCTTTACAAAATTGGTGAGAAAAAGCCGAAGCTTGTCTATGATTTGAGCATTCGTGATAAATATAATGATCCTGGTGATTTAGTAAAGCGGAAAACTTCGAAAGGTCAAAGCGTTTTTATCAAAAATGAAAACTTCGTTTTTTATAAAAATAATAAAGGAGCAACTCCGGAAGGGAATTTCCCCTATTTGATGAAGTATCATTTCCAAACTAAAGAGAAAGAAATTTTGTTCAAATGTGAAAAAGGATATTTTGAAACTTTTTCCGGTTTTATTGGGAACAACCTCGATAAGATCGCGATCAGAAGCGAAAACAGGAAAACTCCTCCCAACTATTTTTTCATCGATCTGAAAACAGGGAAAAGAGAGAAAATCACAAATTTTCCCAATCCGTATCCGGAACTGACCGATTTGAAAAAGGAACTTGTAACTTACACTCGCCACGATTTTGTCCCTCTTTCCGGTGAACTTTATCTACCTGCGGATTACGCAGAAAGTGATCGTTTACCGCTGATCATAGATGCATATCCGCAAGAATATACTGATAAATCAACTGCCGGACAGATCGATTCTTCACCGGATAAATTCATTCGTTTCTGGGGATCTTCTATTCGTTATCTGACTCTGCAAGGTTACGCTGTTTTAGCCAGAGCATCGATTCCCATTGTCGGAGATCCGGAAACTGTGAATGAAACTTTTATCGAACAAACCATCAACAGCGTGCAGGCATCAATCGAATATCTCGATGAAAGAGGAATTATCGATCCAAATAAAGTTGGAATTACCGGTCACAGTTATGGTGCATTCATGGTCGCTAATGTGCTGGCTCATTCCGATCTCTGTACTGCAGGTATCGCCAAAAGCGGTGCTTATAACCGCACGCTTACTCCTTTCGGTTTCCAGAGTGAACGACGGACTTTGTGGGAATCAAAAGATTTCTACATCAAAGTTTCACCGTTCATGTTTGCAGAAAAGATCAATGAACCGCTTTTGCTAATTCATGGAGAGGAAGATCCGAATTCAGGAACTTATCCACTCCAAACGAAAAGATTTTACCAGGCTTTGAAAGGAAATGGAGCGACAACCAGACTCGTTATTCTGCCTTATGAAGGACACGGATATCGCGCCAGAGAATCTAACCTGCATGTTTTGGCAGAGATGATCGAGTGGTTTGATGAGTATTTGAAAGGGACAAGGGAGAAAGGAAACAGGAGATAGGAGATAGTCACTTAATTCTAAAATCCTTACACCCTTTGGCAAAATATTTTTTGGTGTCTCTGTAACTCATTTCAAACAAACAAATTACGGAGATGAAATTCTAATCCAACTTTTTAGATTTTTATTTTCGGCTTGTCCATCGAAGCGTAGCATCGTCGGAATTTTAGTTTTTTTAGAATTTTAGATATTTAGTTTCCGGTTTATCCGGGTTAGGAGATAGGAAATAGGATATGTAATTTATCCGTTAAATCCGTGAAAATTCGTGAGTAAAAATGGAGGTTTTATGAAAATAATCGAGATAGATAAGGGAATATTCATCAACATCGACAATGTCTTTAAGATCGAGTTGGTGAGATTGGAAAAAAGCGAGAAATGTTATCTGAAATTCTTTGCTGGAAGCGAGAATAATTATGCTATCAGCAAAGAATTCGATGATGCGGAGGAAGCCAAAGAATGGCTCTCGATGCAGACGATACGAGCATCTGCAACGAATGAGATCATTGCATTGTAGTCTTTTTTTCAAATTCCTTAAAAAACCTTTGAATATTAAATTTATTTAATTTTATACTAATTTCCTTTTAATATTAATCATTCCAGATTATCTAAAATTAAATATAAAGGACCAAGATTCAAATGCGTATTTTATTAGTAGAAGACGATAAAAAGATCGCCGGCTTTATCGCCAAAGGTCTGCGCGAAGAAAATTATGCGATCGATGTTTTTCATAACGGTGAAGACGGAGCATATTGGGCAATTGCTAACGAATATGATATCATCATCCTGGACATTATGCTGCCGCTGAAAAACGGCATCGAGGTTTGCCTGGAAATCCGCAGCAATAACATTTTAACGCCGATCATTATGCTGACTGCCAAAGACACAACGGAAGATAAAGTGAAAGGACTGCAAGCCGGAGCAGATGATTATTTGAGTAAACCATTTGCTTTTGCGGAATTACTGGCTCGCATTCAAGCATTATTACGACGCAACCAGGAATACAAATCACAAATTTTGAAAGCTGCAGACCTGGAACTCGATGTCAATTCCCGTCGAGTTTTCCGGGCAGGAAAGGAAATTATTCTCTCCGGCAGAGAATACGGTTTGCTGGAATATCTTATGCGGAACAAAAACAAGATCCTGACGGAAACCAGGATCATCGAGCCTGTGTGGGATATGAATTCGGAACTCTTTACGAATGTTGTGAATGTCTATATTCATCATCTGCGGAAAAAAGTAGATACGGGCTTTGAGAAGAAATTGATTTTTACCTTGCGTGGAAGAGGTTATATCTTGAAAGATGAGTGATTGGACTCGACTTCATAGGAGCGAAGCGACGATGGAGTTGAGAACAATCCAAAACACGATCAAACTTGAATCTGACTCAACTCGCACTTTGTAGCAAGTCGAGTCTTCAAAAGGAATCAGAATGAAAATATCGATCCGCAAAAAACTGACTTTAATTCATATAATCTCGGTTTTAATCATATTGGTAGGTTTCGACCTGTTCATCTATTTCAGTTTCAGTAGCAGTTTGGAAAAAAACATCGAAAAGTCGCTGGTCAATAGTTGTGAAATTTTAGTTGGAGATACTTTCAAGCAGAATTTGAAAGGCGGATTGATCGAAAAAGACGATGAATATAAAGAAGAAATCGAGATTATAGACGAGATATTCATGGAAGATTTTGATGAACTGATACGACCAGCCGGATTCTGCGGACAACTTCTGAATGTGAAGAAACCGGAATCTCCGCAGATTATTGCCAGAACGGATAATCTTCCTGATCTGGAAATTCCGATTGAGCAGGATTTGATCGAAAAGACGATCAGGATAAAATCTACTTCAAACCGTTATTATATTTTCACTTCCGATGATGTGAAAATCTTGAATTTCTATTTCTATGATTTTCTCGATAATCACTTTCTTGTCCAGATCGCAGAACCCCTTACCAGCTTGCATAAAAGCCTGAAAAGAATCAGAATTACTTTACTGATCTTCTCTCCGATTTTTCTGATCCTGCTTTCATTAGTTGGCTTCATCCTGACCAAAAAAGCCTTCGCTCCTGTTAAGAATATCGTTTCCGAAGTGAAGATGATCACAGCCCGGGATTTGAGCAGAAGAATTCAAACCGGTAGTAGAGACGAGATCGGAGAATTGGTCACAACTTTCAACGACCTGATCTCCAGGTTGGAAAATTCTTTCGAGCAGATCAGTCAGTTTTCCCACGATGTTTCGCACGAACTGAAAACTCCGCTGACCATCTTGAAAGGTGAGATCGAAGTTATCCTTCGTCAGAAAAGAGAACCTGAAGAATATAGAAAATCCATCAAAAATTTAGGTGAAGAAATCGAGAAGCTGCAGAACATCATAGATAACCTGCTCCTCATCTCCAAACTGGAATCAAAAGCACAAAAAATACATTTCGAGGAAATCGATTTGAACGATGTGATCCTTGAAGTGTTCGACGATCTGCTGGAAATGACAAAAAAGAAAAATCAATCGTTGGAAATGAAGAATATTTCATCAACAATTATAAAAGGTGAGAAAGAACTCCTTGAAAGGCTTTTCTCCAATATCCTGGAAAATGCTATCAAATACACTCCTGAAAAGGGAAAGATCATCATCGAAATGAAACGGGAAAGGGATGAAGTAGAAGTTGCGATTTCCGATAATGGAATCGGTATAAAAAAGGAAAATCGCAGGAAAATATTCGACCGCTTTTACCGTATCGAAGAAGCACGGACGACGGAATCGAGAAGTTCCGGTTTGGGACTGGCAATTTCTCAAAAGATCGCCAAAATCCATCAAGCGGAAATCAAAGTGAAAAGTGAGTATGGGAAAGGAAGTTGTTTTACGGTTGATTTTCTGTCGAAAGATTAAAAAAAATTAATTTCTTTACAATTCGATATATAAAATTTGAAGTCTATTGAATAAAAGTTGTTTTCAATAATTTGAGCGAAAAATAAAAAATAAGTTTAATTTCAATTTAATCCAGATTTAATATAAAGCACCTATTTTTCAGCCAGATATAAAGAAGGAGGAAATGAAAAATGAAAAAAAATGGAATTATCCTGATCACAGGATTGCTGATCATTGCTTTCGCGGTTTTGATCGCAGAAGACGATGAAGACAAAAGCGAAATGAAATTTAAGAAACTCCCCAAAAAAGTGCAACAAGCATTCAAAACAATTTCCGATGTAAAACTGATCTCCGAAATCGAAATGGAAAAAGAAGGAAAAGACGACATCGATTATGCTATCGAGACGGAAAAAGGTAAAGTAGAAACCAGTTACATTTTCACGCAGGACGGAGTCTTGACCGAGATCAAAAAAACGATCGATCCCGATGATCTACCGGAAGCAACCCGGAAACTTCTAATTGAAAAATACCCAGAATTTGAGATCAAAGAAGTCGAAGAAGTGCGGGAAATTTCTTATGAGATCGAAGGACGGCTCGATGGCAAGACAGTTGTGATCGAAATCAGTAACGATGAAGACAAAGACGATGACGCTGGAGAAGAAGATGACGACGATGATGATAATGGAGATGATGATTAGAAATTGATAGTAAAACCTTGATTGGACTCGACTTCAAAGCGAAGCATGGAGTTGAGAACGATCAAAAAAACACTCGACCTGATTGGACTCGACTTCATCAGAGCGAAGCGAAAATGGAGTTGAGTACAATCAAAACACTCCAAACTGAATTCCATTTTCAATCAATTGGCGGAGATGATGTCCAGTCTATCAGTATAAAAAAATAGGAGAAAATGATGTATGTGTTCAACAAAAAAAATATGATCAAACTGCTTTTTGCAGTTATTTCATCACTGATTATTGCAGAAGAAAAATTGCCGGATTTCCTGAAAGACAGAGGAACCGGAGTCACCACATCAATGTTCGGACATTTTATCCAAAAAGGAGAATTGGTTGTTTATCCTTTCATTGAATATTTTTATGATTCCAATTACGAATATCAACCCCTCGATTTTGGTTATGATGTGGAAGAAGATTATCTGGCAAAGTATTCCGGTTCTTCCGAACAGTTATTCCTGGGTTACGGATTTCATCGGAATATTGCTCTCGAACTCGGAATTTCTTATCAGAAAATTTCTTTTGAAAAACCTGCGGATGACAACAGCGACCTTCCGGCAAAAATCGAAGAAAAAGGATTTGGCGATATCGAAAGTCAACTGCGATTTCGCTTATTGGAAGAAACAAAACGCAGTCCGGAAGTTTTTTCCTTCCTGAATCTGACCGTTCCTACCCAGAAAGACAAAATCCTGTTACACGATAAACACTGGGATATCAAACTCGGACTCGGTTTTATGAAAGGATTTCCTATTGGAACTTTTTCTCTGCATACGGATCTGGAATATAATCATGTTGATTCTCATTTCGATGTGGGAGAAACTTCGCTGCGCTATTTGAGACGATTGGCGGATAAATGGAGAATGATGCTTGGTATCGAAGGCGGCGAAACCGGAGCCATCGATGAATGGGAATTGATTTCTACAATTCATTATCAACTATCCGAATTGATAACGATCAAAGCAGATAATTCTTACGGAATTTCCCCTAAAGCGATTGATTTTACTACTGCATTTGGAATAATGTGCACTTTCTGAGTAACTTCGCAAACCTGACTTAAGACGCAGTCTTGAGTTAAGTTTCCCCGGTTAATTCAAGTTTTCAAATAATAAAGGAGCTATTATGAATAATCGAACGATAAAAACCGTAACATTAATATTTCTGATGATTTTTTCAATACGATTATCTGCCAATGGATTGAGCCTGAACAGCATCGGACCAAAAGCATTGGGAATGGGCGGAGCATTTATCGGACTCGCTGACGACCAGACTGCAGTTTACTGGAATCCAGCTGGACTATCGGGGCAAAAAGCAGGAATAACTGCATTTGGAACCGACATTATTCCCCTGGCTAAATACATCAATGAAGATATAGAAATCGATGCTCGAAACAAAATTAAAAATTACGCCAGCCCGAATTTATTCCTGAATTATAATTTTGGAAAATTCTCTCTCGGTTTCGGTGCTTTTGTTCCGGCTGGATTAGGTATCGAATGGAAAGGTGATGAACTGCTTGGATTCAACGGTCCTGCTTTTTTGGATTCATTGGAGACAATTCCAAATCTGTATGCTGAAAAAGAATTCAACTGGATGAGTAAAATCGGTGTTTTCAATTTCAGTCCGGCTTTTGCATACCGGATTTCGGAGACTTTCTCGCTGGGAACAGCAATCAATGTCTATTATGGAATTCTGAAAATGCAGCGAGCCGAGGATATGGTCGATAATGCAACCGGAATTCCTTTTCAATCCAATGATACTTTCGATAAAATAGTGGATACGCAGACTGCTTTTAATATCAAAGGTTCCGGTTATGGAGCATCTTTTGGTCTGAAACTGAATACTCTTTTCACAGAAAATCTCGATTTAGGTTTAAGTGTACGATCACCGGCAAAAGTGACTTTCAAAGGTGATGCTGATATCGATTTGCCTGAAGTTGGAACCAGAGATGTGGAAATGGATATAGAATGGCCTCTCTGGATTGGTATTGGAGGAGCACTTCGTACCAGCGAAGACTTTTTGATGACTCTCGATGTACAGTATTCGAACTGGTCAACTTTAAAAACTTTACTTGCCAAAATCGAGATGCCGGATGGTCAGGGTGGAACTTATATTAAAGAACAGGAAATGCATCTGGATTGGAAAAATGCCGTTCAAATCAGGTTTGGTTTGGATTTTCAAGTTAGACCGAATTTTTTCTGGCGAGGTGGAGTATATCATGATCCTGCTCCTGCATCGAATGAAACAGCAAATATCCTCTTTCCTTCATCTAACAATTGGGGAATGACAACCGGTTTTGGTTATCGAAAAGGTAATTTCAATCTCGATTTCGGGATCGAATTGCTGTTGGATTTGGAAGGGGATGCTGTCGCTGCCGAACATAATATGCCGGGATTATACCAGATGGATACTTTTGCTTTCAGTATGGGATTTGGGTATAAATTTAAAAAATAAACAATAATAGAACCTTGAGTTAAGTCGGCTTTAGCCGATCTTGACTTATGGTTTGTGTTAATTTATTAAACGAACTCCAACTAAGTGAAGTTGATGAAGTCCAGTCGGTTTAACCTCAAGATTTCTAACCAAAACTTTTATTTTACAAAAAAGCAATGAAATTATTTATGAACTCATGGCTTTGAAAAATGAATTGAAAAATCAGGGAGACTGGCTTTTCAGACATCGCAGTTATCTCCCGCTTTTGCTTTTACCGATGGTTATTCTGGCGGTTTTGACCGGAAGTTTCTTGCCGGAAAAAAATTTAGTAAACACTATTTTTACGAAATTTTGTCTGCTCGTTTCATTTCTTGGATTGGCTGTCAGGATCATCACGATCGGACATGTTCCGGGAAGAACTTCCGGCAGGAATACCCGAAATCAAATAGCTAATTCACTGAACACGACAGGAATTTATTCTGCTGTCCGTCATCCACTCTATCTTGGAAATTTCCTGATGTGGCTGGGAATTATTCTTTTCGTACAGTCTTTGTGGTTGCTCTTTATTTTCATTCTTTTGTACTGGATTTATTATGAAAGAATTATGTATGCGGAAGAATCTTTTCTGGAAAGCAAATTCGGGAAAGATTTCTTAAGCTGGTCGAAACAAACTCCACCCTTTTTCCCGGATTTCAGGAAATGGAAAAAATCAGAATTGGATTTTTCGCTGCGTAAAGTTTTAAAAATGGAATATTCCGGCTTTTTCGGAATGATCAGCTGTTTTGTTTTCCTGCATGTTTTCCGGAATTTTATTGAATTGAAACGGTTTGAAGTTTCATTTTGCTGGTTAGGGATTTTTATATTTTCTCTACTGGTCTATTTAGTTTTGAGGTTTTTGAAGAAGAAGACAAGAATACTTCAGACTAAAGGAAGATAATATTAAATAACTCCAATCTTAAGGAAAGATCGTACTTTACAGGGAAGCAATGGAGTCCAGTTGGAAAATAGATTGTACTCAACTCCATCGTTGCTACGCTCTGATGAAGTTGAGTCCAATCCAAATCCTGAAAAAACCTTTTTCACTCTTCCACTCAAATTGGTTCTTTCAGGGTTAAAATAACCATTCCAAACCGTTGAAAAGGACAAGTGAGAGAAAACCTTTGGTATAATCCGTTTTCAAAGTTTTAGCGCATCAATATCATTTTTTTAGTTTGGGAAAATCCACCTGTTTGGAGTTTGTAGTAATAGATTCCGTTTGCTGCCTTTTTCCCGGATTCATCTGTTCCATCCCAGACCACAGAATTCGATTTCCCTTCGACTCCGCTCAGGATGACATCGAATTCTTTTACTTTCTGACCTTTCAAATTATAAATATTCAAGGTCACAAACGGGGATTTTTTTGTTACATTAAATGAAATCTTGGTTGCAGTATGGAACGGATTCGGGAAATTCCCTAGCAAATGATTTTGTGTTATTTCATGTTCATCAACAGCAGAATCCTCAAAACCTGAGCCTGTGACATGCACTATAACAGTTGGAAACAATTCATGACTGGTCGTGAAGATTATATCTCCTTCGTAATCCATTTCCTCAGTTGGAGTGAATGTCAGATCCACATCGATACTTCCCATAGCAGGAACAGTAAAATTATCGACAATCTCAAAATTCGGGATCGGGAAGATCATTCCTGTAAGCTCATCTGCCCAGTAATTTGTGATCGTTATTTGTTCAATTGCGGAAGAACCTATTGCGACTTGACCGAAATCTATCTGGGAAGGAGTGATCGGTGAAAGCGGATTATAATCAGAGCGAGCAGCCTGCAGGATATTTTTCGTTCCGCTCCAGGACTGGACGATAGCGATGATCTCGATCGCATCCAAATCCCAACCGGGATCGAGATCGAACGAATATTCATGGGTCATCGTCTCTCCGATTTGTGATAAATTAAAATCGAATTCCCCGGAATAAGCGACAACTTTGTTTACATAATCAGCATCTGGGTCTGTGACAGGTGTAGTAATAACCAGGAATAATTTGTTGTCTGATGTAGTGATTTGACCGGTTACTTCAATATCGGTTGTAACTGTTAAAGCATCTCTTCCAAGATACATCTGGAGATTTATTGCTAATGGACTTTCCTGGATGGAGATTTGTTGATAAGCATTTTCATAATCAGAATAATTGTTCCAGGTCGGTTCGATCGTGCCGCCGAAAGTTATCCAGGGAACATATCCGTTTCCCGGGTACCACCAGTAACGATCATTTCCCCAGGAATCTCCAGTATCCCAAACTAATGGGAATAAATCCGGATGAGCTGTATAAAGTTGAGACAGCAAATTCCTTGCTGTTGGACAAGCAGGTCAGCCGGTTGAACTGAATACTTCTCCAATGACATTCATTTGCGTAGCTGATACAAATGTAGCAAGAATGAGAAGCATTAATACTAAACTTGTTTTTTTCATTTTTCCCTCCGTTTTGGAATGAATAACCGAGTTGTTATTACATTAACACGGTTATTGCACTCTATATTTTTTTTAAATTTTTCCTGCGAAATAATATAAATCATTTCAACTGGATCATATGTAATTTGATATATGCAAGATACTTTCCAATTTTCAGTTTTCTATTCCATTCAAATAATCTAATATATCTCGAGTCGAAGAAATCTCATCATCAATCGATTTCAAAATCCTTTCATAAAGAATTTTTCCGCCTAAAGGAAGGCACTCATCTTGTTTTTTATAATCTTTTGAAACCCTTTGTTTTTCAGAAGATAAGTATTCAATTCTATGATCCAAAGCATCGATGGTTTCCTGTTTGGAAAGTATTTGAACAGCAGAAAGAGCCAGATCAAATCTCTTTTCTCTTTCTCTGGAAGTAGAAATTGCTTTGATCATTTCCTGTTTTAAGGTTATTTCACCCTCTGTTGTGATCGTATATTTCCTGGGAATCGGTCCTTTTCCGGTTTTATCTACAGCAATGATCGAACGAACAAAATCTTTTTGCTCAAGTTTCTTCAAACCTGTATAGATCGAAGTTTTTCCGATATCCGCCCACTCGATATAACCGACGGAGATCACATATTTATTTATTTCATAACCGGTAATTTCATTATGCTCTTTAATGATCTGAAGTAGCATCAGTTCTGCATTAGTCAAAAATTCCACCTCTTTCTCCTTTTAGTTTATGGACGATATATTTCAGGGGTGGACTATTGGTCAAGTTTTTTTTGAAAATTTAAAAAGTTCTTACAAATATTCTTGAATATTTTCAAATCGATTTAAAAAAAGTTCTGAATTTTTAGAAAAAAAATTTTCCATTTTGATGAAAACATAAAAAATTTATACCACGGTTTTATGGTTATTTAAAATAATATTAAAGAGAAATATCTTGTCGATTTTTGATATATTTTGAATTTTGAATCTACTTAATAAGTTGGAGGAAATATATGACCAAAAAATTTAAAATAGGATGCTTGGTAGTCGCTGCTATCATTGTAATCATCATCATTTCCATATATTCTTACGGAAAGAATTCATACAATATGATGGTTACTTATGATGAAGGAGTGAAAACAAAGTGGAGTCAGGTTGAGAATCAATATCAAAGAAGATATGACTTGATCCCGAATCTTGTAAACACTGTCAAAGGTTATGCCGAACACGAAAAAGAAACATTCACAGCAGTTACGGAAGCGAGAGCAAAAGCAGGTGGAACTTTCAACATTTCCGAACAGGTTTTGAACGATCCTGCTATGTTCCAGAAATTCCAGCAAGCTCAATCGACTCTTGGTGGTGCATTGCAGCGTTTGATGGTTGTGATGGAAAAATACCCGGATTTGAAAGCGAATCAGAATTTCCTGGCACTGCAAAGTCAACTTGAAGGAACGGAAAACAGGATTTCAGTCGAGAGAAAACGATTCAATGAAGCGGCTCAGATGTATAATGTTTACATCAAGAAATTCCCGCGAGTAATTCTGGCAAATATGTTCGGATTCAGGGAAAAGATGTATTTCAAAGCAACAGAAGGAGCAGAAACAGCCCCCAAAATCGAATTTTAGGAAAAATTGGCTCACGGATTTGCACGGATTAAAAAAACTTAAGTTAAGTTTCCAGCAGTTTCTGGAGAATTGAATTTAGTGATTCAACTTTGAGATAAAATTTCCATACTTCTCATAAAGGAATTCATTAAAAGTAAAATTCAGAAAGTTAAATTTTGTCTAAAAATTTTCTCTATCTTATCCGTTCAATCCGTGCAAATCAATGAGCAAAAAAGGAGCAACAATGTCTAAAATAAATTTCACACAACAAGATTTAGATAAAATAAAAAAAACAGTAAATAAAGCAGAAAGCAAAACTTCCGGTGAGATAGCCACTGCCTTCATCAAAGAAAGTTATGATTATGCCATTTATGAACTCACTTTTGCCGTGCTCTGCGGTTTTATCTATTTTTTTATCATGATGTTTTTTGCAGGGAATATAGAAAATACTATCCGTAATATGTTCTGGGAATATTCCAGTAATTACTTGCTCATCTTTTACGGATTCTCTACATTTTTGGTGATCTCGATCTTTTATTTTCTGGCAAATTTGTCTTTCATCGACAGGTTGATAATTCCCAAAAAAGTTATGAAGCATAAAGTAAATGAAAGAGCAGTTCGCTATTTTATGGAATCCGGAGTTTATGATACGCAGGATAGAACCGGTATTTTGATCTTCATTTCATTTTTGGAAAGAAGGGTCGAATTGCTGGCTGATAAAGGCATCAGCGAGAAAATCCCCGAGGAGAAATGGAACAAGATCGTTGCTCATATCATTAAAGGAGTGAAGGAGAACTCTCTTGTTAAGAACCTGACGGAATCTATTTCCGAATGCGGAGAATTGCTTGCCGAACATTTCCCAATCGAGCCGGATGATAAGAATGAACTGAAAGATGATATCGAAATTCTGGAGAAATAATCATGAAAAAAATAAATTTTTTCGTTTTGTTAGTTTTGCTGTGTCCGGCTTTTGACGGATTCGCTGCTAATTTTTCAGCATTTGAAGTTCCCAAACTCACAGGCAGGATCAATGATCATGCCGGAATTTTAAATTCTTCCGAGGAATCTCAATTAGAATCGGTCTTACGAAATACCGAAGCAAAAACCTCTTCACAAATAGTTTTACTAACAATTCCTTCTCTGGAAGAAGAAAACCTGGAGGATTATTCGATTCGAGTAGTCGAAAAATGGCAGATCGGACAAAAAGAATACGATAATGGAGCATTGCTCTTAATTGCTCTCGCCGAGAAAAAAGTCAGGATCGAAGTCGGTTACGGATTGGAGCATATCCTGACCGACCTGAAATCCGATTATATCATCAGGAATTTAATAGTCAGCGAATTCAAGCGTGGAGATTTTTATAAAGGAATTTCCAATGGACTGCTGGCAATGTCCGGATTGATCTCCGGTGAATTTGAGATCACAGACGAAGAATTAGCCCAATATCAAAGAGTAAGAAGGAAATCGAAAAAGGTTCAAATCCCCTTCGGTTTAATAATTTTTGTCATCATGATGCTACTCGGTTCTTCCCGCAGACGAGGGAGAAGAGGAAGTTTGCTGCCGATGATCTTCCTGGGAAGTATGCTCGGTGGAAGCGGCAGAAGCAGTGGAGGAAGCAGTTTCGGCGGTTTCGGAGGATTTTCCGGCGGCGGTGGAAGTTTCGGCGGTGGCGGTGCTTCCGGAGGTTGGTAAAAGACCGGAGTCCAGTATCTCCGGCAGCTTCAGGAGAAACAGAGATTTAATTCAAACTGAACTCCATCTACTTCGTGATGAAGTCCGGTCTTTCCCAAATCTCCAAATCGACAAATCAACAGATCAACAAATTGTCCGGGACGGAACAGACGAAGCCGGAAAACGAGTTTCATCCGGGATTTATTTTTATAAACTCAAATCAGAAGGGTTTGATTCTGCTGTCAGCAAAATGATCCTGCTGCGTTAGAAAATGAGAAATCCATATCTCAAATGTGAAATATTTTGCACAGAATTCTTTTTAATATCTTATCGCTGATTTCGATTATTATGCTTATAATCGTTTAAAACCTGATGTAAACAGACTTGGAATAATAAATGCAGAATGATATTTTTATTAATGACTTTGAGGGGGAATCATGAAAAAATCATTTTTACTTTTTTTCCTTTTTATCATACTTTATTCTCTGCTTTTTTCAAATGATCTCGAGCAGCAGTTTGAAACCTCGAAAGTACTTTCAAACCCGAAAGGAAAACATCCTGTTAGAATTAGAGATGTTCCATCTTTTGAATTCATCATTGATCCGTTCAATTACGGTTATTCCGTATATGATTATATGCCGGGCAGTTATAATGCCATCCCGCTGCAAGTTCAACCTCCGGTTTCTTCTCCTCACGGTTTTATTGCTGGAGGAGTCTATCTCGTCTATCATTCTCAAGAAACAAATGCTTCGAATAGACGGGTAGAATTTGCTTACTTCGATCAAGATGGTAATTTATTGTCTCAAACTCATATTGGAGAGGATGATATCTGGGAAGGTTATGCCGGCATCGCTATCGATCCTGTAACCGCAGATCCGCTTGTTGCCTGGCACCGGAATGACGGCTCGTTTTATGATGTTTATTTTACTTATGATTCTTTCCACATTTTCGGGGAAAGTAATTGGTGGCAGGAGCTAACTCTCTTGATCGATAATCCATACGATCTGATAAATCCCGGCGATGAATTTCTCTGGCCTTATGTTTTTATCGGACCTTCTCCCAATGCCGAAGCAAGAAGAGTTTATGTATATGCCAATAATGCGCAACCATCTCCTGCAGGAAAACCGAGTGAAAATATTCTTTTCGGATATGCGGATTTCACAACTCTGTATCTAACTTCATTCAACGATCTGGATTGGACATTTACCACCATTCCTCTCCTCGATCAATGGCATAATGAAGAACCATGGATCAGACCTTTTATGGCAGGTTGCGTTTCCGATGACGGCAAAGTTGCCTTTATGGGTTATAACACGGAAAATGAAATATTCGTGTTTTTGAATGAGAATTACGGAGAAGGTGATTTTGAGTATTATTCCGAAGATTACAGGTTCTTTATCAATAATCCAATGAACGAATCCAGTACCGAATATACTTTTGTGAATGATGACGGAGAACCTTATGAATTGTATTTCACTCTTGAACATTCCGGTCACATGAATACCATTTTTTCTGATGATGATTCCAAGATCAAATTTTCGGGATGTATGGGTTTGCATGGAATGGAACCGGATGGTTCAGGTGATCCTGTTTATTGGGAATATGCTTTTTATCCTAAAGTTTTTACTTATGATATCCTCGAGAATGAGTTCAGTTTTACAGATATCGATCTGACCGGAGAAAATCCTGCAGATGGTCTGCCCATGCTTCCCTGGGATCTCGATGAAGACGGAGAAGTCGATGAATTCGATGAAAACGGAAATGTTGTCTGGAGAAACGGCTGGCCCATTTATTTTTATGATAATGCTGTCGCTTTTCATGACAATTATTTCAGGATCGTCAAAAATGAGGAAAACAACTGGCTGGCAGCAGTCTGGTCGGACGGACTGAAAGCAAAACTTGGAAATTCCGGGAATCCGGTATATCAAGATTGGATTGAATGCCCGGAAATTGCCATTTCCATTTCCAATGATAATGGAAACGAATGGTCCGAACCGATTTTCCTGAATGCATTGGAAACTCCGGAACTCGCCGGAATGATCCCGGAATATGTTTATCCTGGAAATCTGATCGAAGATCTGGGAGATGGTTTCGGAAAATTACACCTGTTTTTCATCGATGACTGGGATTATGGGACCGGTATCGGAAGTATGTGACCTTCTGATTGCTGGTTGCGGTACGCAGCCCTTAAAATCGATTTTAATTATAACGCTTTTGCAGAAGAAATAGATATTTGTAGTTCAAAACTTGTTCTGACATCTTATCCGAATCCGTTTTCTTCTTCGACAACGATCTATTTTAATTTCACCACAGAGAACCGAGAGCACGCAGAGATTGTAATTTATAACATCAAAGGACAAAAAATAAAAACTTTCGATGTCATCCCGAAAGTAGTAGAGGGAGCAGTTATGTGGGATGGACGAGATGAAAAACAAAAAAAAGTCGGTTCCGGTATTTATTTTAATGTATTGAAAACAGGTAATGAGAAACTGGTCGGGAAAATGGTTCTGCTGGAGTAATGTAACACAAACATTCCTGTTCGTGATTTTCGATGTTCAATTTTTTAAAACATTATCTACATTAACAACTGTTCTAATTCTTCAATGATTTTCCAATATTCTACCAGCTGCTTATCTTATCCAAAATATCCTTGATGGATTTCCAACATCTGACATTAAAACCCATCGTGGAATAATTTTCATCCCCGCCATAGACCAGGTAATTATTTTCCGGTTTAGTTCGAGTTAGTTTCATCCAATAATTCAAACCATCGAAGAACTTTGTCCTGAATGTTTTGGCAGATTTAATCTCAAAACCAAACATATTGGAGCCATATTCGAGGATTAAATCGATTTCTTTCCGGTGGTTATCTCTCCAGAAATAAAGATCGAAAATATCACCTGAATTAAAATTGACTTTCAGAAATTCATTTACTATAAATGTCTCGAAAATGCTGCCTTTATAATAGTGCAGATCCAATTCGTCTGCACTTTTAATACCGATCAAACTGCATACCAATCCCGTATCCGTGAAATAGATTTTAGGATTTTTGATCAATCTCTTATTATAATTCTTATGGAACGGTTGAATTTTATGAACAATATAACTCACTTCCAGAACAGATATCCATTCTTTGACTGTGTTTTGGGAAATGCCACAATCTTCGCTGATCGCGGTTGTATTTAAAACCTGCCCGGTTCGACCTGCCAGAACTTTCATGAATTTGATAAAAACATCTCTTTTTTCGATATTCTTTAACAAGCGAATATCTTTTTCAATATAGGTCGAAATATAATTTTTATAGAAAGTTGCCGGTCTGATGTTTTTGTCATGTATTCTTGGATAACATCCCGAAAATAGAATTTCTTCGATATTTAGTTCTTTTAGTATCGACATTTCAGCGGATGAAAATGTAAGTAATTTTGCAATACCGATCCTTCCAGCCAGTGACTGGCTTATCTTCTCCATTAAAAGAAAGTTGTGAGAACCTGTCAGGACAAATTGACCGTTTTTGCTGCTGTTATCGACATGAGTCTGGAGATAGGAGATAAGATCCGGAGCTCTCTGGATCTCGTCAAAAATTACCCGGTAATTATATTTAGATAAGAATCCTCTCGGGTCATCCCGGGCAAATTCCCGGTTGTCGATGTCCTCAAAAGAAATATAAGCAAAATCCGGGAACAGCATTTTTGCCAGAGTTGTCTTTCCTGATTGCCTTGGTCCGAGTATTGCTGCAATTGGAAACTCCTCGATCAGAGTTTTTATTTCATGTCTAATATTTCTTTTTATCATGGTTCTATTCATAAAATGTTGTACAAATTGTCAATCGATTTAAAGATTTGTACAAAAAAATGATCAAAATGTTTATTCTACTGTTTCGGAATTTCACTCTTTTTTATAAACCTTCAAGGTTTGGCAAACCTTGAAGGTTTTGATCAACACGAAGTTATGTTATATTTTCTTCTTTTACAACGAATGTCTTTTCAACTCCGTCATTTTATCTGCATAACTTGGGAGACCGATTTCTTTGATCTGCGTAATGCAAGCTGCACGATTGGAACGAAAGAAGAAAGCAAATATTTTGGATAAAAAATTGTTGAACATTTTGCATTCATTCGGATCGGAAAACTCTTTGCAATCCGCACAAGAGGAATACTGGTTTTTCTGACAACAAGCACGGATCTTACACCAACCCGCTTTTTCATTTTCCGGGCATCCCTGACATTTACCCTTTAAATATCCTTTACACGCTCCGCAGTATAAACCGCAATAAGCGATTAATTTTGGATTTGAGGTTATTTCTTTCATAGTTTTTTCTCCTCTATTTTACCTTTTTTTGAAATCACAACATTTCCATTAATCTCAACATTTTTCCCAAAATAGACATCATCCATAATATCTAATTTTGTGCATTTTTTCAGGGATGGAATTCCTTCTTTAAAATGTTTTTCCAATTGCTCGATTGTTCTGTAATATCGTTCATCAAGAAAAACTTTCGGCGGTGCTTCTAAATTTTCGAAGAGAACCAACCGGTAATCATCCCGCAGATTATAAGCATCGGACCAGACAACGAGCAGGTCATTTGTTTTCTTGACCGGAGCAAACCTGTTCCGATCCACGACCATTGCTTTCGAGCCTGCGAACACGGAAATAGCCGCTCCCATCGCAGATTCCAGCTGAAATACTTTTTCACCTTCGACTTCTTTAGGATTAACGATCAAAGAAAGCGGTAATAAATTGTTATGTTCCAGAAGTTTCTTTTTCAATGCTTTTAAATTCACCCATAAACTGTTCGTATTGAAATATCGATACTTATCGATGTTCTGGAAAAATTCGATCTCATCTTCGGGACATTGAGCAGTTTCACGCAGAATGAGTTGTCCGCTTTTTGTTTGAGCAAGGTGTCCGCCTTTGCGATCCATATTTGATCTGCGGCAGACTTCCATCATAAAAGGAAGTTTATTTTCTGCAAAATAAGATAGAATTTTCTCATCGACAATAGCTCCCAGATTATCTGAATTAGAGATGAATACATACTCGAATCCCGTTTTGACAAGTTTATCCAGTATTCCCGAAACCTGCATTACGAGATAGATCTCTCCATGTCCGGGTGGATTCCAGTTTCGGTTATCATTTTTATTTTTTAGAGGTGAAAGGTCTGACTGCTTTATTTTTGGAAATTTGTTCTGGATTAGATCGAGAGGAAGATCACGGATTTTCAATTCAGGATATTTTTTTAGATATGACAATGTATCATCGCGAGTATTAAAACTGTTCAAAAATATAAGCGGAATATCTTTGCCGGTTTCATTTCTTAAATATAAGACCTGCCGGGAAATAATATCGAGGAAATTAAAATCGTCTTTAACTTTCAGCAAAGTCTTGGATTTTTTCAGTCCCATGCTCGTTCCCAATCCGCCATTCAGTTTGATCACAGCGAGTTTGTCGAGAAAATCTGAATCGGGATTTTCCAGATTTTCATATTTGATGATTCTTACTTCATCCGGAGGGGAAATATCTTTTTCCGAAAGTTTCCCGGTTTCTCCCGATAAAACCAGATTGTAATATTTCTCGAAAGAACGGATCACGATTTTATCGAGATCTGCTTTTTCCATTATTTTTTTGAATTCCGAAAGATGATTTGGCATTAATACTCCTGATTTTCATCTGTCATTCTACTTTTCAGGTCGTAGCGAAGCCTGATCTCTTTTCCCCTTTTTCCCATTTCCTGTTTCCTATTTTTCAGGTTGATCGTTTCTTCGATTGATATCTTTTTTCGTTTATTTAAAATCCGATTTTGATTGATGATCAACTCTCCCAGAAGCCCGATCGAAAAGAATTGAATGCCGACCATAATAAACAGGATCGATAAATATAATAACGGACGATTGGAGAGAGGTTGTCCGTAACCGAATTTCATAACAGTCAGATAAAGTCCGATTAGAATACCGAGGATACTGAAAGTTGTCCCAATTCGACCAAAAAGGTAAAGCGGACTGTGGATGTAGGCAGTAACGAGTTTAACGGTCAGAAGATCGAGAAACCCGCGGATATATCTTTCTACTCCGTATTTTGATTTCCCGAATTCCCGTTTGCGGTGCTCGACCGGAATTTCAGTTACCTTGAAACCTTTTGAATAAGCTAATACCGGAATATAACGATGCATTTCACCGTAAATATCGAGTTCTTCGATCACTTCCTTCCTGTATGCTTTGAAACCGCAATTATAATCATGCAATTTCAATTTGAATGTTCCGGATGTTATGGAATTGAAAAACTTTGAAGGAACAGTTTTGGAGATGGGATCCCTTCTTTTCTTTTTCCAACCGGTTACCAGGTCGTAACCTTCCTCGATTTTTTTAATAAAGTTCGGGATTTCTTTAGGATTATCCTGCAGATCCGAATCCATCGTAAAAATAATATCACCGTTTGCCTGTTCGAAACCAACCTGCAATCCTGCGGATTTACCGAAATTCTTCCGGAATTTTATAACTTTTATATTCCGGTTTTTTTCAGCTAATTTCTTCATTATCTTAAAACTGTTATCTGTGCTGCCGTCATCGATGAAAATCATTTCATATTCGTAGCTTTTGCTGTTTTCGATGATCTCGGAGTATAATCGACTTAAACTTTGTTCTTCATTAAAAACAGGTATAACAAATGAGATTTTCATAAATTTTCCTTTTTTCAACTTTGCGAAGTTTTCTTTCACATTCTCTTTGTCATAAAATTCGGACAGTTCATTCGAGCAGCAACTCTCTACTTTCAACTTTCCGGATCTTATTTGAGAGAATTCCTTTGAGGGAAGCTTCGGAAAGGACACTCTAAACAAAAATATTTACCAAGGACATAACCATTCCAGATGCTATGGGAATTTTTATATTATCATCGACAGGTAATCTGGAAAATTCCGATAAAGTTGCTGCTATTGCTCCAAAAAATGCAATGACTGGATCGATAAAAAAAAGAGCGAAAATAAAAGTGCTGATAAAACAGGCTAAACTTCCTTCCAGGCTTTTCCTGGTTCCAAAAAGCTTTCTTTTCCCGAACGAAATTCCAACTGTTGCAGCTAAAGTATCACCGATTGCCAAAAAACAGAGAGAAAGAAAAGCAATATCTTTAGGAAAAATGGCGATACAGAGGATTGTCGAGATCATTAAATAAGTGGCTCCGGTAAAATCGTGGATTTCATGTTTCCGCAGCATGATCCCGAATATATTATAAAAAATCCGTTTGAAAGTCCTGTGTTCGAGCCTGATTATCTCAATCACTAAGGCAATCACGGTAAGTGGAACAAGGATAACAAAAGTATTTTTCCTGTGATTATGGAAAAGATATCGATATGACAAAGGTAAAATCAATGAACTTATATGGATCGATTTACGAATAAGTTCTTTCTTTCTCTCATGTTCCATTTTATTTTATTAACTTACTGATCACAAAAGCCCTGGCTACTTCCGCCATCAATTTTGGATCGTCTTTGACAGCTTCTGTAAAAAGAACTTTCAAACTGAATTTATCTTTAGGAATATTACTACAGATTTTAGCGATCGAGTTAAATCTCTCATCACCCATAAACATGAATTTCTCTTTCATATTGAACATTGTTTTTTGAATATTTCCCAATCGCTTGTTCCATTCTTTCCGGTATTTTTTCAGGAATTTTTTGTCGAATCTTCCTGTTTGAACAGCAGCGGCTGCAACCTTCCCGGCAATACTTCCGGCAAGCATTACCTGAGCGATTCCTCCGCCTGTCAGAGGATTAGTCTGACGCGCTGCATCTCCGACCAACATGATGTTATCTCTGACGATCTCTTTCAATGTTGCCGATGTTGGAACTCCCCCGCAAACCATGTATGTTTTTTTTGCCTTCGGGAAAGTTTTTTCGATAAATTCATCGAGATATTCCTTCGGACCTTTTTGGTGGGCAAGATGCCCGGAAATTCCAATCCCGACATTTGCAGAATTCCCGGACTTTGGAAAAATCCAGATATAACCTCCTGGAGCGATGTCTGTTCCAAAAAAAAGATCGATACAACTATTTTCTACTTTGATCTCGGTTAGTGTATATTGAACGCAACTATCGATATCTTTGAGACCTACGGCTGTTTTGATACCCGCCCAACGACCGATTCGAGATTCGACTCCATCGGCTCCGATCACAAGGTCACATCTAACTTTATCGATTTTTCCGTAATGTTTGAATTTTACCCCTGATATTTTGCCTTTTTCCCATAAAAGTCCAATAACATCTGCTTTGGTCAGGAATTCTGTTCCATGTCGGCAGGCAAGATCACAAAGAGCTTTATCGAATAATCTTCTCTCCAGAGCATAACCTGCTCCATTATTATACATGCGAACATTCATCCCATTTGGAGCATGTAAACAGGCAACATCGATTCTGGATGCGATCCATCTTTCATCGATGTCGATGAATTGCTCTATCCCTTCGTGGGAAACACCTTCCGCACAGCGTACCGGAATTCCCGGTTCACGATCCCTCTCCAGCATTAAAACAGAAGCTCCGTTCTCAGCAGCATATCGAGCCGAAACACTACCGGCTGGTCCGGCACCAACAACAATAATATCATATTTTTCTTTGAGCATCAAACACCTTCCTCGATAGCTTTGAAAGGACAAACTATTACGCAATTCAGACAATTATTGCATTTATCGTTATCTATCTTTACCATGAATTCGGTTACAGTGATCGCATCAGCTGGGCAAACAGCGACACATGTTCCGCAAATATCACACAATTCTCTATTTATTTTCATTTTATGCTCCGGTAATATTGGTCAATTTTTTATCATTGTCGATAATAATTCGTAAAATTATCAAAACTTTTAAAAATCAGGGAGAATAACTAAATCTTATCAGGAACCGAATCTTTTTTTTCTTCAGGATAGTTCCCTTATAGTTTCATTTCTGGGTTATCTGTCATCAGCTTTGGGAATATCACGATGTTCAATCTTTTTTGGTCTTTTAGAGAAGATATCAAAACCGGTTATTCCAAAATAGAACATCACGGCTTTATCCCGCATTCCATTATTTTCCAGGTCTCCTCTTAACAAAAATTTAACAGCAAGATCGAGTTTTTTACCGGGAGTCTTCAAAGGAATTGAACAACCTAAACTAAATGCTTTCTCGATTATCTTTTTATCGTTCTTTTTAAAAGGTAATTCCCGGTAGTATCCTCCCCATCTTAAAGGAATCCTTTGATACCATTTCCCATAACCGCTGAGAGGATCATAAGCCAGACCGCAAGCCAATTTATAAGTATTAAAATCTGAGATTTCGGTTTCTTCCCAAAAATCATAATTTACATCGATAGATGTTTTATATTTCTCAAGAAATTTCCAGGTTATTCCTCCTGCTATTTTTCGGGGAATTTCATACTGGATCACATCACTTTCAATAACATCTTCATACGGTTCATGATTATATTTGTGAATCGATTCTCCTTTTAGATCAACCTTTGACACATAAGCAAGAGCAAAAGAAATATTTCCCATTTTTTTATTTCCGCCCAAAGAAAATCCTGCATTTTTATATGTTTCCTTTGTTTCTTCTTTCGCATCATAGATCTCATCATCAAAATCGAGTTGCCAGAACCTGACTCTACTTCCCAAGTAATAATTTGCAGAAAAACCAAGGTTCAAATACTTATTTTTCAAGGCATAAATAATATCGGTTTTATAGATATTAGAGATCAGACGGTTAATTTCCCGGTAATCGTATTTCGAGTTCTGTTCATCTATCCAGGTGCTTGATATTTCGTTATTAAGATTTCCGGATGTATATGAATTAAAGGAAAAAGCAAATTTATGATTTTTTATCGGAACTGCAAGCGTAAAGTACGGGAAATTTAAACCGTCATCCCGAAAACCATTCCCGTCATCATCGGCATACCAGGTATTACCCAGCGATACAGCTGTTGAAAAGATCACTTTATTCGCAGTCGTAACCAACGAAGGATTGAAATAATTGGTATTGATCCGGAAAAGATCGGAACTACCGGATTCTCCCATTCCAATTCCGTAAACATCATTTCCATAATTCTGCAAAGGCATTCCGTCGAAGGAAAAAACCGAGTTTCCGAATAACCGAAAACTCATTATTAAAACAATAATGAATGAAACGATTCTCATTTTATCTCCTGTTTCGATAATCAAACTTGCCTGATTTTGAAAACCAAAAAGTTTTCAAAGGCTTTCAACAAAAAATTTATTACTCATTTCTTTGTCAATTTTAAGTTGGATTCGTAGGTTTTTCATGATAGATTTCTTCAATCATCCCCAATTGTAATTTAGCCATTTTTTCCCCGCTTTTATATGAACAATCTTTGAAAAGCTTTAATGCTTTTCCCAGTTTTTCTCGAGCTTTTTTAAAGTTTTTTCTTTGTATTTCCATCGTTGCCCAATTAAAGAAGGATTTTCCTTCACCTTCTTTATCACCGATTTGTGAAAGTGTCTGCTGCTGTTTTTTATATAGTTTTTCGGCTTTGATGAAATCATTTTCTTTTTCCGCAACTAGACCCAAATTTCCTAAAGTGTGAGCAATACCTTCCTTATCTTCGGTTTTTTGTTGTAAACTAAGATTTTCCAGATAAATTATTTTTGCCTCTTTATGCCTTTGTAGAGACATCAGAATATCTCCGTGAAGGTCGTTGGCATATGTTATTCCAGCATTGTCTGATATTTGCCGGCATATTCTTTTTGATGCTTCCAGGTATTCCATCGATGTTTGATAATCCTCCAGCCTGTAATAAACTTCTCCGATATTATATAAGATTAATTCTTCCTGGACTTTATTACCGATATTTTTTGCTAGTTTCAAACCTTTATTGTAAAAAGTTATTGCTTTTTCAACATCTCCCTCATTATTTAAAACAGTCGCAATATCCGAATATAGTTTACTACATTCGTTTTTATTACCGATGTTTTCAGCAATTTTTAACGATTCCTCATAGAATTTTTTTGCTTTTTGTCTGTTGCCCTCTCGAAAATATACAACTCCAATTTGTCGAAGGACAATCTGAATTAATATTTTATTTTTTTGTTCCACCACGATTTTATAATGTATCCTGAAAAATTTCATCGCCTTTTCATATTGAGATTTTCTTAAATAATAGTTAGCCATACTATTTGCAAGTTCTGCTTCAAATAATTTTTCATTTTCTTCTCTGAATACTTCAAAAAGAAATTTTGCTTTCTCTTCTAGTTCCCGGTATTTATTCAAGAACCAGAGAGCATGGATATAAAATATTTCCAGGTGAAATTTATATATTTTTGTTTTGATCTTTTTAAGATGCTGAAATACATATTTTTCCAATTCCAAGTACTTCTGGGTAGTTGAAAAAAATTTTGCCTGGAGATAATAAAACCTATCTATTAACTCGAATATTTTACATGTTGAAAGATCGATGTTGGCAAGTTCGATTTCAGCTTCCCTGGTATCACCGAGTAAGATAAGGAGATCTATTCTATGCAGAATAATATCTAAAAACGAATCTTCGTCTTTCGCGATCGAATTTTTCAAAATATGAGAAAGTTTGGTGTAATAATCGAGAGCAGACTGATTTTCATACATATCCCTGGCTTTTTCCGCTGCTTTCTCCAAATAGAAAACTGCTTTATTCTCAACATTTGCCATTTCAAAATTATAAGCAAGCTCGGAATAATGTGATTCCAATTTTCCCTCATATACTTTTTCAATGGATTTTGCTGCCAATCTGTGATATTTGGTGCTTTCGTTAGTCAATACCTTATTATAGATCGCTTTATAAACACTCTCATTTTCAAAAGACTGGTTGACCTTACTCAAAGAATGCCAGAGGTTTGCTCTCGTCCCCTCATGGATATATTTATCAACATTCCTGTTCTTCAACATTTCCCGCAAAACTTTGACAGTAAAATTCTTACCCAGAACCGAAGCCATTTTGGTAACCTCTTTCAAATCCGGCTGCATAGTCTCTAATTTGGCATTTATCAATTCATCGATGTTATCCGGAACTTTGAATCTATCGACAATGATCAAATTATTATCGATGATTTCCCGGCTTTTGATAAAATCCACGATCTGTTTTAAGAGTAGTGTATTTCCCCGGGCTTTTTCGTGGATGAGGTCTACGGTTTTTTCAGGTAATTCCTTCTTTTCCCGGGCATCGATATTCAAATAATATTCGATCAGTTTTTTAGATTCTTCCCTGTTCAATGGTTCGATTGTTAGACGATGAATCGGTATATCGTCTTCAAAATTCAATGAATAAGGAGAAACATCTTCATTCTCACGACAAAGGATCAGTAAGATAAGAGGAAACCTTTGAGCATTACGCGTAAGAATTTTCAGGAAAGAAGCTGTATCCTGATCGATCCAGTCCGCATCATCCAGTATCAAAACAAGAGGTTTCTGTAATGAGATAGCAAAGAAAATGTTCTGCAGAGCATAAAGAGTATTTTCATACCTGTTTTTTGGTTCGAGATCTTCATATAAAGAGTTCTTCCAATGCAGATTTATCAAAGCTCCGAGAAAACTCCTGCTTCTGATAAGCTCGTATTTTATGCTTTCATCTTCGATTTCACCGTAGAGATAATGCAGTTTATCCTCGAAATTAGATTTATTCTCTTCGATTTGATTATCCGGGGATTGTTCAAAAAATTCATTCAAAAAAGAGACAACCGGATTAAAACTCTCCCTGCGGGCAATATCACAGGAGAGAAATATCCATTTAAGTTCTTCTTTCTTCTGCTGGTTTTTTTGAAACTCGGAAATGAACCTGGTCTTGCCGATACCTGCTTTCCCTTCGAGATAGACAACTCCTCCAAATTTATGATCCGAGATTGGTTCCAGGTATTCAGAGAGTTGCTTGATCTCTGATTCTCTGGCTATGATCTTTTCTTTGTAGCCGAATATTGTTTTCATTTTAGCCTGATCTTTCTGGTGTATTCATAATTTCCTCGTTCCCACACTCTCAAGGTGTATAAAAAGTGTAATTCGACTTTGCAAGTCGAGAAATTAAAATCCAAATTTCTACTCTAACGAGCGAACTTGAACCAAGCAGACTATTTTGAGTTCTGAAAATCAACAAAATAAGACTTTTCACAATATCTCTCCCGCATGGGAATAATTCATGCCCCGGTGGCTGGACTTCACCCGGCTTTAGTTAGATGGAGTTCAGTTTAGAGAAATCAGAGTTTTTTGGAAAATGAACAAGATCGGAATCTTGTTCTACACAGTGAGTTCAACCCTATTCTCCCGCAGGAACCGGATTTTGTTATCGAGTTCTTTTGATCCTTATTCGACACAGGAGTGTAGATTCTATCATTCCAACGCAGGACAGTCTATGTGAAAACTGTTTTTAGGGACAAATTTAACAAAATGTCATCCTGAACGGAGTCGTAGGATTTTGTTTAATTTGTTGCAATGTGAAGAATCGTGAGTCTTCCACTACGCTCAGACTGACAATCATTTTCTCAAAAACGGTGTTTTCACACAGTTTCTGAACATTGGAACGAGAAATATAAACAAAAAAATCGTGCAAGGAAAATCTTGCACGATTTCTGATCAATCCCATCTCGAGACTGGAAATTAAAGAGAGTAGTCTTTCAAAGGACTATCTCAAATAGATCATCTTCCTGGTCTGCACATAATCTCCGGAAACTAATCGATAGAGATAGATACCGCTCTTAACCTGTTTTCGATATTTATCATGGGCATCCCAATAAATATTTACAGGATAATCATTTGTTGTTTTACCTTTGAATAGAGTGATGATCTTCTCTCCTTTGACATTATAGATAATAAGTTCAGCATGTTTATCTTTCGGTAATCTGAAACCGATCTTTGTCCCGGGATGGAAAGGATTCGGATAATTCTGGAACAAACCGAATTGTTCGGAGGGATCGGGTGGATCCGGATTATCCTCATGTTCCGGGATAAATAATGATTTAGGTCCGTAAATCTCTGTTGTTCCGAATAAACTCATACTTTCCAACCAATACCAGTAGGTGAAATTCAAGGTCAAGTCATATTCATCGAAATAATAGTATTCTGACGGTTCGGTAGTTGTTCCGGCACCTTCAATTAGTTCATTATTGATTTGAATAGTTTCATCGTTTTGCAGAGCAGATTCTTGTTCTCCACGATAAATATTCCATCCTAAATTATTGGTTTCGGTTGCGGTCATCCAGGAAAGTTTTGTTGAATTATTAATAAATTGAGCAGTAAAAGAAGAAAATTCTACAGGGCAGGGTCCCTGGCAGTAGAAAAACGCTCCCATATCAGAAGTGGTACCATCGTCATCTTGAAATACAAGACTAGGGTTTCCAGCATCGATACAGGGAGAACCCCACTGAAGAGAAAAGTCCTCATTAGCAGGATCAGAAAATAACGGATCGCTGTTAATATTGCCTGTTCCGGGATAAATTCCAGAAGGTCTGGCAATATCGTTATATATGACATTTACTTCTGAAGTATCGACTTGAACAGGTTCGACTGTGGGAGAATCATGCCAGACAATGTTATTCTGGAAATCGGTATTGGTCGAATCGGAATAGAATCCGATATCATACGAATCAATAGTATTATTATATATGAGGAGACTATCACTATCTTCGGCGAGTATTGCTACATTGTTGGCAACTCCTGCGGTGAGGAACATGTTATTTTTAGTTAGTTCCGATTCTGTTTCATCACCCATAATAACAACTGCTGAATCACAATCCGCAAATGTATTCTCCCAGATTTCGCTACTCATATTTCCGTACATAAATAATCCGACATCGGTACTCCGTGAACTAGATCTTACCCTTGTATTTGAAATTTTCGGATTGGACTTTGAAGATGATGCATTTAAAAGAGTAATTCCGTTATTATATGCTGTAACCTGGCAACTATCGATTTCCACTGAGACAAAACCTACTATTTTTACACCGATTTCATCCAGCCGTAAATTCCTAGAACTGCTTCTAACTCTTGTATTTGAAATTTTGGGAACAGATTCCGAATCCGTTGAATTTGTAATTTCTAATCCTTTTTCAAAACCGAGGAAATCATTGTTATCAAGGTAAGCATTACTAACATCTTCAAAAACACCACCTTTGGAATGTGACTGCCTTGTTAATCTTAATCCAATTAGATTAAATTCATTATTCGTGATTTCCGGTTCGGCTGCAGTAAGATTAGCATCGATATAAATCCCAAGAATATAACCTTCGAAATCATTATTATCGACGACCGGTTCCGAATCATCCGTCAATTTCAGAGCATAATCCGCATCCACGGTTGCATGGTTCAGGAAATCAAAAGTACTATTGGATATAAGCGGGTAATTTGATTGACTTGTGTTCGTAAATACGATCCCCGGGGAAGCATTATCAAAATCACAACTGTCGATTATGCAATTGCTGGAACTGCTGGTAAATTCTATTCCCTGCCAGGAATAAACGCTTGGCGGATGCGGAACGATCAGGGAAAAATTCGCCCGATTCGCGTCCAAAGTACCATTGACTGTAAACAGGTAATCATTCTCAAAGATTACCTGGACATTATCTTCGATAGTTAAGGTTGAACTGGAAGCAACTGTAATATTTCCTGTTGCTCGATAGGGGCTTCCGGCAACATTCCAGGTCCCGGAAACATTTCCGGAAACATAAGTGTCGGAAAACAGATTTAAAACAAATAAACAAAACAAGGGAATTAGAACTTTCTTCATCTCTCCTCCTTCGGGATAAAGTTTTTGTAAACCTCTATAACCACTTATAACAAAAAAAAGTTGTATTTTACACTCTATAATATTTTCTCCTGCAAAAAACTAAAAATACAGGTTTAGCAGTCAAGATTTTTTTCTCTAAAAAAAGATAAAAATAAATTTCACTCAAGAATTTACAAGTTTTTTTAGTACAAATGTTTGTAATGATATAAAATATTTGAAAAAGAATCTTTAATATATTACAATGTTAAATTATTTTTACTTGATAAACTAAAAATAGTTGACCGTTTTTACACTTTTTATAAGTTTATTTATAAAATTAAAAAAGATGTAAAAAAACGGAGAGATCAAAATGCTCAAAAAAAAAACAACTCTAACCAATTCCTGGCAAAAACTGGCAGCACATTTCCGGGAAATGAAATCGGTTAGATGAAAAAATACAGGTTTGGGAATTGAAAGCCAAGAAAAATCTTCTTGATATAAATAATACTTATTTTTCTATTGATTTATAATTTTATTGGTGGTAATTATGAACTTCAAGTCGCTAATAGATACACTTTGTGAAGAGAAAACAGAAACCGAATGGATCGAATTCAAAAAAAATTATTCTAATCCACAATCTATTGGTGAATATATATCAGCATTAAGCAATTCTGCGTGTTTGTGTGAAGAAGAATATGGTTATTTGATTTATGGGATTGAAAATAAAACTCATAAAATCATCGGAACCGGTTTCAGTCCTAAGTCAGCAAAAGGAAAAGGAAATGAAGGATTGGAACCTTGGTTAACTCGACTTTTATCTCCGAGAATTGATTTTAAGATAACAGAATATAATTATAACAATAAGCATCTTGTTATATTCAAGATAGATGCGACCAAAAATACTCCAATCACATTTAGAGGAAGTGCATATATTCGGGTTGGAGAGCATAAACACAAACTTTCCGAACATCCTGAAAAAGAGCGGAAAATCTGGAATCTAAAATACAGATATATTTTAACTAATACTCTATTCCCCACAGAAGTATTTACTTACGAACCTTGGGTTATCAGGGAAGCATTACATAATTGCGTTGCTCATCAAGATTACGAACTGTCAGGTAGAATAATAATAACCGAAGAATCCGACAGTCTTGAATTTTCCAATCTTGGTTCTTTCCTACCAGGAAATATCGAAAATGTAATTCTACAAAATTTCCCTTTAGAAACATTAAGAAATCGATTTTTAGCCAATGCTATGGTCAATTTGAATATGATCGATATCATTGGAAGCGGTATCAATAGAATGTTCACGCTTCAAAAGGACCGTTTTTTCCCTTTACCCGATTATGAAATATTTAAACAAAGAGTTAAGGTTACGATTCCCGGAAAAATCATCGATGAAAATTATACAAAGCTTCTAATTCAGAAAACCGATCTTGATATTTGGAAAGTGTTCCTTCTGGATCGAATTCAAAAAAAGAAACAAATTTCCAAAGAAGAACATCAGACATTAAAAAATGAAGGACTGGTCGAGGGTCGTTATCCGAATTTATTTATCTCCCAAAAGATTGCTAAAGCAACCGAACAGAAAGTAAAATATACAATATCAAAGGCTTTCGATGATAAATACTACAATGATCTTATAATAAATTTTCTGAAACAACATAAAACAGCAACTAAAGAAGAGCTTGATGAACTTCTAATAAATAAACTTTCCGATGTATTATCCGCAAAGCAAAAAAAAATTAAAATTCAAAATTTAAAGAGTAGAATGATAAAAGATGGATTCATAAAAAACATAGGTTCAAGAAAGAACCCAATATGGAAATTAAAGAAAATTAATAAAAATTAAAAGGATTTATAAATGGAATTGAGTGTAACTTTATTAAAATCTACAAAATACGCTTATGTTAATTCCTTTTAATTAATTAATTAGTTAGAAATAAATATTTAAAAGATAAAGATACAAAATAATCGTATCTTCTTTTATATCAATGAAATGTTTATTTTAAATTGTTTATCAAAATTATTTATAAATTAAGGAAAGATTATGCTCAAAAAAACAAACCCAACCCGAACAAAATCCTGGCAAAAACTGGCAGCACATTTCCGGGAAATGAAATCGGTTCAGATGAAAGATCTTTTTCTGAAAGATCCTGAAAGATTCTCCAAGTTTTCCCTCAAATTTGGTAATATCATCATAGATTTCTCCAAAAATATGATCACGGAAAAAACTTTGAAATTGCTTCTTGAACTTACCGCAGAAGTCGATCTGAAAGATGCGATCGCGAAAATGTTTTCCGGAGATAAGATCAACGAGACGGAAAACCGGGCAGTTCTGCATACTGCTTTGAGAAATCGTTCAAACGCTCCTGTTATTGTCGATGGAAAAGATGTGATGCCGGAAGTTAATGCTGTCTTAAATCAAATGAAAGTTTTTTCCGAGAAAATTATTTCCGGTGAATGGAGAGGTTTTTCAGGAAAAGCGATTTCTGATATCGTCAATATCGGGATCGGAGGTTCGGATTTAGGTCCGGTGATGGTTACGGAAGCTTTGAAATTTTATCAAAAACCGCATATCGATATCCATTTTGTCTCGAATGTGGACGGAACCCATCTTGCTGAAACTTTAAAAAAACTCGATCCGGAAACAACGCTTTTTATGGTCGCTTCAAAAACATTTACAACTCAGGAAACTATGACCAATGCACATTCAGCACGAAAATGGTTTTTGGACAAAGTACAAAATGAGACTTTTATTAAAAAACATTTTGCGGCGATCTCCACCAACAAACCGGCTGTCGAGAAATTCGGGATCGATCCGGAAAACATGTTCGTTTTTTGGGATTGGGTTGGAGGTCGATATTCGCTCTGGTCTGCGATCGGACTTTCGATTTGCTGTTCGATCGGATTCGAGAATTTTTCTGAATTGCTGGAAGGCGCTTTTCAGATGGACAAACATTTCAAGGAAACTTCATTTGAGAAAAACATTCCTGTGATTTTGGCTCTCATTGGAATTTGGTACAACAATTTCTTCCAAACAGAAACTCATGCTATTCTGCCTTATGATCAATATCTGCACAGGTTTGCAGCTTATTTCCAGCAGGGAGATATGGAAAGCAATGGAAAATACATCGATAGAAATGGAAATGAAGTCGATTATCAAACTGGTCCAATAATCTGGGGTGAACCGGGAACAAACGGTCAACACGCTTTTTATCAACTCATTCATCAAGGTACAAAATTAATTCCCTGTGATTTTCTTGCTCCTGCAGTTTCGCATAATCCCATCGGAGATCATCACCAAAAATTACTTTCCAACTTTTTTGCTCAAACCGAAGCATTAATGAAAGGAAAAAGCAAAAAAGAAGTTTTGGAAGAATTAAAAAATTCCGGAAAATCTGAGGAAGAGATAGAAAAACTGATTCCCTTCAAAATATTCAAAGGAAATAAACCGACCAATTCGATTCTTTTCAAAAAACTGATCCCAAGAACTTTGGGAAGTTTGATCGCAATGTATGAACATAAAATTTTCGTGCAGGGAATCATCTGGAATATTTTCAGTTTCGATCAATGGGGAGTCGAATTAGGAAAGCAATTAGCGAAAAAAATACTTCCTGAATTAGAAAATGATGAAAGAATTTCTAACCATGATTCATCGACAAATGGTTTGATAAATGCTTTTAAAGAGATGAGAAAATAAAGTAACTCAAACATTCCTGTTTGAGAGGAGCTCCGAAATCCTGTTTCGTTGTCATAATAATTCTCCGAATCATTAAATATTTGCTATTGTTATTTGACAATTTAGCAAATTGTTTTACGAACACAATCAGGAATGATTGTGATACAAAGGGAAAACAATGAAAGAAACATTCAAAAAAATTTTAGTTTTGAGTAACGAGATCGAAGCAAATTTAATGAAAACCGAATTGCAAAAAAGAGAAATCCCGCACATCATCCGTTCTTATCATGATTCTGCATACAACGGATTATTCCAGATGCAGAAAGGTTGGGGAATCATCAAAGCACCGGAAGAATTTGAAGAAAAAATCAAGGAAATTCAGCGTGATATTTCGTAAAATATGATGCTATCTTGTTATTTTAGGATCATCTGTTTCATTTCAATTCAACAAATTGTATAAGTTTTCGAAATTATTTTAATTAAGACAATTTGGCAAATTGTTTTACAAATTCGGGAGATACAATGAAACCAAAAACAATAATTATTTTAGTCCTGATCGTTCTATTTTTAATTTTGCTCATCCAGAATACAAAAGTCGTCGAATTCAAAATCTATTTCTGGACGATCAGTATGTCTCGCATCATAATCTATCCGGCAATTTTGATCATCGGCTTTATTATCGGATATTTTATGGCGATCATTTCCAAAAAGAAGAAAGGTAAAAATGAAGATCAAAATCCATAAAGGTGACATCACCGGACTAAAAGTCGATGCCATCGTAAACGCTGCGAACAAAACTTTACTCGGCGGAGGTGGAGTCGATGGAGCAATTCATTGTGCTGCCGGAACGGAATTATTGGATGAATGCCGTTCTCTAAAAGGCTGTGAAACAGGAGAAGCAAAGATCACGAAGGGATATAACTTACCGGCAAAATTTGTCATTCATACGGTCGGACCGGTTTGGTCCGGAGGAAATAATAACGAAGATGAATTACTGGCAAATTGCTACCGGAACAGCTTGAAAATTGCCATCGAGAATAAGATCAGAACAATTGCTTTTCCTGCTATCAGCACGGGAATTTACCATTTCCCGCCGGAAAGAGCTACGAAAATCGCAGTGCGGGAAGTGAAGAATTTTCTTTCCAAAAATGATGAGATAAAACAAGTGACCTTTGTCTGTTTTGATGATCACACTTTTCAGCAGTACTTGAAGGAAGTTTAGAACCAGTTATGCAATATATTTTGTTAGGTTTTGCTCCGGGACTTTACTGGTTATGGTATTTTTATCAAAGGGATAGAATCGAGCCGGAACCGTTGAAACTTATTTTTGTTTCCTATTTTTTGGGATTTCTTGCAGTTGCCTTCACAATCTTCGTGCAATTACCTTTTAAGTGGAATTTTTTCACAAGTGCTGTGGTCGCTGCTCCCATCATCGAAGAATCTTTCAAATTCCTGGTGGTCTGGATTTTTTTATTTCGGAACAAAAACTTCAGTGAACCGATGGACGGCATTGTTTATGCTTCCGCTGTTGCTCTGGGTTTTGCTTCCGTCGAGAATGGGCTTTACCTTTTCAGGTTCAGTAAACAAGCAATATTCCTTCTTCCAAATACGATCCTTATCCGGGCATTATTATCTGTTCCGGCACATGCTCTTTTTTCCAGTATCTGGGGACATGCTCTGGGCAAGTTCAAGTTTGCAAAAAAGAAGAGCATAATATTCGTCATCCCGGCATTATTACTGGCAATGGTTTGTCATGCTGCCTTCAATTTCTTTTGCAGAGCAAACATAATTTCTGCTTTTGGATTGCTTGTTCTGATCGCTGCCTTGTGGATTTTTGTTAATTGGAAAATTCAAAGATCTCTCGAAGATTCACCTTATGCAGGAAATTCTATTTTTTCAAAATGGAAAAGAAAAAAGAGGTAAGCCCTTTTATTGTATTCGCAAATAATCATGATATTTTGCGGATTAATTCGCAAAATATATAAATAATTTGCGTATTGGAAGAAATAAAAAATTGACATATAGATCGAATATTTTTTCTAAAACTAAAATAAAAATCTGTAATAATTCTTGGAAAGCATGAGTAAAATGAAAAAGGACAACAAATGTTAGAAAGAATCTCAGACCCGAAAGAATTCCCGGATGAACAGGAATTCGATAGAACGCTCCGGCCAAAAACTCTCACTGATTTTGTCGGGCAGGAGCAGATAAAAGAAATTTTGGACATTTCCATCCAGGCAACAAAACTGCGAAGGGAACCTCTCGATCATATTTTGTTTTACGGACCACCCGGTTTAGGAAAAACAACTCTCGCGCATATTATTGCCAATGAACTCGATACGGAAATCAAAGTAAGTGCGGGACCGGTCCTCGAACGAGCATCCGATCTGGCGGGAATTTTGACAAATTTGCAGAGAAGCGATGTTTTTTTTATCGATGAAGTCCATCGCTTGAATCATGTAGTCGAAGAATATATGTATCCTGCCATCGAGGATTTTAAGATGGAGATCATCATAGACAGCGGACCCTCGGCTCGTTCTTTGAATATCGATATCGAACCGTTCACCCTGATCGGAGCAACTACCCGCGCCGGACTTCTGACTTCTCCGCTGCGAGCCAGGTTCGGTTTGACTTTACGATTAGATTATTATGATGTGCAAAGTATAAAAAAAATAATTACCCGTTCGGCAAAATTGATGAAAATTCCTATCGAAGCGGAAGGAACGGATGAGATCGGTCGCCGCAGTCGCGGAACGCCGCGCGTTGCTAATCGTTTATTGCGAAGAGTTCGTGATTATGCTCAAATAAGAGGAGACGGCAGGATAACAAAAGAAATCGCGATCAAAGCCCTGAAAATGTTGAATGTCGATCACTGCGGACTCGATGATATGGATAAAAGGATACTGAAAACGATCATGGAAAATTACAGCGGCGGTCCGGTTGGATTAAAAACCCTGGCAGTCGCAGTTGGTGAAGATCCGGGAACTATCGAAGAAATTTACGAGCCGTATCTTATCCAGCAGGGATTTCTCGATAGAACTCTACAAGGCAGGAAGGTTACCTTGAAATCTTACCGGCATTTCCGCATAACACCTTCGCAGGAACAGATGAGTATTTTCGAGAAGATCGAGGAAAATATGTAAGGATTTTTTTCTTAATATCTCAGATGAAATCGAATCCCGATTTAAGAAAACCCGCGGGGAAATGATCCTCTGAACCGGGAAGAATTGACTGCCTAATGACTGGACTTCATTTCCTAAACTACTGGAAAACAGGATTTGGGTATAATATCTATCAGGTTAATCCTCTTTGAACTTCAAAAAATGCTCGAATAATTCTCTTGAAATGCGGGAGGATTTTCCTTCTTTCACAAAAACTCCGGTGACCTGAGCAGTATTACACAATTCATTTTTACGATTATAAATTTCCTGTTTCCAGATGGATCTTACCCTTGAGAGCTGAGAAACGGAAGATTCTATCATAACTATTTCTTCCGCTTTGATGCCTTTTTTGAAATCTATTTCAAGATGAGTAATAAAAATACTAAAATCCAATTTCCTGATCTTCCTCAGGGGCAGGTTCATCTTCTCCAATGCATCTGCTCTGGCTTCCTCATAAAGATGAAGATAATTAGCATTGTTCATATGCCCGTAAATGTCGCATTCATAACCGAATATTTTTCGTTTGTATCGCATGATTATTCACCTGCACCACGGAACTCTGTTCCGTTGTAATCTTGAATCTCTGATTCAATCCTCAAATAACTCCACGAGATTTTACAAAATCAAATAGAGATTTTGAATAGGGTTAAACATCAAAAAAAAACGATTCGGAGAATCGTGTTATTTCACCACCATCTTCCTCGCAACTTCTTTTCCATTAAAATCCAATTTATAAAAATAAACTCCGGGTTTAACTTTTTGACCGATTCTGTTTTTTCCATTCCAATAAATAAGATGGGAACCTTTCTCCATGTTTTCTGCGAGCAAAGTCCTGACCTTCTGTCCTTTCAGGTTGTAAATGCTGATCTGCACAAATCCTGTCTTTACCAGATTGAACTCGATTTTTGTTTTTTCTTTTACTTTGAAGGGATTCGGATAATTATGGAGATTATTTTTCCCTTTTTGGATATCCTGGTTATCGTGTGCAGCCAGTTCAACAATGATAAAATCTTCCTTTGTTTCCGTGAGCTGCTCATCACCAAAATCTGCGGTTAAACTGACCGTGTAATTTCCGTTGTCGATATAAATCCAATCCGGATCCTGCTCATTTGAATCTGTCGTGCCGTCTCCATCGAGATCCCATTCCCAATCGATGACATTGCCGACCAATCACTCCATTTCAGGTTCAAATCCCGGTAATGCATTCTCCAAAAATAAGTAAAACCGATATCCAGAATTCCTTCTTCGATTTGCAGTCTTTTCAGGTCGATATTTTCATTCAGATCAATGGGAACATAATCCGGAGCACCGCTGTCTCCGTAAATATTTTCCCAAAGCCGTGTTTCATCAACCAAAGATGAAGTCCAATTGTGCTGGTTATCATTCAATTGGAATTGGGAGCTCATCAAAGGAAAATCTGCTGTGAACGGAGATGCGACCAGAACCGGAGTTTCCAAACCTTCATATACAGGACCTAATCCAATCGGAGTTTCAGGATTCTGAGCATTTCGATAATGATAAAAATCGTCGAGCAGAACATTATCCTGCGGCAGGTCGAGATGTCCCAGTGTGTAAGTTTCCGCTGTATAAGAATCATTTTCCAGGTCGATATCTATAATAACATAATTATAATGATCGTGTGAACGGTGGATTTCCGCATAATCGGTTTGATTTCCATACATTCCCCAGCGGTCGAGAACAGAACCTCCACCGCCTGTCAGGATCATCCTCAAATTACTGTTCGGAGCGATTCCTCTTTCATAATTGTGGGAATGTCCGTAAAAAAGAATTTCTCCTTTTTCATACAAAGAAAGTATGGAAATGATCTCGTTCTGAATCCAGCTTGTATTTCCATCGGGCCAGATCTCGCTGTGTCCCGGGTGATGAAGAAATACGAATATCCATCCGATATTCTCGTCGTTTTCCGCTTGCGTGAGTTGATCCTCAAACCAGGTCAATTGCGTGTTTCCTTGAGTATTGCTGTTCAAGACGATAAACAAAACCGGTCCGATCCTGAATGGATAATATTCTTCTCCTTCCGGTCCGCCGAGATCTTCATATTTCATATAATCATAATAATAATCTGCTTCGTATTCGTGATTTCCAATCGAAACCATGAACGGAACTTCGTCGGAAAGCGAACGGATCGGGTTGAAATATTCGTTAAAATACTGCGACAGAGTCCAACCATAAGTTACAATATCACCCACATTGAATACCAGGTTCATTTCTTCGTGGACATTCTCACCATAAAGTTCGACCATTTTTTCCCGCATCGCCTGGATGATTTCCGTATGCTTTGCCGTATCAGTTCGATTGTCTCCGTAAACAGCAAACCTGATATGACCGGTTGAGATATCGTTTTCCGGTTGCGTTCGGAAGATTTTGATGGAAGTCGTATCCTGGTCGGAAATACAACGGTAATAATAATTCGTATCCGGCTGCAAGCCGGTTAATTGAACCCAATGCCAGATCGTGTTTGCATTAAAACTATGAATTTCTCCGGTTTGGATTTGCCCAAGATTTTCGGATGTCCCGTATTCAACGATCGATTCTGGAGAACCATCAGTATGCCAGCAAATATAAACAGAATTCGGAGTTGGAGTCTGCAGGTAGGGAATCATCAGTTCCGGACTTTCAAATTCGTGCCCGAAACCTCCGAGTTCTTCTAATTCGGAAGCAGAAAGGTCATGATCATATAGCATAATTTGAGCGACATCGAGAGCGTTATCCTCGCTGTTATTATCCGCAAAAAACAAAACCTGGTTGCCGTTATCTACCGGATAAAGAGAAAACCTGCCTTCGAAATCCTGCTCTCCGCCGTTGTGTAAAAGTTGCCCGTCGAGATAATAATCGTAATGCTCTCCCAAACTGACGGAAATCGCCAGCCGATACCATTCCTCCGGTTCTATAGTATAAGTCGAATAGCCTGTATCACCGACTCCAACCTGTCCGCTTGGATTGATGAACCAGTCGCCGTCGTTGTAATTATTGTAATTGGTCTGATAAAAACAATACCATTGATCGAGTTGCGGAATTTTGATGTCCATCACGATCGTGAAAATATTTACCCAATCAGGATTTCCCTCGCCATTGGGAGCAATATCATGATAGCAGCGATAAAAACTGCCAACTCCGATATTGACTGCTCCGTTACCTGCTTCGGGACCATCGACTGCCGTATGCGAACCAACCAATTCCAGGTCGTTCCCGCTAGTTGCCTGCGTCAGGTTTTGCGGATCATCGAATGTCCAGTGTCCGACGAGATCGCGGTTTAATCTGCTGTTTACCGGGATTTGAGAGAAAAGATTAATAAGAATTATTAGATTAAAAATCAAAATTATTTGTTTTTTCATTTGGAGACTCCCGTAACTCATTGCTCCTGCTTTGAGAAAATCAAGGTAACTCAAAACTCAGCTTTGAGAAAATCAAGGTAACTCATTGCTCCTGCTTTGAGAAAATCAAGGTAACTCAAAACTCAGCTTTGAGAAAATTAAGATAACTCAAAACTCCTGCTTTGAGAAAATTAAGATAACTCAAAACTCAGCTTTGAGAAAATGGTCGCAAAGCAGGAGCTGTGCGTTACTGAACTCGAAGTTCTCGCTTTGAGAAAAATCATCACAAACAAGAATGTTTATTGTACAAAAAACTTGCCTGTTTTTCATTAATCATTTTATTCACACTCGTGAAAAAAAATTGTCTAAAATCTGTGTCAATATTTATCGTAAAAGCAGGGAGAGGTTTTTGAAATTTTCAAAAAAGAAATTTGATAATTTTTCGGATGATAAACAGAAAAAAGTGTTTCTGGATTTTATCAGAACGATAGAAATGAACTGGCAGAATAAAGCAAAAAGGAAGGAATTATTGTTCGCATTCCGGGAATGTCTGAACTTCCCGGGAAAAGATGAACTCACTGAAATATCAGGATTATTAAGCAAGCGAATCGATCTGAGAGATTTTTTGGCAATTACCGTAGCTTTGGAGCAAAAACTCGGTTCCGACTTGAAAGACGACGATTTCCTGATCTTCCAAAAAGATGAAGAAAAACCTGATCATAAGAGCATCCCGCTCTATTTAATATTGGATAACCTGCGTTCATCTTTTAATGTCGGTTCGATCTTCAGAATAGCGGAATGTTTTGGAATCGAAGAAATCCTGCCGGGTGGATATACTGCAACGCCGGAAAACAAAAAGGTTCAAAAGACAGCGATGGGAACGGATAAAATTGTTAAGTGGAGGTATTTTGAGCAAACCGCAGAAGCGATCGAATTCCTGAAAGAGAAGAACATTCCTATCTTTGCTTTGGAAACAACCTCGCATGCAAAATCGATATATGATATAAAATTTCCAAAACCTGTTGCTCTGCTCTTTGGCAATGAAGCGTTGGGAATCTCAAAAGAGATTTTGCATATAGTCGATGATATTGTGCAGATACCGGTTTCAGGTTGGAAAAACTCTTTGAATGTTGGAGTAACTGCCGGGATTTGTTGTTATGAGGTGAGCAGGCAGTGGAAAACAATTAACCGCAAAGACGCAAAGGGCGCAAAGATGATTCAAAAGATATGACATTTTCGTGGAAATTCGTGTCAATTCGCGGTTTCTTTCTTTTCCTTCTTTTCCTTTTTCTCAAATTTGAAAAATTTATCCCCGTCTTTCCGAATTAGTTTATACCGCAGAAGTGAATCCGTAATAATTTTCGCAAAATATTTATCCGATTGAAAATGACAATCATCCGGGAAACTTTTTTTCATTTCACGGGTACTGGTACGATCGATAATTTCGAGCACATCATCGAAAGTGATGCCTTTATCGGTTATCTTTTTCAAAACTTTTTTTTCTATGGGACGCATTTTTTATCCTAAATTTTTGGACAAAAAAATGATGTTCCAGATTTTTGTCAAAAGTTTCTGTTGATAAGAAAAACATCGGAATGTCAAAATCTCTTGAAAAGAGATTAAGGTCTTCCGATTGTTTTAAGGAAAGTTCTGACATTCCGATGTTTCATTTTTCAGAGTAATTTGTTTGAACAACATTCCGATGATCCGGCAACTGCCGGAACATTCGGAAGTTGGATAAGATAAAATGAAAAAAATTCTGATCATAACTTACTACTTCCCACCCAGCGGAGGTTCAGGAGTTCAGCGCTGGTTGAAATTCGTGAAATACCTGTCGGAATTCGGCTGGGAACCGACTGTTATCACAACGGATGATGGTGATTATCCTTCAATCGACAAATCTTTACTGGAGGATGTTCCCAAAAATATTAAAGTGATCAGGACAAAAACTCCGACTTTTGGTCATCTTTTTTCAAAATTAAATAAGAAAAAAACTAATATTCCTTACGGAAGTCTGGAAACAAGTTCCTCGGATACACTGATCAAAAAAATCTCGATCTGGTTGCGTTTGAATTTTATCATTCCCGATGCGAGAAATATCTGGAATCGTTCCGCTTTCCAGTCGGCAAAAGCAGAATTGTTATCCGATAAGTATGCTTATATCGCAACTACCGGACCTCCTCATTCCACTCATTTGATTGGATTCAAATTAAAGCAGAATTTCAAAGTCGAATGGCTTGCCGATTTTCGCGATCCCTGGACAAAAATGGGTTATTTGCAAAATGTCCGCAGGTGGAAGATCACGGAAGAATTAGATCGGAAGTTGGAAAAGAATGTCGTTAAAAATTGCGATATCCTGCTTGCCGCTCATCAGAAGATCCTGGATGATTTCGGGAATGAAGAAAAAATGTTCCTGCTCACAAATGGTTTTGACCACGAGGATTTTGAGAATATTCCAAAAAGAAAAAAAGATGAGAATTTCAATATTAACTATTTTGGAACGATTGCCCGGGAAGCGAATCCTATCTCGATCTTAAAAGCGATAAATAAACTTTTTGAGAAAGGTTATCCGGATATCAGGTTAAACTTACAGGGGAAAATCGACTATTCTGTGAAACAAATTTTGCAGGAAGAAAATAAAAATGATTTGCTCAAATTCTATCCTTACACATCGCATAAAGAAACAGTTGAAAAGATGTCAAATTCCTCTTTATTGCTGTTTATGATCAATGATGTTCCCAATAACAAAGGAATAATTCCCGGAAAAATTTTCGAGTATATCGGATCGCGGGTTCCGATCTTAGGAATTGGACCCGGGGATGGAGAAACCGCAAAAATCCTTGCTGAAACAAAAAGCGGAAAAATATTTCCTTACCGGGAAATTGAAAAGATCAGAGATCATATCGCATCTATTTATCTTAAATGGAAAAACGGTGAAACGATTTCTCATAATACGGATTTTATGAAATTCAGCAGGAAAAACTTGACCCAGAAATTGGTTTCGATCCTGGAAAACTAAAAGCATCGGAATGTCCGACTTGTCGGTCTTCCGATTATTTGCCGGCTTTGAGGTGCGAATCAACATACCGAAGAACATTCATCTTTCCTTCGGAAAGCAGTCGCATATTCCGAAGTTATAACAAAAGCCCCGATAAATGTTATCGGGGCTTTTATAATGTAATTCTATTTTTTACCTGCTATTCTCGATAAACTTGAGATTGGAAAGCACACTGTTCAGGATCGAATCATCCGATTTCCGGGCATCTTCAAAATAATCGTAATATTTAGTGAGTTTATATGCAGAATATGCAGCGAAACTACCTGAAGTTACAGCATTCAATTCAGTTATTCTGATATTCACTTTCCTGGGATTCGCATCATAAGCTTCCTCTGAGATTATATATGAGCGGGTCGATGCATCTACTTCCACTTCGTAATCATCCGGAGTTGCGAAAGCACTTTCGCTGACAGAAACGATCTGGTAATTGCTGCTTGCCGGAATTTCCCAGGAAATGAAAGCATCTTGCGCGACAAAATCAGGATTCGTGTACCAGGTATCATAAAGATCATATTCAGTATTATAAAGGCATAACGGGAAATAAGTGTCAGTGATGAAATCGACATTTTTCAAAGTAAAACTCTTATTAATTGTTACATCCTCAAAATCACCATCCACAAGAGTTCGTCCATAACCTGTAATCTCAAAACTATGTGTTTCACTTTCATTTGTTACATTATCGGCAAAAGCACCTCCTGACCATAACCTCCCACCCGAAAGGTCATCCATAATATATTCCTCACCGTCAACAACGATGGTAATGCTGTCCATAAAAGTATTTTCTTTGATAACAGCAAAACCCGCAACACTTTCCGTGTCTTTTACGGGTGTTATGATTTCCGGGAAAACAATTTGATCTATCCAGGCACAATCCGTACCGCTGTTACCGGACTCACTTTTTACATAAGACCAGCAGAAAGTATGAACTCCTGCAGTAATATTTGGAGATGTATATTCATCCCAATCTACTTCTCCTGACCAGGAGGCTATTTCTTCCCGGTCGATATAAAATTTCAGGAAATCATTATCGGCTTCGGATGATACTTTTCTAAAGAAAGAAACCACACCTGCATCCGGCATATCATAAGTCAGGAAAACTTCCGAGACACTTTGCGGGAATTTGATGTTATCGACCCAAGCACAATCGTCGCCAAAATTATTTATTTCGTTTTTAAAATAGACCCAGGTGAAAGTATGAGAACCTGCAGTAATCGGAATTATTACACTTTCCCAGTTAGAAATACCTGACCATTCTTCAATATGATCTCCATCGATATCAAATCCCAGACCATCGTAATAATTTTCAGAAGAAACCTTAAAATCAAATGATATTTCATCATCGACCGCACAATCTATATCGATCGAGATTGTCGAAAGACTCTGTGGAAATCTGATCGATTCGATCCAGGCACAATCCAGGCTGTCGCTGCCGGCTGCATCTTTTTCATAAATCCATTTATAAGTATGAAGACCAGCATCGACAGAATGGAAGGAATAAGCCCAGTTTTCTTCACCGGACCATCGATCCTGCTCGACATCATCGATATAAAAGATGAGATGATCATGATCTTCTTCGGAAGATACTTTTCTTAAGAAATACATTTGTCCGTCTGCAACATTTTCATAACTAACCTCGATGCTCGTTGATTCTCCATCGGAAACCGGATTTGATTTAGCACTGAATTCGGCAAAAACAGTTTCCAAACTATCGATTTCCCAATCTGTTGTCCAGTTTTCAGGAAAAACTCCATCGCTAAACTGTTCGTAATAAGTATCGGGAATTTCTGCAGACTTGATCGAGAAAGTACCATCGGAAGCATCGCTGTTATCGATCGACCAGCTATAATCTCCGTTTCCGATCCAGTCTTCTCCCAGAGTTCCGGTTTCGAAACTCTCGGAAGCTTTGTAATTGCTGTCTCCAATATTTTTCGATTTGATACTGAAGTTGCCGTCTATCCTAGTCTGGTTCGTATTTACGATATTCCAGTCAGTGTTCCAGGCATTTCCAATTTCCCCTGATTCAAAATCCTCAGTTGCCAGCCCGGTTTTTTCTGAATTTTCAATAAAAAACACATAATCAAAAGTTTCGTTATCGAAAAAACCGAGACCGGTAATGGCTTGCTCATCAGTTGTGCCTTCGTCTTTAGTGCATCCAAAGATAAGAAAGACGAAAAGTAAAATTCCGAGATATTTTAATGTTTTCATATTTCCTCCAAATTATGTCTTGGATTCAAATTCAAAAAACTTGTTTTAAAAGGCAAGTTTTTTATTTTCGAATCTACCTGAATTTCTCCTTAAATCTCAAAAAGTTCTTTTAATTTATCCATCAAAAACCTTCAAGGTTTGTCAAACCCTGAAGGTATTATTAAATTATGATCTCATACTCCTCTAAACATTAAAAAATCCATTTTATTTCCCTTTGTAAGGGAAGATGAAAGAGTTTTTTTGGGGGAGTAATGATGAATTCCTTTTTATTTGATCAATCCCAGCCAATCTCCGAGCAGGAATTGTATCCTGCCGATGAGCAGCGAAATACGCGCCATGACCGTGTATCCGAAAGACGCACCGAAACCGATCATCATGAACCAGATACCGATATTCGTTACTTTTCCGTAAACTCCTTTATGCTGTTTGGAAAAGAAGAAATACATCAAGATCGTCATCGTTCCCACAAAAATAAGGATGGAATTAATATTATCCAGCGGGATCATGGCATTTCTCATCTGGACAAGAACCGAGGAATGCATGGACATGGGAACGCTCATGCCGACGATACCCATCGTGAAAACGATCGGATAGCGGGAAAGCCAGCTCAAATTTTTGGTAAATCTGAAAATATATAAAATACCCATCACTGCCGGAATGATCAGAAAAAATTTATTCTCGAAAAAGACCGGTCTATAAACAAAAGGAATAAAAGCATTCTCATATAACAGAGGAATTGCATATCCCATCGAAACACCGACTAATAAATGTTCAGCAAATTTATAAAATGGATTGTCCTTGTATAAAAATGAAAAAATACACAAGGTCAAGAACGCAGCGACTAAATTACTTATAGCTTCGAATGACATATTTCCTCCTAATCCAGTTTCTTCTTTTTCCGGGTAACAAAATAACCGATGTTACCGAGAACAATGAAAACGATCATCATAATATGAGCGACCGATTGGGCATTCATTCCGATCCTGGCTTTTTTAAATTTCATGGGAATATTCGTACCGTAAGTTTTATGATCACCGGTAATCGGTACTCGTTCACCTCTAATAATCTCTTTACTGAAATCTTTTTGCTGGGAAGCAAATACATCTACCAGTTTTTCATATTCGGCTGCTCCTTTCAAACCGGCTAACATGCCGATCAATTGACCGCTTTGTAGATAAGGATAATTGTCGGCAGCCATCACAGCCGTTACTCCGGCAGCAACATTCGCTCCGAATTTTACCCGGGCATAAGTTATCCATGAGAAAACTGTTGCGGCAGCGCTGAAATCGATTACCAGGTTCATATCATCGTAGTTCTTGATATTTTCCATAATTTTCAGGTTTGCGATCTTCCTGCCTTCGGCATCTGTTTCGACGGCTTCGGCAATATCTTCTCCCATTCCCAACAGGATCGGTAGGAACAAACCATACGGTTTATAGCCGAAATTACAATAATGTTCGCCGGATTTAATATGCGGGAAATCTTCCTTCGCCGTATTGATCGCATAATCGACCAGCGGAGCTGACGGCGGAGAAAAACAAATGGTTAATACTTTCACATTTCTTTCAAAACAATGTCTTAAAATGGAAACTTCCATGGGAAATAATTCCGCCATCGTGGAAGCATCGTGAGATACACAAAGAAGAATGGCTTTATCGGGATTATTTCCAAACGAATCGATCATTTTATAAACATTTTCCGTGGGTTCGGTCGTGTCCGTCCTGGAATTGAACGGGATAAGAAGAGGAATTATAATTGCCAGAGCAACAACCAGGTAAATATATCTTCTATCGAGAGCCTGCATTCTGTCAAAAAAGTTCATCTTAATCACCTCCACCGAGATAAGTTCGTTCAATGCCGAGTATGATCTTCAAAGAAGTAGCTGTCATTCCCAGTCCGACTCCGGTCATAATTCCTCTTTTCGCTGCCAGGTTCGGAACATTAAGGATCCATTGCGAAGTAGCCGGGATCCATTTTGAGATCATGTGTCCCAGGGGAACCTGTCCCAGCATCACGATGATCGCAGCGGCCAACAACACCGTCGCTTCCAGTGATCTTGCCCGGAATGCTTTATAAGCAGCCGATGCAATATAAAATGCCAGGAGAGAAAACATGGTAGCACTCATCGGCATCTGGACATTTTTGAAGAGCCACATAAAAGGAGATCCTTCCTGGGTTCCCCAGATAAATCCAACGATCGAGGTGAAAATTAGAGCGGCAATTGTAACCAGACTATATTGCCAATTAGGAAGTTTCCGCGAGATCTTTGTCCCGTGTACCATGAATAAACTCATGACACCCAGCACGACCGCAAAAGGTGAAATCGCTTTCGACCAGCTCACCCACCAGTCATAAAAGTCAACCGAGTATTTATGAGGAACAAAAGTATGGACCGCAAATAAAAAACCGAGTGACATTACAATTATTAATGGAATTTGTCTTTTCATCTATTCTCCTATTTCTCGGGGAATGCATTTATTAAGAAAGTCAAATGGAAAGTCGATAAAACCGTTCCACCTAAAATGAACAACATGATCAGCAGTTTCAGATAATCCTGTGCTTTCAAGGTTCCCAGCATTAACGGTTCTTTTGCCAGGTAAGCAGAAGCAGCATAAAGTTCTTCCCCGATCAAAGTATAATCGCAAGTTGTGATAAAGAAAGGGATCTGGGTGATCGCATCTGTTCCAGCGATCTGGATCGCTCCGGTCGTACTGCCGGTTTCCGCCATGATCAAAGCTTCTGCCCAGAACATTCCCATATAGAAATTCGTAGCGGTTTTTTCCCGGATCATGATCCCGTTCACACCGGCAACAAAAGCAAATTGAGCGGTTGTTATAAAGAAAACGCTGTTTCTATCATAAGTATCGGGTCGTCCTGCTTCATAATGAGCTTCCTTAACAACCTCCTGGGCGATGGGAAGAACTATCGGAGCGCGAACAGGAACCAGGATTTTCGTATCATATTCAGCAGCTTTTTTGGCAACTCTGCCGAGAATAGAGAGACCTGCAAGCGTAGCTACATCACTGATTCCGGAAAGACCCGGAACAAACAGGATCGGTTTTCCCATTTCGGTAGCGCGACCGATAGCGTTGTCGATCTCTTCGATACCGGCAATTGGACGAATGAAAAGATCATGTCCTTTCTTAGCCTTCCCGACCATAATAAAAACCAGCAATCCGAATGTCAAAGCCGCGATCAATGCCGGAACCATATTAGCTTTGAACCAGTTAGGCTGCGGGAAGAAATGGTTTGTTCCAAATCCTTCCAGCGAGAAGTTATAATTGTTTGTCTCGATCGGTTCCGCATTTGTTCGAGTATAAACGGGTGTTTCCGTAAAATGACCTTTACCGTCGGATTTGACGATTTTGTATTCAAAAGAATTAGCAGCAAAATTACGGGTTTTGTAGAGGAACTTGAGTCGTTCTTTTTCGCTTGTTATGGAGAGATACTTCTTTTGTACAGGATGCTGCATATAATCATCGATCGCATCCCGGTAATCATCGATTTGCTTCTGTGCTTCAACCCTCTCTTCATCTGTTTTCACTGTATCTTTCATGGTCTTGTATTCAGCAAGCTTCTCCTTGTATTTTTCCAGAGTTCTATCGATTTCGGAAGAATAGAGATTCATGCCAACCGATTGGGTGCGGTCATCAAAATCATCCCTGGCTGAAAATGCGGGAGAAACAAGGAGCAGTTTTTTTTCAGCATCGAATTCCCTTACGCCTTTATAATGAACATTGGAGAATCTGATATTATCATCGAGTTCGCGCATCGTTCCGGCAATTTTTTTTGAAAGGCGGAATTCTTCATTAGTATAGTTGTTTCGATAGACATAATAATCATTTTCGTAAATATCTTCATTGCCGAGAAATAATTTGCCGGGTTTAAGAGATTTGGATTGTTCGTTAAAAATGAGCTGCTGCGTAAAAATGTAGTCCTCATCAATCTCTTTATTTGCTTTAATCGTCATCTCAAAGGTCAGAGGTGCTTCGGGATCACTTCCATCAGGCAGTTTGATCTTTATTCTTTTATCCTGGTAATACTCGTTGATTGTTTTAATTAAGTTCCCGCTGCTGTCATAGACCTTGAAGTAAACATTTTTAATTCTTTTGTATTCCCGGTTGGTCATGATGTCGTAATTAACAAGAAGTTTTGAGCGTGATTCATTCTGATAAGTAGAATTCGTCAAATAAACAACAGGTTTTCCCCATTGGATGTAATTGTAATCACCTTTGTCATTATCTCTATCGGAAACAGTAAAGGGGGGAATGATCGGTAATTGTTCGGAAGAGATGACATCGAGAGGTTTCGACTCGGAAAAAGTTTCATATCCCGCCCAATCAAAGAGAGAATACACGAAGTAATAGTCTTCCAATTTATTTTCATCGAAAGGAATATCTACATCTATCTCTTTTCCCAGAATGCCGTGTTCTTTTGGCTTTTCGCTAACTATTCTTCCATCTTTAAGCTGGATCGATACGGTTTTGCAGGGAGTATATGGAAATCCGGAATACCGGAAATAAATAAGTTCAGCAGGATTTTCTAATTTTTTTTCGAGAGGAGTAACGGTGGAATTTATTTTCACTGCCAGGTCATTCAATTCGATTTCCTTCTGTTCGGCAACATATTTTTGGAAATCTTCGAGGTCCTTTTTCTCCATCATATAAAGGCTGTGATAACGGTGATCGCTGGTGAAACTTGCAAGGGACCACTCGAATTGCAGCCTGTCTATATCTTTGACATAAACCGGGTAAAATTCTTTTGTTATTTCAGGAGAATTATTTCTGGGAGTTCCGGTAACCGGTTCGGTGTAGGGAAAATATCTTCGTGCTTCATTGACGGCGAGAACCGAATAATAATATTCTTTATCGGGATTTAACTTTTTATAGAGATTGATGTTCCGTAATTTCATACCGGCATAAACACTCGTCTCGTCATCCTTTACTCTTTCGATTTTATGATTTTTGAAAAAATAATCTTTATCGGGGATAACACCCAGAATACGATAATTTTTTAATTGAGGTCCGGTAATATTCAAATCTCGAGGATAACCGCGATAGATAGGACCGGTCTCGGGTTGTCCTTTCTCGGTTTTCATTTTCCCGCGGGAAGTAATATCGAGGAAATAATTATAGGCAGTATCATAAAAAAATACTTCATCACCGGGAACGCCGGTCTTTACATTTACATCGATCTTACCGATATAAAAAAGAGTATCGGCAGAAACACCGCGATATACGCGGTATTCGATGATCCTCTTTTCTTTTGGTAATGGTTTCCAGCTGATCACCAGCCCGGTGCCGTCATCATCGGGGATATCTGTTACTTTCAGGTTTTCTACAATATATTCGGATTCATCGATTGCGGCAAAAGAAGTAACAGGCAGGATCAGGAAGCTGAAAACCATCAAAACCAGGAAAATTCCTGTTTTCTGATAGTTTAACTTCATATTAATCTCCTTTTCTATCTCAATTATATTTATTGAAAATAAAAAACTTTAGCAAAAACATTTACTGCCTTTTTTATGTCAATATTAAATTTGATTCCATATATGGCAAAAGATATTACATAATCACCACTTTATGAATTTGAAGTAGCAATTGTTGAAAAGCATGCTGAAATTTCGATGAGCATTCAGTCACCGAGTTTAAAGTCAGCGAAATCCTGTCAATTATTTTTTTCCTTTCACTCGATTTTTTGATGAGAAGAATATTGTTGTTCCGAGTATAAAAGACTTTTCAAACTATCGACCTTAACTTTGAAATCATCCATTTCATCCTTCAGCACCGGAGGACCGGAAACATTTTTCAATTTCAAGGGATTGATAGCAACACCGTGATGGTAAATGGTATAATGAAGATGATTCCCGGTCGATCTGCCGGTCGAGCCGACATACCCGATAATATCATGTTGTTTGACGCGATCGCCGCTTTTATATTTCCCGTATTTACTCAAATGTCCATAAAGCGTTTTATAGCCGTTGGCATGACGAATAACAACCGTTTTCCCGGTATGCCGCTTGCTCCAGGAAGCTTTGATCACTGTTCCGTCCGCTGCTGCTTCGACCGGAGTTCCGTAAGCAGCCGCATAATCGACTCCTTTATGGACACTGACTTTTTTGGTGATGGGGTGATATCTTTTCCCGAAATAAGAAGAAATCCTTTTATAATTTAAAGGTGATTTCAAGAATGCTTTTTGAAAAGATTCTCCTTTTTCATTATAATATTTTGTTATTCCTTTCCTGTTCCGGTACCGAAAAGCGATATTATCATAATTCCTGCTTTTGTATTGAGCAACTAGAATTTCTCCGTATTCGATAAATTCGTTATGACAGGAAATTTTTTCATACACCAGCCGGAATTCATCTCCCTTTTGCGGATCGATAAAAAAATCTATATCCCATTGGAAGATCTGGCTGAACATAACCGGCAAAGCCGCAATTTCACCCGCATCGATCATGGCTTTGTAAAGAGAAGACAGGATCATTCCTTCGCATTTTTCGATAGTTTTCATCAAAGGTAGCGAATCTATCCTGGTATAATAATTATCCGATGTATCTTTAACGACATGATAAGAAACTGTTTTTGTCGGCATATAAATCAGTTCTTGAACAATATCCAATGAATCGAGCTTGACGACGAAACTATCCGCCGGATGTGATTTGCGAAGATCAAAAATAGAATCGAGTTTGTTCACCATTTTATAGACGACAGCATTGTTTATATCTTTTTCGATCAAAGCGTTTGCCAGAGTCTCTCCCGATTTCAGGGAACCTGTCTTATAAATGAACGGATCGATCTCTTCGACTTCGATTTCTTTTTTTTGAGTGCAGGATAAAACGACTATTAACAATAACAAAAATATCAATTTTTTCATCGACCAATAAAACCTGATTTTTTTGAATGTTCGAATATTTTCTCATATTTTATTGTCAAATGAAATTCCTGTTGAATTCCATCAAACTACCAGAGTTTCAGAAGTTTCGGAACTTTTTCAAATAATAAAAACTTGACCTGAAAAAACAGATTCTGGAATTGGAAAAAATAAAAAACTTGTTATTTTTCAAAACTTTAACAAGTTTGAAAAGAAAGGAAAAATAATGGGAAATATTTTCGGAGCAATTATTGCTCTCGGAGTTTTGATCACAGTGCACGAACTTGGTCATTTTATTGCGGCTCGCATATTTGGAGTAGATGTCGAAAAATTCTCGCTCGGATTTGGTCCAAGGTTATTCGGATTCAGGATGAAACAGACCGATTTTCGCATATCCCTGATCCCTTTGGGCGGCTATTTGAAAATGAAGGGAGACAATCCCGATGAAAAGGTCGAGGATGAAGCGGGTTCTTTTCGAGCAGCAAAATGGTATCACCGGGCAATGATCGCTTTTGCCGGTCCGGTTGCCAACCTGGTTCTCGCATTTTTCATATTCATCTTATCCTTTGCTATCGGAAGAAGTTATGAAGACCAATTACCGGTTGTAGGGAAGATCGAAAGAGAAAGGATCGATTTTGTACAGATAAACGATGAAGTTTTAATCGTGAATAATTCACCAATAAAAAGTTGGAGTCAGATACCGGGATTTATCAAAAATAATGAAAATAATATGATCGAAGTGGATAGAAACGGAGAAAAGGTTTACCTTGAATCTTCAGATATTAAGCAAGATGCCTGGTTCACGGACATTCTTCCTTTTGCTCCGGCGGTCATTGGAGAAGTAGCCCCGGGCTTGCCGGCATACAGAGCCGGATTAATGCCGGAAGACGAGATCCTCGCTATCGATGGAAACGAAGTAACAGACTGGTATGAAATGAGGGATATCATTAAAGGCAGCGAAAACAATTACCTGAATTTCAAGATCAAAAGGAATGACAATATTTTCGAAAAAATCGTCGAACTGGAATTTAACCCGGTGGACAACAACAAAATTATCGGCATAACCCAGAAATTACCTGTTAAGATCCATGAAAAATACAGTCTATTCGAATCGATAAAATACGGAAGTATTACGACTGTCAGTTTTGTTGCTTTGAATTATGTTACTCTTTTAAAATTGATATCCAAACCATCGTCATTAAAGGCAAATCTCGGCGGTCCCGTGATGATCTATGCCATGTCCCAAGAATCGGCAAAAAAGGGTTTGGATTCGATTTTGGCGTTCATTGCTGCGATCAGCATTATCCTGATGATCATGAATTTACTGCCGATTCCTGTTCTGGACGGAGGTCATATCTTTTTCTGTTTTATCGAAGGGATCTTCAAAAAACCTCTGACCTTGAAAACTCAACTCGTTCTGCAGAGGATCGGACTTTATATTTTATTATTCTTGATGTTATTTGCTTTTTTTAATGATTTTTACAGGTTATACAGCAGGAATGCATCTTTGAATGAGCAGAAAGTATTGGAAGGGAATTGATTCAAACTTACCAAATTTTTAAAATTTATGCGAGAGGGAATTTCTTTACCAATTATTTTCCCGAATAAAATTTAGGAAAAAAGCGCGGATTAAAAAAAACGGAGACCATCATCTTTGAATTTATCCTGAAAGCAAAAAGCGGAAATGCACGAGTTGGAATTTATAAAACTCCGCATGGCGAGATCAAAACTCCGGTTTTTATGCCGGTCGGGACAAGAGCAACGGTAAAAACTCTATCTCCACGGGATTTAGATGAAGTTGGTGTGCAAATAATCCTGGGAAATACTTATCATTTGTATCTCCGTCCCGGACATGAACTGATCAAAAAAGCCGGAGGTCTGCATGAATTCATGAGTTGGAAAAAACCGATCCTGACAGACAGCGGCGGATTCCAGGTGATGAGCTTAGCAGGTTTGAGAAAAATAACTCCGGAAGGTGTAAAATTCCAGTCTCATCTCGACGGCAGTTATCATTTTTTTACTCCGGAAAAAGTGATCGAAATCCAGAATGCGATGGGTGCGGATATCATCATGTCTTTCGATGAATGTCCGCCTTATCCGGCTACTAAAAAGTATATCGCGAATTCATTGAAAACTACTCTCGATTGGGCAAAACGCGGAAAGGATGTTCATAAAAATAATGAGATGCAGGCGTTATTCGGAATCGTGCAGGGAGGAATTTACCGGGATTTGCGGGAAGAAAGTGCGGAAAAATTAATGGAAATGGATTTCCCGGGTTATGCGATTGGAGGTCTTGCTGTTGGAGAACCGAAAAATGAACTGCTGACGATCACGAAATTTCTGAACAACATTTTACCACTCGGCAAACCCCGCTATTTGATGGGAGTCGGAACACCTATGGACTTACTGGAAAATATCGAGAACGGGATCGATATGTTCGATTGCGTAATGCCGACGAGGAATGCGCGCAAAGGAACGATCTTCACCGGGAAAGGAAAAATGATCATCAAATCGGCGAGATATTCCGAAGATTTTTCTCCCATCGATGAGGATTGTAAATGTTATACTTGCCGGAATTTCAGCCGTGCTTATCTTCGTCATTTATTCAATGTGGACGAAATTTTAGGGATGAGATTGGCAACCATTCACAGTCTGCATTTTTATTTGGAACTTGTCGGAAATGCCAGGCAGGCAATTTTGGAAAACAGGTTTGGGGAATATAAAAAAGGGTGTTTGGCTCACGGATTATCACAGATGAACACGGATTGAAAAACATCGGAATGTTCAGCTTGCGGATCTTCCGATTGTTTGATTTGTGAGATACAACATTCAGAAGATTCGGTTCTTCCTATATTTGGAAGAAGTGGCAAGCCGACACATTCGGAAGTTATATATGTTAGGATGAGTTTATGAGCATATTCAAAGAAATAAATTTAACCGGTCAAAAAAAATATTCTATCAAAAACAGACCGAGTAAAATCGGTTTGCAGGATTTTTCCAACCCGCAAAATATTTCTGTAAAAGATTTTTGGAAAAGTCTGCCGCCTGTTCTCAAAATCAAAGAGATGAATGAACTCCTGGAAAAATGCGTTCTTGCTTTTCAAAAAAGGAAACCAGTAATTATCGCTCTCGGAGGTCATGTCATCAAATGCGGTCTGTCTCCTTTCATCATCGATCTGCTGAAAATGGGATTGATCAAAGGACTGGCAGCTAACGGCTCGGTCGTTATCCATGATCTTGAGATCGCTAAATTCGGAAAAACTTCGGAAGATGTGGCAACTGCTCTCGAAGACGGAAGTTTTGGCATGGTTTCCGAAACAAATAATATCATTAACGCGATCATCGTTGATGGAGCAGAAAAAAAACTGGGTTATGGAGAAGCGATCGGCAAGCATTTAAACAAAACAAATGCACCCAATAATCGATATTCCCTCGTTGGCAATGCTTATCAAAATAAAATTCCATTCACGGTTCATATCGCTCTGGGAACGGATATCAATCATCAACATGAAACTGCGAACGGTGCTGCTATCGGGGATTGTTCGCTGCGGGATTTCCGGATTTTCTGTAATAATCTCATCGAAATGAATGACGGGGGAGTCTTCCTGAATTTCGGTTCTGCTGTCATTTTACCGGAAGTTTTCCTGAAAGCAGTAACTGTTGTCCGCAATCTCGGTCATCCGCTGAAGAATTTTCATACAGCGGTTTTCGATATGAATTTCCATTACCGACCGCAAACGAACATTGTTCATCGTCCTACTTTAAGCGGAGGAAAAGGATTTTATTTCATCGGTCATCATGAATTTATGATCCCGCTTTTCCTGCTGACTTTAAAGGAAAGACTGCAAAATGCGTAGATTTCTCATAATCTTATTTCTATTCATATTCTCCCTTTCCTGTTTTACGGAAGAGAACAAAAAAAAACCGATGAAAGCAGCTGCCCTTTCCCTTCTGATCCCCGGAGGAGGTCAATTTTATAATGAATCTTACTGGAAATCCGGTGGAGTCCTTTTGCTGGAAAGTGCTGTGATCGGATTAGCAACATATCATCATCTGCAAGCTGAAGATTATTTTCAGAAATACACTCAAACCGAGAACGAGGAATATTATCAAAAATACCTTGAGAATTATAACAAGAGACAGAGCGATCTCTTCTGGGTGGGAACGGTTGTTTTTCTTTCTGTGATCGATGCTTTTGTGGATGCTCATCTTTTTGATTTCGAGGAAAAAAAGAAGAAGATCCATTTGAAATTCGAGGAGAATGCGGTTAGTCTTTCATATCGATTTTAATTTTGAATATCCGATAATGAGGGAAAAAAGGAGAAAGAATTTGGGGATGAAAAGATTTTGAATATCCAATCCGTCAAAAACCGGACAAGTTATCGAGCAGGGAATATCAAATAGTGAAGAAAAAAAAATATATTATCGCCATTGACGGACCGGCAGCATCCGGTAAAAGTACGACTGCAAAATTGTTAGCAAAAAAACTGGAATACATTTATATCGACAGCGGTGCAATGTATCGCGCCTGCGCTTTGGACGCACTGCAAAAAAGGATCGAATTTAACAATTCGAAAGTTCTGCATGAAATGCTCGAAAATGTTGACATTCAAATCAAATATCACGAAAAGGGAAACAGGATATTCCTGAACGGAGCAGATGTTTCCGAACGCATCCGCGAAGCAGATATAACCAAACTTTCCTCGGAAATCGCTAAAATCAAAATGGTGCGGAAAAGAATGGTCGAACTGCAGCGAAAGATTGGAGAAAATGGCGGAGTGATCATGGATGGACGGGATATCGGTTCGGTTGTTTTTCCTGATGCTGATTTCAAATTCTATATGGATGCCGATGTCAAGACCAGGGCAAAACGCAGATGGCTCGAAGCAGAAGAAAAAGGGGAAGAACTCGTTTTGGAGGAAGTTGAAAAAGAACTGATCTGGCGTGATAAAAATGATTCGACCCGGAAGATCGCTCCTCTGAAGAAACTTCCGGATGCGACCATTGTGGATACGAGTAAAATGTCGATTCCGGAGCAGGTTTCTTTCCTGATGGAGAGCATAAAAAATGAAAAATAAAAGAATAACTTATTCAATTATTACAATTATAGTTCGTTTTTGCATGAAAAATCTCTGGCATTATGAAATCATTCATAAAAAGAGAATGAAAAATATCAAAAACTGCATTCTTGCTTCCAATCACATTTCCTGGTTCGATCCGCCTTTCATCGGTTCGATCATGCCTGCAGAGATCAATTATTTAGCAAAATCAGAACTTTTTAAAAATAAATTTTTCGGGAATTTTCTCCGATTTGTGAACGCTATTCCAATCAAAAGAGGAAAAGTCGATAGAGCGGCAATTAATCGTGTCGAGGAAAAATTAGCAGCCGGTCAATCCATCCTGTTATTTCCGGAAGGAACGAGAAAATCCGACAAAGTAAAACCGGGTATAGGAAAGATCGCGATCCAGACGGGAAAAGATATTGTTCCTATATTTATGAAAAATTCCAATAATTTTAAAAAATGTTTTTCCGGGAAAGAAAAAATGAAAATCGTGATCGGAGAGAAAATAAGAAAAGAAGATTACTCGCAATTAGATGATTCAAAAGATAGTTACCGTTATTTAGCGAATTTCATTATGGAAAAGATCAACGAGCTGGAAAATGAGTGTTAAGATCGCCAAAAATTCAGGATTTTGTTTTGGTGTTAAAAGAGCGATAAAAATGGCTCTGGAAGCTGCTCAAAAACATGATCAAATAGTAACTTTGGGACCAATTATTCATAATCCGCAAATGGTCGGGAAACTGAATAAGAAAGGAATCATCTCAGTAAATAATTATTCAAAAATCAAAGGAAAAGCAACGATCATTCGTTCACACGGAGTAGAAAAAAAAATATTGGAAAAGCTAAAAAAAGACAATATCGAGATCATTAATGCTACCTGTCCGTATGTATCCAAAACACAGGAATACGCCCGGCAATTAGGAGAAAACGGATACAAAGTGATCATTCTGGGGGATAAAAACCACCCGGAAGTCATTGCCCTGAAATCTTATACGGATGGAGAAACGATCATCGTTGCCAATGCGTCTGAGTTACCGAAACAGCGATTCAATAAAGTCGGAGTTATCTCTCAGACAACCCGCAATATCGAAGATTTGCAGGAACTGGTCAAAACTCTTGTTCCCAGGTGTAATGAATTGAAAGTGATCAATACTATCTGCAATGCTACCGGCATCCGCCAGGAAGCAACTCTGAAACTGGCAAAAGAAAGCGATATCATGATCGTAATCGGCGGGAAAAATAGTTCAAATACAAAAATGCTTGCCAAAATAAGTGAAAAATTTATTGAGACATATCATATTGAAATTGCCGATGAGATAAATGAGAAGTGGTTTAAAGGTAAGAGTAATATCGGTTTAACAGCAGGAGCTTCCACGCCGGACTGGATAATTGTGGAAGTATATAATAAAATAATAAAATATCTGGAGAATGATCAAAAGATGGCTGAAAGAGTCGAAGATATTCCCGGATTTAAGGAGAAAAATGATGTTTAACGATGAAAAAGAAACCAAGGATTTGATCGATCCTATTGAAACTCAAACTAACAATGAAGAAAAAATCCCGGCTGATGTTCTTCCTACTGAAAAAGTAGCGAAGAAAACCGGGAAAAAAGTTAAAGAAAAACCGGAAGTTTTGGATGAAGCATCCAAAGATGAAATTGCAAAAGAAGAAGTAATTGAAGAGAAAAAACCGGAAGTTTTGGATGAAGCATCCAAAGATGA
>CAZFPK010000012.1:0-31332 GCA_964521025.1 uncultured Candidatus Cloacimonadota bacterium | reverse complement strand
ATTGCAAAAGAAGAAGTAATTGAAGAGAAAAAACCGGAAGTTTTGGATGAAGCATCCAAAGACGAGATTGCAAAGGAAGAAGTAACTGAAAAGGAAAAACAGGAAACTGAAGAAGAAACTTCCAAAGAAAAAATTCTCGAAAAAGACGAAGTAACCGAAGGTAAAAAACCTGAAGTTATGGAAGAAATTCCAAAGCAGGAAGAAGTTGAGAAGAAGCCGAAAAGCAGAGAGAAAAAAAATGAAGACGATATGATGAGCCTGCTCGATGAGTCATTCAGCAAATTCAAGAAAGGTGCGATTATCGAAGGTGATGTAGTCAGTGTCGATGAGCGGGAAGTATTGGTCGATATCGGATTCAAATCGGAAGGTTCTGTTCCCAGCCGGGAATTTTCTCAAACGCGTTTCCCGGATGTAGGCTCAAAAATCAAAGTCTATATCGAGTCGATCGAGGATGGTTCCGGCAGATTGAAACTATCCAAACGAAAAGCAGATTTTTATTCCAGTCTCGATAGATTCAACGAGTTGATGGAGACTAACGGTTCTTTTTCCGGAATTCTGCGCCGTCGTGTCAAAGGTGGTATGATCGTAGAAATAAATAACCTGGAAGCGTTCTTACCGGGTTCTCAGATCTCGACAAAACCAATTCCCAATTTAGATCAGTTCATCGGTAAAGAAAGTGATTTCAAAATTCTCAAAATAGATAAAGAACGAAGAAATATAATAGTATCCCGGAAAAAAGTTCTGGAAGAAAGACGCGAAAACAAAATCAAAGAATTAAGAGAAAAAATTGTAGTCGGTTCCGAACTCGATGGTGAAGTCAGAAATATCACCGAATACGGAGCATTTATAGATTTGGGCGGCATCGATGGTTTGCTTCACATAACAGATATGTCCTGGGGGCATATCAAACATCCGTCGGATATGCTGAATATCGGAGATAAGGTCAAAGTTAAAGTTCTCAATTTTAACGAGGAAAATTCAAAAGTCTCTTTGGGGATCAAGCAGTTAGTTCCGCACCCCTGGGAAAATATAGAAACAAAATATCCCGAAGGTTCGATCATCTCCGGAAAAGTAGTGAATATTACTAATTATGGTGTCTTTGTCGAAATAGAACCCGGAGTCGAAGGATTAGTTCATATTTCCGAAATGTCATGGACGAAAAAGATCAAACATCCCAAACAAATAGTAAAAGTCGGAGATACCATCAAAGCAATTGTATTAACAACATCGAGAGATGCTCATAGGATTTCCCTGGGAATCAAACAGATGGAACCGAATCCATGGCTCACTATCGAAGAGAGATATCCGGTCGGTAAAAAAATATCGGGAAAAGTGAAGAGTATTACTCCCTTTGGAATTTTCGTCGAGATCGAGGAAAATATCGAAGGTTTGATTCATATTTCGGACATTTCCTGGACTAAACGCATTTATCATCCCAAAGATGTTTTCAAAAAAGGTAGCGATATCGAAGTAAAAGTGCTTTCCATAGATAAAACCTTACACAGGATCGCATTAGGAATAAAACAGCTCGCTCCGGACCCCTGGGATAATCTGGATGAATTGCTGCCCATAAATTCAGAGATAAAAGCTAAAATCGTGAAAATGATCTCCAAAGGTCTTCTCGTTGATGTTAATGCGGGAGAACATGTCATCGAAGGATTTGTGCCGCTTTCTCATCTCTCCATTCCGGGTTTGAAAAGAGCAAATCTAGCCTTCGATATCGGAGAATTCATCCCTCTCAAGATCATAGAACTCGATCTGGAAAATAGAAGGTTGATCTTAAGTGTTAAAGCATATTTCTTTGCTAAAGATAAAGAAGAACTGCAGGAATTCATCAGCAAACATGAAGAACAAATAAAAGCAAAGATCGAAAAACGAAAGACCAGGAAAGATAAATCATCCGAAAAAGAGAAGAAGGAAGTTGTTCCATCTGCAGAAAAGCCTGTTGAAAAAGAAACAAAAGCAAAGGAAAAAACCGGCAAAGTAGAAAAAGATGAAACGGCTGAAGATAAACCTCAGAAATCCAAAACAGACATTGACGATACATCTGCAGATACAAAAGAAGCGGTAAGTGAACCGGAAAAAAAGGAAACTGAAATAGAAGCAGATACTGCTCTTGAACCTGAAAAAGAAAAAGAGAAAATTGAAGCAGAACAAACTGATATTTCCAAAGACAAAACTGAAAGTAAAAAAGAAAAAATACCCGTTGAAACGGAATCTGAAATTAAAGAAAATAAACCTGTTGAAAAAGCAAAAGAAAAAGAGGAAAAAAAAACTGAAGAAAAACAAGAAGAAAAAAAGGAAGATAAAAAAGGATAATTCGTAATTTAATAGATTTCAAAGGCGGCTTCATGGTCGCCTTTTTTATTTAAAACTAATTTCAATTGCCATTCCGATTGGACTCGACTTCAAAGTGAAGCGTGGAGTTGAAAACAATCGGAAATAAATATCATTCTGAACTCTATCAAAATACAGTTGATGAAATCAAATCAGTTTGGAATTCAGTATAAGAGAAAATCATGAAAATATTCCTGATCGGATTCATGGGAGCAGGCAAAACCTATTACGGGAAAAAATTATCATCTCAAAAAAAACTTCCCTTCTATGATATCGATGATGAAATTGAAAAGAAACTAAACCTCAGTATTCCCAAAATCTTCCAAAAATATGGAGAAGCACATTTCCGCAAAATCGAATCCGAAATCCTGCTTTCCTGGAATAAGAATGGAATAATCGCGACCGGTGGAGGAATCATCGAGAAAAAAGAAAACCGCTTGTTCCTCCAGAAGAAAGAAAACAAAACTATCTGGCTGAACCCATCCTGGGAAATTTTAATAAAAAGGATCAAATCTTCCGCAAGACCTCTGGCAGGGAAACTGACAAAAAAAGAATTATTCAAACTCTATCGAAAAAGAGAACTGCTTTACAGGGAATGTGCTGATGAAATAAAGTAAAAACAAAATTCCAATCTTGTTCATACTTTCTACCCGGAAAGTAGAAATTCTTTTTATCCAAGAGAAAAACAACTATGTAAATCTCATCGCTGCACCTGTTTTTCTAAAAAATACTCCTCTAATCCCTTTTTGATAAAGAGAGGAAACAGCGATGAATAAAGCGATTTTGTGATTCATCTTTCCTCTTTTTTAACTGTAAATTTGATTTTTATACGAAATACTCAAATTTATTTATGAGCAAAAAAACAAGGACACTGAAATTCATCAGTGTCCCTGTTTTTGTTTTTGGGGAGGTACAAACAGACTTTTTTTATTTCATCAAAAGCATTTTCTTCGCACTTGTAAATTTATCACCCGCTCTTAATTTATAGAAGTAAACTCCGCTACCGACATTCCTGTTATTGTCATCTTTCCCGTCCCAGAGAATAGAATGATATCCGGTTTCCCTGTTACTTGCTTCGAGAGTCCTGACTTTCTGTCCTTTCGCATTGTAGATAAATATCTCAGAGTTCGTTCCGTTCTCCGCAATAAGACTGAATGAAATTGTCGTCCCGAAACCCTGTTTGCTTCCTGCTGCATGAAATGGATTCGGGAAATTGCCTGTAAGTTCGGTTTTTGTTGGAAGAAGATCTTCTTCCTCATTCAAATAATAGACATGCAAAATAACCGGGATGATGGTTGTCTCGCGATTATCATTAATGATCAGATTGCAGGCATAATCCCCGATTGGAATTTCATTAGAATCGAAAGTTATGGTAATTTCATCGGTTTCTCCCGGGTTCAGACTTCCGGAGTAAGAATCCAGTTCGATCCAGGGTATAGGAGAAGCAAGACTGCCGATGGTCATTGTTCCGCTAACGCTGTGAGGTTCTCCGCCCCAGTCATCACCATCGATCTGCCAATCGAGGACAATATCCCCGGTAAATCCGGCGCTGATTGTAACATTAACTTCCGTTGATGCAAATTCATCCGGATAAATAAAACCCCAGCCATATTCACTTTCCCCATGCCAGTTGATCTCGACTCCATCTCCGGTTACTCCGTTCGATTCCAGATCACCTCCGGTTCCACCGATAAAATCAGTCGATGAATTGACGATTACACCATCCGGAAATCCTATAAATACATCTGTGATCCATTCATTATCAGGACTTGCGTTATAAACTGTAAATGTCCAGGTTACTGTTTCCCCGGGATAAAATCCTTCTGCTGCACATTCCACATAAGAACCGGTCATATCCCGTGTTTCTTCGAGGGAAATATTATAATTCAGAGTTCCGCCGCCAATATTGGTGAGAGTAAATTCATCTGTTCCGATCGCATCGGGATCCAGGTCAAATTCGATCTCAGAAACACTTACTTCGAGTTCCGGAGGTACCGGTTCTCCAAAAGGCGGGAATTCGATATAATCGATCCAGGCACAATCGGAACCGCTGCCGATATTACCGTCTTTGACATATTTCCATTCAAAAGTATGGTCTCCAAAAGTTACCGGAAAAATCTCTTGGGACCAGCCGATTTCACCTGACCACTGACCAACCATATTGTCATCGATATAAAATTCCAAATAATCATAATCTTCTTCAGAAGAAACTTTCTTAAAGAATTTGATCTCATCATCCAATAAAACAGAAACATCGATCTTCAAGGATGAATATTGACTATCGAGTAAAGATCCCGACTGAGCTGAAAACTGTTCTTCATAAGATTCTGTCGAAATTGTCCATTCCTGCTGACCATCAAAATACCAGTTATAACATGAGAAATCTCCCGATTCAAAATCTTCGAGACATAAACCGATGGTAACGGTAAAATAATCCGTCATAAAATACTCGTTGTCCGCACTTGCATCGAGTTCGAAAGGAGCTTCCTGACCGATTGGTGCATCTTGGGAAGCTGTAACATTAAAAGTTACATTTCCATAAGAATATGCTTCCAGGATCGCGAGTTCATCCGCAGCATCATTCACGATGATCATATTATCGTCGAGCATATAAGAAAGAATTGCATCGATATTATGAGCTGCTGCTCCACCTTCGTTATAAAGACTAACCGAGAGGTCTGCAGTTTCACCCGGATCGAGAACGAAATTATCTCCGTCTTCAATGGTAAAACTGTTAAAACCAACTATCGGTGCATAGGCGATAAGGTCTATATTTCCATTCCATGAATCTCTCCAACCTTCGGTCATAACAGCATCGATATTGATCGGATATTCATCCGGAACTGCATTGGATACATCGAAAGAAAAAGCATTTTCGAGCGTGATAACTTCTCCAACTGCAATATTGCCGATAAATTCGGAAGCATCGGTAAATGTTATGTAGTCGTCGTCGATATTTAAGATCATATTCACATCGTTTGCCTGCTCTGATCCGACATTTTCGATCGTAATCGAGAGATCTACGGTTTCACCGAACTCGATAATATCATCTTCGCCGGCATTAACCGTATAATCATCAATGACCAGATAAGCTCCTCCTGTGGGAACAAGAGGAACAGTTTCCACACTTGTTGTTTTGTTAAAGGCAGTTATGGTAAGTATCAGATCCATTGGTGTTTGGGGAAGATCGATCAAATCCAGCGTCACATCACCTGATTCATCCGCATATCCGGAAGCAAAAAAATCATCTCCGTCGGAAAGACAGACGAGAGCGTCTTCAACTCCGGTCGAGACATCGAATGTGTCCATCCCCTCGATTATAATTTCAGGTAAGTGATCGATGACCATTTCATAAGGAGTATCAGTCCTGACCTGCAAAGAAGCATCTCCGAAGATGATCCAGGTCTTGAACATATCGACACCGCCGGTTCCGTAAACATCCATCATATTACAGGAACCGTTGAACCACAAACCTCCAATCGAAGTTTTTTGTGTTCCCATTCCATCATAAGGACCTGAACCGGTCAACAGATCGATCGCTTCATCTTGCGCACGCATAGGAGGATCCCAGGATTGACTGACTGTCGAAGCATACATGGCAATCGCTCCGGTTGGATTTCCATTGGCATCATTGGTTGCCCGGAGCCAGGCTTCAGCAAAACATGTATAAGGTCCGAATTCACCGGTATTGCAGGCAACCGAACTGATAAAGGGCAGCATAAAATCATTTGTCAAAGCATTTACATCTGAATTGCTCAAAGGAGCTCCATTTCCCCAACTTTGCGGTCCGCCATGGCCGGTATAATTGACGATACTTCTACCGTCATTCAAGGCTGCCATTCCTTCGGCAACAGAACCATTCGGATCATAGATCTGATCGACTTCCGTGTATGTGAAATCCAATAATTTTTGCCTGATCACATCCTCGTGTTCATCATCGGTTTCATTATCGTCGCCGGGACCTTGATTGGAAGCGATTCCACAGCCTTTATGAAGCCATTCTCCATCGACTATATCTCTTTCATAATAAATCGTTCTCTGCACTTGAGTTTCGGCATGTGCAACCGTTTCTGCAGAGAATCTTCCCACAAAAATATCCGGATAAGTATCACCACCCTCGAGCAGAGAATAACTCGGATCGGAATCTCCGCCGCCGCCGCTTAAAGTCGGAACTTGAGCACGATCTCCAACGAGTTGTACGAAAGTCAATCCGTTATCCTCGTCGTATTCGGATTGGATGAAATTCAGGATCTGGGTAGCAGTTGTTCCAATATCCAGCACATTATGAATTTCTGTCTGAATCCCTTTCTGGTTTTTCCAATCTAAGAAAGGTTCCATCGTATCCATAAATGAGCCATGGCTGATAACGATCATTCTACCGTGTTCCTCGATCTGCTCATAACGGGTTCTGTCGAAATTGATAAAATGGTTTGAATAAAGGTCTTCAAAGTAAGAATTGAGTTTATTGCTGCTTCGGTTTTTAATATTTACCTGATCATAACCAACATTATTAATCTCAAGAACAAGATGGTAATAAACCCGCAAAGTTTCTGTTTGCGGATTATATGAAAATGGATAAACCGTTAAGGCTGCTCCCCGGAAATCCCGCAAAATGTAAGGAGAACCGAGTTCTTCGATATCTCGTGGATAAAACTCATCGCGTTCATAAGTTCGGGAGAATTCGTATGGAACATCTGCGGGATTAAGTTTACGAGAGATCAAACCTTTAGAAGGGACGATCTTCATTTGATATTCGACAAACTTGCTGTCGATGACCTTCGCTTCCATTCTCGCTTGATCGGGAATGATGATACTGCGAGTAATTTTGGGAAGAGACGGACTTCCTTTTTCATAAGCTGAACTCTCATTTGCGAGAAAAAGATGATAATAAGATTCACCTTCGATTTGGACCGATTCTCTCTCAAATTCACCGAAACTATATTCGATTAGTATTTGAGAATCATTCGATGATAAAACCTCTACCCCGAAATCCCGGTTGTTGATCGTTATGACTTCCGCTAAGAGAAAGGAAACGATCAATAGACTTACTAAAAGAGCAAATAACTTTTTCATTGTACCTCCAATTAATCTAAAACTTCCCAAGTTTCTGAAAAACTTCGGAAGTTAAATAATTTTATTTCAGCAAAAGCATCTTCTTCGTGCTGCTGAATTTTCCATTTCCTGTTTTTAACTTATAGAAATAAATACCGCTGGTTGCTGTTCTGCCGAAATCATCTTTTCCGTTCCAAGAAATTGCATGATAACCTGCTTCCTTGTTTTCATCGATCAGGGTGCGAACTTTCTGACCTTTGGAATTATAGATATTGATCTTGACATCCGCTTTTTCGCTTAAACCGAATTTGATTATTGTGCTGTTACTGCGTCCGGTTGTCAGGCTGAAAGGATTCGGATAATTTCCGGAAAGATGGTTTTCCAACGGGATTAAATCATCTTCTGCAAGAACAGATACAACTGTAAGTGTTACCGGAATATAGGTTTCATTCATGAGATCATCGGTAATAACGATGTTGCAGGTATATTCTCCGGGGTCCTGATTGGAAGTGTCAAAATCAACATCGATCTCGTCTGTTTCACCAGCGTGCAGATCACCTCCATCTACCGATAACGAGATCCAGTCATTAATAGAATCGATAAATATATCATAATTCAGAACTCCGCCGCCGATATTAGAAAGTTCAAATTGGATTGTTTCGGTTTCATTTACGGGCATTTCGATCTCGATCGCATCGATGCTGATATAAAGAATTGGAGTAGCAGGAACTAAAGCCGGGAAAACGATATAATCCAGCCAGGCACAATCCTGACCTTCGCTGACAGAACCGTCTTTGTTGTAGATCCACTCAAATGTATGAGTTCCGGCAGAAACAGGATATGATTCTTCCGACCAGTCATCTTCCCCGGACCATCTATCCAGCTCGTTGCCATCGATGAAGAAAGCGAAATGATCCCAGAGATGATTCGCATGATTTTCACAGGAAACTTTTTTCCAAAATGTGATATCACCATCCACCATTACATCCGCTTCGATGAAGATGGTTGAAAATTGATTGTGATCGATATTTCCGGATTTCGCACAAAAATTTCCTTCGTAAGCACCGCCGGTTATCATCCAATCTTCATCACCACCAAATTCCCAGGGATAGCTGAGGAAATCTCCCGATTCAAAGTCTTCCAGACAAAGTCCGATCGTGATCGAGAAATTATCTGTTTCATAAAATTCGTTATCAGCAGATAAAACAAGATCAAACATCGCATTATGACCTACCGGAGTGGTAGCAGAAGCAGTTACATTGAATATTACTATTCCTTCTCCGTAAGCAGGAAGAACTGCAATTTCATCCGCGTTGCTGTTGATGGTTATATATTGATCATTAGAGGAAATAATTGCAGAAACATTATTCGCTAAAGCACCTCCGGTATTTTCAATTGTTACAATAATGTCTGCTGTTTCACCGGGATCCAATCTTCCATTCACACCATCCGAAACAACGGCATCAGAACAGGAGAGAACAGGAGCATAAGCAGTCAGATTAATATTTCCTTCCCAGGAATCCCTGTATGTCTCTATCATTTCTGCATTGAACTGAAATGGATAATTATCAGGAATGGAATTGGAAACATCGAAAACAAAAACATCAGAAAATTCAATGGTCTCTCCGGCTGGAATATTTCCTAAATTTTCGGAATCATCCGTTAATGTAATGTATTGATCGTCGATATCGAGACTCATTTCAACATTATTTGCCTGGTCGGTTCCGACATTTTCAATCATTACGGAAAGATGTACTGTTTCCCCGAATTCGATGATGTCATCTCCTCCTGAACTAACCGAAAAACCTTCAATTACTAAATAAGCACCACCCGGAGCAATCAATTCGACTGTTCCCACGCTAGTAATTTTATTAAAAGCAGAAACTGTTAGTATCAAATCCATGGGAATATCAGGAATTCCGGTAAGGTCTAAAGTAATATCTCCGGATTCATCTGTATAGCCGGATGTATAAAAACCATCTCCGTCGGAAAGACAAACAAGAGCATCTTCAACACCAGTCGAAACATCGAAAGTTGCCATCCCGATCAGGATCGTCGGTAAATGATCGATGGTCATCGCAGCTGGAGTATCTGTTCTAACCAGCAGAGATGCATCCCCGAAAATATGCCAGGTTTCATACATATCGACACCTTGTGAACCATAAACATCCATCATATCGCAGGATCCGTTATACCATATTCCGCCGATAGTATTTTTCAGATTTCCCATCCCGTTATATGGTCCGGAACCGCACAGCAGATCTATAGCTTCATCCTGCCCCCGCATCGGAGGAGCCCAGGATTGATTGATGGTTGACATATAAGCGGCAATTCCTCCAGTTGGAGCTCCGTTTGAATTATTTGTCGCTCTCAACCAGGCTTCACCGAAACAGGTGCCGTCAGTAAAGTTCCCGTTCATACAGGCAACGGAATTGATGAAAGGTAGTTTAAAATCATTTGTCAAAGCATTGATATGAGAATTTGAAAAACCGGTTGTTGACCAGGCTGTGTCGGAACCGTGTCCTGTATAATTAATTATACTTCTCCCTGCGTTCAAACCATTAGCAACCTGGGAAGCATTTCCTCCATTTGTATCATAGATCTGGTCAACTTCAGTATAGGTAAAATTCAATAAATTTTGGCGAATAACATTCATGTGTTCCCAATCCGCTTCTCCGTTATCACCTTGACCGGCACCTTGCGCAGAAGCAATTCCCATGCCTTTATGCAACCATTCTCCATCGACAATATCTCTTTCGTAGTGTACCGAACGCTCAACTTGAGTCTCGACTTGAGCAGCAGTTTCTGCGGAGAATCTTCCTACGAAAATTTCAGGATAACTGTCCGTTCCTTCCAATAAAGCATATTGCGGATCGGAACCTCCTCCACCGGAAGAAAAAGTCGGGATTTGAGCAATGTCTCCGACCAGCTGTACAAAAGTCAGACCATCATTCTGATCATATTGAGATTGGATAAAATTCTTAATGGAATTAGCATTGGAACCAATCTGCGAAACATTGTAAATATCAGTCTGGATACCTTTCTGGTTTTTCCAATCTACATAAGGTTCCATCGCAGTCATAAATGAATCATAACAAATAACGATGATCCTGCCGTGTTCATCGATAGATTCGTAGCGATTTCTTTCGTAGTTCAGGAAATGATTATTGTAAATATTTTCAAAATAACAGTTAATATCGTTACTTAGTCTGTCCTTAATGTTTACATAATCGCTGCCGATATTATTTACTTCCAGAACTAAATGATGATAAACTCGCAAAGTTTCTGTTTGCGGATTATAAGAGAAAGGATAAACCGTTACTGTCATTCCCCTGAAATCTCTCAAAATATAGGGAGTTCCTGTTTCTTCGATCGTGGCTGGATAAAACATGTCTAAATCATAAGTTTCGGAAAATATATAAGGAATAGTTGCCGGATCGATATGACGCGAAATCAATCCTTTGGAAGAAATGACTTTCATTTCATATTCCACAAAATCACTTTCAATGATCGTAGCCTTCATTTTTGATTGATCAGGAATAATGATACTGCGCGTGATCTTGGGCAGGCTTGGATTTCCTTTTTCATAAGTAAAACTTTCTTTTTCAAGGAAAAGCTGGTAATAATTTTCTGCTCCAACCTGAATCTGCTTTCTCTCAAAACTTCCAAAATTGTATTCGATCACAGTTTGATCGTTATTGGAAGATAAAACCTCAACTTCAAAATTACTGTTATTGATTCTTATTTGTTCTGCATAAGAAAAGACAGCGATTAGAGATAAGATAAAAATTACTGCTGATTTTTTCATAATTCCACCTTTTTTGCTCACGGATTTTCACGGATGGGCACTGATAAAATAAAATTCCGTTCCACTCCGGGAAAATCAGCGGCAGATATTTTATTATTTCATAAAGATTTATTCTGTGAAATGTCGAAGACTATTTCATCAGGATCATTTTTTTGGTACTGGTAAATTTACTACCAACTTTGAATTTATAGAAAAAGATACCGCTGGAAACTGGTTTTCCATGATCGTCTTTCCCATTCCAAATTGTGTTATAAAAACCTGCATCCTGTTCGTCATGAACAAGAGTTCGAACTTTCTGTCCTTTCAAATTATAAATTTCGAGATCTACTTTTCCTTTTTCATGAAGACTGTATTTGATATTGGTTAAGGCAAAGAACGGATTAGGGAAATTACCGTTCAGTTGAGTTACTGTTGGCAATAATTCGTTGTCAGCCAGTGTCGGATTAACTGTTAAAGTAACCGGTATGTAAGTTTCATTTCTTAAGTCATCAGTAACTATGATGTTACAGGAATATTCTCCTGTATCAAGATTAGATGTATCAAAGTTGACATCTATTTCATCGGTTTCACCGCTGGAAAGGTCGCCTTCATCCGATCCAAAAGTAAGCCATCCATTATTGGAATCGATATCGAGAGTATAATTGATGATTCCGCCACCGATATTTGTCAATTCCAGCAGGAAAGTTTCAGTTTCATTGGGAGCCATTTCCATTTCAATGGAATCGACATTGATATGCAGAACCGGAGCTCCTCCGCCAATGGATGGAAAGACGATGAAATCCAGCCAGGCACAATCCTGACCTTCGCTGACAGAACCATCTTTTTCATAAATCCATTCGAATGTATGAATTCCGGCAGAAACCTGGTAAGTTTCTTCTGACCAATCAACCTCACCGGACCATCTATCCTGCTCATTTCCATCGATAATAAAAGCAAAATAATCATATTGATTATCCGGTTCATCTTCACAGGAAACTTTTTTCCAGAAGGATATCTCGCCGTCGTCCAAAACTTCCATCTCCACCAAAATAGTACTGAACTGACTGTCTATAATATCTCCGGATTGGGCACAGAAATCACCTTCATAAGCATTTCCTGCGATTTGCCAATCCTGTTGTCCGTTAAATTCCCAGGGATAGCTCAGGAAATCTCCGCTTTCAAAATCTTCCAAACAAAGTCCAACAGTTAGGGAAAAGAATTCCGAATTACTGTATCCGAGATCAGCAGATATATCTAAATTGAAATTGATCACTTGACCGATCGGAGTATCTCCAGCGGCTGTAATATTGAAAGTTACTTCACCCTCTGAATATGCTTCCAGTTCATCCAATTCCGATATATTACTATTGATTGTTACATATCCGTCGATTGTTGAAAGAACGGTTGTAATTCCGGTCGTGAATGCGCCACCGTTATTCATAAGAGTAACGACCAGATCAGCAGTTTCGCCGGGATCCAGCCTGCCGTTCTCACCATCGAGAACAGTGAAACTAGCAAAATTGATAACCGGAGCGAACGCTGTTAGAAGGATATCACCTTCCCATAAATCTCGTTCACCTTCGGAAATTGTGTAATTCAAAGTAAATTGGTGATCGTCGGGGACATCATTGGCGACGGAAAATGAAAAAGAATTCGGGAAACTCTGGATCGTTCCAGGGGCTAAATTACCAATATCCTGGATATCATCAGCGAATGTAATATATTCATCGTCACAAGAAATGGTCATGGTCATATCAAAGGCTTCATCGTTTCCGACATTTTCCAGATCGACCGAGAGTGAGACATATTCACCGTACTCGATGATTTCATCTCCACCAGCATCGATCGCATAATCATTGATGACTATATATGGACCTTCATTGGGAATAACTTCGATCTCAGCGATGACGGGTTGATGGTTCTGGCGGGTAATGATCAGTTTTGCCATTCCCGGTTCGACGAATGGTTCAAAGGAAAGCGTCATCTGACCGGTTTCGTTAATAAGACCGTTTGCATATAGCTCACCATTCATAGAAAGCCCGGCATAAGAATACGGTTCTGCTGAAATTTGAATTTCGTCTAAACCGAGGAAAATCGTTTCCGGGTAATTGGCAGTATTAACTTCGGGAACACCAAAATATGTGGATAAAGATGGATCTCCCATGACCGCATAAATTTCCCAATAATAATTTGCACTTCCTCCGCCTTCAACAACTGCCAGGTTTCCCGCCATGATCACTCCGTAAGAAGTTGTGTACCATTGTGAGAAAGGTTCTCCATGATCATGGAACATCCCATCATAAGCGCCTATTCCATGTGTTTCATAAGTTGGATTGGTAACTATTGTTCCGGCTCCAACTCCCCACCAGTAATCTTCGTCCCAGTAAGTGGAGTTAGTGCCGCCGATATAACCGATCGCACCTTTGTTTTCGGCACGCAGCCAGGCTTCGCCGAAACATTCTCCAATTTCAAATTGATTGGTATGACAACAGTTTCCAACCGCAAGAGGATATTTTCCATCATTTGTTAAATTATAAACATCCCCAATATCCATATAAGGATCGCACCATTGATCATTACCGCCGTGTGCTGTATAATTGACATAACCAACACCATCGCTGATATTGTTGATGATGTTTTGCGAGTTGCTTCCTGATTCGGGATATAGATAAGTATGAGAATAAATTCCGTGGGCTTCATTAAAATAATAGGTTGTCCCGTAATTGATCTGACCATTTCCCCAGGTGCTGCCGTGATAACTGTCCATGCCGGCGATCATGACAACTTCTCCGAGGAAGGAAGGATCGGGCATTTCGTATTTTTCATATTCGAGGGTTTTGTCGATCTGCGGCTGCAGTTCGGAAGTATTCCTGGCGGAAAATCTGCCGTAATAAACCTCCGGCATATAATCTCCGGTATATTCGCAATATTTCAAATCGGTAACATGTCCGCCCGTATTTCCGTTCCAGGCTGGAATTTGAGCAACATCTCCCACAAAAAGGACAAATGAAGGAGCAGGATCGGAGGTATTATAAATATTTTGTAAATAGGATTTAATAGAATTTGTATTTGAACCGATTTCATCTGTATAACCGACAACCACTTCAAAACCTTTTTCGGTTTTCCATTCGATGAAAGGTTGTAATTGGTTCTCGAACATACGATCGGAAATAATAACATATTTGATGGGATAACTGGTCAAATCATCGCGAGAATTAGTTTCCGAATAATTAAAAATAAAATCGCTGTAAACTTTTTCAAAATAAGGAGAAAATGTTTTTTCTCTCAATTCATTTGTTGAGATAATATCTCCTCCGACAAAATCTATCCGGACATCGACATTATTATAAATTTTGATAGAATTGGCAGCTGGATTGTATTTGATCGGTTCGAGTGATAAAGTGAACAACCTCAAACCACGCATAATTCCAAGTTCTTCAACGGAAATGACAGGTTTTTCAATAAAACTATCTTCTGCATAAACATCTTCATTCATGACGAATTTGATATCTTCCGGATACGCACTTTTAGAAACCGATGCTTGCGCCGGAATAATCTGCTCGTTTATCCCAAAACCGGCAAGAGAAAATTCCGAAATTTCAGAATCAAGTATTTTCACACTTAGTTCAGCGTCCAGCGGGACTGCGATGATCTTCCTTAAAACCGGTAATTTCGGTGAACCGATCTCGGTTGAAAAGGAATATCCTTCGATAACGATTTGAGAAAAAATACCTCTTTCCGTGCTCACATCATCAGCATGAATTTCTGAGATGCGGTAATTGATTTTCATCCCGTAATCGTTTTTTTCAAGGATTTCGGCTTTTGTGGTTGCATAATCCAGATAGAGTACTTTATCGGCAAATAGTAAACTGCTAAAAACAAAAAAAATTGTTATTAGTAAAAATGTTTTTTTCATTCTTTATCTCCCCATTATTATTTTTAATCTATATAAAGCAAAAAAGATACCAAATTGAAATAATATGGAATTTGGGTGTTCAAGATTTTCCGTAAAGTAAGATTATTGGACTCCAAAGGAGCGACGAGTTAAACAAACATCCTAATTAAGAGGTTTCGAGTCGTCGTCTATCATCAAACGAGTTTGATGCAGTGCTTACAGTTCTAATTGTGAGTTTATAGTTGAAATCCAATTAGATTCAATTATTATTTTCCAAAAATTCAACACAAAAAGAATTTCTCGAAAGAGACCTTTAGCGGATTATCGGAATTTTACAATTGACAAAATTCATTTGCTGATAAGTTCGAGCCAAAGGAGGAGGATAAGATGGATAAAAAGACATTTTTCGAGAATATCAGGAAAGAAGCAAATGTTACTCTAACAAAGGTTTTTGACAAAGTCGAGGAAGTTGGAAAAACATCGTCATTGAAACTTAAAATAACTAAATTGAGATCACAAATCAAAAATTACAAAACAGAGATCGGGGAGTTTGTTTATAACAACAAAGACGATTTCAAAGATATGCAGGAGATAAAAAATTATATCGACCGAATCCAGGAAACAGAAGATGAAATTGCAACCAAAGAAAAACAGATTGCCGAATTAAAAGAAAAAGAGGAAGAAGGCGAAAAAGAAATTTAAAATTTTCAAAGTTTGTGTTTTTTTTAGAAATTTAGTGATTTTGAAATTTTATTATTTTTCTTTTCTTGTCCACTTTGTTTACAGGTTGACGATTTATGTCTTTATCCAGGATAATGGGAATCGATTATGGTGAAGTTCGGGTCGGAATTGCCTTGAGCGATCCTCTCCGGATAATTTCCAGTCCCTATAAAGTATTATCAAATTCGGAAGATTCACTTTTTGTCGAATTGAATGAAATTATCAATTTGGAAAATGTTGGAAAAATTATTTTGGGGTTACCTCTGAACCTGGCAGGAAAAGATTCAAAAAAAACTCTCGAAGTCAGGAAATTTGCTGAAAAATTAACTGAAAAAGTTCCGGTACCAGTTGAATTTTATGATGAAAGATTCACCACCGTAGAAGCAAACGAAGTCCTGAAAAATATGGGAATAAAGTCAAAAGACAGCAGGAAAGTTGTCGATAAAATTGCGGCATCCATAATTTTGAAATCCTACCTGGAAAGTATAAAATGAAACCGCTTTCTGCAGCAATTATTATTGTTATTCTGTTCTTTACCATTTACGGAATTTTCCTGTTTACAATTCCTTTGCGGGTTGAAGAAACTCTGATCGAGATAGAACATGGTGAATCTGCATTTTCAATCGCGCAAAAACTTTATAACCAGAGTGTGATCCGCAGCAAGAACTGGTTTTATTTGTATGTGAAACTAACAGAATCAGATCGTGATTTGAGTTATGGAAAATATCTTTTTGATGGGAATCTTTCACTGGTCAAAGTTGTTGAGAAATTGAAACAAGGAAAAGTATTTCTCCGTAAACTTACCATCCCGGAAGGTTATACAATCAAAAAGATCTGCCGGAAATTATCAAAGAATAAGTTTGGTGTTTACACAACTTTTATGAATCTTTGTAATAATAACGAATTTACTCAAAAATTAACCGGATTTCCGGTTTCAAACCTGGAAGGATTTTTATATCCCGAAACATATAATCTGCCCGAAAATGTCAGTGAAGAATTTATTATATCGCACCTGGTTAAGGAATTTTTCAAACAAACCGGGCAATTGAATTTTGTTCCTGATAAGAAACTGGATTTTTATGAAACGATCATCCTCGCTTCGATTGTTGAAAAAGAAGCCCGTTTCGAGGATGAAAAACCGGTAATAGCCAGTGTTTATTTGAACAGGATCGAATATAATTACAAATTGCAAGCTGATCCGACAGTTGCCTATATCCTTGAGCAATCCGGGAAAACTAGAAAAAAAATATATTATCGGGATTTAGAGATCAATTCTCCTTTTAATACTTACAAATATTTCGGACTTCCTCCAACTCCGATCTGTTCACCCTCATTAAGTTCGATCAAAGCGGTTCTGGAACCTGTCGATACCGACTATTTCTTTTTCTTTGCCCAAAAAAACGGCAGACATGTTTTTTCCCAGACCTATAGTCAGCATCTTTCCAAGCAGAGAATTCTGAAGGCAACAAATGGATAGCAATATACTCCTTCATTTAGCAATAATAATTTTCTTTTCCAAAATTCTGGGCGCATTTTCCCGAAAATTCAAACAACCTCCCGTGATTGGAATGCTCTTGCTCGGAATTGTCCTGGGACCGACTTTTCTGCACTTGATCGAACCGGGTGAAGTGATCAAATGGATCGCCAAAGCCGGTGTCTTGTTTTTACTTTTTGAAGCAGGATTGGAAACCAATTTGAAGAAAATCAAGGAAGATTCCAAACAGGCGATGCTTCCTGCTTCCGGTGGAATAGTTTTACCCTTTATTTTAGGATTTTTACTTTCCTACCTGTTCTCGCAAAATATTTCTCAAAGTTTGATCGTCGCTGTCATTTTTACAGCAACCAGCGTCAGTGTCAGCGTGATGACCTTGCTCGATCTGGGAAAATTAAAAGGTCTGGAAGGTCGCTGCATCGTAAATTCAGCGATCATCGATGATATTGTCGGAATATTGCTGTTGACATTTATTTTTGGATTAACAGCAAGGACAGGAGTTAATGAGACCAATTTAGCACTTTCATTCGGGAAAATAGTTATTTTTTTCGTGATTATTTTCGTACTGGGAATATTCGTCATCCAGCCTTTTTTCCATAATCTGAAAAAATTCCTGCTGGAAAATGTCGTCATTTCGCTCGCCATCGCGATTGTTTTTGTGTATTCCTGGTTTGCTGAATTAACAGGTCTGGCAGCTATTACCGGAGCATATTTTGCCGGATTGTTTTTAGGACAGACTCAATACAAACATGCCGTTCAAACTGGAATTTCCAATGTCGGAAAATCATTCTTTGTCGATGTCTTTTTTGTCAGTATCGGTTTGGAATTCAATCTTTTCAGGATCGACGCGCATCCTCTATTCCTGATTGGATTTATCTTGCTCGCTGTTTTAGGAAAATTTTTCGGCTGTGGTTTGGGAGCGAGATTAACAAAATTCGATGCAATTCGTTCTTTCAGGATTGGAGCAGGTATGATCCCGCGCGGAGAAGTCGCTTTGATCGTCGCCAATATGGCTCTGGAAAAAAACCTGATCTCGATCGATGTGCTGTCGGCAACTATTCTCATGGTCGTGGTCAGTGCGTTAATCACACCATTACTGCTGAAATACGGATTTATGAAATTGAAGAAGGAGTCGTTTTAGTAAATGAAATGCTCACGGATTTGCAGGGATTAAACGGATTAAAAACAATCCTTTCCGAAGCTTCTTGTAGAGGAATTCTTGAAACTGAGATTCGGAAAGTTTGATCCAACTCATCCCTTAATCCCTTCTCTTGCAAGAGAAGGGAAACTGGAGTCATCTCTCTCTTTGAAGAGCTGGAAAGATGGTGAGTTAGAAATATGATAGAATGTATTTTCCGAAACTTACCGCAAAGAAAATCTTGCTCGTAAGATTCGGAAAGTTTCCAAACATGGATGAGAAAAAAAAGGACAACTTAAGTCAAGAACGGCTGGAGCCGTCTTAACTCAAGTTTCAGTCTGTTATTGTTCGTTGTTTAATTTATGAGGTTATTATGTGGAAAGAAAACATAGATAAAAACCTGGTCGTGATTGATCCGGATGTAAACTCCAAAAAAGAGCTGTTCGAAGGAATGGTAAACCATGTTTACAACCACGATTATGTCCTCAATCAGAAAAAATTCCTGGAAGCACTTTACAGGAGAGAAGATAAATCCAGTACGGAATTAATGCCCGGAGTTGCTCTTCCGCATGCTCGCAGTAATGTTGTGGAAAAGTTGTTTGCGTGTATCATCATTCTCAAAAAAGGTGTCGATTATGAAAACGCTGAAATGGGACCTGCAAAGATCATCTTTTTCTTCGGCTGCCCGGAAGAGCAGAACAAAGAATACCTCCAATTATTAGCCCAATCTTCGCGTCTCCTGAAAAATCCCGAATTCAGGGAAAGCCTGCTGAAATCCGAAACAGCGGATGATGTTATCGGCATTTTGCATAAATATGATGAACAGGAAACGGAAACAGAAACCGGGGAAAATTTCCTGCTTTTACTTACTTTGAATGATCTTAAAAAAGAAGCGGATGTTCTTTCAGCGATGGTCGAAGTCGGGATTACCAATGCTTCCCTGGTCGATTCTACCTCGATGGCAAAAAAACTCGCTTTTGAAATGCCTGTTTTTGCCGGATTAAGTTATATGGCATCAGGAAAATCCAAACGGGCATTAATGATATTTTCGCATATTCAGAAGCGAAGCCAGGCAATTCAATTAGCAAAACTTTTGAAGGGAAACGGCATCGATTTTGATAAAAAGGGAGTTGGTTTTATGCAGGTCATTAAAGTCGAGGATGTGATCGGGAGTTTCGAGGAAGAGATCGAGGTGTAGATAATTTTTCCTTTACTTATATCTCTTCGGTTCAATTTTTGCATTTGATAATAAAGATATTGATTTATCAGGAATTAAAAATCCGGGATAAATCAATTAAGGTCTTAATAATGAAAAATGTTTTTATACTTTTTTTAATATTTCTCTTTTTTACATGCCTTTCTTCTGCAAACAAGATCACCAATTTCGAAGGCGGATTTTATAATACCGGATTCGGTTTTTCCAGTTCCGCATTGACAGGAGTATCCGCCGGTTTAGCAAATATGGGCAATACAATTTCCTCCATCAATGCGGAAGCAGGAATTGTCAGTTTGAACCCGGCTGCTCTCGGTTTTCTTCACCAGCCGGAAATATCGACCGATTTTCTTCTCCCGTTTTCCATCAAAGCAAATTCTATTTACGATATCAATGAAAAGTTAAGGAAAAAAATCGACAAAAGAAATGATATCGAAGGAACTCCTGTTTACCCGGAAGTAGAGATCAAGGGAGGACAGGCTGGCGGGATCAAGAGATTTGCCACGAGTTTTCCTTTGCAGGAAAATGGAACTTTCGGAGTTTGTTATCACTCACCTTTACTAATAAATTTTGAAATGATCGGTAATGGCGGCTCAGGAGTTCTGGAAGCATCTAGTAATGAAGATACAACCAAAGTTACTATGGGATTAGAATTATTCTCAAATCTAAAAGCAGATTTCAACCAGGTAGATTTTGGTTACGGCAATACGGTTGGTGAAAATATGGCTGTCGGTATCAGTTTATGCTGGCTTTCTGCAAAGATCGAGGGAGATTTTACTGCCATGTTCGAAGGAGTTATTCGCAGAACCGGTGATGCCCAGATAAATCAAGCTTTTAATGATCCGACCGGAGATTTCCGGGATACTTTGAATGATTCGATCAGGCTGGATCTGGAAACGGATCTTTTTACCGGGATCATCGGATTTGATTATAATCATTCTGACTGGATATTCGATTCGGTCCTGAAAATTCCGGCAAGGAAAAAATTTGATGGTTACTTGAAAATCGTGCAACATACTCTCGGAGTTCTGAATGAAGAAGCCATCCTGGATCCTGAGGAAGAATTATTGGATCAGAGTTTGCTCGAACTCTCCAAGCCTACATATACCAATCGAACAGTTTATGAAAGCACGGAAATCGAATTGAGATATCCGGGAAAGATCGCTTTTAGTGCTGCTCTCCGAAAAGATGCTCTCGATTTTGTCCTTTCTTATGAAAAATCGATCGGAAACCTGTCTGTCCGCTACCGATGTAATGTAAATGAAGACGGCAGGGAAAAGATCGAAGACACATTTGAAAATTACGAGAGATCGTCTCAAAAAGATTACACTTACGGTATAATTCCCAAACATGTTTTCAAATTCGGACTTGGATTTAAAAAATTATATAAATCAGCAGTTATGGCTTTCGGCGGTCAATTGATCATTGCAGATCAGGTTCTGAAAAATATCAAAAACAAAGATGGAAATCTCATTAAACCCAAGAAAAATATGCTCATTCCAACCTTTACAACCGGTTTTGATGTTTCCATTACAAATGATCTTACACTCGATGTCAGTATGCTTGCTTTTCCCGAATATGTCGCCAGAACGAGTTTGACCTATAGATTTTAAAAACTAACCTAATCCTTCTTTGGCAAAGAGGGGAATAATATGGAACGAATAAATTCTTTCCTTGCTATTCTCTCCTCTCTTTCGCAAAGAGAGGGGTTGGGGGTGAGTTTGTTTTAAGAGGTTAATAAATGAAATTTTTTAATAAAATATTTTTCCGATTCTTTTTTATTTTTTTGATCCCTTTTTTTCTATATGGAAATCCCCAATTCGGAAGCCAGATTGATTTTGGCTTGATCGAACATGATCCGATCGAGGAAGCATCGGGAATTGTTGCCAGCCGCAAAAATCCGGATGTTTTCTGGACTCATAACGATTCCGGGGATGACAATGTCATTTATGCTTTTAATATTTCAGGAGAACATCTTGGTGTTTATACGATTGCTGGAATATCAAATCGTGATTGGGAAGATATGGCAATCGGTCCCGGACCCGACGAAGAAGAAGATTATATTTATCTCGGAGATATTGGTGATAACGAACTTCAATATGACCTGAAATATATTTATCGTTTCATCGAACCGGTAGTTTCAGCTGACCAGGAACCGGTTGAAGAAACGATTTTTGGTGCTGAAACCATCACTTTTGAATATCCTGATGAAATTTTATACGACGCTGAAACATTAATGCTCGAACCTCTTTCCAAAGACCTGTATGTAATTACAAAACGAAATGGTGGTATCGAAGATGTAATTTTCAGAGCAGCTTATCCGCAATCTACAACTGATACAATCACCCTGGAACAAGTTGCAACCATCGATATTCCGCCTTTTATGGATTATGGTTCGGTAGGAGGAGATATATCGGTTTCCGGACTCGAGATCCTGATCAAAACTTATTCCCATGTTTATTACTGGTCTCGTAAACTGGAAGACGAACTCTGGGAAGCTTTCAATGAAGACCCCTTTGTTGTTCCTTATTCACAAGAACCTCAGGGAGAAGCTATTTGCTGGCGAGCAGATGATATGGGATATTTTACGGTTAGCGAAGAAAACGACCAGTTTCCGCTCCCTGCTCATCTTTATTTTTATCCCCGTCTCGATAATTATATTGTCATTACTCGAATGCCGACCGGATTATATAAAGAAACCGAAACATTAGAAATCACCTGGTCACCAACAGACCTGGAATGCGGATTATATTATTCACCATCACCGGGTGGAGAAGTGATCGAAAATTACATTTTTTCCGAGATGGTTGGAATAGGATCGATCAATACAAATCCCGGGGAATTAGGTTTAGGTGTTGGCGTTTATTATTGTGTTCTTCATAATATTGAATATGAATATACATCGATTGAATTTTTTCTTCCTGTAGAGTCATCAGAACCGGTTAATATGCTTTTCCCGATAAATGGTTCCGAAGTTTCTAATCCAATTCCAACTTTTACCTGGGATCCAAATCCGGGAGTTCCGTATTATTTTCTGGTTCTCTCTGATAATCCTTTTACGATCGATGAAGATGAAAACGGTAATCCTGTAGTTATTGGAGTTCAACCGATATGGCAGATTATAACACCTAATACTTCTGCTGTCTTCGGTTCGCCGGACCCTTCCGGTTTTTTTGATAATATTGTTCCTCCACTGGTAAACGGAATTGAATATAACTGGATTGTTGCTAATAATTACGGAAATGATCCCCTCTTTACATCAAAAGTAGTTGATTCACCCTTTGGATTTGAATTTACTTCAGAGCAGACTATTGATCCTCCTACATTAATAAGCCCGCTCGATGATGCGATAATATACGCAGATGAGATAATTACTTTCGAGTGGAGTTTGGTTGAAGAAGCAATGTTTTATCATATTTTTCTCTATGAGGTCAGGTGGGAAAATGACAGCGAAATATTTTATCCGGTTTGGAATCAAACCACAACCTTAACTTCAATCGATTTCAACGCTCAAAGCATTCTCATTAATTCCGAATATGATTGGAAAGTCTATGCTACAGATGAAAATAATACCAGCTCGGTCAGTGAGGATTTCCGGTTCTTTTATGAGACAACAATCGGAACTTTAAACCTGACTGTAAGCAATATTAATGGCGTGCCGATCGGTCAGGTAACTGCTGAATTGGATCCGGTTAATGGTTCGAATGATATAATTCCTTTGGTTGTCGGTTCCAGTGGACATGAAATAAAAGTGTTAGCTCCCGGGGAATATATTCTAACCTGTAGCAAGGAAGGTTATGAAACAACCGATACATTGATCACTGTTTTTGAAGATCCTTTTCCTGAATCAACTGAAGGTGATACTTTTGTGGAAGTGATTATGGAATTTTCTCCTTCCAATTTTTATGGAAGAGTTATTGATAATGACGGATATCTGGTTGAAAATGTAACTGTTTTTGCTGAAAGCGAAGGTGAGGAAATGCGGTCTGTAGAAAGTGCTACTGGACATTATAACATTGGTGTTACTCCGGGATTATGGACAATCTCTGCAGACAAGGAAGGATATACTTTGGAAGAAACGATCGAGAGTCTGATCATCGCAGGCGAAAACATTCACCTTGATGATCTAACTATGATTGAAAATGAAAAAGATTTGATCGGGTATGTCAAAAATAGCTTTGGTGTTCCGGTTCCGGGTGCAACTGTTAACATGACTTCCGGTGATATTACCAGAACGAAAACAACAAATTCAAGCGGATATTATAATTTTCTTGGAGTAAATTTCGGTGTCTGGGTCATTTCCGCAGAAAAAGAAGGTTATTATTCTCCTCTTCCTGTCATTGTCGAGATTTCTTTATCTTCTCCGGAAATAATTGTCATGGATGATTTCATCCTGACTCCTCATGCAGGAATTATTTTCGGCAACGCTAATAATGGAATTGTTGGTCTGGAAGGTGTTGAAATTACAGCAGATCCGGGAGTGGATTCTGTGATAACTGTCAGTACAAATTATTATGGAGATTATACTCTCAACCTCAGTCCCGGTTTGTATGAAATAAGTGCTTCTTTACCCGGTTATCTTTCCCTGAATATTTACGAACTCGATCTGGAAGCCGGAGAAACTATCGGTTATACTGATTTCTTCTTGATTCCCGATAACTTGACCATTTATGGTAATGTCATGGATCTGGAGGAAAATCCACTCGAAGGAGCAATCGTTCAAGCAACCGATATCAACAGGAATTTCCAAAGAAATACTGAAAGAGAGACATTTACGGATACAACGAATATTGACGGATATTATTCCATAAGTGTGGATTCTCTTGGAGAATATTCGGTTTTTGCTTCCCGTGAAAATTATTACAACTCCGATACTTTCATTGTTGAGATTACGGTCGAACAAACAAATGTAGAGCAAAATTTTCTGCTCGAACATATTGATCTTTTTGCATCGATTCATGGTTCCGTAACCGTTTTTGATGAAGCTCTCGGACAAAATGTTCCCCCTGATTATGCGACTTTGATCTTAGAGAATAGTCTGGGAGATGAAATTGAAATTTATCTGACTTCACCTGATTCTCTTTATGAATTCAATGATCTTCTTATTCCTGATATTTTCTCAATCGAAGCAACAGTTTCATATTTAGACCAGGAATATTATGGATTTATTCCTGATATTGAAATTACGGAAGAAATAATTTTTATCCAGGATTTTCATTTTATTTATAATGATGAAACGGTTAATTTAAGTGGTTCCTGTTTCATGAATGATAACGGATTGGTACCTTTGTTCAACGCGGAAGTTATCTTGAAAGATGAAGATTTAATACCACTCGAAACGACTTATACGAACCAGGACGGATTTTACCAGTTCAATAATTTAGCGGAAGGAATCCATAATCTTTCTTATGAAGCCGAATATGGACAGGAATACTTTTACGGTGAAAGCGATCCGATTCCATGGACTGGAGAGAACATTTTTCTCGATGATTATATTTTTACTTATTTCCTTTGCAGTATAGATTTCTTTATCACAAATGATGAAATTACTCCGGTGGAAGGAGCCACTGTTACAATTTCTAATGCAGAAATCGATGATATTATTCTGGTCACGAATGATAACGGTTATTGTTCTGTGAACAATTATCTTCATACCGGTAATTACACGATTGAAATTTCTAAGAATTACGGTCTTAACGGCAGGTATATTAAACCTGAACCTTACGGTATTTTTCTTGATACTTTAGGTTATTATGTCCAGGAAAAGCAACTTCCCTTACAGTTTGACGAATCACAGGTTTCCGATATTTTCCTTTCAACAGAGCAGATTGAGATAAAACTACACAAAACAGAAATTTACCTTGATCCTGTTTTTTTTCATTATTATGATGTGTACGGATCTTATTTCGAAATCGAGATGAATTCTTCCGGAACACAACTTACAGCAACAATTCCTGAACAGGAAATTTCCGGCACAATTTCCTTCTGGTTCACCTCTAATTCCCCTGAACTGGAACTTTACTTTTCCAACGAAACCTATCCTTATGAAATTTCAATTTCATCCGAAGGAGTTCCATTTCCGGATAATTCATATATAACTCCCAATCAACCGGTTTTTGTCTTTACTCAAGAAGCGGTTTTTGAAGTAAATATTTATGATGAGATCGGCAGTAGTCTCGATGCAGTTATCGATAGTTTTGGTACTATTGAATGGTCGGTCGATCTTGTTCTTGGTGAAGTATATCCGATCCTCGATGAGAAAAGAAAAATAACATTCATCGCCACCGATGATGTTGTTCCTTCTCTAAATGGTTCTATTTATGCAGATGTAACCCTGAATGGAGCAACGATCAATCTCGAAGAAAATATTCAAATGAGAGATATTTACCTGGCAAACCTGATTTTTGACCAGGATGATATCGATAAGATCAGCAATGATGATTCCTATTTCTCGACCATTTCAGCGATCAGCGAGAATGGTGTTTCTATGACAGTTCCGATTGAATGGGAAATTATTCCTGAACTTGTCGGTTCGATCGCAGGTTCCGATAATTTCATTCATTATTATCCTCATCATAAATTCATCAGCGAAATGGAGATAAACATCTTTGCTTTTGAACCGCGAACCGGAGTAAAAATCCCTGCTCATAAAACATTGGAAGTTTATAAATTCATCAATCAAAATACGGTCAATGACACTTGTTTTACCGGAAAAGGATGTAATTTGCTTATCTATTCCTCCATGCTGGACACTCTTTTTCTCCAGCAGGATAATATTCATTTGAAATCCATAGAAGCAGCTCCTTTTAAACAGATTGGTGTCAGGAATGAAGTTTTGAGCAATATTTTTAATTTATCTGGCGAAGGAAATCAAGGAGCATACAATATTTTGCCCGGTCTGATCTTTGAAACCGGAGGATTTTCTCACCTCGATAATTTCACTATCGCTTGTTGGAATGATACGGAATTTGAATGGGAGGTCATCGAAACTGGTAGAGAATCGAGTTTTAGTGAATCGCAGATCACTTTGCAACATGTTCCATTTTTGTCGGAAGATTACAGCGTTATTACGAATTCCGCACCTCTCGGGATCTATGATCTGAAATTAAGACCGAATCCCTTCACACCTTATGATCAGATCGGAGCAAATACCGGTTTACAGATCGAATTCCGACTTTCCTCGAATAGAACCCGCTATCCGAAAATTACTGCGAAAATTTATACTGTTAACGGTACATTAGTGAGGACAATTACAAGCAATAAACCGATGCTGAAAGGAAATTATCAAGCCGGAGAAGTCGAAACATTGTATTGGGACGGAAGAACCAATGAAGGTCGTTTAGCAAGGAACGGCAGGTATTTGATCCTGTTAATTGCTGAAGACACGAAATCGAAAGAAGAGATATTGAAGTCGATTGTTTTGATCAAGTAGTTATATAAACTTGCCAAATTTCAAAAATTCGGCAAGTTTTCACAGTTTACGGATTCGTGAAATTAGTGTAATTCGCGGATGAAAAAGGAAAATGTTTATGAAAAAAATATTTATTTTTCTATTATTTATCTTTATTTTTTTTAGAATTTTCTCCGAATTAAGCAATATAGATCCAAACTTCTACAATTATGATGCGCGAGCAATGGCTATGGGCGGAGCTCATGTTGCTTTAACGAATAGACCTGTCAGCGTAATCTGGAATCCAGCCGGTTTGAATAAGATGACAGGAAAGCATAATCTTGCCTTTGATAATTCGAGTTTGCATAAATTGGTCTCTTACAATTTTTTCGGATACGGCTATAAATTCGGTCCCAATTTTTCAATTGCCAAAGGTATAACTTATTGCGGCGACGCTGCTCTTTCCGAACTGGTTATTTATTTTTCCGGGGCAGTTAATGGTAATTATTTAGATAAAAAACTGATGTCCTTACCCGAATTTTTCCGGAATTTCAATTTTGGGATGAATCTTAAATATTTCGGTTCTTTTTTTGGAAACAACAGCGATGGTGCTTATTTTGATGAAAATGCTCTCAATCACCAGGTAACTGGTTCTGCTCATGGTTTCGGTCTGGATCTTGGTTGGTTGGGAAAAATTTCCGAAACACAATCAATCGGTCTTTTTTGGAGAAATCCTCTCAATAATTTATGGTGGAAAAGCGAAAACGAAATTGGAACAGCCAAAAGTAGTTATTCCGAAGATATTCCAACCGCGATCATCTTTGGTTATGCTTTAGAAAAGAAGAACATTACTTTTTCTCTCGATTACGACAAATCACATCATCAAGATACGGAAGACGAGATAAAAACAGGATTTGAGATAAAACTATTTAAAAACATTTTTGCTTTGAGAACCGGGTACGCACAGGAACTCTTCACCGCAGAAAACAAGAGATTCAGTATGGGAACCGGTTTCCAATTCAATATCTGGAAAAAAACAGCAGTTGCTCTCGATCTTGCTTACCAGATTTTCTATGAATGGGAAGGACATAATGCTTTGAGATTTTCGTGTAATTTAATTAAACAAGAATCTTTTGGATTGTTGCCTAAGTAAATATACTTGTATCTGTTGGATCAATTAAATCAGGGAAAACAAATTGAATAGTGAATCTATAATTTAATCATTATTTATCAGAATAGGAGATGAAGTGAATTTTCTAGTAAAAAATAATTTTTTCCTTTTTATTTTCTTTTCTATACTTTTCCTACCTGCTATTCTTTTTTCACAAACCATTGCCGAATGGCAAACCTCTATGGGAATGTTCCGGGCAGAATTGTATGAAAACCTGGTTCCTATCACAGCCAATAACTTCATCGATCTGACGAATGTGAATTTTTATGATAATCTAATTTTTCATCGCGTGATCGAAAGTTTTGTCATCCAGGATGGATGACCAAACGGCAACGGCTACGGAGGTCCGGGCTACACGATCGAAGATGAATTTCATCCTGATCTTTCACACGATCAGGCAGGTGTTCTGGCAATGGCGAATACAGGACAGCCTAATAGTGCAGGTTCGCAGTATTATCTAACTCTTGCACCGCAAACTCAACTCGATGGAAGTTATGCGATTTTCGGTCGGGTTTTCGAAGGTTTGGATGTTGTCTTGGCAATCGGTTCAGTTCCAACAGATGACAACGATCATCCCATCGATCCGGTTTACATCGACAGTATTCGTATTCTTACTCCTCAAATCGAAGAATATTATCCAACAGAAAATGAGTTTATCGTTGCTCTCGACTCGACTGTGACTTTTATGGTCGTTTCTTTTGATGAAAATATCGAATACAACTGGATTGTGAATGATGAAGATCAGCAATTCAATGATTTCCTTTTTTTCTATACTTTTGTTGATAACGGAGAGTATGAGATTAAATGTGTTGTTTCTAACGAGAGCGAATTTGATTATGAAATCACCTGGAATATAACAGCTGGGACGATCTCTAACAATAATTACGAATTAGAAATTACGAATTACGAGATGAATAATTTCCCCAATCCATTCAGTTTTTCCACTACGATTTCATTCAATATTAACAACGAGCAAAACGAACAAAAACGACTCGAAATATACAATATCAAAGGACAGAAAGTGAAGACTTTGGAGTGCATCAACCGTGTTGATGCAAAAGCGACGAAGTCGCTTTCCCACCAATCAGTCAACTGGGATGGAACAGATAAATCCGGAAATCCGGTTTCTTCCGGGATTTATTTTTATAAATTAAATTCAGGAACTGAATCGATCACGAAGAAAATGTTACTGCTCAGATAAGTAAAACTTGAATTAAGTATCCGGCAACGATCGGATCGAAAGTATATTCTTTATATTGCATGAATCGGAGATTCATTATTACAACAGAACAGAGTTCTGTGATACTCTAACCGCTTTCAGGTAATCCTCTTCCGTATTGATATTAAAAAAGGAATGTCTGAAATTATCATCGATCTTTTTCAGAGATTCTTCACCAACCTCTTTTACATTCAATTCACCAAAAAAATCGAGGATTTTTAATTTATCCTTTTTAATATTCTTCTCGATCGCTTTCAAACACTCTTTGGAATAGATCGCAAACATGGTTTCATAACCGGTATTTGTTTTCGGGATAAGAACATCATAATCTCTGGGAAATCTCATCATAAATTCTATCAGTTCGCTATTCAGGAACGGCATATCGCAGGCAGTAATGAAATTGAATTCATGCGAAGAATTTTTTAAGCCGGTATAAATCCCACCGAGAGAACCTTTGTTCGGGAAAATATCTGCTGCTGATTTTATTCCTAAATGTTTGTATTTTTCTATGGAATTAGTAACGATGATGATCTCATCAAAAATCTTTTTGAATTTAGCGAGGATCATTTCGATCAGGGTCGAACTACTCTTTTTTGCGGAAGGAAATTGTAAAAAGGCTTTGTCCAATTTTATCCTTTTATTATTCCCGCCAGCGAGGATAATTCCGGTCATATAATTACTCATTTACTCAAAATAAAAAGATCTTTCGATCGATTGTTACAACCTTTCCAAGGTCAGGAATTAATTTCCAAAGATAGTCCTACTTGATATCACTTTGCATTTTAAAACCGAAATATGTATGAGTACCTTCTTTGTTACCCATTCCGTCTTTCATTTCATCGATCAAACCAACTTCCGGAACAATAAAAAAGTTCTCATGTAATTTGATTTTGGATTGCAAGAAAGCAGTAGATGCGTTGTCCGGATCATCTAAACCTTTGATATCACCTTGAGTATATCCTAAACCTGCTGTAATTTCATTTTCTGAACATACTTGATATGAACATTGGAAATATCCACCCATAGTTGTCGCATTTTCAACTTTATCGATATTCCATACAGCATTTCCTACAACAGCTGTTTTAACTCCATAATCAGCAATATTCTGTCCGTAATTTGCCTGGAATTTTACGGTGAATTTTGCTGCTGAAAATTTGCCTGTTAAAACAAAAACATAAGCCAGTACTGAATCATCCATACCGGTAACATCCTTATTATATTTTGACATATTAACTGCAAGAGAAGGATGAATATAAAAATTTCCCATTGTCTTTTTAAGACCAAAATTAATTTTGGGGATCATTGCATCGATACCATTATTACCAACTCCGGTAGGATCGATCAGTTCAGGTTTCATTAACATGATATACGGCATATCATGAAATGTAAGTTTGATCATCGGATGACGAATATCATAAATTGCTCCATAAGCAAAGAGAAGACCATCCAAACCATAGATGAATGAACATGCTTGAGAACCCAGATCAAAAAGACCGGTAAAATTCTGACCGACCATGATTTTCATGTTTCCTAATCCGTATTCAGCCCAGAGATGTCTTAAGACTGCTCCTCCATCAGCAAAACCGAGTTCTGCTTTGGCAGTGATATTATCACTCTTCCAATTTACACCAAATCTGCTGTTTTTATAAAAATTATGATGAAAGACCATTCTGCTTTCACCACCTGTTAGCTCCTTGTTTTGCATGTCATACCAGAAACCGACCCGAGCACTTCCGTAAGCATTAAATTCTGCAGAAAGACTCGATATCAGGATGACAACAAATAAAATAACTAAACATGTTTTTCTCATTTTTGTTTCTCCCCTTTAACCACTTTTTAATGGTTTATTTTTCATTTAATTAAATTTGACGAACTCGTAAAAAATATGCTATATAAGTGTTCAGAAATAAAGAGATTT
>CAZFPK010000011.1:0-90884 GCA_964521025.1 uncultured Candidatus Cloacimonadota bacterium | reverse complement strand
AAACTGGGAGAACAAATATCTATCTGGAAATCTGAATACCTGTCTCTACTCTACGTAGTAATAAATAAAAAAGTATAGAATAATACCAAAAGGGAGGTTTTTCATGAAAAAGATCATTAGTATAATCGGTTGGATAGCCCTACTGGCAGCTTTTGCATCATTCGGTTTTGCCAGTGATAATCCAAAAGTTGGAGTTCCTGTTTACGCTGTTTTCTTCATCATTGTTTTCGGTCTTGTTTACCTGTATTTGACCAAGCATCATAGAAAACAGGAATTAAAACCGAAAAATATTTTACTTTTTCAAAAGATAATCGGAATAATTTTATTGGTTATTGCTTTGATAACACCTTATATGATCTATCGAAAAATTGATCTTCCCTTCTTTTCCTACCTGATCATCACCATCATTACAGCAATTTTGATCATTCTCGGAGCAATCGCTGTTTCGATCATTAATAATTCCAAGAAAAGTAATATAACCACGAAATCACTGGGTTATTTAATGCTGATCGTTATTTCTGCAATTCCAGCTCTGGGAGCAATGAATTTCCTGATCGAATATTTCAATCGTACTTATGATGCTCTAGGAACGACATATTGGGGTGCAATCTTGTTAACGATCTTTTCCTGGTGGGGATTTTCCCTATTTCTTAAAAAAGAGTAATTTATGAGTTTAGTTCAAGCCGGTGATAAATTACACGATCTTGTGTATTCTATTGCCGGTAATGAACATAAAGAGATTCTTACCTTATTTTTTAATTGGAAAAAGATCGTTGGAAATATCCTCTCTGACCGAGCTTCAATTCACAAATTAGAACATAATGTACTTTTTATTGCTGTTACCAATAATGTCTGGATGCAGGAATTAATCTTAAGAAAAAGCAAAATAATTGCAGATATAAATTTAATCTTGAAAATAAAATTAACAGACATCGTCTTTTTCCTGAAAGATTCCAATCTTAAATTCCGTAAACCGAAATCAAAAAGAAGGAAATCAAAATGATAAAAATCGCTCCTTCCCTATTATCAGCGGATTTCACAAATTTAAACCAAGAAATACACAAAGTTCAGGAAGCTGGAGCAGATATTCTCCATCTCGATGTTATGGATGGTCATTTCGTCCCGAATCTAACTTTTGGATTACCCATTATCAAGCAGATCAAACAAATCTCCGAAATTCCTCTCGATGTGCATTTGATGGTTACCAACCCGGAAATCTACCTGGAAAAATTAATCGAATGGAAAATCGAATATGTCTCTATCCACCAGGAAACTGTTTTTCATTTACACCGACAAATATCTTTTTTAAGATCAAAAAATATCAAAGCAGGAATTGCCCTGAATCCAGCAACTCCGGTCGAAATGATTTTCCCGATGATCCCGGAACTCGATTTCGTCCTTTTAATGAGCGTGAATCCCGGGTTTGGAGGACAGAAGTTTTTACCGCTCGTTTATGATAAGATCAGGAAATTACGGGAATTTTCCGACCAAAAAAATCCTGACCTGGAGATTGAAGTCGATGGCGGAGTGAATGATAAAAATGCAAAAAAACTGATCGAATCAGGAACTGATGTTCTTGTTTCCGGTTCATATATTTTTGGAAGTAATGATTATAAAGAGCAGATAAATAGATTGCATTAATTAATTATTTAGATAGGTAAATAAACTGTCATTCCGAGAATTTCTCTTTCTTGAAAGAGACGGATTCTTTCAAGAATTTCTTTCGAGGAATCTCCAAAATGAATTGAAAGATTTTCTCTGACTTAACCGGATGTCCAGACGCTGTCTGGACAGATGGATTGATCTAAATACAGAGAAATTTGAGTAAGATAACTTTCGCAAAGATAATGGAGTTCAAAATTAAATCAACAAATTCAGCAACACAGTTTAGTTTGAAATAACAAGGAAATATAATGTTCGACAATCTAACAGATAAGTTTAACGATATCTTCAAAAAGCTGAAAGGTCAGGGAAAACTATCCGAACAGAATATCCGGGATTCCCTGCGGGAAGTTCGTCGCGCTTTGCTGGAAGCGGATGTGAACTTTAAAATCGTCAAAAATTTCATTGAGGAAGTCAGTTCGCGCGCAATCGGGCAGAAAGTTATGAAAAGCCTGACTCCCGGGCATCAGGTCGTGAAGATCGTGCATGAGCAATTGATCGATTTGATGGGAAAAGAAAATTTCGAGATCAAACTGCATGAAAATCGTTTGAATAAGGTCATGCTCGTTGGTTTGCAGGGATCGGGAAAAACGACAACCTGCGCCAAAGTCGCTTCTTTTTTCAGGAAGAAAAATCTCTCTCCAATGCTGGTTGCCTGCGATATTTACCGTCCTGCTGCGATCCATCAATTAAAAGTTCTGGGAAAGCAATTGAGCGTTCCGGTTTATGCCGAGGAAGACTCCAAAAATGTTCTCAAGATCGCCAGAAGAGCAGTTAATGAAGCAGAACAGTCCAATACGAATTTCCTGATCTTCGATACTGCCGGCAGGCTGCATATCGATCAGCAGATGATGAAGGAACTGCGTGATCTGAAAAAATTCCTCAAACCTGATTATATTTTCTTTGTCGCTGACGCTATGACAGGTCAGGATGCAGTTACGGTTGCCGGAGAATTCAACGACCAGCTGGAATTCAGCGGAGTTATCCTCACCAAAATGGATAGTGATGCGCGCGGAGGAGCTGCTCTCTCCATCAAAGCAGTAACCGACAAACCTCTTGTTTTTGTAGGAACCGGCGAAAAGATAGCTGATTTTGAAGAATTTCATCCGGATAGAATGGCAAACCGCATTCTCGGCATGGGCGATGTCCTGAGTTTGATCGAAAAAGCAGAAGCAACAATGGACCTGGAAGAAGCGGAGAAACTGGTTAAAAAACTGAAGAAGAACCTGTTCACTTTCACTGACTTTCTATCGCAATTGCAGCAGATCAGGAATATGGGTCCGCTCGAACAGATCGTCGGTATGCTGCCCGGAATGAACACAAAAGCTCTCAAAGGGATGAAGGTCGATGAAAGGGAATTGAAGCATATCGAAGCGATCATCTTTTCGATGACTCCCCGCGAAAGAGAAAAACCTCTGATTATCAATGGTCAACGCAGACACAGGATCGCTAAAGGAAGCGGAACATCAATCCAGCAGGTAAACCGTTTATTGAAGCAATTCGAGCAGATGAAAAAGATGATGAAGAAATTCAACGATCCCAAAGCAATGAAGAATTTTGCGATGCCGTTTTAAATAATTCCCGGAATATTTTGATGATCAAAATCGGTGTAACTACTTTAATGATCTTACTCAAAGCCCTTGTATTACGGATTTTACAAATTTTATCGGAGCTGAAGATGATGAATACAAGCCTTTGCACTATTCTTTTTTAAAAGCTTTGATCATTACGATAATTATCTCATTTTGTCATATATTTTTTTTCAAATCGATTTTCGGGGATTTTACTCCTCGATACTCGGTAATTTTCTTCCTATTTTACTTCTCATCATTTCCTTTTTTGTGATTAAATCCTCTTATAAATTAAATTGAATAACGAGTTTAATCATCCTTCTTCTTTGGCTTTTTTTCCATATTCTATTAAAGTTTCCGGAAATTAAGATATCGGGTTTGTAGAGATAATAATCTTGAAATAGTAAAAAATATTTGACAATAATGATAATCTTTTTCAGTAAACAAATATAAGAGGATAGAGGATACATGAAAAATATCCTGGAGGTAAAATATGGAAACGATTGCTTTGAACATTCAAAATAAAAATATCCGGCAAAAAATTCTGGAATTCTTAAAACAATTCAAGTCTAAAGATTTAGAGATTACTACAATTAATGATTTGAAAGATTTAAAACTATTACAATCCACAAGATCGGAAAAATCAATTTCTTTTGATGAATATCTAAAAAATGAAAATTGAAATCAGAAAAAGTGCCATAAAAGATTTGAAAAATATTTCTGAACCGATTAAAAGCAATATTCATAAGAAGATTAGAAAATTAGAGATTTTTCCCATGTTTCGGAAATTAAAAGATTAACCGATTTTGAACCGGCTTATAGGTTAAGAATTGGAGACTATAGAATTCTTTTTGATGTGATTAGTGATACAATAGTTATTGGTAGAGTTCTACATAGAAAAGAAAGTTATAAGAAATAATTTAGTTCTCATTCTCATTGTTTAATATCCCTCTCAATTCCTCAATAATCCTATCCTTCTCAACAGAATTCCTCTCATATTCCTCGATCGTTTGACTATATTTCTTATCAACAATATCCTCATAAGCAAGAATGAATTTCAGAGAAAGTTTGATCCGTTCCGCCAATTGGATCAATGCCTGTTCGTCTCTTTTGCTGTAAAGCGAGTTATCGTTCTTTTTTCCGAGGGCAAGAAACCATTTGTGACCGGATTCAAAGATTATCGGGATGAGTAGAGCAAAGCTGGAAATATCCTGCAGATTTTCATTTAGAGTTCCGTAATTTTTCCGGATCTTGTTTTCCAGAAGATACGAATGTTCATCCTCGACCCTGGAATTTTCGATAATATCACTTCCCCGTACTTCATTGAATTTAAAATCTTCGATCTCTTTTTCAAAGGAGATCAAAGCAATCTTCTCGATGGGCAATATCTTGATCAAATTCTCACAGATATATTCCTCGAAACCTTCCAAAACTCCTTCTTCCGATAGATCGTGCGTAAAAGTCTCTGTCTTTTCCAGGAAATCCAGCTCCGATGTATTCAGTTTGTTATCCACGATCTTCTCGACTTTATTCCTGACCGGGTTGAAAAATGCGATCAAACCGATCGTAACCGGAATTCCGGCAACAAACTCCGAACCTACGAATTTCCCAAAAATATTTTGCAGAAGTTCACCCAGAGAATAATCGACCAATCCGAAAACGATCACAAAAAAGACACCCACGATCGTATAGATCAGGGTGCTTCTGATCTTGACATCGAGAGCAGTTCCGGTCAGTAAACTCCAGCTGAACGAACCGAGAAACCAGAAAAATCCGAGAAATATTCCTAAAACCGGAATTAAGATCACGATTGCAGTGATGATTCCCAGGATTTGAGAATATGATTTAAGTAGTAAAGACAATCCTGTCAGATCAGAAACTCCTGCAATAAGAGTTACCAGCAAAGCAACTACCACGATCGTGATGATCGAGATCATCGAAGCACCGATACCGCCGAAAGCAACCCAAAGTCTTTTGAGTTCGATGGAAGGCGATTTTTTATATTCTTTACCCAGAAGAAGAAAGCCTTTGAACATCCAGAAGGCTGACCAAATGTGGATATTTTCATTATCAAAATTGAAGACCATTCCTGCGATGAACGCTGCTGTAAAAAGTCCTCCCGAAATGAAATATAGATTCTTAACTTTTTTTTGTGACTTTGCTTTTATCAACACGAAATGATAAAACAAAATTCCCCAAAAAGGAGATATTAATATTTCCCAAATACCTTGTAACAATTTACCGAGAATAAAATCGGGTGATGGTGTCATCAGGCATAATAAAAAGAATACTATGAGAATATTTTCTTTAGCTGAACTGTATTTCAGTAACAAAAAAGAATTGAAAAAAGTAAAAATGAACATGGCAAAACCTGCCAAAATCGCCAGTAGTCCCAACTTGTTTAATGTATTCGAAGTTTTTACGAATCTGCTTTCTATCGAATTTGTAAGTGTATCCCTTAAAACGATTTCCACTGAATCTTTATTTGCCAGATCAAAATCCGGACTCAGATCGATGGTAACTCCGGTGAAAGTTTTTGTTCGCATAATTGTAATATTGCTGTCTGAATCTTCGGTGCTTTCAGATTCTACTGGCAAGAACTTAAATGTGTCTATTCTTGTTATTACTTTGTTTTGTAAGACTTCTTCGAGTGCTTCATCTTCGATTTCTGTCACTATTCCGTTTTCTTGTTTGAACGGCAGGTTCTTTTCTGTCAATTTTTGTGAGACCATCAAACTCAAATCTGTCATACTTACGATCAGCATTACCATAAAGAAAATCCAGGCTGTTTTTTTAAAATACTTATAGTTTTTTTCTGTCATCTCTTCTCCGCTTCATTTTGATGGAGACAAAGAAGTTCTTGACCGATTTTAATGTCAAATTTTATAAAAATGCAACACAAACAATCCGTCAAAAGCCGGACATTGTCCTTGTTTGTGATGTAGCTCAGAATTTATTCTGTAGGATTTTATGAAAAATATGATTATAGTTATTATTTTAATTTTTTCCTCGAGTTGCTTCCATAAATCCGACTCTAAAAATCGAACTTTCGGCAGACCTCTCACATTTTTTATTGAATCTGCAAAAAATGAATATTCGATAGATGAAAAAATGAATATCATCGCTAAAGTCAAAAACACCGGTAAATCCGATGTCTTCATAAACACTTTTCCCAACGATTCAAAATTTTATATATTCCTGGAGAATACCGAACAATTTGTGCTCGAAGAATGGCCTGTTTTGATGTTGGGAAGATATGTATTAAAAAGAGATATAAAATGCATAAAACCAGGGAAAACTTATGAAAAAGATATAGGACATTATGTTCGCAATGCTTTTATATTTGAAAAAAATCCCGTTAAATCCGGAATTATCAAGATAAAAGTTCAATATCATCTAAAAGGAACAAATGGGAAATTTCCTGTTTGGAAAGGTGTTTTGGAATCGAATGTTATTGAAATTATGATATTAGATGATAGCGTTAGCCGGAAAGCAGAAAAGATTTCTTTCGGGATTGTAGCACGGAACTCTGTTCCGTTGTCATTAGAAAGCTCCGCTTTCGCTTTATCCTCTAATCCAATCTACAAAAAGGAAACAGAACATAATTTTAAAACATTAATGAGTCCAGTCTAAAAACTTTATTTTAGAAAAAATGAATCTGTAGAAACAGCTAATGTGTTTTTCTTTTTTCATTAACCACCAACTTAAGTTGGTGGTTAATAATAAGATAGAAAACCCCAACCTATTCATCGGTTTCGAATTAATTGATGAATTTTCTTACAATTACCTTTTTAGAGTAAATTCATTAATAGAAAAGAAAACAGAACAGAGTTCTGAAATAACAACGAATCAGAGATTCATGGTACGAAATCCTTGACATTCTAATCCTTACAATATTTTTTTGAACTGTTTCTGAAATTCGAAATTGATTTTTTATATTTTCTAAAAATCGAAAAGGGGAATTATCATGAAAAAAACAATTTTTATCATCTTACTTTTATCATTAAATTTTCTTCAAGCAGAACAACAACCCAAATTTGAAATACGAAAATCAAACACTGTTAATTTCATTTCCAAAAAAAATACCAGACCAACCGAAATCATTTACCAGGAAGATTTCGAGAACGGTCTTAACAGCTGGACACATTGGGACGGAACTTTACCCCGCAGTATGTGGCATCTCGATGATTTTATGACTCCCGAAGGTTATGGACTTGCCTGGAGTATGCGGGATTCGCTCAACGGTTGGTATTTACCTCATATTTACATTTATCTGGAAATTCCTGAAATAACTGTTCCTCCGGATGGTCATCTTAATTTTGATTTGAATTGGAATTGTCGATTTTATGATGATGAAAATGCTCCTAATGACGGATGTTTTGTGAAAATCTCTAATGATGGTGGAGAAAACTGGAATGTTATTTTCGGATATCCCGATTATACTTGTGATGATTTGTTTAATCATCCTATGGATCCGATTATTCCCGGTTGGTGCGGCAGTTCCGATGGCTGGCTAAATGCTGACTTCGATCTTTCTGCTTATGCCGGTCAGGATGTAATTATTCGTTATTATTTCTTATCCCAAAATTATACGGGATTACCTGATCCGGAATTGTACGGAGTGATTATCGATAATATTTCTGTCGGAGATTATGTGCATGATTTTAATGATGGAAACGAACAGGGAATGACTTACGGAAGTATAATTCCTACCGGAGGAGATATCTGGCATATAACAGAAGTTGATGATGCTCCATCTCCAACAAATGTTATGGTCTGTCAGAATGAAGAAGGTTCATATAATATCCATATGCGGAATTATCTCGAATCCCCTTTGATTCATCTATCGGATTTTGCAGATGAAACACGGGCAGATTTTATGCTGCGAGGACATTTCGAGGACGAGGACGATTTCCCGGAAGTAGATTTTTTTGGTTGGGAAATTTCTCCGGATAATGGAGAGAATTGGTTTTATATGAGCAATCCTTATGGAGAGGATGAACCGAATTATGTTTATACGGATGCTCCCGAAGCCTGGTCTTCAATGACGGATGTTTACTCACTCAACGGCAGGATAGACGATTATGCCGGTTGCGAAGTAAAATTCAGGATCTATTTCCAATCCGACGAGGATGAACCGATTGGGGAAGGAATCATGATCGATGACTATAGAATATATCAGACAATATATACTTTACCTGCTCCCGTTGGTTTAAATGCAGAAACCATCAATAATGACTCTGTTCATCTCACCTGGTCTGATCCACCTCTGCACGAAGATTGTTGGATCGGTTGGGATAATGGAGATTTCGGAGGTTCTCTCGGTTTAACTAACGGAGGTGATTGGGCTGTAGCAAGCAGATTTAATATAAACGATATCTATCCTTTTATTGGATTAAACATAACCAATATCAAATTCTTTCCCTGTGAAGAAACCGCAAATTATACAGTCTCTATCTGGTCAGGATATAATGCTGACTATCTTTTATGTGAAGTTCCTGTTCAAAATCCAATCATTGAAGATTGGAATGAAATCGAACTTCCCGAACCGGTCTTGATCGATGAACTTACCGAATATTGGATCGGCTATCAAATCGAACAACCTATCGGACAAACATATCCCGCAGGTTACGATACCGGTCCAAATCAAAATGAACTCTGGGTAAACCTTGAAAATTGGATAGATATCAGTGATGATTTCGATTATAACTGGCTCATTCAGGCTTATGTGGAAAATCCTGATAGTGAAAGAGTTATTCTCGAACATAAATTTATCCAAAATCGCAACCGGAATTTATTAGGATATAATATCTATCATTCCTTAATAAACAATGAACAATACGATCTGCTTTCTTCTATCGATCCTCTCGATGATCCGTTTTATCTGCATGAAAATCCTGAATCCGGATATAATTATTATGTTGTAACTGCTGTTTATGATGCGGGAGAATCGGAATATTCCAATGAGGTAAATGCTTATCTATTGCATGAAAATGAAGAAGAATTTTATCATGATGACGGAACTTGCGAATCAGGATTTAATGTGGGAATAACAAATAATATGATTGTTAAGTTTTCTCCGGAATATGAAAACACATTAACTCTGACTTTTCTCAAATTATATATTCAAGAGTTTAATGATGGTCAGATCATTTTCAGGTTTTGGGATGATGATGGTGAGAATGGTTTACCCGGAACAATGCTGAATCAATATGTTCATTATATTGATAATTTGCATATCGGTTGGAATTTGATTGAAATTCCGGAACCATATCAAATAGAATTCTCGGAAGGAAGTTTTTACTGCGGTATCTTTGAAATGCCGGAACTTTCAGCAATCGGATTGGATGAAAGCGGTTTTGGGTATAGTTATACAGATATGAATGGAGACTGGGAACTCCTGGAAACCGGAAACATCATGATCAGGGCAATCGGCGAATATCCAACCGGAGTGAATGAAGAATTGATCTCAGAATCGGAATTTTTCCTGACCAATTCTCCCAACCCCTTCTCTTCAAAAACAACAATCTCATTCAATGTAACCCAAACCTCCCGGTTTGTGATCCTCGAGATCTTCAACATCAAAGGACAGAAAATGAGGACTTTGGAGTGCGTCAATTCCTTTGACGCTAAAGCGACGGAGTCGCTTTCTCAAATTAGTTGGAACGGAACCGACGGCTCCGGTAACCCGGCAAATTCCGGAATTTATTTCTATCGATTGAAATCTGATAATTTTGAGTCTCCGGTCAGGAAGATGATCCTGCTTCGTTAAACGATGGAGATTAAAAAGTATTGCATAAAATCTTGCTAACATAAAAACTTGCCAAATTTTCAAAATTTGGCAGGTTTATTTTCTGATCTGTATTTTTTTGTATCCGCAGGTTGCACCTGCGGCAATTCAGATTAAATCCCTGCGGGATTTCATTGATTTCTTCCAGAGTTTCAAATACTACTTAAGTGTAACATAATTTTTAAAATAATATAAAAATTACTCTGAAGGAGTTAAATTTTATTAACTGCGGATGAAATCCGTAGAATAGACGGAAATGAGGATCAAGCCTGAAAGGCTTGAATAATAACATAAAATTCATAATAAAATATAACGGACAGATTTTACGAAGTGGGAATTGTTAATACTTACATAATATTTTTTTTAAAAATATAAAATTATTTGACTTAAAATAAGCAAAATAAATTTAGTAACTAAGGTGAAAAAATGGAATAATTTTATCTTGAGTTATCATTATGTAAAAAGTTTTTTATCCAAAATAGGGGAGAGGAATGAGTAAAAAAGATAAAACAAATAAGAAACAAGATCAAAATAAAATTTCCGCATCTGCACAAAATAAGGAAGCCTCTTTGAAAAATAGTGAAAAATACCGCAGCTTGTTCGAAAATGCTCCCAACGGAATTTCCTTGTTGAATGCCAAAGGATCTATTATCGACTGTAATCCCAAAGAATGCGAACTTCTGGGCTATAAGAGGGAAGAAATCATCGGAAAACATATCACCTGTTTTTTCAAAGATGAATTTAAACCGCTTTTCAAAGAGAAATTTCCCCGGTTGCAAAAAGAAGGTAAAGTCGAAATAGAATTTGTATTAAAAAGAAAAGACAATTCCGAAATTCCGGTACAGCGGTCGGCAACAGCACTATATGATGATCAAGGGAATTTCAGCGGCGTGATCGTTCATACGAGAGATATTACTGAACGCAAACAAGCAGAACTGGCTCTGCAGGAAAATCGACGACGCTATAATCTGGCTGCAAAAGCAGGACAATCCGGGATCTGGGATTTGGATCTGGAGACCAATGAAATTTATGTCGATCCGGTTTTGAAAAAAATACTCGGTTATGAAGATCATGAAATCAAAAATCATCTCGATGAATGGGGAAAATTAGTGCATCCGGATGATAGAGATAAAGTTGGAGCAGCAGCTCAGGCTCATTTTGAAGGAAAAGCCGGACAATTTGTTGTGGAACACAGGATGCTGCATAAAGACGGTAGTATTCGCTGGTTTTTTGCCCGCGGTGTTGCCGAACGAAAGGAAGATAATACTCCGTACCGGGTATTAGGAACAGATACCGATATTACCGAACGCAAAAATATGGAAGAAGCACTTCGGAAAAGTGAAGAAAAATATCGCTTGATCGGCGATAATACCAGCGATTTGATTTCCATAATTTCCTTCAGTCTCAATCCCAAACACAAATATGTCAGTCCTTCTCATAAAAAAATATTAGGTTATGAACAGCAGGATTTACTGGGTAAACACGGTTTCGATTTTGTACATCCCAAAGATAGGTTAAAACTGTTACCATTATTAAAAAAGTATATCGCCTTAAAAGCAAAAAAGTTCTTAAAAAAAGATATCAGGGAGTTCAGCGAGAACCTGGAATTTCGATTTAAAAATAAGTCCGGAGAATGGCGTGATATTGAAAGTAGGGCAAATATCCTCGATGAAAATAATTTACTTTTTGTCTCACGGGATGTTACCGCACGCAAGAAAGCGGAACAAACTCTTCAAAATTCGGAAAATAATTTACGCGCTCTTTTTAATGCCATGACCGATGTTGTCCTGGAACTCGATTATAACGGAACATATATCAATATTGCTCCAACCTCACCGAACCTGCTATTTAAACCGGCTGCTGAAGTCTTGGGAAAAACTCTGCATGAAGTGTTTCCCAAATCCGAAGCAGATAAATTCCTGGAAGTAGTGCGAAAATGTTTGGATGAAAAAAAACTTGTGAAGATAGAATATCCTCTGCAAATAAATGGAAAACTTTACTGGTTTGAAGGTCGGGCAACTCCCAAAGATAAGAATACGATTTTATATATTGCCCATGATATTACGGAAAGAAAAGAAGCGGAAAAAGCTCTTCGGGAATCGGAAAAAAATTATCAGGAGATTTTTAATGCTGCTCATGATATGATCGTTGTGCATGACATCAAAACCGGTGCTATTCTCGATGTTAACAAAACAAGTTCTGATCTTTCGGGATATACACTAAAAGAAATTAAAGAAATGGGAGTTGTCGGATACAGTCCCAAAGAAAAGGCGTATTCTGAAGAAAAAATTAAAGAATACATGGCGAAAGCGGCAGCGGGTCAACCTCAAGTTTTTGAATGGGCATATATCAGGAAAAATGGTGAAAAACATCCAACCGAAGTCAGTCTTAAAAAAGCTACCATTAAAGGTGAAGAACGGCTCCTGGCAATAATTCGCGATATCACACAGCGCAAGAAAGCGGAACAAGAACTGCGCACGAGTGAAGCCAATCTTGAACGGGTTCAGCAAATAGCTCATTTGGGAAGCTGGGAGTGGGAGCTGGAAACCGATACCGATTACTGGTCCGAAGAGACCTACAAAATTTTCGGAATACATGATGGTAAGACAAAATTAACATATTCCGGTTTTCTGAATTCAATTCATCCCGAGGATCGTGAATTTGTCAAAAAATCAGTTGAAACCGCTTTATCCGAGCATAAACCTTACAGTATCGATCATCGTATTATCCGACAGGACGGGGAAGTCAGGTTTGTGCATGAACTGGGTGAAGTGATTTTGGATGAAAACGGCGAACCGGTTAAAATGATCGGTACGACCCAGGATATCACAGAGCGTAAGAAAGCGGAAAATATCCGGACTGTTCTCTATCATATTTCCAATGCTGTTAATACAACCGAAAACATAGACAAACTTTATCAGATTATCCATCAAGAACTCGGGCAGATAATCGATGCTTCGAATTTTTATATTGCTAATTATAATGAAGAAACCGGGGAGATCGTTTCTCCCTATTTCTTCGATGAAAAATTTGAGGTAAAAACTCCTCATCTTTTAAGAAAAAAGGGAGTTACAAATTATATTATCAGAAACGGTAAACCTTTGTTTTTAACGGAGGAACTGCGCAAGAAATTGATCGAAAAAGGAGAGATAGCCGATTATAAGTGGAAAAGCAAAATCTTGTTGGGAACCCCTCTGAAAATCGAAAATAAAGTGGTCGGTTGTATTGTTGTTCGCACTTATAAAGATGAGCCTGTATTTTCGGAAAATGACCTTTCGCTTTTGGAATATGTTTCGGACCAGGTTGCAGTTGCCATTGCCCGCAAACGAGCAACAGAAAAAGAAGAGCATCTGAACGCTATTCTGCGTGCGATCCGGAATGTAAATCAACTCATCGTGCAGGAAAAAGATCCTCATCTCCTGATCCAGAAAGCATGTCAAGATTTCATAGAGACCAGAGGATTTCACAGCGCCTGGATCGTTCTTTTTGATGACCGGGAAAAAATTATCGATTTTGTGGAACAAGGTTTGGAATTGGATCTTCCCAACCTGGATAATAAATTGATAAAAGATTTTTTCCCTCCGTGTTTTACCAGATCTCTAAAATCAGGGGAAGTAGTTCTGATCCGGGATATTGAATCCGAATGTAAAAATTGTCCCAGATTTGCAGATTATAAAACTAAAAACTGCAGTGTGATGTCGAGAAGTCTCAATTATGAAGGCAAGAATTACGGCGTGATTAATGTTTCCCTGGAAACAAGGTTTATCGATGATAAAGCTGAACATTCATTGTTCGAAGAGGTTGCCGGAGACCTTGCTTATGCACTTTATAATATCGAATTGGAAGAACAGCGTAAACACGCAGAGGAAAGAGCAGAACATCTAAATGCAGTTTTACTAGCCATCCGTAATGTAAATCAACTTATCGTGCAGGAAAGAGACCGTCATCAGCTGATCAGAGAAGCATGCAGGAATTTCATTGAAACAAGAGGATTCCGTAATGCCTGGATAGCTCTTTTCGATGATCAGGGGAAATGCATCGACTTTATCGAGGATGGTTCGAAAGCAGATCTTCCCGTACTCGATGCGAAATTTTTGAAGACTTATATTCCACCTTGTGTTGTAAAATCTCTAAACACGGATGATGTGATCCTGATCCGGGATGGTGAATCGGAATGTCAGGATTGTCCCAGGTACAAAAAATTAAAACCCAAAGGGTGGAGTGCATTATCGAGAAGTCTGAAATATGAAGATAAAATTTACGGCGTGATTAATGTATCCCTGGAAACAAGGTTTATCGATGATGAAGAAGAACATTCGTTATTCGATGAAGTTGCCGGAGATATTGCTTATGCTCTTTATAATATCGAAACGGAGGAACAGCGAAAACAGGCGGAAAGTTCTTTAAGAGAAAGTGAACAGCGTTTTAAAGAAGTTGCCGAGAATGCCCTGGAATGGATCTGGGAAGTAGATGAAAACGGTTTATATACTTATGCCAGTCCGATCATCGAAACGACTCTTGGTTACAAGCCGGAAGAAATTGTCGGGAAAAAACATTTTTATGACCTGTTTCACCCGGAAGATAGAGAAGCTCTGAAAAAAGCGGCACTGGCAGCTTTTGCGGAACGGCAGCCGTTCAAAAAATTTCCCAACCGTAATGTTCATAAAAATGGAAATATTGTCTGGCTTTTAACGAGCGGAGTTCCCACCTACGATGAGAAAGGCAGATTCACCGGATACAGAGGAGCGGATTCTGATATTACGGAAAGTAAAAAAGCAGAAGAGATTTTACGAGCAAATGAACAATTAACCAGAACTGTGATCGAAAATTCTCCTATCGGTATCTCGATCAGAGATATGCACGGCACACTTATATTATCAAATGAAGCCTGGCAAAAGATCTGGGGATTAACAAAAACCGAGATTGTTGCTTACAGTAAAACCAGGGAAAAACTGGTTTTTGATGACAAGGATAAATACCTGTCAGCTCACTTTGAAGAAATCCGTCGAGTTTATGAAAAAGGGGGTGAGTATTATATCCCCGAACTTAAACTCTCAATTCCTAAAAAGGATAAAGCAAATTGGATTTCACAACTCTTTTATGCGATCACGGATGATGAAGGTAAGGTGCAGAGAGTAGTTATTTTAACGGAAGATATTTCCGAACGTAAAAAAGCAAGCGAGCAGATAAAAAATGATCTGCATGAAAAAGAAATCCTGCTTAATGAAATTCATCATCGCGTAAAGAATAACCTGCAGGTGATCTCCAGTTTACTCAAACTTCAGGAATATTATATGAAGGATAAAAAAGTACTGGAGATTTTCCGGAAGAGCGAAAACAGGATCAGATCGATGGCTTTGATCCATCAGAAACTCTATGAAACCCGGGATTTTGTGCATATCGATGTTGAAAGTTATATTAAGGGCTTGTCGAAAATGCTCTTTGGTTCGTATGAAATTAGTCCGGCAAAAATAAAACTGGAACTGGAAATTCAGAATATTGCGCTGGATATTTCGCGCGCCATCCCGATAGCACTGATCCTGAACGAATTAATTTCAAATTCTTTAAAATATGCTTTCCCGGAAGACAAAAGAGGTGAGATCAAAATTGTATTGAAAGAGATCAAAAAAAATAACTGTTCTCTGATCTACAAAGACAACGGTATTGGTTTACCCGATAATATCGATCATAAAACAACTAATACACTGGGAATACAACTGATCAATATGTTAACGCAACAGATCAGCGGGGAAATATCTCTCCTGAAAGAAGAAGGAGCATTATACAATATCACATTTAAGACAAAATCATCTACTTGAAAAAAGAGAAATACAAATTTCCCCTTCCGAAGCCTTCTTTCAAATTTTCTTCCGTCAAAGGATTCTGCAGGTTGAACGAATAACCCTGTCATCCTGAGCGTAGTCGAAGGATAAACCTCGAGGATAGGAAAAAACCCAGACGCAGAATTTGTTTGGTTGTGTACTAGAACTTTCCGCAATTCAGTTGAGAGAATTTCTTCTGCGGGAATCTGCGGAAAGAAAACGAAACCGTAAAACACAAGAGGTTAAGATGAAAAAAAAAATATTATCGATGATCTTCTATTCCTTGTTTTTGATCCTTTACACCCAAAATTTCGAAGGTTTTGAATCAGGAGATTTTTCTTCTTATAACTGGGAATTCAGCGGAGACTCCGATTGGTTCGTCAGCAATATCGAACCTTATGAAGGTTATTATTGTGCTCAAGCCGGAGCTATCGGTGATGATGAATCGACCTCTTTATCTGTGCATATCGAAACGACTCAAACCGGAGATCTCAGTTTTTCCTGGAAAGTCAGCAGTCAAAATCATTTCGATAGATTGTATTTTTATATCGATGGAGAAGAAATGTCATATATTGCCGGGATTTTTCCCTGGAATGAAGAATCATTTCCGGTCGCACCCGGAGAGCATGAATTTACCTGGAAATATGAGAAAAATGATGATATTTCCCAGCATTCCGATACAGGTTGGATCGATAACATAACTTTCCCACCGACCACAACTTCCGATTATGACCTGGCAGTTAAATCTTTCTCCGGTCCGGGATTCGTTTATACTCACGATTCCGCAGTTTATGAAGTTACCGTGAAAAACTACGGAACAAACGAGCAAAATGATTATACTGTTAAACTGATCCAGAATGAAGACACTGTTTTGGAAACAATTCAGATGGAAGAGACAATTCTATCCGAAGAGGAAAAAATTCATCGTATTGTCTGGATAATTCCGGAAGATGAACCAACCGGTGAGACTTATTTGCATGCTCTGATCGAACCTTTATTCGATGACGACCTTGAGAATAATTCATCTTCTATCGTACCCATCGAAGTTCTGGCATTTCAGGCTGTCGAGATAACCGTTGGCACGGGAACAGATCCATCGCCCTGGATTCCGATCAATTTCCATTTTCATAACAGTCTTTCCGAATCGATTTACTATTCTAACGAACTTATTTATACAGGAATTATCTATGCAGTTTCCTATCAAAATAGTTTTGAGATCAGTCTTTTTGATAAACAAATGAAATTATGGATGAGTGAGACTTATCAATCCAACCTGACAAATAACTGGATTCCCTCGACGGCTTTGACTCCTGTTTTCGACGATGTTCTCGATTTCCCTTCCGGGAGTAATGAGATCCTTCTCCAGTTGGATCCGCCGTTTGAATATACGGGAGCGAACCTGATCGTGATGGCAAACAGACCCTGGGATAACAATGTCTATACAGAAAATACCGAATTTATTTCCACTCATAACACAATATATCCTGATAGAACCAGGGCTTGGAACAGTAATTCCAATATTAATCCTGCTTCTCTTTCCCCTCAGGACGGATACCTTTTCAACAGGATCCCGAATACAACATTTTTTATTGCAATTACCGGATTGGGAGCAATAGAAGGATATGTTTATGATGAGCAAAGTCTGCCGCTTATCGATGCTGATATTGTTGTTGAAGAAAGTTCTATCAGCACCATTTCTAATTCCGAGGGATATTATTTAAAGGGAAATATTATCCAGGGAATACATAATTTCACTGCTTCGGCATTCGGCTATTCCCCGCAAACCCAGGAAGCAACTATCATCGAAGACGAGACTACGCAACTCGATTTTAACCTGACTCCGCTGCCCCTGGTTCAAGTAAACGGACATATCGTTGGCAGCGATTTCCCGGAAACCGGTCTGGAAGGAGCAGCGATTAATATTTCAGGTTATGATGATTATTCGCTGGTTTCTGATTTCAACGGGGATTTTACGATGGATGTTTATGCAAATAACGATTATTTCCTCAATATATTTTACGGAGGTTATGCAAGTTATTCAACAACGATCACGGTTGGTGCAACCGATCTCGATCTGGGAACGATCGTGCTCTCGGAATTGGCTTTTACTCCGGAAAATGTACTCGCCGTTCAGAATGAAGAACAAACAGAAGCAGAACTCAGCTGGCAACCTCCTTTGAATTTTAGGATCTTCGAATCTTATAAAGGCTATCGTTTGTTGGAAGAACACGAGGATTATCCTGATTTATGGACGCAGATATTTTCCGGGATAGCAGACACGACTTTTATCGATTATGAATGGGCTGGACAGGAACTCGGAACTTATAAATTTGCCATTACATCTGTTTATACTAATGATGTGGAATCGGTCCCAGGATTTTCCAATTCTCTCGAAAAAGAGTTCACAAATGTCGAAGAAAATGATATCGGTAGTGCAGAACTTGTTCTGCGTTCTTTTCCCAATCCTTTCAGTTCCGAAACAACGATTTCTTTTATTAACCGTAAAGACGCAAAGAATGCAAAGATCATTATATATAATGTTAAAGGGCAGAAAGTGAAATCTTTGGAGTGCATTAACCGTGTTAATACAAAAGCGACGGAGTCGCTTTCCACAATTAACTGGGATGGAACAGACGAATCCGGAAATCCTGTCCAATCCGGGATATATTTTTATGAATTGAAAACCGGAAAAAAATCTTTAATAAATAAAATTTTGTTAATTCATTAAGTTAAGAAATTTGAGAAACTAACGGTTCGTTAAAAGTAGGTTAACGAAATGAAAAAATTATTGATTATTCTCTCATTTACATTGATTGCGTATTTTGTATTCGGACAGGATGTTCTCCAGCAATTCATGTACACAGACGATTTCAACCTGGTTACACCGCTTTATGCCCCGGATGGTGTAACTCCGATTCCTGATGGTTGGGCAATTCATGTCTGTATTCCGACAATACCAGGTTTTTATGATGTAATGAACGATCCGCACGGAACTGAACTCAATAACAACTGGGGTGAAGATTTTATGAATGGTAGTTCGGTTGGCATTGGAGAAGGTTTTTTTCTGACAAACGCATATTTTAATTGGGAAGATGATGCCGGAAGTCCACCTGAACCGGTTGCTAACTGTACTACCGATCAAATCTATTTGAGAATTTTCGATAATGCTGACTGGACACTGGCTGGTATGTGGAGACATAGTGAATTTATCACAAGTCCTGCTTGCGGTTCCGGAACAAGTGAATTAGAAATAAGCAATTGGGAAGCATGGGAAGGTTTTGCTTGAAATCATATTGAAATAACGGTAACAACGGCACCAAGTTTTGGTGATTTTGATTTCAGAGCATGGATAGAAATAAGACCCGATGATATTATTGATATTACAAATCCTAATTGTTTCTACTATGATTCAGGTTTATTGGATATTGATAGATGTGCATTTAATATAGAACCATCTGCTGGAGATAATCTGATTGTTGAAAATTATTGTAGTTTGTTACCTATGGATAGAGAGGGCTATACAAATATAATAATGTCAAGTGGTATGACATATGGAACTTTAACTTTATCAGACTGTCCAGTTCCGATTGAGTTATCCATTTTCCAAGCAGTAATGCAGGAGGAATTTGCAGCCATTTCCTGGATAACGGAAACAGAAAGTAATTTAAGTGTTTTTAATATTTATCGCAATGATCTTTTGATCCATACAGAATATGCTACGAACAGCTCACAAACAACAAGTTACGAATTCCTCGATACGGAAGTTGTAGATGGAGAAACTTACATCTACGACCTGGAAGCAGTTGATCTGGATGGAAGTGCGGTAATAATCGGTTCGACTACTTTAACTATCGATATTCCCGAACCGGAGGAAATATCAGAAATTACGGTGCTGTATGACAATTATCCGAATCCGTTCAAAGGTTCTACTACTATTAAATATGTCGTAAAAGAAAAGCAAACAGCAACACTGACCATTTGCAATAGTAAAGGTCAACTCGTCGATTCTTTTGGTTTATCTGAAACTGGAGAAAATGGTGCTGAAATTGTCTGGAATACTCCGGCATCAGGAACTTATTTCTACAAATTAGAATCAGAAGGTGTTTCGCAGGTTAAGAAAATGCTGGTGTTGAAATAGTTGCGGATTTGCTTGCCACAGAGACGCAGAGGACACAGAGATAGATATTTTTTTCTTGTTCCAAAACTTATTTTGGGACATAATTCCAAATAAATAAACTGAGTTTTCAGATATAGCATTGTTTCGACTCGACGCTGTGCTTTCGAGTCGAATAGTTAAAAAATGGCTCAAACCTTCAAGGTTTGGCAAACCTTGAAGATTTTGCCTTCCTAAATTTTGAAAAAGAATAATATATGATAAAAAGAAAAAAAACCAAAACCATCAAACTCGGAAATATCCGGATCGGCGGCAATCATCCAATTTCCATCCAATCCATGACGAATACGGATACGCGTGATATCGAGAAAACTGTGCAGCAAATTCGCGAGTTGATTCCGGCTGGATGTGAAATCATTCGAGTTGCTGTTCCCGACCAAAAAGCAGCAGAATCTTTAAAAGAAATAAGAAAATCAATTTCCATTCCTCTGATCGCTGATATCCATTTTGATCATAAATTAGCATTACAAAGCATAAAAAACGGAGTGGACGGATTGCGTTTGAATCCGGGAAATATTGGTTCGGAGCAGAAAGTTCGGGAAGTTGTGGCTGCTGCCAGAGAGCGAAAAATCCCGATCAGGATCGGCGTGAACAGCGGTTCGTTATCAAAAGAGAAACTGCGAAAATATGGTGTTACTGCAGAAGGAATTGTGGAAAGTGCGCTCGAACATGTTTCCATCCTGGAAAAAGAAAAATATTATGAAATGAAAATCTCCGTGAAAGCATCTTCAGTTCCTCTAACAATCGATTCGTATCATCTTTTAAGCGAAAGAGTAGATTATCCGCTGCATCTTGGTATAACGGAAGCAGGAACAGAATTTGCCGGCACGATCAAATCATCGATTGGGATCGGAACTTTGCTGTCAGAAGGAATCGGCGATACGATCAGAGTTTCTCTGACTGCCGATCCAATCCGGGAAGTTATTGTAGCAAAAGAAATCCTGAAATCTTTGAATTTGAGAAAAGGTTTACAGGTTATTTCCTGTCCGACTTGCGGCAGGACTGAAATCGATCTGATAAAGATCGCTAAAGAAGTAGAAAAAAGGTTGAGGTCCTTTTCTGAGGAAGATTTGACAATTGCAGTGATGGGCTGCGTTGTGAATGGTCCGGGAGAAGCAAGAGAAGCGGATTTTGGCATGGCAGGAGCAAAAGGAGAAGGGCTGATATTCCAAAAGGGAAAAATCCTGAAAAAAGTGCCTGAAAGTAAATTGGTAGATGAGCTGATTGGACATATTAAAACTTCTGTCATTCCGAGGTCACATTCAACGGCTTTGAACGAGAAATCTCTTACCGGAAAAAATTAATTGTTGAAGATTCTTCCGTCAGAAGCCGGACACGGTCGTGAGAAAGACAAGAAAAAAACTCAGAATGACAAGGGAGTTAGAAATTTGAAATTAGAAATTAAAAATTTTCCTATCTCCAATTTCCGATTTCCTATTTCCTTTCTTTTGATCATCTTTCTTGCTTTTTCTCCAATTTACTGCACTGAATTATTGATCGGCGATATTCATTTCGAAGGAAATTATTTTATAACCGATAAAGAACTTCTTTCTGCGATATCTTCCGAACCGGGTGGATATTTCAATCAGAAAACGCTGAATGAAGATGTACAAAGAATTTCCGCATTTTATGTTAAGAAAGGATTCTACCGGGTAAAAGTACATTTTCCTGAGATCAATACTATTAGTCCGGAACATATCGATGTTCTTTTCAGGATCGAAGAAAACGAGAAAGTGATCATCCAGGATGTGGTCTTATCCGGTAACCGATATATTTCCCGAAATAAAATACTGGAATCGAATCCAACAAAGAATATCGATATAAAACAGCTTTCCCTTCTCATGCAAAATCTTACGGAATATTATGCTTTTAATGGTTTTCTTTTTGTCGATGTTCAACTCGATAGTCTGGTTTGGGAAAATGACGGAGTCAGGGCTTTTGTTTCAATTTCCGAAGGTGATTTCTGTGAATTTGAGGAATATAAATTCAAAGGAAATGAAACAACGAGAAGCAGAACACTTCTGAAGATTTCCCAAATCGATAAGATAGAGAAAGTAAATCCGATGGTTCTGGATCGAGCAGCAGAACTGGTTCGGAAAAAGGAATACATTCGCGATTGCAGTTTAATTCCATTAAATCATAAACAATTGCTCTTTAATATCGATGAAGACAGGATGACCTTTCTTTCGGGAATTTTAGGTTATGATAATTCCCAGGATAAGAAAAATCGTTTAACCGGTTTTGTGAATCTCGATTTTCTGAATCTTTTCGGGACAGACAGGTCGATCTCTTTAAGATGGCAAAGATTATCTTTCGACAGGAGTCAAATCGAATTGAAATACCATGAATCGGGACCTTTTTCTTACCCGATCAGCGGAGATTTCCTGATTTTCAGGGAGGAAGTAGATTCAACATATACGAAATCGACTTTTGAATCTGAGATTTATTTCTATAATTTGATCAATAAATATGGAATCTTTCTCGGTATAGACGAAATTTTCCCTGGTTCGAGAAGACCAATTATCATAGAGAAAGCTTCTTATAAGAAAGCAGGTATTTTCTGGAATTTCAATAATACGGATTATTATCTGAACCCAACAACAGGAAATGATCTCCGGATAAAGTATTTTTATATTTTCAATAAATTTAATAACGATAAGAATTCCAGGCAAGCAGTCGAAACAAGTTTTACGAATTTCAGAAGAATATCAGGGAAACTCATTTTTGCTGTCGCTCTTAATGCCAATGTGTTGGAAAATAAGAACTTATCAGAACTCGAATATTATTATTTAGGAGGAAATTCCAACCTGCGAGGTTTTAACGAAAAGCAATTTTACGGTTATCGTGTCGGCTGGTCGAACCTGGAATTGAGATATTTGTTATCCCGAAATTCCAGAGTTTTCTTGTTTTCTGATTATGGTTATGTTGAGAGTGAAGAATATAAATTCGGTCTGCTTTTCGGATTTGGATTCGGTCTAAGAGTCGAGACAAAACTCGGACTTCTCAGGATCGATTACGGTTTAAGATATCAAAGCGGGGAGTTCAGGAATCCTTTCGATGGTATCATCCATTTCGGGATTGAAATGAAGATGTAAAGAAGGGACAAGGGAAAAGGGAAAAAGGAAAATGGAGAAAGGAGAAAGAAAAAAAAAGGAAATAAGAGAAAAATAGAAAGGTACGGTGCGAGTTGCGAAGTGCGAGGAGTGAGGTGCAGATTTTCATCGGTCCCAATCCCCTGATTGGGAATGACCTTTCTAATCTATTATTCCTTTTAATATACTTCTAACAAGATAAAATTAGGAAATCGGTAAATATTTTTTAAATTATCAGCATTGAAATTATTTGTCTGGAAAATGTAAAATAATTTTTGGAGGTTTTATGGAAGCAAAAGGTCCGATCAAAGTCGGAGTTTATGTCGATGTACAGAATATTGCTATGAATGGTGGATTTGGAATGCAATATGATGTTCTGCGGGAATTTGCCTGTCGGAATAATGGAGTTGCTGTTCGTTTGAATGCTTATGTTGCTTATGATGAAGAAATGGCAAGGGTAAATCTGGAATATAAAAAAAAACAGGATAGGTTTCATTCGTCTTTAAGAGATTTCGGTTATAAAATTATCGTCAAACAAGTGCGCTGGTTCCATGATGAACAGGGGAATAAATACGGAAAAGCAAATGCCGACCTGGATATGGCTGTCGATACACTGATGCAGTCTGAAAGGTTGGATTATGTTCTGATGGTAACCGGTGACGGCGACTTTGTGCAAGTTGTACGAGCATTACAGAATAAGGGTTGTCGAGTTGAGGTTCTGGCATTTAACAATGTTGCTCATGTTTTGAAAAATGAAGCAGATGTTTTTACATCAGGTTATTTAGTACCTGAACTTCTGCCGGTAGAATATAGTTATAAAAATCAAGATAAAAAAATCGTAAGAGGTGTATGCTATTCTTTTCATCCCGAAAATGGTTATAAAGGCTACGGATTTATGCGTTTTATGAAAGATATCAGCGGAGGTTTATGGATAACCGACTCCCGGAAAAACGAATCTCCGTACGAGACCGCTTTTTTTCATAGCAGTCAACTTCTTGATAACATCGATATTACGACTTTACCGAATCGGGAACAGATCTTTGAATTTGAATTAAAGAAAGGGAAAGAAAAAGGCTGGCAAGCCGATAATATTAAATCTGTTTATCGTTATTAAAATTAGGAAATTCTGAAAATGGAAGGAAGAAATCCGAGTAATATCTATGCTATTATCGATGTCGGTTCGCATAATATCCTCGTTCTGATCGCAAAAAAAAAACAGCAAAGTTTCAACATTCTGAAAAGAATGTCATTCACATCGGAATTAGCAAAAGGCATGGTTTCCAAATGTCTATCAGCGGAAAGTATCGAGAAAACGAAAAAAATAATCAAAGAGAGCTACCAATTTTCACTCGTTCATACAGAAAATATTATTATCATTGGTACGAGTTGTTCTCGAGACGCCCGGAATATTCAGATACTTGCGAATTGGATCGAAAAGGTTTTGAAGTGTAAATTCAATATTATTTCCGGGGATAAGGAAGCTTATCTGAACGGAATAGCGAATATCGACGAATTTCCTCAATTTTCTGAGATCATTTTATTCGATGTCGGAGGAGGAAGCGCTGAATTTACTTTGATCAGAAATAAAAAAATAATCTCCACCGAGAGTATCGATCTGGGGATAAGAAGACTCTTTAATAAATTTCCTAATTGTCTGGAAAAGAGGATATATTTCACCCGTAATATTTTGAAAAAGATCGATTTGAAAAATTTTGAGAATCCGGTTTTCATCGGCATCGGTGGAATTGTAACCAATCTCTCAGCAGCAAATCAGAACCTAAAAGAATACAATTCCGAAAAGGTTCATAAGTGTATTCTGAAGAAAGAAGATATTTACGATTTATATCAGCGATTTCAAAAAGTGGATGGAGAAGAAATTACAGAAATAGTGCCGTTCGAACCTTCCGGAGCGGAAATAATCCAGACCGGAACGATGATCATCAAGGAAATTGTCGATCATTTCCAAACCGACAAGATCTATGTCAGTGATCGAGGATTGCAGTTTGGTGTTTTAAAATTAAAACAGAGTGAGTTACGAAAAATGTTGTGATTCAGGAAAAAAATATGCAGAAAGAAATAGAAAACCTGAAACATCAAAATTCTGAAAATATCGAGATCAAAATAAAAGATCAAATCATCAGCAGAAATGATTTCACTTTCATTGCCGGACCCTGTACGATCGAGAATTATGAAGACTTGCTGAAAATAGTAATTAAATTGAAGGAAATGGGTATCAATTTCTTCCGCGGTGGAGCATATAAATTAAGAACTTCTCCTTATGATTTTAAGGGAATGGGAAGAAGAGGTTTGGAAATAATCAAAAAAGTAAGTGAAAAAACAGGATTGATCTCTGTTTCTGAAATTATTTCCCCTGAGGATGTCGGTGAAATGTCCGAATTTGTCGATATTCTGCAGGTCGGAACACGCAATATGCACAATTATCCTCTACTGGAAAAACTCGGGAAAATCTCGAATCCGATCATCCTGAAAAGGGGAATGAGCAGTACGATCAAAGAATGGTTGTTAGCAGCAGAACATCTAATGGACGCAGGAAACAGAAATGTAATTCTTTGCGAAAGAGGGATCAGGACTTTTGAGAATTACACGCGGAATACTCTCGATATTTCCGCGATTCCAGCCGTTAAAAGTCTGAGCAATCTTCCTATTATCGTCGATCCTTCTCACAGTTCCGGCAAACGGGAAATGATCAAATCTTTAAGTTGGGCAGCAATGGCAGCAGGTGCTGACGGTCTAATGATCGAAACTCATTTTTCACCGGATACAACCATTTGCGACAGCAGGCAAACGATCGACTTTCAGATGTTAGAGGAGATATTGAAGCCGATGGAAAAAGTAATTTCATTATGGAAACAAAAAAATAAATGACTGTTATAAAACTTGACTATAAATCAGATTAATCATTTTATATAACCAGCAAAGGAGATTTTATGGGCGAAGTAAAAACAAATGTGAAATTTGTAAATGTTTTTGATGAATATCTTAAAAAAGAAAAAATCAGACAAATCGAATTAGATTGTTTGATCGGTAGTGGAGCAACTTTAACTCTATTACCACAAGAAGTTATCGAACTACTCGATATTCCAAAAACAGGAAAAGTTATTGTCAGTTTTGCGGGTGAGAGAAAGGAGGAATTAACTAAAGTCGGACCGATAAAAATTCAGATCGGTGATCGAACCGGTAATTTTGATTGTGTTTTAGGTCCTCCGAATTGCGAACCTTTGATTGGACAGATCGTTTTAGAAGAATTGGATTTAATAATCGATATGAAAGAACAGAAACTTGGAGTAAGACCGGAAAGTCCGTTTTTACCTCTTTTAAAAATGAAATAGAAGAACCAATAAGACCGGAAAATCAGCAGGAAATATGTTCTCAAAAATCAAAAGCAGACCTGTCAGAATATTATTGATCCTTCTATTGATCATCGTTCTGATCATTAGTCTATTCCAGTTTTTCTTTTCTATTATACTCACTAAGATCGTGAACGATAAGTTGCCCGTTTATCTCAAACCGGAAGCATCGATCAATAAAATCCGGGTAAATCTTTTAGACGGTTCAGTAACTGTCAGGGATTTGAAGATCAGACAACCGGAAGGTTTCCCGGATGAAAACTTGCTTCTTTTATCAAAATTAAAGATCAGCATTCGATATTTACCTTTATTGAGAAAGAAAATTTCAATCGGAAAAGTCTACCTGAATAACTTGCAACTGAATATTCGCAAAAAAATGAACAATGAAATGAATTTACTCAATATTTTGCAATCTGAGAGTGCTGAAGATCCTGAGAAAGATGTGAAAAAGCCGATTCCTGAAATATTTATCAAACGAATCGATCTGCAGAATATTTTTGTGAATTATACGGAGATCGATTCAGCAGGTAAAAAAACCGAATTATCCGTTTCTGATCTTAATTTTAAACTGAAAAGGGCAAAAATTTACAATACAAAAAGTCAGGTTGAATCGGTCATATTGGACTTTTTGCAGACAAGTCTTATCGATACTGAAACATCTAAAAGTATGAATATCGTTTGTAATGATTTCAAGATCGATCTGCAAAATATTCTTCAAGAGAATGAAAATATCCGATTACAGAAAGTAGAATCAAATAATTTTAATGTCCTCTTTTCTTCCCTGGAAAACCGGAAGGATTCATTAAATATCTCACTTTCTGATTTACATTTACTTCTTACCGGAATGGCTGTTAGTAATGATCCGGAAATGAATAATGACGGTCCTGCAAAATTTGAATTCACCGGAAAAATCCGGGATCAGAAATGCAAAGACAATTTGATTGGCATTTATGCTCGAATCGGAACGATAGGTGAAAAAATTCCATCCGTAAATGCAATATTCCAGGTAATCGGTCTCGAACTCGAACCTTTCGAATTCATCCTTCCTCCCGGAACTTATCAGGCTTTGGGCGGAGATGCTTTCGATCTGATATCGGAAATCAAAATTTCGGAAGATTCTCTCGATTGTGATGTTAGCATCGATATGATCCAGGGCAGCAAACTCGGGATGAAGATTGGAGGAACTCCTGAAAAACCTCAATTCGAGACTGCTTCTATTCTTTTCAATGTTGTCAGCAGGTTGGGAGGTGGAATCGGCAGCAGTATCCTTAAAATCGGGGGAACAACGATCGATGCTGCCAAAACCGGTTTGAATGTTGCTCTCGGTCTGGGAAAAGGAGCAACCAATGTAGCAGGATCTTTAGGGAAAGGTGTTTTCAAAACTGTGAAAGGAGTCGTAACTGCGGATTTGAAGGAAGTCGGAGAAGGCTTGAAAGAATCGACTGTCGGAACTGTCTCGGAAGCAGGAAAAACAGTACTCGATGCCGGAGGAAATATCATTGACGGAACTGGTGAAACCTTGAATTCCGCAACCGGTAAGAAAAAAGCTGATAAATGGAGAAATGAGAAAGAGAAGAGATGGGAAGATTGTTGGGAGAAACGGAAGGCAGAGGTTGATGAGAACACAAAAAGGTAAATGAACAAATAAAGAAAAACTATAAGATTTTTTTACCTATTTCCTGTTTACTATCCCTGCTTCCCTGCCAAATTAAATTCTTAATACTCCCAATCCGGTTTCGGCTCCGGGATACAAAAAGCCTTATCCAGTTTTTCCAATAATTCTTCCGTACCGGACAGTTCATCCGAAACTGCTAAACCACTGGCAGGACGAACTCCCAGCCACATTCTCGTAAAAGCACCGACCGACGATCTTAAAGTCGGTAAATTTCTATTTTTTCCTTTTTCTGCTTTGGAATTTTTCCCGAGAGCAATGACATAATTGCTGGAAATTCCTTTCCATTTGGAATTCTGTTCAAGATAATTCTCAATCGGATCGGTTAATTCTAAATTGAACTTTATATCCTCGCAATTCAAATGAGTTATCGCTATACATTTCTTCAGGTTTAGAATCCTCATCTGCCAGAAAGCCGTTGCCTTCATCTTATTCTCGAACTTGGATTTTTCAGTTAACTGTCTGAATCGAAAAGGTTGTTTGAGAAAATCCTGCAGTTGAATATTTGGCGGCTCAACCAAACTGATCAATCTAACTTGATCGCCAAGACTGCGGATCAAAGCCAGCAATTCCAGGAATTGAGTAGAATTCCGGAAGCATATCCAGTTTATCCAATAAGGTCCTTGCTCGACATCTTTGACATAAAACCAGATATGATGCGTTAATTCACCACTTTTTTCATCAAAATATCCGAGTCCGAAGTTTTTATCATCCCAGATCATTTCCGCATGAGTTGTTTCGGGTTTGTTGAAATTGACAGCTCCATGAAATCTTTTCCGGTTCAGACGGGATTTATAGATCGCTTTCCAGTCTTTTTTGGTCAATCGTTTCGGGATACGGAAATCGGAATTCACTTTCAGGTCAGCCGGATCAAAGTAAATTATATGCTCGTAACAACCTGTTCCGTAACCTAGTTTATCGTAAAATCCCTGCTCGAAAATTCCCAAACCGGAAACCAATGCTCCTTTTTCTGCTGATTCGGCAATTACCTTTGCAGTCAATTCCGACGCCAGACCTTTTTTACGCGCGATCCTGCTGGTCGTAACTGCTGTTACTCCGGAAAATTTGAGTTCTTCATCGAGATATTTGATTGTTCCGGGAACTGTTTTTGCCAGAACTTCAATTTCCCCGTTCACATCAGCAACCAGGACATTTGCTGCCTTCAGCATCAGGTCCATCTGTTTTTCTTTACCTTTTTCCAACCAGCCGATTTCTTTCCAAAGCCGGTGAGCTGCTTTTTTGTCCTTTTCCATATTGTATTTTCGGAAAATTATTTTATCCATTTTTCTCCTTTATCACGATTCTCCGAATCGTTGTCATGAAGAGTCTCCGACTCTTCAACTTAGATTTAAACTTAATTTGTTTTACCGATTTTATCTTTGTTTTCATTTTTCACGATCAACGAGTGTTAAGTCAAGCATCAAATGGTGTTTCAAATATTGCTTTTCAAACTGGGTTTGGTTTTATATTGCATTCCCAATCTGGGATTGGGAATGATGACAAAAAATTATTTTGTCCAATTCTGTTCTTCTATATCAAATATTCTGTCATTCTGAGAAATTCGACTTGCTTATCTCTCGAAGAATCCCCAGTTTTTAATCACATTTTTTTATTTGCTGAAGATTCCTCGATCAATGCCGTTGAAAGAAAACTCGGAATGACAGAAATTACAAATTCTTCACGATCTTACACGCGAGTTTGACATTATTTTCGACCAGTTTTATATTTGCTGCAAGGGATTTCCCTTCAGTCAATTCGACTAATTTTGAAAGTAAAAAAGGAGTAACATCCTTTCCTTTCACTCCATTCAAATCCGCTTCCCGGAGTGCTTTTTCGATATATTTTTCCATTTCCTTAAAAGGAATTTCATCCATTTCAGGGATCGGATTTGCAACTAAAATTCCGCTCGAAAAACCGAGTTCTCGATTTGTCTTGAAAATATCTGAAATTTGCTTTGTTGAATCGATCCTGTCGATCTTCAAATCTGTTTTTGCTGAATAGAAAGCAGGAAAGAAACCTGTTCGATAACCAAAAACCGGAACTGCTGAAGTTTCCAGCATCTCCAGAGTTTTTGGAAGATCGAGAATGGCTTTTGCTCCGGCTGAGACAACGATCACCGGAGTTCGGGAAAGTTCGAGCAAATCGGTAGAAACATCGAAACTGTTTTCAGCATTGCGATGAACACCTCCGATCCCGCCGGTAGCAAAAACTTTTATGCCGGTAAGAAAAGCACATTTCATAGTTGCGGAAACAGTTGTAGCCCCGATTTCTTTCTTTACTATAATTCTTCCGATATCACGACTCGATACTTTTTTGACAGTATTATTTTCTGCTAAAATCTTCAATTCATTTTCTTCCAATCCGATCTTGATTTTGCCGTTCATCAAACAAATTGTTGCCGGAACAACTCCATTATCAAAAGCGATTTTTTCCAGGCTTCGAGCAACCTCCAGGTTTTGAGGATAAGGTAAACCATGCGCAATAATTGTCGATTCGAGAGCAATTACCGGCTTCCTGTTATCCAATGCTTCCTGAACTTTTTTTGAAATTTCCAGAAAATCCTGCATTTCCTTACTCCAAAATCTCTACTTTCAGAGTTTTCACTCCGGCAGTGATCATTTCGATTTTTTTTGCAGCTCCAAACGATAGGTCGAGGTCTCTTCCGGCTACAAATGGTCCGCGATCATTGATACGCACAGTAACAGATTTCCCGTTATCTTCATTCGTAACCTTCAGGACCGTCCCGAAAGGAAGAGTTTTGTGAGCCGCTGTCAATCCGTTCATATCAAAGGTCTCACCGTTAGATGTCGGTTTACCGTGAAATTTCTTCCCGTAATACGAGGTTACCATATAAAGAGAATTTCCCTTTTGATGATCGATCTGCTTTGATTTCACAGTTCCAAACTTCTGATGAAAAGGTTTTTTGGAAGCTCCTTTGGTCGTGTAACCGGAACCGGAAGCACATCCCAGCAGAAAAGATAAAATCAAAACAAAAAAAACTATCTTCAAAACATCTCCTGTTTTTTTAAAAGCAAAGAATTTTTACTTTCCATATACTGTCCATTATTTTTTCCGGTTGACAGATTTTTAACTGAGAACAAGTTATACTTAAATTTATTTTGAAAGGATAAAAATGAATTCGACGATCATCGATTATTTTATTTCATTGGTTAAAATCGACAGCGAGTCAAAGAATGAGAAAGAACTTGCTTTGCGTTTGGAATCAGACTTGAAGAAACTTGGAGCAACTGTTCAATTTGATAAAGCAAATAAGAAAACCGCAGGAAATGTCGGTAATCTTTATGCGTATTTCCCAGGAAAAACAGATAAAGAACCAATCCTGTTTTGTGCTCACATGGATACGGTCGTACCCGGAAAAAATATCAAACCAAAGATCAGGGAAGACCGGATAACTGCGGATGGTGCAACGATTCTCGGTTCAGATGATAAATCCGGAATAGCGGAGATTATCTGGGCGATCAAAGAAATAAAAGAAAACAAGGAAGAACACGCTCCCATCGAAGTTCTCTTTACCATCTCGGAAGAGATTGGATTATTAGGAGCAAAATATCTCGATTATTCCCTTTTGAAAGCAAAATTCGGTTTTGCTCTCGATGCCCACGAAATAGGAGAAATTACTATTGCCGCACCTGCCCAGAACAGTATGAAATACACGGTTTTCGGTAAAGAAGCCCACGCCGGAGCAGAACCGGAAAAAGGTTTGAACGCCATCAAGATCGCTTCCGAAGCCATCTCCAAAATGCCGATGGGACGGATCGATCCGGAAACAACCTGCAATATCGGAATGATCGATGGCGGCAGAGCGACGAATATCGTCCCCAATGAAGTGGAAGTAAAAGCAGAAGCGAGAAGTCATGATCAAAAAAAACTACATGATCTGACCGAAAGGATGTCCGCTGCTTTCCGTGAAACCGCGGCTGAATACAAATTGGACGATTTCCAGGCTAATGTTAAGATCGATGTCAGCGAAGAATACCGGGCTTTTAAATTAACCGAAGATGATCAAATCGTGGAATTGGTCAAAAAGGCTTCCGCTAATTGCAGGATTGAAGATAAAACAACCATCGGCGGCGGCGGCAGCGATGCGAATATTTTTAATCAAAACGGTTTGAAAATGGGAGTTCTCGGTACCGGCATGAGTAAAGTTCATACGACCGATGAATTTATTTTGATCAAAGATCTGGAAAACGGGATTAAATGGATCAAGGAGATTATCCGGGAATACTCAAAGTGATTTAATATTTTCTATTTTCTGCCGCGATATTTTTTCGGTTTATACCAGTTATGATAATGAATTTTTCATGGAAGAATACAGTACCTGGGGAAAAGGAATTGAATTTACTTTGCTCGATCTTATCTCTTTCAGGTCCGGAAGTTATACTGATATGAGAGGACATATCGCAGGAAATAGTTCCGGAATCGGACTAAATTTTCGCTTCAAAGATTTAGTTCATCTCCAATATAATTGGTCTCAATCACCTGGTGGTGGCCTGCAAAAGTATCAAACCAAAGATGATTTTATGGTGAATTTGAATTTGTTGAATTTATTGGGAATTGAAGAATAAAACTCCAAATAACCGAATTCCATCCTCCTGTCAAATCGGGATTATGAAGTCCAGTCATTTTAAAAGCATAGAAACAAATATGAAACTGAACTTTTTCAAAATGCAGGGACAGGGCAATGATTACCTGTTCTTCGATTTTCTAAATAAGAAATTTCCGGAAATAGATTTTCCCGAATTAGCAAAAAATATCTGCAGCCGTCAGTTCGGAGTCGGAGCAGACGGAATTGTGCTCATTATCGATGATCCTGGAAATGATGCTTTTATGCGCATCTTCAACCCGGATGGTTCCGAAGCGGAAATGTGCGGAACTGCTCTGCGCTGTCTGGTTGCATATTTACATTCACAGAAAAGCCGGAAGAATTTTTCTATAAATACAAAGTCCGGCATAAAAAAAGGAAAGATCATCAAAGCTGGAAAAAACCCTATCGTAAAAGTCGAGATGGGAAAACCGGAAATGATCGAAAAAAATCTCTTTATCCAAAATTTTCCAGGAGATCACATCTCGCTGGGAAATCCTCATTTAGTAACTTTCATCGAGAATTTCGATGTACTGAATTTATCCGAAATCGGTAGAAAAATAGAAACAGACCTGCATTTTCCTAATGGAACGAATGTCGAATTTGTAAAGATAATTAATCAAGAAAATATCGAGATCAAATTCTGGGAAAGAGGAGCGGGAGTAACTCTTGCCTGCGGCACCGGAACTTGTGCTGCTGTTTTTTCCGGGATAAAGCGAAGTTTTCTCAAACATCGAGTTAATGTTAAAGTTCCGGGCGGAGAATTAAAAGTCGAGTTTGATCGGAACTGTATTTATCTGATTGGCGAAGTGGGCTTCGTATTTTCCGGTGTTTATGAGATAGGAAAAGTAAATCAATTTGCCAAATTGATAAACAATGAAAACAAGACTTTTTAAATTCCTATCTCAATTCCATCAGATTGAAGTTGATGAAGTCCAGTCGTGTCTAAAAATGAAAAAATTAATCGTCATTTTCTTTATCCTGCTTTTCTGTTCAACTATCCAGGCAAGATCGAACTGGCTTGGAAAAGATAAAATCCTGCACCTGACAGGAAGCGCTTTTATCACTTACTGGAATTACGGAATCAGTCATGATATATTCTATAATCCGAAAAAGAACAGCATTGTTATTTCCGTCAGTATTACATCGATATTAGGGATCGGGAAAGAGACGAGTGATAGATATTTGAAGAAGTCAAAATGGAGCTGGCAGGATCTGGTTTATGATGCTGCCGGTATTTCGCTGGGATTGGTTTTGATCAATAATTAGGATTTATAACAATTTTTTTTTCTAATTCATTAAAATTCCATTCAAAAAATTCCGGATGGGATTTTTAATATAATCGCCACAAAGCAGAGCTTTGTGTTACTTTACGGAGCAACCTGAACTGTTCTTACTCCATAATTGTCCGCTACAAACGCATAACTGCTCTGGAAGAATTTATGGATTGTAACCGGTTCCGTATTCATTTCCAGGATTCCCAGAATATACGGTTCATAAATATCTGAAATATCTATCACAAACAGACCGTTTTCTTTGTCTGCCAGGTAAACATGGTCTTCCTCGAACCTGTCCTGTCCCTGTACGGAAACGCTGTAAGCAAATCCATCCGTATCGATGTATTGAATGTCTCCTGTTGAACGCTCGATAATTTTCAAACCATTCTCCCCGTCTGCAATAAAAATAAAATCTCCTAAAGCAGAAATCTCATTAGAAAGTCCTGTTGTCGGATAAGTTTCAATCACAACAGGATTTTCTCTATCCGAAACATCGACCACAACAATTCCTGATAAACCATTAGCAATATAAGCCAGATCATTTTTAACATGGATATGCCTGGCATCTCCATTTGTACTGCAATTTCCGACGAAAAAAGGATTAGAATAATTAGAAACATCGTAAATGGAGAGTCCGTTATATTCATTGGCGATGTAAGCAAAATCACCTTCGACAAAAATATCTTTAGGAATATATGTATCATCCGGATTTGCCTGGATCGGACACATTCCGACAATAGGGATATCTTCCGGTAGTTCTCTCGGGTAAACAAACATGAATTCACTCATATCGATTATATTAAGCCAACCGTGTTCATCCAAACCGGAATGTGTAGCAACATAAGCCAAAACTCCAATAACAAAAACAGAGAGTGTTCTATCAGGTAAACCGCCAAGATTAAAGGAAGCATAATCAAGACCGCTGTTAAAACTGGGATCAGAAGCGTCAATGATAGTTAAACCAGCATAATGATCTGCCGCAAACAACCACCAGTTTGTTGTTTCCGAGATAAAAACATCATTAGCAGCGAAGCTACCTCCGCTACCGATTGAACCCGTCAACTCCAGGTTGATGTTGATCGTTTCAATATCACTGTAGCCTGATAGATTCTCACCTTGAAATGCCCGAACACGATACGAAAATGTACCGCATGGTTGGTCGATCTCATCTAAATACGAAGTAACATTACTGTCGAGAACAGAATAAGATTCTACCCATTCCAGACCTCCGATCTTCTTATCAATATGATAACCATCTTCAGTTTGACATACATCTTCCCAGGTCAGTTTGATTTTTGTATTATCCATTATCGTGAGGACCAGGTAAGTGGGAGAGGGAATTAGATTTTGAAAATCTTCGGATTCCGCATAATCTGATTTTGCTTCGCCAAGATAGGCGTAAACACGGTATTTAAGAATATTATTTTCAGCATTTTGATCATACCAGAGAGTCATGTTCGTATCGACAATTCCGTAAGAAGTTAGCCAGGATGCTGTTCCGACTTTTTTATCGATTTTGAATCCCTGTTCATTCCAGGAATTATCTGTCCAATTCAATTTGAGACTATTGGCAGAGAGCTGTTCGATCAGCACATCCGAAGGTGCAAATAACAAAACCTCGGCAGAATCGGGAGGGATATCTTCTGAAGGTTGACCCTCTGTAAGTTTTAAGTCACAACTGCAAATACTGATCAAGAATGTGAGCAATATCAGTGAAGATATCGAAACAAAAATAGAATTTATTTTATTTTTATTCATTGAATATATCCTTTCCATTTTCTTCAAAATAATTTTTTATTTCTGATCTCGAATCTCTGAGTTCTTTAACTTTTTCCTTTGTTGTTATCGCTTTAGTCATTCTATTCTGTAAAGATTCGACGATTTCTGCTTTGATCACGATGATCATTTCACCTACTTTGGATTCCGTTCGATTATAACCGGTTAGATAACGAATCCCGAAAACCCACCAGGGAAGATCTTTCAAAATTGGTATTCCTGATCTGATCTTTGTATCGTCTGTGCTGTAAAGTCCGGCAATTACAGTTTCTTCACCATCGAATAACAGAATTTCGGTCGTAGATGTACTTTTTGCGATGATCGTGCTGAGTTCACCGGGAGTAGCAGCACTTTTCTCGACTTTAGCCTTCAAATAAATCGCTTCCTCTCCGTCTTTTTCAACCACTTCAGGAAGAACTTCCATAATAATTCCGGTAGAGAAAAAGCGATCAAAAATATTACCGTCTTCATCTGTGGTTTTAATGGAGAAATCTTCACCAACCTGGATAAATCCTTCCTTGCCGGAAATGACAACAATATTCGGACGAGCAATGATCGAACCTTTTTGTTTTGCTTCGATGATTTTCAGGAGAGTATTCAGGTCGAGAGATGCTGAAGCAGATTCTATTTTATGAGTAGCTGTAGCTTTAAATAGTTCATCCGAGACATTGGATGCTCCCAGAAAACCCAGGTCAACATCGACTTTTCCTCTATACAGAGTTGTCCAATCGATCCCGATACTGTTCAGAAATGATTTATCTGCTTTGAAGAATATCGAACTGATCCTGATCTGTTTGGTATCGGGAGATACCTTTTTTTCTTCCTCTTCTGCTTCGGCTTCTTCAGTAAAGTCTTTGATAATAAAAGCACCGGGTAATTCCTCCAAAATCAGGTTGTTATAACTTGTGATCAGATTTAAAGCTTCCAGCCAGTGAATTTCCTTGATAGGAACACCGATCTCCTGATTAAAAATACTGGAATTGATGATCTTTTTGCCTGCATATTGTTGAGATAATACTTCCAGCGTATTTACGACCTCAACAAATTTTGTATCCTTGGGAATGGAAACCAATCCCTTACTCGAAATTTTTGAGATTTGCGTTATTAAACTACTGCCTACAATAAAAATAATTAATAATAGTGATATTTTTTTCATAATTATTCCTTTTTTAAATATATTATTTTTTCTTCGTTTACCCCGGTCTTATTAATCGTAAAGGATGCATATTGCTCCTCCCAATTAATCGAAGTTAAATTTCCAAAGACGATCTTGTCACCCGGTAAAAGGATCCTGAATTTACCACGATGATCACGCATAAAAACTTTTTCAGGAGTTAATCCGATCATAACGGATTTTTCCAGGATTATTGCTTCATCCTGTCCCGAATATCTCAAAGGTCCGTGAATTCTGGTCCGAAAAGGATTATAATTGAAATTGAGATGCTTGAGATTTTTCATAGATAAATCTTCATAAGGAATACCGTTATCCTCAAAATAAGATTTGAACGAGAGATGGAATTGAATAGTGTCTGAAACCGCATTATATTTTTCCTTGATGAGAATAGATTCGATCGTCAGTAAAGGACCTTCATTTTCCAGGTGATCGGCAAATCTATAAAAATCACCGAAACTGGCACTTCCATCGATCTTGTAGGAATTGTAGTTAAATATTTCCTGTTGCCCGGATTTTTCAACGACAAAATTAAAGACCAATCCCGGACAATAGCGATCTACAATATCGACCAGATACTTATAAGTGATCGTTGGATTATCCTCTTTAAGAATGATTTTTACATTTTTCCTGGCTGATGCTTCCATGCGTTCTAATGCAGAAATGATCATATCTTCATTTACCAGATCCGGATTTGCTCTTTTTAGTCCGTCCACGGTCTCTCTGAGATCATTATAAGTCGTTGTTTTTTCCTGTAAGATCACATTTGATCCTCTGTTCCTCCAGTATGAACCGCCAATTACCAGCAAAAGCAGAACCGCTAAAACAATCGTATTTCTTACAGCATATTCCATTTAATTTTCCCTTAAATCTTTTATTTTATTTTCTGCTATTTCAGTCAGCTCATTTTCCGGAAATTCGTTGATCAGCTTGTTCCAGAAATGAACAGCTTGTTCGGTATTATTTTCTTTTTTATAAGAATTTCCCATCATCATTAGAGCATCGGGTTTTTTTATACCTTTCTGCCGGATGATTTCCTGAAAGATTTCACGAGCTTGCCCATATTCCTTTTGAAAATATAAACATTCGCCTTTGAGATAGTTTGCGTTATAAACGAGTGAATGTTCAGGAAAATTATCAGTGAAGTCTTTCAATTTATCAAAAGTTTCATCGATCATCCCGGCAAAATAAAGTTCAGCGATGTTGTTATATATTTCAGGTATATCTGCCGGATCAGCTAAATCTATTTTTGAAATATTGTAATAATCGACCTCATTGAACTGCTTTTTTATTTGATTTCCCATTTCTTCTGCTCTTTTTTTGGGAAGATATTTATTTAATACTATTTCATAAACGATTCCGCCGGCATCAGAAAAATCTTCTATTCTTGATTTATAACCGGCATCTTCAAATTTTTTCTTTGTCTTTTTTGCCTGGTCGTAATCATCGCCTGCATAGAATTTTATTGCGTACAAATCGTTTGTGATAAGATTGCTTGATTCAGGAATCTCAGTTTTATCTTCTCTTTCTTTATCCGATTTTTCAAACAAATCAATTGTCGCTGACTTTTTCTTAGGAATATTCAGATTTTTTGCGGAGGATAATTTCGGATCAGGATAAGAAAAAGATATATCAAATTTCCATACTTCCACATCTTCAATTTTTTCTTTAATAATCTTTGATATCCGTCCATCAGGAAATAATTTTGTAAACTTTAAAATATGCCGTCTATTGCTTGTATAACCTGTTATTTGAAATTTATTAGCTAAGCTTTTCAGGTCATTCAGCCAGCTAATGCGATTTCTGTTAAAAGCTTCAGAAATAACATTCAGGATGTAAAACCATTGATTTTTGCTACCGGTAATACCCTCTATTAATTCCAGGTTCTTTTCAAAATGCCCTCGTCTTTCTTTAACTTCGTTAATTTTAAGGATCAATTCTTTTGTCTGGCTGAGTTCTCCATCCAAAGTAATTACAGTTTTGTCGATTTCAAGTATATCCCTTTTTAATTGAAGATTTTTCATCGTTCCGATGAGAGCAAAAAAGAAGATAGCAGCAAGCAAGACAAATCCATGCCAGGCAATTTTAAAATGTTTTTGTCTTTCAATGATATCTTTTGGAAGCAGGTTAGTCGAATAAAAATTCTTGTTCTTTGGGGTAAGAGTTTTCCAGGCTAAAGCGATCGGAATAGCAAAAGCAGCTTTTGTCTCTTCTGTTATTTCTGCTTCTGATACTTCAACCGTATCGATCTGAGAAAGTTCCAGGCGACTTACCTTAGACATGGTTCCGAAATTTTTGGAGAAGAATTCAATATCATCAGGAGTTACAAATTCGCCGGCTATCAGAATATTCTGCGTAATAGGAAAATTAGATATATCCTGTTCTAATAATATTTTGGAAAATATAGATTGTCTCGTTTTTTCCTGGTCAACATCGGGAATGATTATGGGTAAAGTTTTGAAATGTTCTTTTCCGCGCATTATGATAGCTGTTTTAAACTCTTTTCCGATGTATAAGATCATCACAAAATCTTCATCAGTATAATCATAGTTGTGTCTAACCAGATTCATCAGCGATATTTCGTTAGTGTCGATATAACTATAAAAATATTTTTTCCTGGAATACTGGAAATTCAGGTCCTGCACAGCATTTAAAAGATCATTTTCTCCTTTGTGAACAAAAGCCAGACTCGATTTGTCTTTGTTGAAGATCATGCCGAGAGTGTAATTATTTTTCTTGATGTCTTCCTTTGAAAGGACTTCTTTTTTCAAGTATTTGATGATTTTTGTTTTCGTAAAACTCTTATCAAATTTATGATATGAAATCTGCTCTTCATTTGTATTCAGTGAGAGCTTTCCCCGATCCAGAGGAAAATTTACAAGCAGACTCTGTAATTCACTTTTGCCTGATTTTTCAATTTCTTCTTCTTCTTCTTTAACTTCTTCGGTAATTTCAAATTCTGATATTTCTTCCGGTGTTTGCACTTCCCCGGAAAATTCGTCATCCTCATAATCAGTAAGCTCGTGGAATCCTTTTCCTTCGGTTTTATCGCTCAAAAACAGATGATATGACAAAGTTGTGTCTAATAATTGTTGAATTTTTACATCCCCTTTGGCTGAAACCAATTGAGCTACTTTAATGGTTAATCCATCCTGAAAAATACCGAAAGCAAATTGTTCTTTTTTACTCATAATTCACCAATTCTCGTTTAAATTTGCAGCATTTGAGACATTATTTTCCTGTTATTTGAATAATTTAATAGCGTATCTCTGGAAATCACATTTTTTTTATATAAATTTAGAAGATCCTGTTCAAGAGTCATCATTCCCTTTCTTTTTCCTTCTACCATCATTTGATATATCTCACCGATATTTTTATTCCTGATTGCAGCTTTCACGGAACTATCCACAGAAAGAATCTCTTTGGATAGGATCAATTTTCCTTTATTATCCGGAATCAATTTCTGGGAAATACATACTTTGAGAACATCAGCCAATCTCATTCTTATCCTGTCCTGTTCAGTTGGTTGAAATTCCCCAATTATCCTGTGAATACTGTCGATTGCCGAGCTGGTGTGTAATGTTGTATATACTTTATGACCGCTATCGGTAACTTCAATAACTGTATCGATGGTTTCAGGATCTCTCATCTCACCCACGATAATTATATCCGGATCCTGTCTTAATGCTTGAATTGTTCCCTCTCTAAAACTCAAGACATCGTCACCCACATTTCTATGCCTGATAATACATTTAACAGATTCATGAATAAATTCAATAGGATCCCCGATAATCACGATATGTGCTTTATTGGTACGATTGTTCATATCGACAATAGAGTCGAGAGTAGCACTTTTACCTGAACCCGAAATACCTGTTATCAGGTATAAACCGGATTTTTCATAATAAAGATTTAATCTTTTCGTAATATTATCCGGGAAACTTAACCGTTTAATATTTCGAACTTTTTGGTCTATTTTTCTAAAATTTGCCGCGATACAATTTCTGTCAAAATATACATCACCTCTGAAACGATTAGCTCGCTCCTCACCGTCGAATAACAATTCTACGGAGAAATCTATATTTTTCTTTTCAAACAGGATTTTTTTCTGTGTTTCATTTAAAGCATTTAACAGAAGAACAATAATTTCATCATCATGATAAAGGGGCATATCATCACAAGGTGTTTTGTTTCCATAAATCCTTAGCCAGATTTTTCCATTAGTTCCTGGTCCTCCGACATCCATATCAGAAGCATTTTTTTTTTTCATATAAGAAAGCAGGTATCTGAAATGTTCGTGAGTTTCTTTCCTCCAGTTTACATTTTCATATAATAATTTATCGATTCGCTGAAAACGGTTCAGACCTGTAATAAAATCGGACAGATTTACCTGTAATTCTTCAATAAATGACAAATTCATTGCTCACCCAATATTCAGAGTCAAAATTAATTTTCTTGAAATTTAAGGCAACATCTATTTTGTTTAATCTGAATTTAATATACATTTCAGTTTGTTTTTTCACCTTGATACTTATTAAATAATATATAAAATTATAAAATATTTTCATCGATAAAAATAGATTTTTTTTATTTTTCACCGGTTGAAAGTTTTAACATAACTATTCTTTGCACGGATTTTCGCCATTTATAAAATGAATTATTGATCAGATTTATCATAAATCTCTTAAAAAGTTTTTCTCCTTTATAAGAAAAGAAATCAAGTAATTTCTGCCTGTTAAAATGCCGGATCTTAACAAGCGTTTCAGCTCTCAATTTTGTGATAGAAGGTTGTTTTAAGATCAATGTTTCTTCTCCGAAAGAGTCCATTTTCTCGAGATAATCGATGATCGTATTATTCAGCCAGACTGAAACTTCTCCGTCTTCTATTAAAATGATCTGCCCTTCGATTTCTTCACTGATCGGTATATGCATTCCGAGATCATATTTTCGGAAATTTCCTAATTCAATAAAATCATCCCTGTCTTTCTGGTTGAAACCATTCAGGATAATCGGTTTTCGCTTTAATTCATTATCAGTTGCGGGTTCGAATGCATTTTGCAAGGGACCATATAGGTCATCGGAATATTGCAATCCTTTTTTCACAACATAGATTAGTTCATCAGGATCAGTAGGTTTGGCGATGTAATGGAAAGCTCCTTCATGGATTGCTTTGACAGCTCCATGGACACTGGCAAATCCGGTCAAGATGATAATAACAGCAAAAGGTTGTTTATTTTTGATGACTTTCATTAATTCCAGACCGCTTATCCTGGGCATAGACAAATCTACCAGAAAAAGATCAAAATCAAAATAATCCATTTTATCGATAGCATCCTGACCATCGACTGCAACAGTTACTCGATAACCCTCATCTTCGAGAATATCTTTGCAGATATCTCTTACACTTGGTTCGTCATCAACTATTAAAATATTCTTCTTCATCTGATAATCCTTGCTCTTTTTTTCGAGCTTCTTTGATTACTTTTAATTGTTTCAACTTTTGCACACTTTTCAAAACTTCTTCGATTTTATTCAGTGCATCTGTCATTTGATTACCGTATTTTTCTAATTTTTCATCTTTATATTCCATTCCTGCTCTTTTTATTCTCTTCACTGCTAATGAAATAATAGTCAGGTGATTATTCAGTTTATGATCGATAACTGCTACTGAAGTAGCTGCCTTAATTAGCTGATTGTTTTCTTTAATTTTTCTTTCTTGTTCGATTTTAAAGGTTTCTAATTTTGATTTGTCCTCATTCAGTTTCTTTATTTTTTCCTGGTTAATAAATTTATTAGAATTCAGTCTTTTGACCAGGTCACTAAAATAATTAGCCATAAAAGCAACTGCTATCATCAATCCTGTATAAGAAATGAGAAAAATTGTCTGTACAGGATAGTCAACAATATGTTCCGCATCACTCATCGGGATCAGCCATTTATAATTATAAAGCAAGATCAGTCCCAGAAGAGAAAGAGAACTGATCAATGAAGCGATGAATCCCCCTGTTTTTTCGATCGATAAACTGGCAGTTATTACACCTAATAGATAGATCCAGACGAATGAACTTTCTAATCCTCCTGTCAAGTGAACGACAATAGTTGAGAAAACAATATCGAGAGTTATTTGGATCGCAGCGATCAGGTTGTTGATTCTGATGATATTGAGATGGAATAAAATATTCAAAACCAGTGTTCCGGCAAATACTGCTATAAAAATAACAGCCGGGAAAGATTGCGGACTTTTCTGCATTTGTAATATTCCAATTGCAAAAAGTACGACAACCATAAACCATCGGATTTTTCCCCACCAGAATTTCATTATTCTTTCATTATCATATATTTTTTTGTCCATTCATCCTCCTACTCGAATTCTCAAATGAAGAAATAGATATAGAAATCACCCATTCTCCCGCAAAACGAAATGCCGAGATTTTGACAGACAATATTTTTTATACTGCCAAAACCTGATTTTTCATTTACACAGTTTTGTGTTTACTTTTTAATAGAATTACTCGCTCCAATAAACTATATTGATGGTAATTCCATCTGCATTAACAGGTGTATTCCCTTGAGCATATTCATCGAACAGATCATCGATTTCCAAATCGGTCAAAGCTCGATCCCAAATACCCACTCCGGCTAATTTACCGTCGAAACAGGCTAACGGCGGAATAATCCCGTCCCTTCCACCAACCGAGATAATATTATCAGGATTTCTTCCTGTCCATTGATTACCTTCTCCGATCGTAGTTGTACCCTTTAAACCCGTATGAGCGACTTTTACAGTAATAGTAGGATTGGAAGTACTGCCGTCATAAATGGCAGCAACACTGTGCCATTTGTAAATTTGACCTTGACTTCCGCATTTTTGAATTCCGGTATATTTTATACCATTATCAGTGAACACAAAAAGGTAACACCTGACATAATACCACCACAAAAATCTAAAAGTAAAAGCTCTCATACTCCAGACGGGAACAAAACCCCAATCAGTAGTCCGGTATTCAGTAGCCAGGATTCCCCAATCGATATCAAAAAGAGGTAGTCTTTCGATTTTTACACCTACAGTCACGGTCATCTCATCATTATATTTGTCACAAACACCGACAGGCATTTCAACATAGTCGTTATAACCATCGAATTTACCGACTTTATCGAATGGATAACCGGGTGAGTCTTCAACAGTATGAGCACCACTATAAGCAATTCCATGATGATGAAAATTTGTGCCGTCGATAACATCATTATTCGTACCGCTCCAATAATCATCATCCATCAACCAGTGTGCGACAATTCCGGGAAGAGAACCACCTTGTAAACCAATACCAGCCTGACTTTTATGAAAAATATCCTGACCCATATAAGATGTATTCACATAAGAAATTATCTGGATCGTATCTTGAGCTGCATTGGTAGTATACCGGATACTATCGATACTACCGCTTAACACATTAAAATTGGGGAATGTTTCCAAATAACCCTCTTGAGTAAAAGGAATAAACCCGTCCTGTACTTGTTTAATAGCATAAGACATTGCCAGATTTCCACATGCTCTTCCTTGAATTTCGTTGAGATCTGCGGAAATCACATCCGACACTTCTGATGTTCTTTTCTGGACTGTTACGGCAACAGAAGCAAAAACCGCTGCAGCCACAACCACTGATAAAACAATGATTTTACTCATGATAACCTCCTATTATTTTTATCAGATTAAAGTCTCCCTCAAACATCATACTTACCAAAACCTTCTTAAGAACTACCTAAATATAGATTCTTGAAATATTTCCAGAATACCATTTTTTGTTTGATCTCGGCTGGTTGACCATCCAATGACAGAGGATTCTGAAATAATTCGAACTGGATTCTAACCGAGCGAACTAAATCTCTATTTGCCGCATTATTTAGTTCGGAATATGTAAATTGATTCTCATTTACATCATAATATTTGAAAACAATCTTTGTGGACATCCAGAAAGGACCGGCATCCACAGACCCGTTAATTTTAACTCTTAAAGCATAACCACCGTAAGTCTCATTATATCCTGATTGATATATGAATATCTCGCTATCGGTTTCATCATCAGGATTGATTTTTCCTAAAAATTTAAATCTCCTTTTTTTAGCTAATGTGATAGCAACAGCCGAAGTATCAACACCTGCACCAACCTTTGAAAGATAGACAGAACCCAGCAGAGAAGAAACACTTTCCGATATTTGATTAGCTGTTACCTGCATGTTGATATTATGACTCATAACATTGACATTTGAGTAAGCATTGAATATCATAACCAGAAATATTCCTCCGATTATCAAAGCACCTATCGATTCTAAAACACCTGTTGTTCCCATGATTTCCTTTTTTTACAAATCTTTAAAAACTTCACTTATTGGATTTGTATCCGTTCCAATATATAAAGTATCAGTAATAGTTGCTTTGCACCAAATGCTCAAATTAACTTTTTGATATGGTTCATATGGAGAATAAGGATAATGTATCATTCCTGTCGAGTCACAAAAAACAGTTGTGATATGAATATTATAAGTAACAGTATTTACATTCATCGTTGTAGTAGAATCGTGATAATCAGAATAGATATCCAGATAGGTACTAACATCGCCGATAAGTTCAGACTCGAGCTTCATTAAATATTTATCAACAATTTTCTGTCCCTGGATATAATACATTCCGCTATAAACAAATTCAGCCTGGTCATATAAACTATTGTAAATAGTAATTAGAGTAGTTGAAAAAAGTATTAAAGCAAGCAGGATTTGTAGCATTTGACCGTTGCCCATAATTTAATCTCCCGAAGTTGCATAAGTAACTTCCGATATTGTAGTCAGGGAATTCCTGACTCTATCCAGACCGGATTGCAGCAGGGATAACATTCCCTGCTTTTCGGCAATTTGCCTGATATTTTCTTCATCGATCTCTTCCCCGGATTCGACGATTGCTTTTCTGATCTCAGGTGTAAAATAGAGAGCTTCGCAAATATTCACTCTTCCTTTATAACCATCTAAACATTTTTTACAACCCGGACCAGCCTCATAAATCAATTTTGATTTCAGATCATCTTCGGTCAGTCCGATATCGAGTGCAGATTGGTATTTTTCTTTTGTAAGAGGAACTTTACATTCAGGGCAAAGTCTTCTCACTAATCTCTGAGCTACGATAAGATTCATTGCATAAGCCAGGAGAAAGGGTTCGACTCCAATTTTAAATAAACGGGAAATAGCACTGGGAGCATCATTTGTGTGAAGCGTAGAAAAAGTCAGATGACCGGTATTTGCTAATTTAATGGCAACATCTGCCGTAATTTTATCTCTGATTTCACCGACCATAACTATATCCGGATCATGCCTGAGAATAGACCTGATCGCCAGCTCGAAACTGAACTTACGACCGATCTTTAATTGTCTGGCGCCTTTAATAACATATTCAACCGGATCTTCGCAAGTGAGGACATTTTTGGTTGGATCGATAGTATGGTGAAAAGCAGCCATCAAAGTTGTACTTTTTCCGCTGCCGGTTGGTCCGGTTAAAAGGACGATTCCTTTTGATTTAGTGATGGCTTTGACAAAATCTTTCTCAGCTTGTATTTGTAACCCGAGTTTTTTCAGATCGGTAATAACATTTCTATCATCGACGATCCTGATAACAATACTCTCAAATCTTCTTTCAAATTCTGAAGATACAATCGGTATGATAGATATTCTGAACCTGATCAAATGACCGTCAACGGCTCTCTGTGCAAATCCGTCTTGAGCAGTACCTCTTTCAAATCTATCGATTCCGGAAGCTCTATCTTTGACCACGGCTGCCATTGCTTCAGGCGAAGTATTTTCCTGTCTGTGCCAGCGATGCAGATTTCCATCTATCCTAAAAATGATATCTACACACGAATGCTGAAATGGGATGATATGAACATCGCTTGATCCCTTGCGAACCGCTTCGATCAAGCATCCTTCATAAAGATTAACCAGAAGGCTTTTATTGATTTCCTCGTCTAAAGCAAATTCATCGATTTCATTCTCATCGATGTCAGCAACTTCCTGCATTTGTCCTGCAGCTTCTTCTAACAATTCCAGGAATTCGTTTTTCTGGGGAGCAATGATATTTATCAGAGCCTGGATCGATTCGAGACGACAATACGCAACCTCATATTTTTTGAATTCGGAAAATTTAGGGATTTCTTCTACGAGACTATCGGTAGGATTAGCTGCTAACATCAGGAGAGAGTTTTTTCTGTTTTTTTGAACTTTAAAGGGGACAATTTTTTTGAACAATAACTTGTTTAAGAATTCATCGTGGAATTTTGAGAATATATCATTGATATAGGTTATTCTTTTTTCTTCAAATTTTTCAGGTTCGATCTCGACGGTTCTAAAAGCATAAAGGTCAGCTACCAAACTAAATATTTTATCATGGTCTATTTTAAAATCAGAAGCCAGGATATCTCCCAGCATTCTTGGATTGGACGGATCCTCATCAGCCTGATAAAGGAGGGCTTTATCGAGAGTTGGTTTATCGATAATACCTCTTTCAACTAATAATTGTCCAAATCTTGATTTTCTTAACACTTTAACTCCGAAAATTACATACCAGGTCCTGTCGGTGAGACCATGGCAATTTCTGCCGAAACAATTGTCAGAGCGGTTATAACAATAGCGATAAATGCTCCGACAAACATCTGTATGGATTGAATGATGTTTTGAAGTTTATAGGTTGTCTCTTTTTCGTAAAAGGAAGATATCTGTTTAGCAGCAGATAAAACATTCCCTGTTTCAGAACCTGTTTTTAGTCTGCTTAAAGTCGTTCTATTAAAGACTTTTGCTTGTGCTAAAGCACTAACCAGAGTATCACCTTTGGTCAACATAGAAGGAATTGTTATTTCTTTCACTTTTTTTTCAATGTATCCGTTACGGCAGGCTTCCGCAGATGCCTGTAAAGTTTCGATGTTATTATCCGCACCTGCATATACTGCGGAAAAAACTCTGAAAAAAATCTCAATGCTGGATTTGTGCAAAAGATGACCGATTACAGGCAGTTTTATAATGAAATGATCTCTCCAAACTCGACCTTTTTTTGTTCTCCACCATAAAGCAATAATTCCCATGGGAATAATTACTACCAAAAACATCCACCACCAATTTGCTCCTAAATAAGCGCTTAGTTTTAAAGTTGCATCTGTTAACGGTGGTAATTCCATGCCAAATTTCACAAATAATCTCGCAGTTGCCGGGAAGATAGATATCACATAATATAACACGGCTGAAACCATAGCAATAATTGTGAGGAGAGGAGAAAGCAATGCTTGTTTAATACTTTTCCTGTATTCCATATCCCGTTCCATGAATTTGGCTGTAGCATCATAAACTTCTGCCATATTACCGCTTTTTGTTGCTAATCCAAGCATATAAGCAGGAAATTTACCAAATACATCGATATATCTGGAGAAAACTTCTGTTCCTTCTTTCCCTTTTTTCAAATCTCCTTCAATATTTTTCAGTGTTTCTTTTAAAGTTGCATTCGATTCTTCTTCAGCCAACATCCTTAAAATTTTATCATAACTCATTTTTTCTTTAAGCATGAATGAACTAAGATTCACAAACATCAAAATGCTGGCAAAGGATGGTCTGAACTTGAAATCGAATAAAGCAGGCTGAATCTTTGCATTTGCGTAACCCATTTTATTTAAGGCATTAGCAAGATCTTTCTTGGTAAATGCTGTTTGTTTGCGAGTTATTTTTTTTCCATTAGGAAGTTTAATTGTATAGAGAAATATTTTTTTGGGTATTATATTTTTTACTTTGAATTTATGTTTTTCTTCGAGTTGATGAACGAGTTGTTTCGCCTTGGAGCTGCTATATGCTAAAACAACCCCTTGCACGGGTTTACCAAATTGCGATACACCGGAATAAAAAAATTCTTTTAACATATTTACCTGACTTCAAGAGTTCTGATATTTTTTTGAAAATGATCATGGAGTCTTTCTATAAAATCTTTTGTGAACAATCTCAATAATTAAAAAAATATAAAGAAAAAGATGAGAGAAATTCAGTTATTTTACAGAAATAACTCAGTTTTCAGAACTCTTGTTTAAGTGAAAAAAGGGAGACCGGTTGTGTCTCCCTCTTTTTTTCAATTTTTGTTTTCTTTAGTTGTCGATCACAGTGGAAATTGCACCAGTCGCACCGGTTACAGTGGCAGTTGCTTCAACCGGATTGGTTCCATCATTTCCTGTTTCTGTTCCCATACCATTGATTTCGAAATCATCACCATTAACAGATAAGTGGAATGTTCCGTTATCAGTATAAAGTGAATCACCATCCGGATCATAATTATAACCTAACCATTGACCAACATCATCGAGAGTCCAGGTACCGGCTCCTCCTCCATGACTTGCCGGACTTCTGTAATAAGCCATTGCCTGAGCTCCGAAATTGTTCATATCAGATACGATCGCCTGACGATTTGCATTAACTGCCTGACTGTTAAACATAGAAATACCAACAGCAACTGCGATTCCTACGATGATTACGCTCAATACAATGAGCAAGATTTGTTGTGTTCCCATTTCTCCTCTTAATTTTCAAAGAGTTAGATAAAATATAAGAAAAAATCTTTTTAATAGTGCTGAATTTAGGTCCTAATAATTAATAAAATTAGAAAATAATTGTCATAAATTAATGACACATTTAATGTTGGTATAATAAATTTATGACAGTCCGGAACTAATCGTAAAATTATTTTGTGATATGGAAAATTACCATCTAATTAATTTAATCTTAATAATATAAAAAAAGTGTTTTAAAAAGTTGTTAAATTTTTAAAAGGAATTATTAAAGTTAAATATACGATACTTTTAACCTTGCTAATAATTCCCTAAAATTCGCCTTTTCAAAACACTTTCAAAAAAATACAACTACCATGGAAATCAGAATGATCTCCTTCAGATTTCGATTTAACTTTACATCTTGTTTCTTTAGTTGTCGATCACAGTGGAAATTGCACCAGTCGCACCGGTTACAGTGGCAGTTGCTTCAACCGGATTGGTTCCATCATTTCCTGTTTCTGTTCCCATACCATTGATTTCGAAATCATCACCATTAACAGATAAGTGGAATGTTCCGTTATCAGTATAAAGTGAATCACCATCCGGATCATAATTATAACCTAACCATTGACCAACATCATCGAGAGTCCAGGTACCGGCTCCTCCTCCATGACTTGCCGGACTTCTGTAATAAGCCATTGCCTGAGCTCCGAAATTGTTCATATCAGATACGATCGCCTGACGATTTGCATTAACTGCCTGACTGTTAAACATAGAAATACCAACAGCAACTGCGATTCCTACGATGATTACGCTCAATACAATGAGCAAGATTTGTTGTGTTCCCATTTCTCCTCCTTTTTTTAGAAATAGATTTCGTTTTTTTATCGCTTCTCTGCGATACAAAATGGTAAATTAAGCAATCTATGAACCAAGCACTTTACAATAATTCAGAATAAGGTCTTATCTATTTGATTTCCAAAAGGTTAGAAATATAATAAAATCTTCATTTAACTATAATAAAATTAGATTCTGGTATCATAAATTTATGACAGCCCTGATCTAATCGTAAGATTATTCTGATTTTGAAGAAAATTACCATCTTAAGAATTTAATCTCAATTATAATTATGATGGTTTCGTAAAAAGTCATTTTATGTCATTCTGAGCGTAGTCGATGAATCTCATAAAATGTTGGTACAAATGATTTTTCGACCACGCTCAAGATGACAGTTATAAGAATTTTTTAACTTTTTATGAGTGCATCAATCAATTGGTAAGAAGTGTTCTAAAAGTATTATATTATGGAATTCTTCCAGTTTGGATTGTCGAGTTTCGCTGTATATGTAATTTAAGATTTGCTATTAATTATAGAATAAATGTTCAATTATTATGTAATCATTCATGCATAATATGAAATAATATGAATTGTTTCAGTATTCTCAATTATGCTTCGACTAATTATTTACCGTTAGATCAAGGTTTCCCGAACTGCCTGTCGCGACGATTGTTGCTTTAACTTTATTTGTACCGTCGTTTCCAATTTCGAAACCTATCCCGACAATTGTCAGATCGTCCCCTGAATAAGAAAGCCCAAATTCACCATTTTCATTTGATAAAGAATCAGTATCAGGATTAAAACTATGACCGATCCAAATTCCCAATTTATCAATATTGCTCCATGAACGAGAACCTCCCCCAAAGCTTGATGGAGCTTTATAATATGCTAAAGCATTTCCTGCAAAAGTATTTAGGTCTTGAATAACAGCCTGCCGATTAGAACCTGCCGACTGATTGTTAAACATTGTTATCCCGACGGATACAGACACTCCAACAACAATGACACCAATAACAATTAAAAGGATTTGCTGTGTTCCCATAATCAACTCCTTTTATAAAACCTACCCGAGAGGAAACTTTGCAATAATCGTACCAATTAAAAATGAGCTATCGAAAATGACACTGAAATTCCCGGTATTTTAGTTCTCTATTTTCTGAATTCATTTAGGTCGATGTCATATTTTTTGAATTTTTCATAGAGATTTTGTCTTTTAATTTGTGAAATAGTAGAAACATTTTTTACATCACCTTTTTGTTTACTTAATAATTCTACGATATATGTTTTTTCAAAACTTTCTTTTGCCAGGTTGAAAGGCATCTGGAGAAAATTCTGTAAAAGATCTTTTATATCAATATTTTGAACATCATAAATATTTTCGGGCAGGTCTTCCGGCATTATTTTTGTATGAGAACTAAGAGCAACAGCGTGTTCAATAGCATTTTTTAATTCGCGGACGTTACCTTTCCATTCATTGGCTAGTAGGATTGACATCACAGGTTCGGAAAAAGTCAAATCATGTTTTCCATATTTTTGTGAAAATTCATTCATAAAAGCATTTGCCAAAATTTTTATATCTTCGATCCTATCCTTTAACGGTGGGATATTAAGATTAATAATATTTAAACGATAATAGAGGTCTTCTCTAAAATTATTTTCTTCGACTTCTTCTTTTATCTGTTTATTTGTAGCTGCAATTATCCTGACATCGACTTCAATATCTTTATCCCCTCCGACTTGTCTGATAACGCCTTTTTCCAATACTCTGAGCAGCTTTATTTGAAAAGAAGGAGAAGTCTCGGTGATCTCATCCAGAAAAAGAGTTCCACCATCGGCTTCCTGGAAATATCCTATTTTATCTCTGATAGCATCGGTAAATGCTCCTTTTTTATGACCGAAAAGCATGCTTTCCAGAAGGTTTTCCGGAATTCCACCACAGTTTACCGCTACAAATTTCTTATCTTTCCTTTTGCTGTTCTTGAAGATCAATTCTGCAAAAAGTTCTTTTCCAACACCTGTATCCCCTGTAATCAAGACGGTTGTATCAAGAGGGGCAATCAGTTTAACTTTTGCCATTATTTTCTGGATAATAAGACTATTTCCAACAATATTAGTTCTATCAAATCCCTGAGCTAAAATATTTCGCAATCTTTTGATTTCTTCCGCTTGCCATTTTAATCTGAGAATTTTCTCGATCATTAATTTTAAAAGTTCAAGATCTTCAACCGGTTTTTCAATAAAATCTTCTGCTCCCAACTTCATTGCCCTGACAGCCATTTCTATAGATGCTTTCCCACTGATAACAACAACCGATACATGAGGCCATTTTTTTTTAATTTCCTGCATGAGTTCAATTCCATCCATATCGGGCATGACAACATCAGTCATCGTAATATGATACGATTTTTTTTTGAGTTTTTCTAAAGCAGCAGCTGCCGAATTAGCAATATCGATATCATAATCATCTTTCAGCTGTCTGCTGAAAATATCAAGAGCATCCTGCTCATCATCGACGATCAGGATTCTTGCTCTTTTTTTTGAATATTCAGAATAAATTTCCTGTTTACTCATTATTTTCCTCATTCAAATAAGTTTATACTTTAAAAATCTGTCTTCCAGAACAAATAGAGGTAAAGAATCTTTACTGGGTAAAGACTCAGGACTCAGAATGATGCAACTTCTAAAAACCATCTGTTCTATAAACCGAATAAATAATTAAAAGTTAGCTACTGATTGGTAGAAATATCGTAAATGTGCTTCCATGTCCTAAAGTAGATTTGACTTCAATCCTGCCGTTATATTTATCAGTAATGTTTTTTCCGATAGCTAATCCTAATCCGAAACCGATTGCATCCTTGTGTTTTTTTGTAGTGAAATACGGTTCGAATATTTTATGCAAATTCTTTTCTTCAATACCGGAACCTGTATCCTTTATTTCGATTGCTATCATTTCACTGGTTTGATAAGTTCGAATTCCAATTTGTTTTTCAGTACTATCTTTGAGGGATTCGATAGCATTATTTAATAAATTAGCCACGCATAAACTAATATCCCCAAAAACTGCCAAAATCTCGGGAAGTTCGGTGTCAAAATTTGTATCCAGAATGACATAATGCTTAAAGAAAAGGTTGTGATTACAAAGTTCCAATTCCTGTGAAACGAGTTCATTGATATCAATTGGTTGGGTCATATAAACATTATCTTTCTGGATCTTTGTTTGTAAAACTTTAACATAGTGAGAAATAATTTTTCCTGATTCCAGTATTTTTTCAAGATCTTTGTGTTTTGAAAATTCTTTTTTCAACAATTGAGCATAACCCAGGATGGAATTGAGAGGGGAATTCAGATTGTGAATAATTCCTTCTACTCTTCTCCCGATTTCAGCCAATTTATTGCTTTTTATCAATTCCATTTCCAGAGATTCGCGAGCTTTTTTTTCAGTAACTTCTTTTGTAATATCTGAGATGCTTCCGACCAGCCTGTTCCCGGATTTATCCTCGACCGGTCTGACATTGAAAATCAAATATTTAACTTTTTCTTTTATTTTTACTCTTACACTTAAAATCGTTATTGCTTCAACTTTTGCTTTTTCCAAAATGCGGGGACTGAAATGTAAAAATTCTAACAAGTTAACTCCAAGAACTTTATCTTGCTCCTTTAATTCCAGTAATTCTCTAAAACCGGGATTACATAAGATTATCTTGTATTTCGAATCCAACCAGAATACTCCGGAATTCAGATGTTCAACCAGGAATTTATAACCTTTATGGGAACTGCTGTATTCAGCAAGAGACCTATTCATCATATTGAAGGTTTCGATCATATCTCCGAGAACTCCCGAATACCTGTTTTCCAATTTCTCAATAAAATCTCCAATTTTACCATAATACCTGATTTCTATAGGTTCTATAATTGAAGGATTTTTGGCAACTTCTTGCATTCTATCACGAATTTCTTTTATCGGATGTAATATTGTCTGCCTGAACCAGGAACCAATCAAGACGATTGTGACAAGTATAATTCCCAATAATATAATCAGGAAAAATAATATACTCTGCTGTGCGAATTGATTAAAGTTCCTGTTATAGGGAATTATGAAAAAAGCAGATGGTTCGTTATTTAGGTCATAATTAATATATATTCCTGTTGCAATTTCCGAATTCAGACGAAAAATCGATTCATTCACATCATCTTCAACCATATTATTTATTTTTTCAGAAATCATATCTTTTAGGTGAGAAATGTTTTCAGGAAAAAAATCTTTTCGAAGTTCTTCAGAGTTAGGGATCAAAATTATCTCATTCAATTGTTTCAGATTATAGGATTGTCTGGAAATGGATTCAACATTAATCACGATTCCAATGAATTTTTCTTTTTCATCATCTTCATAAAAGGAAGAATATGAGATTTGGTAAAGTTTATCACCAAAACTTGCTAAATAAGATCCGAAGTCTTTAATATAAAATAATTGGTACATTTTATTGACATAGTTTTGGATCAAATCCCAGGCAATTCCATAAATCAACTTATTTTCATTATTATAAATAACTATATGTTCTGCTTTAGGATCTGTTAAATAAGGATTAATTTTTTCGGATATTTTTAGAGAATCAAGGTCAAGAATACTCTTGATAATTTCTTTATCATTTGTTATCAGATTTAGAAGGCTTAGAGAGCTATCTTTAAATTCGGATTGTGCCAATTTGATAGAAGATAAGGACTTCAGTATGTTCTCGTTTTCAAACTGTTTGATAATATTTCTGGCAAGCATCCATTGTAAAAATGTTAAAAAAAGCACCAGTAACAGTGATATAACAAAAAATGATAAAAAAATCCTTTTCTCAAGACCTGCTTTTTTTTTCGTCATCTATTCTCCTCATTTGGTAGCTGGCGGATTAATGCTATACAAAGTAATTGATTTCCCAAATGATATAATGTCGGTATCTCAAAATTAACATGATTATTCAAAAAATATTCCGGAAAGTACTAACATTCAGTATTCTATTAATCCAAAAGATCTCTAATTTTGATAATAAGTTCGGAAAAGGAAAAAGGTTTTTTTAAAAAACCTGCATTGAATCCTTCCATTCCTTTTTTAATCGCATCATCTTCAGTATATCCTGAAACATAGAGAACATTAATTTCGGGATAAATTCTCTGAATATTTTCAGCTAACTTAAAACCATTCATTTTCGGCATATGAACATCTGTGACTAATAAATGAACAATTCCATGGAATTTTTTTATTTTTTCCAAAGCTTCCACGCCATTGACAGCTTCCACAACATTATATCCGTATTCTTCAAGAATCGAGCTGACAAACTCTCGTACACTCGGTTCGTCTTCGACCAACAAAATTGTCTCATTTCCCTTTGGGAGTTTATCATCATCATCGACTTTTTCGTGGATTATTTCTTCCTTTATTAAACCAGGGAAATATATTTTAAAGGTAGAACCTTTGCCCGGTTTACTTTCAATCAAGATTAAACCATTGTTTTGTTTGACGATACCGAAAACGGTTGATAAACCTAATCCAGTTCCTTTACCAGGTTCTTTGGTTGTATAAAAAGGTTCAAAAATGTGTCTTAAAACTTCTTCATTCATTCCGCATCCATTATCTTGTATAGTTAAAACAGCATATTTTCCAGGTTCTATCTTACCATAAACAGAATTCAACGGTCTTTCAATTTCTATATTTTCTGTCTTGATCTTGATCTCACCGTTGCCGGAAAATGAGTCTCTGGCATTTAAAACCAGATTTGTCAATATCTGTTCCATCTGTACGGCATCTGCTTTGATAGAATAGATACTTTCTTCTAAATTGTAGATTAAATTAATATCATCTCCGATCAGACTTTTCAGCATATTTTCGATTTCGAAAATAATTTTATTAAGATCCAACAATTTCGGTTCGATTATTTCCTTTCGTGAAAATGCGAGAAGTTGTTTTGTTAGATTTGCTGCTTTTTTCCCGTATTTATTGATGTTCAGGATACTTCCATAATATTGATCGGTCTTTGATATTTTGGATAATATCCTGTCAGCGTAGCCATTGATCACAGTCAGAAGATTGTTAAAATCGTGAGCTATCCCTCCGGCTAATTGACCCACAATCTCCATTTTTTGAACCTGTACTAATTGAGATTGGATCTTATTTCTTTCTTTTTCAGCTTCCTTTTGCTGGGTGATATCTTCACAAGTCGTAACAATGGCAATAGGTTCATCTCCAACTTTAACAATATCTGTTATCAATCTAACCGGAAAAGTTGAACCATTTTTACGGATATTAAGACTTTCTCTGATCAGACCTTTCCATTCCCTGATTTGTTCCAGAGATATGCTTTTTCTCGCTGTTGGAGGTGCAAAAATTTTGACATCCTTACCAATTAATTCTTTTACTTCATAACCATGCATTTTAGCATCGGCTGGATTCGAATATATAATTTTCCTGTTCATATCCGTGATTGTAACTCCGAGTTGCATTGTTTCCACGGCTTTTTTCAATTCCTGAATTGTTTCTTCAGTTTTAATTGTGTCTGTGACATCAGTAATAATTCCAAATGAACCAAAATATTGTCCTTTTTCAAACATTGGACTGGCTCTGACTTCAAGGATCCGTTCCTGACCATCACTCCGAAATATTTTCATTTCATATTTACTCGATTTCCCTGTTCTTCGAATTACTGTTTGCTCCAATATCTTTTTTAATTCTTCGGTAGAGATGAATTTACTTAAATTTTTTCCAATCAATTCTGCAACCGAGTAACCGAATATTTCTGATGTAGCCGGATTCACGAAAGTAAAATTTTCATTTTCATCAACAACCAGGATTCCTTCTTCAATCTGTTCTACAAGTGTGCGATATTTCTTTTCACTTTCACGAAGTTCGTTCTCCACTTTTTGCCGGTAAAATGCCATTTCAATTGTTGCATGCAGTTCTCTTTCTTCAAATGGTTTCAGGATATAACCAAAAGGTTCTGCTATTTTAGCTTCTTGGATAATTTTTTCATCTGTATAAGCAGTCAAATAAATAACCGGAGTACCAAAATTGCTCCTGATAATATCTGCTGCTTCGATCCCACTCATTTGACCTTCCAGCATAATGTCTGTCAGGATAAGATCCGGAGGATCGCTTGTTGCTTTTTCAACAGCATCCTCACCACAAGTAACGATACCGGAAATATCATATCCCAAATTTATCAAAGTTCTGTGAATATGACGAGCTACGATTTTTTCATCTTCAATGATAAGTATCTTCTTTTTTCTCGACTCCACAATTTCCTCATCCGGTTCTTTTCTATTGACTCTTATTAAATCTAAAAATAAATAATATGAGAAGCCTTTTAAAGTCAAATAGTTTTTTAAAAAACTTGACACTTGGTTTTCTTTTTTTTCTTTTTGAATTATAAAGGAAGTGTTTAATAGGTGGGTCAAAACTAAATCACTGGATAGGCAGTGTTAAGGAGGATCAAATGAAACTGATCAAAGTTACTAACACCATTATCGCCATTTTAATGGTTACATTTCTATTAGCAGAACAAAAAGTTCCTGCAAAAAAAGAAATCAAAAAATTGAAGAAATTAGAGGTGTTTAAATCGATTTATGAAAAAAATCGATCGCACAAATCTCAAACTTTAAAAAATCCCTTCCGATCGCTAATATCATCTACTCATCCGGCACATACTCATTTGAAAAATCGAATTCCATCTCATTCCAGGGATGAAATCGAGATTTTCATCAATGGGGAAGAAGCTGCGACTATAACTCAAGGTGAAGATTTTATAGTTACGGTCTATTTTTCCGATGGAAGCAGTGAAGCAATTTTACAAGGCTGGATCGATATGAACGATAACGGAACCTGGGAACAAGATGTCGATTTTAACCTGGAAGACGATGTTGAAATAGTAGATAACGATATCGATGATGAAGATCCAGCAGACGGAGTTTATCAGAGTACTGTTTATGCGGAAGATGACGGACCGAACAATGTTGGAAATCTCGGACTGTTTTATGTTGCTGTCGATGCCGGCGGAACAGATGTCGCTTATCTCTTTATTGAAGCGATAACAAGTGACTATTCGGTTTCCGGTGATATAATTCCGGCAATAGCAAACCTGATTGTCGGTGCATTCCCGGTCGATGAAGAAATTCCCTGGATGGTGATGACGGACGATGCAGGTCATTACCAGGATTTTATTCCTGAAATCGGAACTTATACCGTTATGACTTTTGATCCTTTAGGTTTGACCGGAGGAATGTTTCCGGATACACTTTATTTTGATGTTTACATCGATGGTCATCTGACAGGCTACGATTTTGAATATCTTGCTCCTACTTCTTTTGTCGAAGGAACAGTTCTCGATGAAAACGAAGGACCGCTGGAAGCAGTTCAGGTTAATGCAAATCCGTTGGAAGGGGGAATGGCACTCTGGACGGAAACAGATGAAGACGGATATTACTTGCTGGGAGTTATAGAGGGTTCCTGGAACATCCGGGTGAATAGAGATGACCTGATCCCGGATCATCTCGTACCGCACGATACGGAATTATTTGTGGCGGAAGGAGAAACGGAAACTGTCGATTTTGTCGCTTTTTCAACAGATGCAGCCATAACAGGAACTGTTTATCTCGATGACATTCCTGTTTCAGGTGTTCAGGTCGGTTGTGGGAGTCCTCTGGGACAGACGGAAACTGAAAGCGAGATCGATGGGAATTACACATTATCCGTATCCAGTTTAGCCGATCAATTCGAGGGTTATCATATCGAGATCTGGGAACTGCCGGAGGGAACTTATGTCGATGAACAGTATCATAATATTTATTCCGGCTCGACTAATATCGATTTCCATCTTCATACTGCAACCGGTGGTATCGAAGGTTACCTTTATGATTCCGAAACTCAGCAGCCATTGAATGAAGGCTGGATATCGGCTACCCAGGATTTTGAAAACTGGTTTAATACAGGAATTCATCAAGACGGATATTTCAATTTACCGATGCCGAACGGAACTTATTATGTTCAGGGAAATTCAGATGGCTATTACTTTGAAGAAATTTCTGATATAGTTGTTCAGGATGAAATTGTTTACCTTGAGTTTTACCTGGAACCGGTTTCTTTTAATGGAGCTCTTTATGGATATGTTTATGATGCGTTGTCGCAAATTCCTATCCATAACGCTGAAGTTTGGGCTAATACCGAAGGATATTGGAACAACTCATTCACAGATGGAAACGGCTTTTATTATATCGACCTGCCTAACGGAACTTATTGGGTGGATGTCTGGAGAGAAGGTTATTTTGGTTATCATTTGGAAGATATTATCATCAATGATGATGATGTTCAACAAGATTTTTATTTAACACCAATGGTTTTCACCGGTTCATTATCGGGTTATGTTTATGAAGAAGGAACGAGTAATCCGATTGGAGAGGTAAATATCTGGGTCAACAGCGATCTTTACTGGTCAGAAACAATGACAGATCAAGACGGATTTTATAGCATTGATCTTATCAATGGAATTTATTGGCTCGATGCCTGGAAAGAAGGATATGAACCTGTTCATCTCGAAGATATTGAAATAATTGATAATGATGTTATCCAAAATATTTTCCTGACTCCTTTGAACAGTATCGATGAAAATGAAGGATTGTCTCTTTTAAATAGATTACATCAGAATTTTCCTAATCCATTTCACGAGTTAACAACAATCAGTTTCACATTAAAAGAAAAAGACCATGTTCGAATCGATATCTACAATGTGAAAGGTCAATTGATAAACACCCTGATCGACGAAGAAAAAGATAAGGGTTCTCATAATTTATTTTGGAACGGTAAAAATAATAATGATCATCCGGTTTCTTCCGGAATTTATTTGTTTAAGATGAAAACCGGGGAATTTACGGATTTTAAAAAAATGATTTTCGTGCAATGATCAAGGAATTAACTATCGAAAGTATGTAACGCACAAGGATTTTCTTGTGCGTTATTTTTCGTTAAAGATAAAAAAAATATTAAAAAAAAATAAATGCTTGACACCAAAAACAGCTTATTTTTTTTCTTGTTACATAAAAAAAATGGAGGTTACTATGAATAAGTTATTAGTTTCTATTTTGGTTATTGGATTATCATTAATTCTGAATTCCACAACGATTTATGATATCCAATATACGACCGAACCTGGAGGTGATGGAACTTATCCTTCACCATTAGTTGATCAGGAAGTTACTGTCGAAGGTATTGTAACAGCATTAAATTATAACCATTATCCGGATAATTTTGTCATATCAATGCCCGAGGGAGGTGCCTGGAAAGGTATTTTAATTTATATGTCCGGAGATGAAACATGTGCGTTAGGAGATGAAGTAGAAATTACAGGAACAGTTCGAGAATATTATGGACTAACCGAAATATCAGGTTATGATGATACTTTTATCAGTGTTACTCATTTAAGTTCCGGGAATCCTCTACCGAACCCTGTTGCTCTCACAACCGACGAACTATCATCCAGCGAGGAGTATGAAGGAGTTTTAGTCCAACTAAGCGATGTATATGTTTCTCAGGTTCCTGATGGTTACGGTCAATGGTATGTTGTCGATACTTCTGCAACTCTCGGTCAGATCGATGACAGTTTCTTTTTTCTCGATGATGTGGATCCACCCATTGAAATAAATTTAGGTGATTTTTGGGTTTTTTTAGCAGGAATAGTTGCTTATTCTTATGATGAGTATGAATTAAGTCCCAGAACTCCAGATGATATGGTTACTGTTTCAATCGATGAAAAAAATATTGAAAACATTATCACAACGCAAAACTTTCCCAATCCATTTACTTCAGGAACAACTATCCGTTTCAACATTAAAAAGTCCGGTCATACAAAATTGGAAATATTTAATGCAGCCGGAAAGAAAGTCAAAACTTTATTGAACGAAAATAAAGATGCTGCTAATTACAATATTTCCTGGGATGGGACAAACGATGAAGGAAACGATGTTGCAGCCGGAGTTTATTTTTATAAACTGAAACATGGTGGAAGATATACTTCGACCAAGAAAATGATCTTGATGAAGTAATCTTCGATACTACATTGGATAAATCAAGATAAAATAATAATAAAAAAACAGGTCTTGATCTGCAAGACCTGTTTTTTATTTTCCTAAAATGTTGCTTTTACAGGATCTAAAACTTCATTTCAACTGTTAAGAATACATTCAATAACGGGGATGGAGTTACATACATATAATTGTTTCCGGTCAAATAATCATCGATGAATTTTCCTTCATCGTCGAAATACCCGCGGTTGTAGTCTTTTTTAACATTAGCAGAAGAGAAATTATCTTCCTTATTAGTGATGTTGTTCAAATCCAACCTGACAAAAAATTCTTTATTACCGAGATAAAAAGAATATTTGAGATTTCCTCCAAGTTCAAAAAAATAGGGTAATTTTGAACTGGTTATAGAAGTAGAATCTGCTTCAAATCCACCGCTGCCGTCATCGATATAATTGCTGTAATATTCATTCGTATAATTCGCAAAATAATCATCCCAGTATTTAGCAGTTAATCCCATTCGGAGTTTTCCCCTTAAGGGGAGATTTCGGAAAGTATAACCAAGAGAAGCATTAGCCATTTTTTCAGGTGAAAAGGGAACAATTTTCCCTTTCATATCTTCCGCATCTCCACCAAAAATCTGGTCAACATTCATCTCGACCCAGCGATTCTTGGCATAAGTTACCGATAATGACGCATCGATATTTTCGTATTTTGCATTTGCACTTAATTCCAATCCCTGGTGTCTTGCCTGTCCTGCATTGAGTGTAAGTGATTCGTCTCTCTGCACGGTATAGATCGAATCATTATCCGCATCATAATAATAATTAGTAACCGGAACATCGACATACTCGATCTTATCGACATAATCACTGATATAATAATTGGCGTTCATATCAAAAAAAGCACCTTCATAACCGATACCAAATTCTACAGTATTTATCTTTTCCGGTTTTAATTCTCCATAAAATGTTTCTTCTGAATATTCATTGTTCTGTTCATCGACCAGGTCGATTTCATACATCTGGTTTCCGTCCGGACCGTCATAACCGCTGTACCAATCCCGTGTTTTTGGTTCTTTATATGCAATTGAATAGTTTGTGAGTATATTGAAATATTGCGACAGATTATAATTTATTCCGAATTTTGGTGAAAAAAAATTGAATGTTTTTTGATAATCATCACGAGTAAATTTCAATGTTTCTACTCCGGAAGTATCGGTTTCAGTCATTTCTTTTGTTGCATAAAAATAATAACTGGTCGGTTCTCCATTACCGAGATCATAAATTTCAACCGGATTTTCATCGACTTTCGAGGTATAACTTGCATATTGTCCGTCGATCATAATATTCATTTTGGAAAAGGGTTTGATCTGGGTTCGGGCGAAAGCGGACATATTCAAAACAGTAGAGGAATAATCATAAGTTTTTTGCATTTTATCGTAAGTTTCGACACTATCCGGGAAATCGGGATTAAAATGTCGGAAATTCTCTCTTTTGCCGATATGATCGGCATTCCAATTTCTCAATTCACCACCTACAACTAAATTGAATATGGAATTAATCTCGTATTGATAATAGGTATTGAATCCTAATTGAAAATGATCGCTGATCCTGTTGTTCTGCCAGCTGTAATCATATCTCGATTTAAAGAAGTCCTTACCTTCACCACCGATCAATTCACCATGATAAGAAGGACCTTCGACCGGGATCGGACCGATCCAGATCGTATCCTGCGGATTGAATCCTTCCACGATAAGATCATAATTTTCATAAAGATAAAGAGCGTGTTTGGCAAACTCCTGATGCTCAAATCCTGCGGGATCATCCGCATCGAGAAATTCGTCCCGAAAATAAATCGCGCCGCTTTCGATATCGAATTTATCCTGGTTCAAATATTTCCCGCCGCCATCTCCTTTCGTAACAAAAAAGTTACTCATCAATATTTGATTTTCGGATATTTTCCACTCGTCGCGTAAAGATATTTGCGGTTTGAAATAATAATTTTCCTGATATTCGTGATTATTCCGGTTATATTCTCTTCCCAGAAGATCGAATAAATCCCTGTCGGATTTGAAATAAACCTGGTTATGACTTTGCGGAGCACCGATAAAACTCAAATTTACTTTATGCGGACCGAGTGAAGTCTGGGTTTCCAAACCAAAAGAATAGCCGTCATAATTTGTGCCGATCAGATAATAATCTCCTGCTTTTTTCTCGACCATCAAATTATAATTAAATTTTCCTTTAAAGATATTCCCGGAATTGTACCTGAACAGAAGATTATAATTAGATGGATGATAAGTGTCGAGATGACCTTTTCCATCGGCTACTAATGAATTTTCCGAAGTTAAATATTTTCCGTATGATGAACGGACAGTGAACGATCTTCCCGGTTGAGAACCGATAGTTTCGATATTGAGAGAGCCACCGAAAGCACCGGAGCCATACAAAGAAGAACCTGCTCCTTTCTGCACCTGCACGGAAGTTACATTGGATGAAAGTCCGGTCCAATTCGACCAATAAACTTTCTGGCTTTCGGGGTCATTGACCGGAATACCATTGATCAAAACCTGTATTTTATCTGCTTCAAAACCTCTCATCGTGATTTGGGCATCACCGATCCCGGTTGTATTTGCGAATAATCCCGGAACATCGTCGAGTAGTTGGGGCATATCTTCCGTTGTGTATTTATCGGATATTTTTTCACGATCGATGTTTGTGAAGGCAATCGGTGTTTCTCTTGTTTTAGCTCGATTTGCCGAAACAACAAACCCGGATAATTCGACGGCTTGCATTTCCAAAGCAAAATTGGCCATTGTCGTAATATTTTCTTCAACCACAATTTCTCTTGTTTGATTATGGTACCCGATAAAACTGACATTGATTGTATGTTTTCCAATGGGGATATTTTTAAGATAGAAACTGCCGTTCTCTTTGGTGTAGACTCCTTTATCGCCAACATCTAAAAATACACTGACAAAACCGATCGGTTCTTTGCTTTGACTATCGGAAACCTTTCCGGCAATATTCCCGGTTCCTACGGCAGATAATGGATTAAAAAAAACTGCTAAAATAATAACAAAAAATAAATGATCTTTTTTCATCTGACGACCTCCTCGTGTGTGAAAACTTAAAATGACAGATTTGGTGTCAAGAATTTATGGAAGATTTTTTAATATTTTAGTAAGTTAGATTAAAACTTTTTTAGTTGGTTATTTAAAATATTACGATTTTTCTGAAAGTAGTGTTTTTATTTAAAGATAATTTTATGAAATAAATCCCGGAAGAAACTGTTTTCTCAAGATTATTTAAACCATCGAATTGCACATTATAATTTCCTTTATTTTGTTTTTCGGATACAAGAGTTTTGATTTTCTGACCTTTCAAATTAAAGATTTCCAAACATACAAAAGCATCCTCTTTCAAATAATAATTTATTTCGATTTGTTGGAGAGCAGGATTTGGAAAAATTCTAATTAAATTTTCATCATCGATAATAAAACTTTCATCGGAATGTGTATTATCTAAAACAAAATCCTGGTTTTCAACAAGTTCATCATTCTGGAGGGTTATATTCTCGATCGTAGCGGAAGAATAACCTTTCAGAGAAGCTGTCAGATCATAAATTCCGGATTTCAGGTCAAAGGAATAAAATCCATTTTCAGCGGGATGAGAAATATAATTTTGAGTTTTGATTACAGCATCGATAATATCTCCGCTTCCGCTTGATAACTCGATGTTTCCCTGAATTGTTCCAAATTCCTGACTGACCAAAATCGCATCGATACAGAAATTGAAATCATTTTGAAGAGGAAGTTCGGTCCAACCGCCGCTGCGTGTAAATGCTCCTTTTCCTACAACTCTCGGATTCGCGTCGTGATAAGAAAAAACTCCGGTTGCAGATTGAATTTTATAGCCAATATAATATTCATAAGAAGTTTCGATCATGATGTAATTATTCAGAACAACTTCCAACCACTCTCCTGCTGAAAAATCTGTAATTTCTTTCTCGGAAATAAGATCATCTTCATTCCAGACTTGGGCGAATAAAAAACCGTCTTCCGGATTTATCGGAGATTTGAATCTGATTTTTGAAATGAGGTCATTTTCATGTTCAATGAGTTCTTCAGGAGTTAATTTAATGGCACAAGTCAGCGTATAATTCGGGACAAAATTCCAGACATCGTCCACATATCCGGAATAAGAAATCGCTAAATTTCCGGGATATTCATCCAAAACAAAATCGATAGTCTGGTTTTCCAAAGTAATTGTAACATTTTGCGATTGGAAATAATTCCCATCTAAACATGCGGTTGCCAAATATTCTCCGGGAAGAACATCCGGAATGGAAAATTCTCCGTTCTCACCAGTAATTCCGGAATAAAGCATCGTCTCATCCTGATATAAAGAAATGAAACAATTTTCCGGATTTACAGGAGCGGAAATAGTTCCGGTAACTGCTTCAAAATGCCCGAGATCGAATTGGATATAATCGTTATTCTCATCCAAATAAATATCGAAAGATTCAAAATAAACTCTTTCATCAAGAATAGCAGTTGCAGTATAAAATCCTTCCATTACTGCAGGAAATTCGAAGTCTCCGCTCAATAATTCGCAATATGTTTCGTAAGAATATTCACCTTCCAATTTGATGTAAGTTCCGATAGTAGAAACCCCCTGAACTTCGATATTTCCACTCACAATAAAAGGAGTCTCTCCCCCTTCGATATTAAAAACACCGCCGTTGACGATGGAATATCCATCCGGAATTTCATCCGGAAGCAGATACCAGCAGGTTTCATCGGAACTTCCCCAACCCAGATTGAGATGAAAATATTCGTCAGTATTGTAACCGTCACAAATTATCGAATGACCAATCTGTTCGGCAGGATTATAGATGGAAAGCTGCACCGGTTGCATATTTATCATATTTTCCGCGAGTTCAGGATAAAAATTCCAGTACATATTCAGGTATTCGGCAGAATCAAAATCGAATTTGTTCAGTAAAGCAGGAACAACATCGGTTGTGGAAGCACTCGAACCATTTGCACTGAACTGCATTTCCACCGTAACTCCGCAAGCAAATGAAAGAGCGGCTTTATCATCATCCGTCAGTTCGACTCCGTGTTCGTAATGATTCCAGAGATCGAGAAGATAGCCGTTCAATTCCGGGAAGGAAGGGAAATCCCGCGTATTATGATCATCGTCGATATCTATTCCATTTCCGGCATAATAATCGTCGGAATTATCAAATGAAATATTCCCCAGATATTCATGAAAATTGACGATTTGAGCCATAGCAGTTGCCACACATCCGACTTTACAGCGTTCGTCTTCATTATCCAGCGGACAGAAATTATCATAAATTCCTTCTTGAGTCCATCTGGTCTCGATCCAGCCATCGGTTATGGTCGAGCCGGGAACGGGCCACTGCTGGAAATCACGGTTGTGGGTATTTCCGGATAAAAATTCTTTCCATTTTTGTTGATTCTTTTCAGCAGCAGCTGGAAAATTTTGGAAGTATTTTAATCTTCGGGAAATATCTTGTTTGAGAATTTTTATAAGCAGACTTTGTTCGATGTCTTTTTTTTGAATAGAATTTTTGAATGAATAAGCGATTATTGGGAAAATAACATTATCGGCACTGACGGCTACGAAAGATGAAGGTTCGTAATTGAAAATGTAAAAAAGGTTTTTATTTATTTTTTTGATTGGATACGAATCTGTAAGTTTCAGGTTTTGGGATTTGCTATGAAAGAAGTTGTTTGCGACTGTTTTGGAATTAATTATGTTTTGCGTTTTGGAAATTAGTTGTATCGATAGTATCGATAAAATTATAAGAATGATTGGTTTTTTCATTTTCTTCACTCAATCTATTATACTGAACTCCACCCGTTAGAAACCCTATGAAGGCCAGTGGGTTTCAAATCATCTAAAACAATATAACTCAATTATTCCCGGTAACATAATAGAATTTTTTCAAACCCGAAATGCTTTCGCTCCAAATAGTATCTGTTATTCCAGATTGTTCCAAATCCCAAACTTCAGAATAAGGATTTTCCGAACTGTAGATTTTGTAGGAAGTTGCTTCCGGAACTTCATTCCATTGAATTGTAACAACCGAATCCGACACAGAAATCTGAACATTTTCCGGTCGCGGAATTTCCAATAAAATCTCTCCGAAAGTGAAAGGACAAAATTCGGAAACAGTTTCGGAAGTTATCCACCAATTTTCAAAATCGATTTCATACTGACCGGCATTTTCCCAACAAGAATCATTCCATCTACAGACAACCAGCGAATCCGGGATTTCTTCAAAACTATACTCATTCCAATATAACCTGACTTTCGCATCCGCATTTCCGGAAATTCTGTCCAAATTCCAATATTCGACTGAACTGATATTTGTCAGGCTGTCATTGCAGGTTGTTAAATCTCCGAAAGTTTCAGAGAAATATTCTGCCTGGAAAGTTGCTTCCGAAGATGATTCGGGAATAATTTCGAGAGGAGCGAAAATAGAATCTTTTCCGGTTGGAAATTTAAAAGAATCTGTCGAATTGGATATTTTTTTTACAGGTCCGGAAATAAAACTGCTGTCTGAAGTTGCAGTCCAATCTCCATCAGGTGCGAAAGTAAATAAAGTAGAATCAGTAGTAAACAGTTTTCCATCGATAAGATTCAGTCCGGAATTTCCGCTGCTGATGGTTGTGTTTTGGGATAAAGTTACTCCTGTTGAATTCTCTATGAATAATCCGTCTGTGATTTCGGTTGGAAGATAAGTTCCGGTTATTTGTGCGTAATTTCCGGAAAATTCATAATCAGCATCAGCGTTAAAAGTTTTTGTTCCGCTAACTTGCACCGATCCGTTTATTCCGTTTTGATTAGAAGTTTTAAAAACTCCTGAAGACCGTAAATCGAATTCTCCGGAACCGATAATTGAATAATTTTCACAATCTAAAGTTCCAAAAACTGTAAAAAGATTGCTGCCAATATTTATATCTGTTTGTAAAGTCAAATATCTCGAATCTTCCGTGGAGCGAACTGCAATATTCTCCGGATCGAAAGTTCCTCCCGAATGACTGAAATAACTTCCTTCCGCACCTTCAAATCTTAATCTTCCTTCTCCGTTTCCGGTTCCGTCTTGAGAAATTTCTCCTCCTGTCTGGATGTAATTTCCGTGACAGATAAGAACTCCGTAAGCCCAAACACTTCCTGAACTTCCGCTTTTTAATCTGACAATTCCATCTGATAAATTGAAATCTCCATAACAAAAAAGATCGCAATCACCATCTCCGTTGGTCAATTCCAGAACTCCACCGGAAATCTCAATATTTCCTTCCACAATTATTTCTGTGTTATAATCATGAACCAACCGAACATCTTTCTGGTTGGAATCGATTATTTGGAAATCACCGTTTAAGTGCGTCAGATTCCCAAGAAAACCAACATTCCTCGCTTGAGAGGGACAATTCCAAGCAAAATGATAAAATTCCTGATCGACATTTTCCAGCGTCAGATAACTCGTTCCTTCTCCAACTCCGATAATTTCACAAGTCGAGTCGCTTTCCCAGGTTGCAGTTGAGACAGATAAATCAGTGTTGTGTCGATAAATTCCTCCGTCTTTTATGGAAATTGTTGCTCCGCTGCTTCTCGTGATGCTGCCGCTTTTTTTAATGATTCCATAAACTTCCAGGTCTGTTCCGGCTCCATTATTCAAATACAAAATCATATTTTCAGCGATATTTAATTGCCCTCCGGAATTGACAATGATCTCATCTGCCCGGACATTTTGGCTGACCGTGACTTCGTCTCCATCCCGGATCGTGATCGTTTGAGAAAAGGAAGTCGGTAAGGAAGTTGCAGGAATCCAACTCCCATTTTCGTAAACTTCCCAAACATCCGGATCATACCAATTTCCGGAAGTAACGGAACGAAATTCCAGTGATTGCGGAGTAATATCCAAAACTGCTCCTACGATCGATTCATAATTATTGGGAAGTGAATCGGGAAGATAAAACCAGAAAGTGCTGTCAGTAGTTGCCCAGCCCATATTAAGATGATAATAATCATCGGTGTTATAGCCATCACAGACGATCGAATGTCCACCACGATAACTTCGCCAGATCGATAGTTGTGCAGGTTTTCGATGGATCATATTCTGTTTCAGTTTTTCATAAAAATCGCTGGTTTCTTCATAAAAATATTGAGCATAAAGATAATCAAATTTTTCGGTGAGAGCATTATCCACAAACCCGGTGGAAGAACCCGAACCTGTCGAACTGAACTGCATCTCACAAGTAACAGCACCGGCAAAATTTAAAGCAGCAATATCGTTGTCAGTTAAAGAATCACCGTTTTCATAACGGGTTGCGAGAGTATCCAGATAATCGTTCAGTTCCGGGAAAGATGGAAAATCGCGAGTATCGTGATCATCGTCGATATCGATCCCGTCTCCGGCATCATAATCATCGTCATCATCAAAAAAAGGGGTGCCGATGTATTCATGAAAATTGATGATCTGGCACATGGCATTTGCCACACAACCGACTTTACAGCGCTCATCGAGATCATCGAGAGGACAGAAATTGTTGTAAGGTGCATATTGATCCCAATTTGTTTCTACCCAGCCTCCGGTTTCTGTTGTGCCGGCTGCGGGCCATTGCTGGAAATCTCTCGCAGTGATATTTCCCTCGAGATATTGTTCCCATTTTAAATGATTGATCGCGGCTGATTCAGGATTGTTTCTGTAAAAATCCAGTTTTGAAGAAATATCATGGATCAAAAATTCTGCGATGATGCTCTCTTTTTGGAAAAACTTGTTTTGGAGAGAATAAGCAATGATTGGAAAAATATCATTATCTGCTGTTACTGCGATAAAAGTTTCCGGTTCGTAATTGAAAATGTAGCAGAGAACTCGGTTATTTTCTTCTAAAACAAAATGTGCGGAAAATTGCTTTTCTCGAGATCTGCTTTCCAGGAAATTTTCTGCGACTTTTTTTGCAGTTTGGAAATCCTGCGGGAAGGAAAATAACGAAGTTGTTAATATGATCGATAAAATGTATAAACTTAATTTTTTCATAATTTAACCTATTCGACTCGTAAGCGCAGCGACGAGTCGAAATCGAAGTTGAATTCCTTCAATCAGGCAGCTGCCTGATCAAATGTGAATAACCGGAGATGGAATCTCCGGAAATGAGATTCTAAAAGATAATAATCCTGAAAGGATTGAATAAATAGACTAATAATTTGATATTATGTTTCTCTTATGTTCAACTCCTTCGGAGTTGTTTCATGATATTCATTTTTCCACAAGATTCTCTTGTGGTTATTGATATTAAACTCTTTCAGAGTTTTTTTCCTTGTTCCAATGCTCCTGCGTTGGAATGCTGATCGAACACTCCCTCCTACGTTCCTCGTTCCAACGCTCCTGCGTGGAATGCTGATCGGATGCTCCAGCGTCGAATGAACTTACGCAGAGCGTAATAAAAGTGTGTTGCCACGCGTGAGCGTGGGAACAAGTAAAAGGAAGAATGGTTTCAACTCGTTGTCCTTCCTCCTTACGAGTCGAATAATCAATTGCTCGAAGTAACCCGATAAAACTTCAAGTCGTCAGAAATTGTACCTGTCCAATTAAGTTCGGTTATACCTGCTTGTTCGAGATCGAAGGTTTCCGCATAAGGATCATCCGAACTGTAAACCGAATAAGAAGTCGCTGCGGTGACTTCATCCCAGGAAATTGTAACTTCTGTTCTGGCAATCGTTATCTGAACATTTGCCGGAGTGTCGGGAGGTTGCGGAGTTCCCGTCTGAATTGCTCCAAAAGTAAATGGACTGAATTCTTCGACAGTTTCCGATGTGATCCATTGGTCGGTTAAATCGATCTCGTATTGTCCGGCATCGACCCATAAAGTGCTGTCCCATCTGGCAACAACGAGAGAATCGGGAATCGTTCCGAAACTATGGTCTCCCCAATATAACCTGACTTTTGCATCTGCAATTCCTTCCAACCTGTCCAGAGTCCAGTATTCGACTGTACTTATCTCTCCCAGACTATCTTCGCAGGTCGATGTATCGGAATAAGATTCGTCAAAATATTCTGCCTGGAAAATTGTTTCATCGGCAGATTCCGGGAAGATTTGGAGAGGAGCGTAAATATCATCTTTTCCAAGTGGGAATAAAAATCCGGTAGTCGAGCTTCTAATTTTGATAACCGGACCGGAGATGAAGCTACTGTCACTGGCTTCTGTCCATCCGCCGTCGGTTGCGAAGGTAAGGGTATTTTCGGAAGATGTAATCAATTTTCCATCCCGCAAGACCAAACCTGTATTTCCACCGCTGATCATGGTGCTGTCCGACAGAGAAACTCCGGTTGGATTGATGATCCATAAACCGTCGGAAATTTCAGGAGGAAGATACGAACCGGTTACTTGCGGAGATGTACCGTTAAATTCATAATCTGCATTCGGATTGAAAGTTTTTGTACCGTTGAGCAGGATAGTTCCGTTCAAACCTTGCGTGTGTCCGGTTCTGATTATTCCGGAAGAATTGATGGTGAAAGTGCTGTCTCCCGAGATCGTATAAATTCCGCATTCCAAAATTCCATCGACCACAAATCCGGCTTCATCGAGATCGAGGTCGGAAGTAAGAGCGATCTGTCCGCTATTTCCAAGAGTTACTAATCCGGTACCCTCGATGTCGTAGTTTCCGCATATAAGATCTCCGTTAATGGTGAAAGGAGCAGTTCCGATATTCATGTTGGAGTTTAAAGTTAACGCATAACTTTCCCTGATCCGGATATCATCGGGAGTGAATGTTCCGCCGGAATGAGTGAATGTTCCTTCATATCCGGAACCTGTCATCGGTCCGAATCTTAAATTTCCCGATCCTGTTCCTGTTGCTTTTATTTCTCCACCGGTTTGGACAAAATTGCTGTCACAGATAAAGAAAATGTTGTTATCTCCGCTTGTGAGATTGAGAATTCCTCCGGAAATCGTCGCATTTCCTTCGATATAAACAGCAGGATCATCTCCGGCAGTTCCGGTTAACCTGAATTCATATCCGTTCGTATCTATTAATTGGAAATCTCCGTTTATATCATCCAAAGCTCCGGAAAAATACACATTATCTGTCTGAGTCGGGCAATTCCAGACAAAATTCCCGAAAGCCTGATCCGTATGATAAGTTGCGGACATATCTCCACCAATTTCACCGTTGATTTCACAGGTCGAATTCTCATTCCAATCAGCAACAATTATGTATCTATTTGTACCGGCAAGTTCAAATTTACTTCCGCTGGTGAATTCAATTACCGGATCGTCCAACCTGGTTATTATCCCGTTCCCTTCTTTTCTTAAAATTCCAAAGACCGAAAGATCGATCCCTGAACCGTTATTAACGGTAAAATATCCGTTTTCTGCAACTGTTAATTGAGCATTCGCTTCGATAGTCATTTGATCGATTTTGGTTGTATCGGATAAAGTTAATGTATGAGAAGACAGGATGGAAATCGTATTGTCCAGAAAAGTCGGAGGATTGTCGGCATTGATCCAGCTGGTTCCGTTGTATCTTTCCCAGCTCGAATGATTTGACCAGAACCCGGTGCGTTGAGTTCGATAATTAAGAAGAGTATTTGCATCGATCCTGGAAACCGTATCCTGTAAATTGGGAGGAACAGCATCATCTTCGGCAACGACATAAATATCAAAATCCGTGCTTTCTCCCAAACTATCGATAACTACTGAATTCTCTGAATCTGCTGTGAGAGGAATATCACCGGAATCGATCGCTTCCGAACCACCGCTGCCTGTTCCTGCTTTCACTTCCTGAACTGTCGGTGCGGCCGCATCATTTTCCAATACGACAAAATAAGCGATACCATTCTCATCTATCTTGGCGGCTAATTCCAGGGTAGTTGCGGTTGTATCGATGATCATCGGATAATTTTCCACGAACACTGGCGGATCTTCATCTTCGATAATGGTACCCGCATCGATTTTCGTAACCGCGTCCTGCACATTAGGCGGAACTTCATCATCTTCGGCGACAACATAAATATCGTACTGAGTATTTTGCGTCAAACCTTCGATCAAATCCGTATTTTCCGTATCGGCGAGTAAGGAAATATCACCATTCTCGATTGCAGGAGTTCCTCCGCTTCCTGTTCCTGCTTTTACTTCCGCAACTGTCGGAGCAGCGGCACTATCTGCCAATACGACATAATAGGCAGTTCCATCTTCATCGATCTGAACTGCGAGTTCCATACTCGTTCCGGTTTCATTCTGGACTTTCGGATAAGTGGAAGCAAAAACCGGGGCAGATTGATCACCGAAAGTCAAAGTACCCGGATCGACATAATCCGCTGTGGAGATATCATCATCTCCGGTGAAACCGTCTAAAACAGGATCAGTTCCGGATTCATAAGTCGGGGGATTTCCCTCGTCATTCAGATGCATTAATAAAACCGTATTGGTATCGACTGTGTACGGGTCATCATCGACATTAGTCTGCATTTCACCGATCGCTCTCGCTACATTCGATACTCTAATTTCATCGATATCTGTATCGGTCATTTGACGGGAATAGGAACCCCACCAGCGACCTCCTAAATTTATCGCATTTGTCGAGGAAGTCAATGACCAGAGAGAATCGGAACTTGTATCGACTTCCGTATCATTAACAAAAAGTTTTGCTTCCGTGGAATCATAATTTGCCGCGACATGATACCAGGTACCGAAATTCATGGTTGCCAGCGAATCCGATTGCATGGATGCAACGATCGTGGAGCCATCCCGAGCCGCAAATTTCACGGCATAATCTCCAACCGGTTCGGTTATATCGTCGATCAAATAGAATGAAAACACGGTTCTCCGATCCATAATGCAATCCCAATCTCCGGAAACATAACTTCCGACCTTTATCCAGGCTTCAAAAGTCCAATGAGCCGAAACATCGAGAGCATTATTGCCGTCGTTCACATAAAATGATTCTCCTCCGTCGAGACTGATCGCATAAGGATTGTCAGCGAAAATGGATAATGTTCCAATCAGGATAAAAGCAAAGAATAAAACTGTTTTTACAGTTTTCATTTTTTCCTCCAAAAATTTGTTTTATAATAAAATTGCCCTTGAAATTAAGGGCAATTTATTATTTTTTTTTTGATGAAAGGTTAATTGTGTTACCAATCAGGGGATTGGTAACAAGGGGATGTTATCGCGTCAGGATCATTTTCCTGGTAACAGTTTTTGAACCAAACGTTAGTTTATAAAGATAAATTCCGGGATTTACCTCATCACCCAGATTATTCTTACCATCCCAAATAGCAGAAATGAATGTATTTAGTTCATTTTCGGAAATATCTCGATTTACCAGAGTTCTGATTTTCTGTCCCTTGATATTAAAGATAGAAAGATCGATATTTCCGGTTTCTTTGACCATAAATTTAATTTCTGTAAACGGTTCGAATGGATTCGGATAATTATAAAGACAAATTTTTTCAAAATCGGGAATATTTCCGGGATCTGTACCTTCTGCAGGAATTGTTATCGAAATAGGACCATACGAATCAGTTTCTCCGGAATTTCCAATACTTTCGATCCAATACCAGAAAGTTGTGTTTTCGGTGAATTCGACTTCATCGATATAGGAATAATGGTTTGGTTCCGAGCTTGTCCCTGCCCCGGGAATTATTTCGGCATTGATCTGAATTGTTTGATCATTCAAATAAGCATTCTCATCATTTCCTCGATAAATATTCCAACCGAGATTATTAGTTTCACTTTGAGTTGTCCAATAAAGAGAAAGTTGATCCGCAGCATATTGAGCCGAGAACTCACTCAAAACAACCGGTAAGGGAAGATCGTCATCGAGATAATCCCAGGATCGCCAGGTTGGTTCCTGATCGTCTCCTTCAGCAGTTCCACCGAGTCTGCCGTCGTTTCCTCCGGGTTCATTGTCGGTCCAATAATTTCCCGGTCCTTCATCGAAATGGAATAAAATCGCAGTATTACTGTCGGAAGTATAAGGATGATGAGTAACTTCTGTTTGCAGGTCTGCAATATCTTCAGCGACATTTTTGCATCTGACTTCATCGATATAGCCATCAGCTAAAAAATTTCCTCCGGTTCCGTCTTGACCAACATATAAGTTACTGCTGTCTCGATTACGCAATGAATATCCGGATGTAGCCGATGAACTTACATCCGTTCCATTAACATACAGTTTGATCTCATTCGGATCAGGATCAGTATCACGGATAACTGCTACATGAACCCACTCTCCGGTAGGCACAGCATTATCGATCGAATGTTTGTAATACCAACCTCCTGAATAAACTCCAAAACTGAGCCTGTTATTCGTGTTTAAATATAAACGCCAACATGAATATCTTTGAAGTATCCGGTTGTAATCTCCCCAGGTATCGATGTAGATCCAGGCTTCGATAGTATAATCGCTTGCTCCATCCATACGATCGAGCATTGTCTCTCCATCATCAGCATAACGAATGTAATCATTCCCGTCAAATTCCATGATGTACTCATTTAGTTGAGCAAAAGCATTAGAAGATAACAGAAAGAAAATCCCTAAAAATAAACTGATTAAAAGTTTTTTCATTTTTTCAACCCTCCTGTTTTTTGATTTTTAATATTTCAGAAACATCTACCCGCTTTCTGCGAGTAAATATTCACTCGCACTTTTTTCTTCTTTTATTTCTTTGTCAAATAAAAAATTAAAAATTTGATTTAACAACTTCCGAATGTACGAAGTTCTTCGGAATGTTGGTTCCTGCCAAACAATCGGAAGACCTTTAATCTCTTTTCAAGAGTTGCTATCTGCCCGGCAAACAATCGGAAGACCTTTAATCTCTTTTCAAGAGTTGGTATCTGTCCTGCAAACAATCGGAAGACCTTTAATCTCTTTTCAAGAGTTGGTATCTGTCCGGCAATCAATCGGAAGTCCTGCGGACATTCCGATGTTTTTCAATTAATCAGGATCATCTTCCGCATTGCACTTTTATCTCCAATCGAAATTTTGTAGAAATAAATTCCGGAAGAGACCGGTTTATCATTACTATCTTTTCCATTCCAAATGATTTGTTGATCTGGAGAATTATCGATTTGGAGATTCGGGAAAGACTTGATCTTTTGTCCTTTGATGTTGAAGATTTCAAGAGTCACAAACCGGGAGGTTTGTGTTACATTGAATGAAATCGTTGTTGAAGATTGAAATGGATTGGGATAATTATTTGTATGAATAAGATTTGAAATATCGGAAATTTCATCATCTGCAGATCCGGAGTCATCTGGAAATTCAATATCCAGAGAAGCATATTTAAGCATACCGCCATTATCCAGACCATGTCCGAGAATAAAAGAACCGTAACTGTTGTCATCGAGGAGAAAGAGGTGTAATTTACCGTGCGGATTACCGAATTCATCCTCTCCCAGATCCTCGATCAATTCTCCCGGATAGAGATAACAAGGGATCATATTTGCCAGCAGAGGCTCAAAATTTTCATCGTTGGGATTGGCATTCATATAGATCGGTTCGGACCAGGTTTGTCCGTTATCTCCGGAAATGGCGATACACATTTCCGGTTTAGCATCCCAATCTTCAAAACCTGGAACTTCATCATAAAAATTACGCGCCTTCAATCCATCATGCCAGGTGGCTGCCAACCAAGCTTTTTCATCGTTCTTTGCCAGTCTGAAAGTGCTATTGGCAGCATATTCCTGGTAATAATAGAAAGGAAATCCTTCCACATACTGCACGATTCCATCCGCATCATAATTATCCGGTACTCCGTCTTCATCCAGATCCCAGGGCAGCATCGGACTATCATCCGAAGGATTTGCTCCCTGCGGATAAAGATCGAAGAAACTGAATTCTCCGCTTGTTAGGTCAAAAATAATTTCTTTCGGATAAATGCAGTGTCCCCACCAGACAGAGCCGGGATCAAGTTCTTCCGACTGCAATCCCATGGTTGCTGTAAAACGGATTTTGGATTCATCATCCGTGAACAAAATGTTGAAATAACTGCTGGAGCGGAAAAAGAAATTCAGACTGTCATAGGGTACTTCGGTGGTAGAATCGACGAAGCGATACGAACCATCCTGGTTTTGTGGATTATCGACATAATGCCGGAAATCATCATGATAATATAAGTATTCGCCTTGTCCGTAATTTTCATTCACAAAAGCAAAAACTCCATGCCCGACATTCCAACCCACAATCGCTACTTTTCCGTCGGTTTCCGAAACGACCATCGCTAAATGCGACATGGTTTGAATTTCCGGATCTGAAGAATCCCATTCGTCCATTTGCGGGATCGTGTAATAAGTCCAATTAAAATCGACCATATTGTCCAGGTCTTCCGTCGTGAAATCCGCATAAGCGATCAAAGGATTATGAGCCGAACCAGCTCCGTGATCGGTTGCATTTGTAGCATAAATATGGATTCTGCGATAATCTGCTCCCAGAGGTGAAGGTCCGATATTCGGATAGGGCCAGACAAAATTATCATCAGGATTGGGAATTATATCTTCCAGGTCAACTTCATTGATGACAACAGCAGGATCGCACCAGAGACCGGAACCTCCCGAAATGTGATAAAAATCATAAGAGAAAAGGTCTTCGTTGCCATCGATGCCATCGACATTGGCATGGTAAGCAACAAAACCATCCGCAGTGACCGGATCGATAGCGAGACCGGGAAATCCTTCCCAGATATTGTCCGTACTGATGGTCGAGGTGGAGACGATGTTTCCGTCCGGATCGATAAAGGTTGAGAAAATCCTTCTTTCGGCTGCAGAAGTTTCTTTTGCCTGAAAAACAAGATAGGCTCCACCGGCAGTGTATCCGTTTGGTTGGGAAGTTTCGGGTTGGAATTTCATAGGAAGTGCATTATAACTTCCCGGTTGATAATCGTAATAAGTTGTGGTTAGATTTGTTGGATTGGTGATGAATTCGTAATCCGGAACTCTTAATTCATCACGATTTAGTTTTAATACAGAACTGCTCGAAACAACATCAATTTCCTTTTGGACAGGATCAGAATTTAATAAGATAAAAATTAGGACCAATCCAAATATTAACATGCTTTTTTTCATTTTTCCTCCAATATTTTCTTGTATTACCATTGTCTTAATGATTTCTTTTTCTCATTCCCAAATTCCTTTTGGGAATGCAGGTTCGAAAAATCCTGTTTTGAATTTGTCATCGAAACAGAATTTCAATATAAATGTGTTCCCATAAAGGTGATTGGGAACAACAAATAACTAACATGAGATTACTCCCAAGTTGATTTGTTTAATCAAAAGCCTATTTCATTAAAATGCATTTACGGATTTGATTTGATACACCGTTCACAGTCAATTTGTAGAAATAAATTCCGGAACTGACAGATTTACCTGTTTCATCTTTACCGTTCCAAACAACCGAATGATCACCACTTTTGAAAGATTCTTTTACAAGTGATCTTACTTTCTGACCTTTTAAATTGAAAACAGAAAGGTTGATTTTACTGTCGTTAGGAATTGAGAAAGATATTGTTGTTATCGGATTGAATGGATTTGGGTAATTACCTTTTAAAGTTACATAATCAGATAATGATTCGTTTAAATATCCTTCATCAGATTCTCCAAAAAGATTATCCATTAGATTTTGACTTTTAACTTGAAAATCTTGAATATTTTTAGGATTTAACCTTCTAATATTCTCGGGTAAATTTTCAAAACATACAGTATTTCTATCAAACTCTTCTATCTCTAACAGAGTATTCAAAACATCGATTTGAGTAAAGATGGAATCTGCTTCATCGATAGGTAATTCCAAGATGTTACTATATTGCAGAAATACATCTTCATAAAGCTCGTTTTCTTTATCACAATCGATTGTCAGGTTACGAGAAAGTAAGCAAAAAACCGTATCTGCCGGATTGCTATTTGCTAAATCTTCATAGAAAACTTTCAGGACATTAATATTCCCATTTGATTTTATTACGCATTTAAAAAGCCTTCTCAAAGAGAGAATTGCTTCCTCGCTTGATGGATAAATATTGATTATTTCCTCATACATTACAGCAGCTAATGAGTAGTTTCCATTTCCTTCTGTTTCTAAAGCACTCTTATAAGCAATCCTGGCATCGTCATCTTCACCAATACCTGCTCCAGGTAAAGGATGATTAGATGACTCATCAGCAGGATCATATCTGAAATATTCCTCACCATAAGGTTCAAACTTTTCCGGATCAGGTGGATTTGATCCCCACCAATTGTAACGACAATTTATAGATCTAAAATTATCCCGATAACGATAACCAAGATATCCATGATATGAGTTAACAATATCATTGTGACCATCTGCCATTACCGGATGACCATAATTGCAATACAACTCATAATCACCGTTGTTTATAATCCTGTTACTAAGAATCGATGGATGACTGTCAGATAAGAACATTAGACCGTAATCAGAATTGTTTGTGATTGTTAAACCTTCCATATCCACTGTTGATCGGTAGAATGAAACACCGACTGTATTGTCTTCAATTAGATAATCATCGCTATCGAATCCCAATAATTCACATCTATCGGAATATTCGAATCTTATTCCATATTTGTTATTGTTTATTGTGTTGTCACCAATTTCCAGTTCTATTCCACAATTATTTACATAGATTCCATCACCTTCATCTCCCACGATAGTGTTATGATTGATATAAAAATGGTTATTAGGAAGTTGACCGTCGATGTAGTAAAGAAAAATCCCGGTAGTATTATTGTTGAAATCATTCATTTCTATAACCCAAGGAACTGATACATTGCCTTTCACAAGTAATCCGGTATTACAATTGATGATTACATTATCCTGGAAAGTACCGGTATTTGCTTGATATAAAAGAACACCTGTATCAGCATTCTCGATCCGGCAATCCTGTAAATAACTTTCTTCGGCTTCCAACAATTCGATTCCTTCCCAGGAATCTTCACCAGAAGAAGTGAACAGGATGTTCGGTCCGAAGGCAATAAAACTACCGCCTTCTTCAACTTTGATCTTTGAACCTTCGCCACAATAGAAACTAACACCTGATTCGATTATGAGCTCTGCTCCATTTTTTACGATAAATTCTACTTCATCTGAAAGCGTGATTTGAGAACCTGCAAGAATAGTGAAAGTTACTCCATCCTCTATAGTAAATTCTCCACCGAAAAGATAATTCCCTTCAATTTCTGGAGTTGAACCCAAATCTTCAGGTGATATTGATCCAGCAATTCCGAAAAGGGTGCAGAATTTGTTAATAAATTCATTACTGTAACTTTCTTGAGGATATTCAACAGTTCTTAGCATTTGAGGTTGTACCCACCATGGATTAAAATAACCATATTCCGAGTATGTATCAAAATCATTTGCATATTGGAAAATCTCACTCATTTGGACAAATCCGTCATTATTATGATTGTCGGGATTAGATTCGTCACTTTCTTGATCGGGATGATAGTCTTCATAATTGATACCTTGAAATTCCGTATGATTCTGTGGGTATCCTGATTGCTCACCACCACAAAAGGTAGCATAATCTTCAAATGGGAATGGAAATCCTACTTCATATACATCTTCATATTGATAAGGAATAATTTCCCATGAAACAGTTTGTGGAACATAACTAAAACCTGGATAATATTCTCTTGCTGCAGCATTCCAGTACATTAAAAATTCAGATGCTTGGGATAGATAATTTAGCGGATCTCCAACTCCTGTCATCCATCCCTCATAATAAGAACTATTATCTTCATCTGTCGATGTGTGAATAACTTTATTAGAACACAATGATCCGTTATTCATAAAATCATCGATAAAACATCCTGATAGGCATGCGTTGACAATTAAAATAATTTGTGCACAATTGATATTACGAGTATAATAGTCAATATCATCTTCATAAAAAAATTCAGCATTAGGTAAACATAATGCGGTACCGGCAGGCATTGGGAAACCATGACCATGCAGAAGAATAAAAAGTTGATCTTGTGCTGTTAGATTTTGTTCCAAATCAATAAAACTTTGGTCAATATCTATCATATTGGCACTAAAATCAATATCATCCGTATCTTCTTGTGGGTCATCGAGATCTGTCGTTCCATCCGGATTGAGGCCATTATAATAATGAACAACAATATTATTTCTACTGAAAACCGTATTGTAGAAGAGTGCAGTAAATACTCGAAACATCATTGAAGAATGCAATTTCATCAGTATCATGTATATGATCTCCTGATATTATTATTGCATGAAGGTTAGGATTTTCCTCTCTATCTAATCTAGTCGATGATGGTGGATTCTGAAGATCAGGTGAACGTTCAATATCGACTGTTATCTGTGATATTTTTTCAAAATCAATTTTTAAATCTTTCGGTAAGCAGGTTTCATCCATGATCGAATGTTCACCATCCTCATAATTAACAAAAATATAACGACATGGATGTGACCATAAAGCCATTGGGTAATCATTAGAAAAAAATACCCAGTTTTGTAAGTATGGTATTGATACCGTTCTACCCGTATAAACAAATAAACTATCATCATGTTCCATTAGTCCGTAAGATGCATAAACATCGATAGATCCGACTTCATCGACAAGTATTTGATTTAATACGAGATCGATTGCTTCGCTCCTTGTGATTACGGCATTTGCAGTAATAGCGAAAAATAGCATAATCATTGTAATAATTTGCTTTTTCATAATTCCTCCTTTTGGTTTTAATTTTTTAATTTTAATACTTTCTTGCTTATTACTTCGTTATCTATACTTAACTTATAAAGATAGACTCCGCTACTTATATCATTTCCATAAATATCCTTTCCGTTCCAATAAAAAATATGTTTTCCTTTTCTAATCAAATTATCAGGGATAAGAGTATTTACTAATTGTCCTTTTAAATTATAAATTTTAAAATTACATTTTTTTGCATAAGGCAACTTAAATGAAATTGTTGTATTATCTTCAAAAGGGGTCGGATAACAAGACACATGGTAAGGATCATATTTAAAGATTTCGTTATCTATGATATTAACCGGTTCTTCATAAAATACTCCTGTTCCATCATTGAATAAAACCGTTAAAATATTTGGTTCACCAATAAAATATCTTGCGATTGCAATATCTTGGGTTCCGTTACCATCAAAATCATTAAAGTTACCTTCTTGAGAATATTCTCCAATATTTCCAAAATATATCCAGGTACACTCACTTAGCACAAAATTACCTTCATTAAAATAAACATAAAAGTAATCACCACTTATTACATTTATTATATCTATTAATTGATCTCCATTAATGTCAGCAGATAAAGCTTCCGTATAACTACCTTGAATATTTTGGTCATGCAACATGTATTCTCTATTTCCAAGATTTTCATATATTCGAAAATAGTTACGTGGTTGAAAGAGTTGGCTGAGAACAATATCAAAATCTCCATCATTATCCATATCTTCTAATACCATTGTTCCATTAACTACATCCAAACATAATAATTCCGTTTCAAATCCGTTTCCAGTACTATAATGGATGTTGGTTTCCGCTCCCTGCGTTACTACATCAGCTCTGTTATCTCCATCGAGGTCTTCACATTTTATTACATGTCCGGGCAGCTCATAAAATTCAGGTTCGGAGAATTCCTGATCTCCGAGATTATAAAATGCACACCAAAAAGGAGCATTTGAAAAATCGAAAACAAGATCAAGATCACCGTCATTATCAAGATCACCAGTATCATGATAACTGATTCCATAGCCTGATATCCCAGAATCGTAAAAAAAAGGGTTATAAATGTCATTATTGTAGAATACTGCAAAGTGTTGTGTACCTCCAATTCCATTTTGGTGATGAACGATTAAATCAGGGATTGGGTTTTCATCAAGATTAACAATCTCATAAACTCTTAAGCCGCCAAAAAAATGTAAAGTATCCTCTAAAATAAATTCTCCCATTCCGTTATTATAAAGAAACGATATAATACCATGTTCACTATTATGTCCAACAACAATATCATTGTCTCCATCATTATCAAGATCACCGCTACATAATGAATAAGACGAAGGTGGAATAGTATAATCAGCTGCTTGAATTATCGAATAATAAAAGAAGACAATTAATAGAGATACTATTTTCATAAAAACCTCAATAGTTTTTCATTTCTCTCTTGTACAGCAAAGTTGTATAGTCTAACTTTTCCATCGGGACGATGGAGTTACTTTCTTCTCGTTCCCAATTCAACCAATTCAACAGATTCAACCATTTCAACTTCACCCATCGGGACGATGGGGATACTATTTTATGATCACAAACTTCCCGACTTTGATTTTTCCCGAACTGCAATCCTTCACAGAAAAAAGATAAACTCCCGGAGCAATGATCTGGTTATTGCAGGAAAGCAAATTCCAGGAAGCGATTCCGGACGCTTTGATTCCCGAATAAGCGGCTTTACTGATGGATAAAATATCTTCTTCGGCTGAACCATTATGTTTGATCGTATCGACTAAATCTCCAGCCAGAGTAAATATTTTGATCGTGCAATTTTCGGGAAGATTAACAAACCAGATGCGACGACTTTTATCACCTTTTTCATCCTTTTCGCGACGACCGTCGAATTTGCTGTGTCCGACATACGGATTGGGAACGACATAAATATTGTCCATTTTGGAAGTTGCCGAAGGTCCCGGAAAGAGGATTTTCATATTGGCATCAGCATCTCTTCCGGATTCAAGCGGTTGCAGGTTTTTCTCCGGCATGCCGCGATCAAAAGCAGTTACAGCGATGTAATACTCGATTCCTTTGGGTGGATTAAAAATCTGCTGATAATAATATCTTCTGGATAACCGGTTTTTTCGATGTTCTTCATTTTCCATCCCATTTTCAATATAGGATTGTCCGCCGTGACCGGAAAGAGGAATAAGCCGGTCATCATAAATTTCCAGGTAAATTTCATCTTTCAAATCAGGATGTTTAAAAAGCAGGGATTGTTCGTCGAAACTTAACTGGTTGGCATAAGTTTGCAAACTGTCCGAATACTCGATTTTCCAATTATAAACAGGCTTTCCGTAAACAATATCATTATCATCATAATTTTCCAAAATGTAGTTTTCATTAAAATGATAATAGTTCAGGTCTTCTTCCGAAACTTCATCCTGTTTGTTGGGAAGACCTTCGTCGATAACGAGATCACCTCCAAAATTAAAGAAATATTCAGTTCCGGAATTTACTTCGTAATCTTCCCAATCCTGTTCGGAATCGATTTTATCCCATCTATCCTGCAAAATCCAATCCTCATTTGAACCGCTGCCCGATCTTCCCCAAAATGAATAACCTTGAAAATCGTGTCTTAACCTGTTGGCAGTCCAGGGATTGAGGAGAGCGTTTTCATTGGGAACTCCGTCGTTCCAGTTTTCCGGTTTGAATTCCTCCGGCATCCCGGTCGTATCAGCAGTCGGCAGATAACTATCGATCCCGGGAATATCGTTCTGCCAGCCGATCTGCTCGTTTGTAACTGTGATCTGATCGAAATTCTCGATTTCCGCGCGGTTATCCCAATAAACATCTATGCCATTTCCGTTAGCGGATAATTCCGCATACATTTCAGGAATTTCCGGAGGTTCGGGTCCGATATAATGGATCTCGATATCCGGTTGAATTACTTCGACGAGATTTTGTGCTTTTCCATAAATCGTTTTTGCCCAGACAGACTGATCTTTCAAATCCTGCAGATCATCTCCAGGGAAAACAGCGATCACGATCTTCATCGTCTTTCCAGGCGGTAAATTCCATGATTCCGAAGTCGGATTCTCCCCTCCCTGCATATCTCCGTAAAAGCCAAATAAATAACGGGTATCACCGGGATTTCCGACTTGATGATCGGGAAAATCTCTTAATGAAATGAGTTCATCCGGATTTGGATTCCGGTTCGATAATAACCAGTATTTCTCATTGGCAGTCAATCCGGTTGGATTCAAATTTAACGGTTTGGAATCGGTAGGTCCTTGTCCGTTGTTCCAATACCAGCAGACAAAATCCAGGATATCAGGATCGGGTGTGCAGACACGGGAACCAACCAAACCTGTCGTTAATCCTTGATCTCCGTCCGCATCATAAGTGTAGGCAAATTCATATCCTTCACCGGAAACATAACTGCTGATATCTTCGGTACAGCGGTCTCCGGCACTCCAGGCTTGCGGACCGACATCGGAATCCATATAAATTCCCATCACACAATCGTAGAGAGTATCGATTGGATTCATATTAGTAATGTCGAATTCCACATAAATGAGGTTCTTAATATGTTCATAACTCCATTGATAACTCATCTGACGCACGCGAATGTGTAATGGAATATGTTTGTTTCCTCCTTTTGCTCCGCCCCAATCCCGTTCTCCGGGAGTTTCAAACGGGCTGTAATCATAAAAATAGGAAATAAAATCCTGCTCGGATATAGGATAATCATCTTCGTCTGTTAGAGTATCGAGATCATCATCTTTAGGTTGAGAAAAATTGTATAATTCATTCGTTTCGTCACCAAGATCGAGGAAACCGAGTGGAAACCAGATATCGAGATTTTTTTCGATCAGACTATAATCATCAATATCATACAACCACATATTTCCGTATTCGGAAAATTCTAGAGGAAGTTCGTCGGAAGAACGAAAAGGAAACGCATAACCAACCGGGTCTTCATCGATCTTTCCGTCAGCATCATCATCGACTCCTCTTCTAAAATCGCGAATGGAAGTATTCATGATCACATCGAGAGGATTATAATTATCGAACTGCTCACCGAGAGGTACATTTTCCAGTGGATTGTAAGCAGGAAGCAGTTCGTAAACATCCCAATCACCTTCATAACCAACGGAAACGAGTGTATCGATCACAACCGGTAGATCCGGAGTCCAGGCAGGATCGCTTTCCGGCACAACATCATATTCATCTTCCGGATTCGGAAGCCAGAAAAGTTTCTCTCCAATCGTGTTTCTCCTCACCTTTTTTGCTCCAAACCAGAGACCACCCTGGAAAAGATAATCGATAGCACTTCCGCCCGGATACTCGAGCGAGGGCCATTGCGGCGAAACTGCATATCCGGAACCGAAAAAACCATAATTACTGACGCGCAGCCAGATATTGCCGACATTGTGATATTTGAGGAGGTCGAGTTTTTTATTGGAAGAACCGGGTTCGACAGATTCTGAGTTTAAAATTGAGAAAAACAGTAAGAGAAACAGAGCAACAATTTTGGTCTTATTTTTCATTTTTTTTTATCAACTTGGCAAGTTGATCTACTATTATTCTTCCCAAATTGAATTTGGGAATGTGTTCACTACATTTTGTATCTTTCATGAAACCGAGTTTCTAATCAAATTTTGTTCCCAAATCGAGTTTTGGAACATACGGATTGAACATGACTTGCAACGAAGTGTCCCGACAAATCGGGAAGAACAACCTGTCTTGAAATGATTTTCAATTCTCAACTCGCATTCCCTACGGTCATAGCAAGTCGTGTCTTGCTGAAGACATTCCCAATCAGGAGATTGAGAACGATGAAACAATTAGTCATAACTCTAATCTAATTCCGTCAGAATACTATTCATCATATTCCTGACTTCATCGGGATTCATAAAAGAAAGCGGAAATCCGAAAATATAACAACAACTATTTTCCATAATTTTCTTTAATGCAACCGGTTTTCCGTTAAATTCATTATATTGAGATTCGGAAGGAAATTGGTCATTATCGTCGATATCATCCCATTCTTCGAAGTCTGTTCCAATTTCGGGGAATTTACATCCATAGCGGAAAATTACTTCGGAATCATCGGTAAAATTCTCAAAATATGCAACGGGTCCTAATCCTTGCTTTAATGTAACCCATACATGAAAACTTGGAAGTTCCAAATTAATATTATTTTCAAAACTATTTTCAGCAAGGGCTTTATCAAAAAACTGTAAATCAAAGAAACTGGCTTCAGTCTCAATATTGGTTACTGTATTGAAAATATTATCCTCTAAAGGAAGTCCGAAAAATTTTTCAAAGATTGGAATTTCCTGTTCGGTACATAAGTCTTGGGAAAGTAATATGCTGTTTCCACAACTGAAAATGAGATTTCCCCCCAATTCCAGATACAAATTTAATGGATCATATTCTTTATAAAAATTTGAATCGTCGGTTAGAATATCTGAGTGAAAAATAATAAATTTGTAACCTTGCAGATCGGTTGGTGAAAGAACGGATTTATTAAAATGAACAGTACCAAGACCAAGTCCGTCGATTAAATCTTTTATTTCTTTTCTTTTGATTTCATCTACAATTCCATCATAATCGGAAACAAATTCCAAATACAAACTGTCGATTATAGCATCAAAATCAAGATTATTAGAATCATCGATTATGAGGATTCCCTGTTTTTCATCTTCAGGAACTTTTTCCATAATCTCAAAATCCAGAACAGCCGGAGTAAGATCAAAATGACCTTGCAGATCCACGACCCTGACTTCAAAAGAATGTGTTCCATAATCGAGATTCGCTAAAACTGTTTCCTGATCGATGTCATAGTTTTTGGGAACTCGCAGCCATTCTGTGCCGTCATTATCGATTACCAGGTTAACGTCTTGCGGTGGAAAAGGTGGATAATAATAAGGTTCATTATCCAATCTCAAATCAAAATACTGAACTTCGGAAAAATAATTTTGATGGATTTCCCCGTCTAACAGGTTTCCTTCTCTTTTGGCAAAAGGATCATCCTCTTCAAATTCTCCATGCCAGCCCCAATGCAGGTAAATTTTCAAGTCATTGCTGCAGAGAACTTTGAAATTCCCGTCTTTATCGATCCAGAAGGGAGTCGAGTATTTATAGCCGCTGCTGGTTTGGATCAAGGGAATTATCTTACCGAGAGAAGCATCTCTTTGCGTTACGAAATGATTTTCTCCCAAAACAAAAATATCTTTGATATAGATGAGAGTTTCAGGATAGAAATTATCTTTCACAAGAAAAGATATCGTATCCGGTTCGGAAATTATGCCGGCTTTGTCGATTGCTCTAAAGATCAGGAAAGTAGAATCTGCCGGTTCATTTTCAATATAAGAATTTGGAATTAAAGATGGAGTCGAATTTGGAGTAAGATAAAACCGGTTAATATCTTCCTGTCCTTTGGTTGAAATCCATTCTTCGTAATCCGGTTCCGGAATAACCTGGTTTTCCAAATCTCTTTTGATTAACTGGAATTCAAAGTAATCTGCAACCGGATCCACATACGGATCTTCATCTAACATCATAAATTCGAGGATAATTCCCAGACCAACAGTTTTCCCGGAAATATCACCTTTGCTGGAACTTCCAGTTACTGCCGGTTGGAGAGATTTTACATTGAAATACTTTCGAGCAGGTTCGCTCTCCAATCCTCGATTATCCTTGCATTTAACTTCAAAAATCCCGGTTACGACAGCACTGTCTCCATCAACATTTGCCGGGAAATTGATGAGTGCATAAACCTGTTCCGTCCAAACCGTTAATTTTGCTGACGGATCATTCATCGGAATATTTTCATCTGCTCCTAATTGATAATGATAGACCCAACCGAGTGAATCGGTAAAATCATGATCCGGAGTTCCCAATATTGGATTTTCATTTTCGTCTAATACGCGGAAAGCATAATGTTCGACTGTTCCATCCAGATCATTTGCCTGCCAGAAAATTTTTTGTTGGAAGGAAATCGGATAAATGTCTTCATCAAACTCGAGACTATCGATTCCATAAGAAGAAGTGATCCTGATTTCTGGCTGGGAATTGGGAGAAAGAGCGTCTTTTCTGCCGCAAGTTGAAATCGATAAAACTATTAGAATTAATAATGAATATAAAAATATTTTTTTCATTTTGTTTTTGAAATTATTGAGAACTTGAGCTATCCGGCAGTTACCGGATAACTTAAGTTTTCTGTTTTGGGTTGTTTCATATTGTTTCCAAAACTCAACTCGCACTTCGTAGCAAGTCGAGTTTTGTAATCAAGTTCTAATCCGGATCAATCCTTTCAGATAATTCCAGAGTTTCTCACCTTCTTCATAAAGGTTGAACTCATAATTCGCTCTTTGCCATTCCATCACGAATCTATTTAAAACTCCGATAGTAACCATATAAATGTATTTTGGATCGACATTCGTGATCTCACCGTCTACCTGACCTTTACTGATTATCTGTAATATTTTATTCTCATATTCATTATAAAATTCCCGGATTTGCTGACGATATTTTTCTCCGTCCTGATAATAATTAAAGGAACTCAAGGAAACTATCTGCTCCGGGTGTGAGCCGATTCTGGTGCATCTTTCGAGGAATATCTCTTTTAGTTTCTCGATACTCGTTTTATCCGAATTTATCACTGAGTCGAAGAAATTCAAAACTCCGTAGATCACATATTCGATAATCCCGTTCAGGATGTCATCTTTGCTTTTGAAATGACGATAAAGTCCGCCTTCGGACATACCGATTTCTTCCGCTAATGACTTTGTGGTCAGGAATTGGATACCTTTATGGGATATAATTTTTAATGCTGCTTCAATAATTTGAACCTGCCTGGTTGAGAGATGATCCATAATTTTTCTCCTTATACACCCGCAGGAAGAAGTTAATCCTGCGAGTGAACATTCACTCGCAATGTTTTTTATGCTGTTTTTTCTGTCAATTTTATTTTGGATTCTGGCAAGGAATTTTTGAACTTAAGTAAAAAAATTCCAGCGGAATATCCTATTTGTAACTACGATTATTTGGGGAATAAGATAACTCCAGCGGAGTTTCCTATTCAATATCGATCCGGCAAGACAGAAAACTCCTCCGGAGTTAGTACATATTCGGTTTCTCCAGTTACAAATAGGTAACTCCTCCGGAGTTTTTTATGAAATAATCATCAAATGTAAATTTTTCTCAAAAAAATCATTGACTTTTCAAATACCCCTGACCTATTTTTGTCCACGAAAAAAAATCATAGAAGTGGAATGATATTAAGTATTATAGAAATTGAAACAAATTTCAAAAAAATAAATAAATTACAATATTAATGGAGGATATTATGGAAGAAAAAAATATAAGACTTTTTTATCGGAATTTCCTATGCAGAAATTAAGGAATAAATATGTTTTAAATGGACAACAAAACCTTTTAAATACAAAAAGTGTTTATCCATTATTAAAATTGATGAAGGATTCAGGAGTAGAAAAACTTTATTTTAATAGATTGAGATGGTTTTTAGACTCAGAAGGAAATTTTTCTAATCCTAAAGCAAAGTATATTAAATCTGGAAATGTTAAAAAAATAACAAAAAAGGGCGATATTTTTACACTAACTAATATTTCTATCAATCCTTATTATTATAAATCAGAAAGTTTGGCTTAATAGTCAAAAATTGGTTGCTAAAATATACTCTAATATATTATGTGT